>JAGOAJ010000006.1 GCA_017983955.1 Burkholderiaceae bacterium
CGCGCGAATTTTACGAAAAACCGACTGCCGAACGCAAGCGTAAGCACGCTGCTGCTGTCAAGCGCCACTACAAGCGCATTCGCAGCCAACAACTGCCTCCGCGTATGTATTGATTGATACCTGAATCATTTGTTCAGGATCTACTCGCCCGGGTCGACGTCGCTGATGTCGTCGGGCGATATGTACAGTTGCGTAAGGGCGGGGCCAACTTGCTTGGCCTGTGCCCCTTTCACAACGAAAAGTCTCCCTCTTTTACCGTAAGCCCCACCAAGCAGTTTTATCATTGTTTTGGTTGTGGAGCCCATGGCAGCGCAATTTCATTCCTGATAGAGCACACTGGCGCTACCTTTCCCGAAGCTGTCCGTTCGTTGGCGGCATCGGCGGGTATGACTGTGCCCGAAGAATCTCGTAGTCCCAGGCAGCGTGCTGCCGATACCCGTCGCAAGGCAGAAACGTCGCGTCATCAGCAGATACTGGATAGTGCCCAAGGGCAATATCTGGCCCAGCTGAAAAACTCGCAGACAGCAATACGGTATCTGAAGGATAGGGGCTTGTCCGGTGCAATAGCGGCCCGTTTTGGCTTGGGTTGGTCAGGCACGGACAGGCGAGGCTTGTCTACGGTGTTTACCAACTACGAAGACCCTTTGTTGGTAGAGTCTGGGCTGGTCATAGAGGCTGAAGACGGGCGCCGTTACGATCGCTTTCGTGAACGCATCATGTTTCCTATACGCAATCCGCGTGGCAACTTGGTGGGTTTTGGTGGGCGTATCATTGGTAAGGGCGAACCCAAGTACCTGAATTCGCCGGAAACCCAGTTGTTTTCCAAAGGTCGCGAACTGTATGGCTTGTGGGAAGGCCGCGCAGGCATACGCAGCGAAGGCTATGTGCTGGTCGTCGAGGGCTATATGGATGTGGTCGGGCTGGCTCAGGCTGGTCTGGAAAACGCCGTTGCCACGTTGGGCACGTCCACTACCCCAGAACATGTGCAAAAACTGTTGCGTGCCAGCAACCGCATCGTTTTCAGCTTTGATGGCGATAATGCGGGTCGCAAGGCGGCGTGGCGGGCATTGATGGCCTGTTTGCCGCAGGCTCGTGATGATGTCTCCATACGGTTTTTGTTTCTGCCTGCGGAACACGATCCTGATTCCTATATCCGGGCATACGGTATCGAGGCATTTCGCGCGACGGTGGCTGAAGCGGCAGCGTTGTCACGGTTTTTATTGGATGAACTGGCCTCGCGCCATGCCATGCACGAAGCCGAGGGCAGGGCAGCGTGCGTGCACGAAGCCAAGCCGTTGTTGGCCTTGTTGCCTACAGGCGCTTTGCGGTTGCAGATAGAGCGCGAATTTGCCAAGCAGGTGCAGCTCACTCCGGAAGAGCTCACCCAGATGCTGGATGAAGTTCCTGCAGCACCCGTTCCAGTTAGCCAGCCCAAGATGGCTGGACAGATGCACGAAGGCGTTAACGTCGACTGGCAGCATGCGGAACCTGATGGTTTTCTGGATGATGCACCGCTATTCGAGCCCGACGGTTATAGCAGCGATTTTCCTGATGATGCATTTCAGGCTGCGCCAGTTAAAAGCGCCGGGCGATCTTCAGGCAAGCCCTCGGGGCGTGGTGGTAATCAGACTAGGGCGGTGACGCCCATGGCTAAGCGTTTGCTGCGCTTGTTGCTGGCTCATCCTGAATTGGTTTCGTCGCTGGGTGATCAACAACTTGAAATTTTGGAACATGGCCCCCATCTGCTACTTGTACGAGACCTGATTACCTTGATCAACAGCAGCGGAGCCCGTCATGTGGGTGCTTTGCTACAGGCTGCAGATGATGGGTCCGACCTTGCCGGGGTGTTGTCGCCCCTGACCACAGAGCTACTGGGTCACGATGATTTGCCGGATCCGCAGGCGGAATGGAATGATGCCTTGCGGCGTATAGAACTGGATGCGATTAAGGCCGAGCAATCTGCTTTAGTGGTGTCTGGATTGAAAGATGATGTATCGCAACGACGGTATCACGAGCTAACACGGCGTATTGCCCTGTTAGCCAATACCACATTGCGTTAAGTACTGTAAAATAAAGAGTTTCGCGACTACTGGCCTATCTGCTATATCCGCGTATTACGTTGGTGCCAAAAGCCGGCTAGCCCCCCTTTGCCTTGCAATCTAAACGTCAAGGATTAATTATTTATGGGCAGCTCATAAGGTTTTAGCATCTGCGCTATATGCACAGTATGCCTGTTTTTGCGGTAAGTAAGTTTTGCTCTGCAACACTCCTTGGCCTGTGGCCAGGTGGGTGCTTTTGCGTCTACGGAAGCGTCTATGACCCAAGATACTGGAAAAACCCCTGCGGTAGCTAAAAAAGCCGCTAAAAAGGCTGCCAGCAAGACTGTGGCTGCTACAAAAAGCGTAGCCAAGACTGCTGTCAGCGCCGGGGAAGCAACTGCTGTAAAAACAGCAGTCAAAGCGGCGCCCGCTAAAAAGGCCGCCAGCAAGACCGTTGCCAAAAAAGCCGTTGCGGCAAAAACGGCTGTAGCCAAAACTGCAGCCACCAAAACTGCGGCTACTAAGACAGCGGCGACTAAAACTGTCGCCAAAAAAGCCGTTGCTAAAAAGGCAGCTGCTAAAAAGGTGCCTAGCGGTCGCCGTCCTGGCCGTCCAGCCAAAAGCGCGAATAACGACGCCGACTATCACGACGACGATGGCAACACTGAAGTTATTCCTGATCTTAAACCGTTGCCTAAACGTGGCGCCAAGCGGGCCAAGGGCGAAAGGGACACCCCTGCGCGCAACCAGCTGACGCCTGAAGAGCAGGAAGCACGCCGCAACCGCTTGAAAGTATTGATCAAGCTGGGTAAAGATCGCGGCTACCTGACTTATGGCGAAATTAACGATCACCTGCCCGATGACCTGGTCGATGCCGAAGCCATAGACAGCATCATCAGCACCTTTAGCGATATGGGGATCTCGGTCTACGACCAGGCACCTGACGCTGAAGCCTTGCTCATGAGCGATAACGCGCCTGTGGCCACCAGCGATGATGACGTCGAAGACGAAGCCGACGCCGCGCTGACCACGGTGGACTCTGACTTTGGTCGCACTACTGATCCCGTCCGCATGTACATGCGTGAAATGGGTACGGTGGAACTGCTGACTCGCGAAGGTGAAATTGAAATCGCCAAACGCATCGAGGACGGCCTTAAGCACATGGTCATGGCCATTGCATCTTGCCCCACCACGGTCAACGAGATCCTTCAGCACGTACAACGCGTGCGTGATGGCAATGCGCCAATCGACGATGTCGTAGACGGCTTGGTTGACGAGGAAGGCGAAGAGTACGCCGGTGCTGGCGTGACCATAGGCGACGAAGCCGAAGACGGCCCTGCCGGTGGCATGAGCAGCAAGCAAATCGAACACTTGCGCACCAAGTCCCTGAAGAAGTTTGAAATTATTTCTGGTTGGTTTAACAAAATGCGCGCCGCCTTCGAGCGCGATGGTTACCGCGCCGAGGAATACGACGAAGCGCAGGCTGCCATCCTCGAAGAACTGATGGGCATACGCTTTACCGCCAAAATGGTTGAAAAACTGGCCGACACTATGCGTGCCCAGGTGGCTGAAGTACGCAAGCTGGAACGTGCGGCATTGTATGCTTGTGTAGACCGTGCTGGTATGCCGCGTACCCACTTCATCAAGTCTTTCCCAGGCAATGAAACCAATCTGCAATGGGTGCTGGACGAAGTCGCTGCTGGTCATGCTTACTCAGAAACCCTGGAAAGGCATATCCCCGATGTGCAGGAAATTCAGCAAAAGCTGATCGACATGCAAATAGCGGTGATCTTGCCCCTTAAAGACCTGAAAGACGTCAACAAACGCATGGCTACTGGCGAAGCCAAGGCTCGCAAGGCCAAGCGCGAAATGACCGAAGCTAACTTGCGCCTGGTAATTTCTATCGCCAAGAAATACACCAACCGTGGCTTGCAGTTTCTGGATCTGATTCAGGAAGGCAACATCGGCCTGATGAAAGCCGTGGACAAATTTGAATACCGTCGCGGCTATAAATTTTCCACCTATGCAACGTGGTGGATACGTCAGGCGATTACGCGCTCCATCGCCGACCAGGCACGCACCATACGTATACCGGTGCACATGATTGAAACGATCAATAAAATGAATCGTATCAATCGCCAGATTCTGCAGGAAACCGGTGCCGAGCCAGATCCTGCCACTCTGGCCCTGAAAATGGATATGCCGGAAGACAAGGTTCGCAAGATCCTGAAAATCGCCAAAGAACCCATCTCCATGGAAACACCTATAGGCGATGATGATGACTCTCATTTGGGTGACTTCATCGAAGACACGGGCAATCTGTCGCCCGCTGAATTCGCCTTGCACGGTTCCATGCGTGATGTGGTCAAGGAAGTCCTGGACTCCCTGACGCCTCGCGAAGCTAAGGTCTTGCGTATGCGTTTCGGTATCGAAATGAGTACCGACCAGACACTAGAGGAAGTCGGCAAGCAGTTTGACGTAACACGCGAGCGTATACGTCAGATTGAAGCCAAGGCTTTGCGTAAGCTGCGTCACCCCAGCCGCGCAGATAAGCTGAAAAGCTTCCTGGAAGGTCAGTAAGGCCAGGCCGTAACGGCCTGAACCTGCTAAAAAAGTCCACGACATGATGTTTATGTCGTGGACTTTTTTGTGGTTTACGATTGACGAGCCTTATGTCGATATAAAGTACTTCGATGTACGCCTAGTAGGCGTGCTGCTTGGCTGATGTTATTGCCACACTCTGCCAAGGCTTGCTGTATGGCCTGTTGGTTAAGGGCGTGCAGGGAATTAGGGGTAAGGTTGGGGGGTGCAATGCGTTCATTCATAACTTGTGGTGTGTGAAGTCGGGTGATTTCCGCAGGCAGGTCACTGGCCTGGACCAGGCTGCCCGGTGGTAGCAGGCATAGCAGGGTGCGTAATACGCTGTGTAGCTCGCGGTAATTGCCAGGCCAATGCCAGCTAGATAGTGTCTGCAAGGCGCTGTCATCCAAGGTCATGCCCTGGCTATCGCCGCCTAAGCGCCTGAATTCTGTGCACAGGAAGGTGCGTAGCTGGGCATGTTGACGCAAGGGTTGCAGGGGGATTTTGTAATCTTGTAATCGATAATACAGATCACTGCGGAAGCTGCCTTCGTTGATCATAGTAGTCAGGTCGCGGTTGGTGGCGCTGACTACTGCTAAATTGACGGCTATGCGCTTGTCCGATCCCAGGGGCTGGACTTCGCGTTCCTGCAAAGCGCGTAGTAGCCGTGTTTGCAGTAGTAGTGGCATATCGCCGATTTCATCCAGAAATAATATGCCACCGTCAGCTTCGCGTAGGCGACCCCGCGCGCCCTCGCGTCTGGCCCCAGTGAAGGCGCCGGCTTCGTAGCCGAATAGTTCGGATTCGATCAGGCTTTCTGGCAGCGCACCGCAGTTGATTGCCACAAAGGGGCCGTCACGCCAATGGCTATTCTGATGCAGGTGACGGGCAAAGATTTCCTTGCCTGCACCAGTTTCCCCTAACAACATCACCGACAGGCCGCCATTCAACGCGCTGATGCCTTGTGGCAGTTGTGTTAGCGCCACCGAGGTCAAGGTTGGCAGCGTGTTGTGGGGGGTAGGTGCTGGGACAGGGGAGGGGGCGCTACGCTTGTTGGTGACAGGCGCGACCATAACGTGGGGGCGAGCGCTGGTTTGACGCATGCGGCCCAGCACGGGCTGGCCGTTACGCAGGCGCAACTGGCTGGCGTTGTCGCTAGCAGTTGCGCCATTTTCCAGCCAGTGATTGATGGAGGTATCCAGCAAGCTCCAATCTGTACCCAATAAATGCAGGGCGGCGCTATTGGCGCCGACTATGCGTTCATCATCAAGCAAAATAATGGCGCGTTCGTCAGAGTCCAGTAAGGGAAGTTTGCGTTGAAATACCAGTTGCCGCAAATTTTCCGGCGCTGTTTCCAATAGCCGGTTACTGATCTTTTTGGCGCACATTTTCGCCAGTCCTAAGGCGTAGTCATGTAATACGCTAGCTTCGCTGGAAATATCCAGTACACCCATGATATCGCCCCTAGGGGAAAACACAGGAGCGGCATGGCAGCTAAGCACATGGTTGCGTTCCAAAAAATGTTCTGAGCCGTGTACGCGCACAGGTGCGCCCGCCAGCAGGGCAGTGCCTATGGCGTTGGTGCCGCGTATGGATTCGGCCCAGCTGACGCCGGGTTGTAGGGCAACTTCTTCGGCCTTACGCAGAAAGTCGGTACTGCCTGCTTGTTGCAATATCACGCCCGAGGCGTCGGCAAGCAACACCACGCTGTGCGCGCTGCTGACCAGGGTAGTCAGGGTTTTCAGTTCTGGCTGGGCAACCTTCAGGAAGTGCGCGTATTGTTCGCGGCGGTTATTGAGATCAGCGGTAATTAGCGGGGATGGGTCGGTATGCAGTGCCGAGGCCATGTCTTGGCAGCGCTGCCAAGATTGCTGTAAGGCCGGGCTTAGTTCTATGTTGGTCATAGGCGCGTTGGTCGGCATAGCGGTGCTAGTCAATGAGGTCATCGGCAAGTCTCCATAGCTGTCGCGCTTTGCGACAGTTGTGTTGCAGCACTGATGCAGGGGCTGTTGTCATTTGCGACATTTTTTGTTGTGATGCTAGCCCGTGTCCTGACTGGAAATTATGCCACTCATTGGTCGCCAAGGACAGTTAGCCGGGTTGAAAGAATGTTGGCATGGATATTGCGTTGTTATCTATGAAGGCCTTAGCGCCTGACCATCAGGGCATATATGCCCATACAACCAGGAGACAAGCATGAATCAAAATGATTTGCAAAAATATGGCCTAGCGATCGAATTCCCCTATAAAAAGCGCTATGAAAATTACATAGGCGGGAAATGGGTGCCGCCAGTGTCAGGGGATTACTTTGAAAATATATCGCCCATTACCGGACAGGTGTTTTGTGAGGTGGCCCGTTCCGGCGCAGCGGATATTGAATTGGCACTGGACGCGGCTCATGCCGTGCGTCAGCAGTGGGGTACGACTTCGGCCGCCGAACGCGCCAATATTTTGTGGCGCATGTCAGACGTGATGGAGCAAAATCTGCAGCTTCTGGCTATAGCGGACACGATAGACAATGGCAAGCCGCTACGTGAAACCATGGCTGCCGATGTACCGCTGGCCATAGATCATCTACGTTATTTCGCGGGTTGCATACGTGCCCAAGAGGGCGGTATATCGGAAGTTGATAATGATACCGTCGCTTATCATTTCAACGAACCACTGGGCGTGGTTGGGCAAATTATTCCATGGAACTTCCCCTTGTTGATGGCGGCCTGGAAGCTTGCGCCCGCCTTGGCTGCAGGTAATTGCGTGGTCATGAAGCCAGCCGAGCAAACGCCTGCGTCCATCTTGGTGTTGATGGAACTAGTAGGACATTTATTCCCAGCAGGGGTGATCAACATTGTGAATGGCTTTGGCAAAGAGGCAGGTCAGGCACTGGCCACCAGCAAGCGTATTGCCAAGTTGGCCTTTACCGGATCCACCGCCACGGGTACGCATATTCTGCATGCAGCAGCTGATAACCTGATACCCAGCACGGTAGAGTTAGGCGGCAAAAGCCCGAATATATTCTTTGCTGATGTTATGGATCAGGACGACGCCTACTTTGATAAGGCGCTAGAAGGGTTGACCATGTTCTCGCTGAACCAGGGGGAAATCTGCACCTGCCCATCGCGCGTCATGATCCAAGAGTCTATCTACGATCAGTTCATTGAGCGAGCCATTAAGCGGGTAGAGGCCATCAAGGCAGGTCACCCTTTGGATACCAGCACCATGGTGGGTGCTCAAGTGTCTAAAGTGCAAATGGACAAGATATTGTCTTATATCGATATTGGGCGCGATGAAGGTGCACAATGTCTGGTGGGTGGTGCTCGCAATCAGCCGGGCGAGGGGCTGGATCAGGGGTTTTACATCAAGCCCACTATGCTGTTTGGCGATAACAGCATGCGCATCTTCCAAGAAGAAATTTTTGGACCAGTCGCTGCCGTAATGACCTTCAAGGACGAAGAGCATGCGCTAGAGCTGGCCAACGATACCGAATATGGTTTGGGTGCCGGTGTTTGGACCCGTGATGGCACGCGTGCTTATCGCATGGGTAGGCAAATTCAAGCAGGTCGCGTCTGGACCAACTGCTATAACCTGTATCCCGCACACGCCGCGTTTGGTGGCTATAAGAAATCTGGTATAGGCCGAGAGAACCACAAAATGGCGCTGGCCGCCTACCAGCAAACCAAGTGCTTGCTGGTTAGCTACAGTCCTAATGCCCTGGGCTTTTTCTAAGGGTGCTGTGATTGGGACGTAAACCAGACGTTTACGTTACCCACCACAAATAGCGGCGGAAAAGACTGGCCCCAGTTAGTCACTGTGTGTTTTAAATACATGGGCTGGCTGGGGTCTAGTCCGTTAAAGGCCTGGGTATTCAGATGTTCACCCAACAGGTCTACGCAACGTGTGGTGCCATTCCAGCACAACTGGGTATGTACAGTGGCATCGCCGGCATAGCGACGGTTGGCGTATACCTGGGTAATGACTGCGTCTGCCGGTATCTGTCCGGCCATTTTTCCTGCTTGATACCTAGTGCTGACCGCGCTGCCAGCACGTGTTAGTGCAGCGCTGGCCTGCCTATCCGTCCAGCTATTGTCAGCCGCTTGGGCCGTGGCGGCCATCAACAGGCTTGCGCCTGCAAATAACGATAAACTAAAGTAATTACACATACAAAATTGGCGACATCACAATGGAATTAACTATAGACCTGAATTGCGACATGGGCGAAAGCTTTGGTGCATGGACCATGGGACAGGACGCGGACATACTGCCTTATGTTACTTCAGCCAATATCGCTTGTGGGTTTCATGCGGGTGACCCCAGCACGATGCGTAGCACGGTACAGGGGGCCCTTGCGCATGGCGTGGCATTGGGAGCGCATCCCGGACTGCCTGATCTGGCAGGGTTCGGACGGCGCCGCATGGACATCACGCCTGACGCAGCTTATGACATGGTGGTGGTGCAAGTGGGTGCGCTGGCAGCGGTAGCGGCCAGTCAGGGTGCTCGGCTGAATCATGTCAAGGCCCATGGCGCTTTATACAATATGGCATCAGGTAATAAAGAACTGGCTCAGGCTATTGCCCAGGCGATATTCGATGTGAATCCTGGTTTGATACTGTATGCCTTGGCAGGTAGCGTCCAGGTTCAGGCAGCACGTGATATCGGTTTGCAAGTAGCTCAAGAGGTTTTCGCTGACCGCAGCTATCAGGCGGATGGCAGCCTGACGGCCAGAACACAAGCAGGAGCCATGATTACTGATCCCCAAATAGCATTGCAGCAAATACTGGGTATGGTAAGGCAGGGCAAAGTGGTCAGTGTGCAGGGTACGGATGTAGCCGTGCAGGCCGACACCTTATGTATTCACGGCGATCAACCTGGCGCCATGGTATTTGCCCGTACCATACGCCAGGCCCTGGAACAAGAAGGCGTAATGGTTAGGTCCGTGGTCCCAGCACGCGCATCAGAAAATAAATAACCATTCCAAACACTAGACCCCAGAAAGCGCTGCCTATGCCGGCCAGTGACACCCCAGAGGCCGTGGCTAAGAAGGTAACCAGGGCGGCCTCGCGTTCCTTTTCCTCGGCCAGGGCTACGGCTAGGCTGTTGCCTATGGTGCCTAGTAAGGCCAGCCCGGCAATCGCGGCTACCAGCTCGCGCGGAAAGGCGGTAAATAGACCAACTACGGTGGCTCCAAAAATACCGGTGATCAGATAAAAACCCCCGGCCCACACCGAGGCCATATAGCGTTGTCTGGGTTCAGGATCCGCGTCTTTACTCATACAGATGGCAGCGGTAATGGCCGCCAGGTTAAAGGCATAGCCGCCAAAGGGGGCCAGTATCAGACCAAGTACACCTGTCCAGCTGATCAGGGGCGAGGCTGGCGTCTGATAGCCATTGGCCCGTAGCACCGCCAGGCCAGGCACGTTTTGCGAGGTCATGGTCACGATGAACAGTGGCAAACCCACCCCGATCAGCGACGACCAGGAAAAGTCCGGCATCATAAATACAGGTTTGGCGGGTGTCCAGTCCAGCGCGTCCAGATGTAGAGTCCCGCCCATCCCGGCCCAGAGTATGCCTAGTACCAAAGAAAGCGGTACAGCATAACGGGGCAGCCATAGTCGGGCCAGCACAAAGGTTGCGAACATAAGCAGCACCATGCCCAACTGCGATTCCATGGCGCTGAACACATCCATGCCAAAGCGCACCAATATGCCGGCCAGCATGGCGGCGGCAATGCTGCGCGGCATAAATTGCATGATGCGCTGAAACCAGCCCGTGATGCCTGACAGCGTAATTAGCAGTGAACAGAATAGAAAAGCGCCTATGGCCTGACCCATGCTTAGGCCGGACAAGCTGGTCACCAGCAGGGCTGCGCCAGGCGTGGACCAAGCGGTCAGTATGGGTTCTTTGTAGGCTAGCGATAAGCCTATGCAGCTTATGCCCATGCCTATGCCTAGCGCCCACATCCAGGAGCCCAGTTCGGCGGGCGTGGCCCCGGCCGCATTGGCGGCCTGAAAAATAATCGCTACTGAACTGCTGTAGCCGACCAGCACGGCGATAAAGCCTGCGGAAATATGGGAGATTTTTAAGTGATTTTTTATCGACGGCATACTGATCCTTGATGTGTCGCCGGAGATTATAGTCATCAGCGACACATCAGGTCAGTCTAGTAGGGCGAAATCAACGCACGTTTTCGCTTTCTACTGTCATGTCCAGAACGTAGACATAGCGCGAGGCATCGGCAGGCACATCGCTGCGCGTATAACGCTTGACCCGCAAAATATTACGCACGCCAGCGACGTGCTTATAGCCTGCGATGTCATCATAGAATAGCTGCCAGTCGCCCTGGGACTGTTTAATACCACTGGCGTCGTAGGTAATGCTACGCACTTGCAAGCATTCCTTATTGCCAATCAAAGGGTGATGGCAGGGCGCCAACTGCGGCTGGACTTCCAAAAATTCGGTCACGCCTTCGCCGTACTGGGCTTCATAGGTTTGCTTACCGGTCAGTGTCCATTGCTGGCCATCATCAAAATTTAAGGTCAAGCGTGGGGCTTGTGTGGTGTCGCTATTGGCTATGCCCCAAGTCTTGACCTGCTCCAGCTGCTTGCCCAGCTTTTGTTCATAAGCCATCAATGCCGGGTCGTCGCACATGCGCATGGTGCTCACCCCCTGCGTAATCGTCATCTTCTGACCATCAACGGCGTAGCTGGCGCCCATGTGATTGCACAGCCCTTGTACGGCCAGGCGTTGGCCTTGGAAGGTCAGCTGGACAGGCTCACGGTTGGCATCAAAATCGGGCTGCATTTGCCAGTGATAGGCCGACAAGGTGGATGCAGAGTTGATGGCGGCCGCTGTGGGGCTATCGCCAGGAACGGCGCAGGCGACTAGACCTTGCAAGGAAATGGCGGTGGTCAGCCAAAGTAATGAACGCTTCATAAGGTATCCAGTGTGAAATGAAAGGTGACCATAGCATTTGTCGTATCACACGTCTAAAAATAATCGTCAAGAAAGGTTAGCTAAGGTGTAACTAATAGCGGTATTTTCATTCAGTTATCTGTCGGCTGCTTGGAAGGCCAGCCAGGGTCCGGGGTACGCGACCGGAGGGTCATGGCCAAGTTAAGCGTCAGGTTTTAATTGATGGTTATGTTTGCATGGCGTTTTAGGAAAAAACGACGTCAATACGCCCGATAGAGCCAGCTGTTTTATCGGGGCCAATCACAATTTGTACGTCGCGACCCAGCTTAACTAGACAGTCTAGAACTTTAGCCTCGCTGATGCCACGAAATTGGCCGCTCAACATTTTTGAAAGCTTGGGCTGGGTCAGCCCTATTACGTTTGCTGCGTGCTGTTGGGTCCAGCCTCTGTCTTTAATAATTTGTCTGATTTTGCTGACAAGCTGGGCTTTAATCAGCATTTCATCGGCATTTGGCAATTCTAATGCAGCGTAGACGTTTATCGAGCTGTCTTGTAATGTTGTCATTTTGCCTTTCCTTTTAACTCTTGCTCTAGGGTCTTGAGCTATCTTTGATCAGATCCATATCCGGTTTTGGTGTAGTGATACCTTTTGACGATTTTTTCTGAAAGCAATGCAGAATGTATATGGTTTCTGCAAATTTGACGGTATAAACCGCTCGGTATGTATTGCCTCTATAGTCTTCTACGACTTCTAGAACACCTGCCGACCCAAAGCCTTTAAGAACTTTTGCCTGGTCATGCTTTTCGCCTAGTTGGGCGAGGTAAAGTGCAAAACCAAATATGTCTTGCACAGCGTCTGGTAGTGCCATGAGGTCTTTTCTTGTTGATCCTCTCCATCGCAATTCTTTCATGTTTATTATACCTAAACAGGTATTAATTGGCATAAATAACTTTAGAACAGCGGCGCGCTGGTCTACCCTTAGCGAAACTATGGGTGTAGTTGATCACATGAAATATAAGAGTTAGCGATTTCCTAAGACATTATTGCGACACTACTTAGGGAAGATGCTTGAAACATATGGATTCACATGCGATGTTTCAAGGTTATTCGGATGTGGCACGCTAGTTTTATTTTCTGTGACAGATCCTGAGCTTAGGTTGCAACGGCCTTGGAGAACACCTGTATAACTATGACGCCCAGCACAATAAACCCTATGCCGATTAGGGCCGCAGTGTCCAGCTTTTGCCCATAGAACAGCCAGGCGATCAGTGATATCAATACTATCCCCACCCCCGACCAGATCGCATAAGCCATACCTACCGGTATGCTTTTCAGGGTCAGTGACAGCAGGTAAAAGGCAATGCCATAGCCAACAACGGTAATGGCCGAGGGAACCCAGCGCGTAAATCCGATCGAGGACTTCATCGCCGTTGTAGCAATGACTTCAGCAATAATGGCAAGAAAAAGCAGCAGCCATTTCATTAGGTGGTCCTTGTGTAAGGCCGATGTGTTTTGACGCTGAGTGGCTGGTGAGCTTAGCGTGACAAGCAGATCACAAAGGGGTCGCCTCGCCCTTTGTTCAGATTGCCCTCAATAAACAGCCTGTCTTTAATGATGTCGTACATAAAGCGCGTGCCAGGTATATGGCGGTAGGCGCGATAAAAGGGCTTGTCAATTTTGGGTATGGCTATGTCCGGTACGCCGGTGCTGCCATCGAATTCGACTGATAAAGGTTCTTTATTCACCCGCCATTTGTCGCCCGCTTTGGCGGAAACGATCAGTCTGGCTTGCTGAACTTGTTCTGTCGTGACATCCAGGTTGGCTCTGCGCATGAATTCGATCACAGCAGCTGCGCCATCTAGCCGATTCTTGGGGGGCATTTTTTACTCTAGGTGGTCGGGGGTGGCTAATAAGTATAGACGATCCGTGTCCCGACCTTGGGGAGCAACCTTACTTGTCAAAATGCCACAACCACAGGACAGATAAGAGTGGTTTTATATCTCATCTTGTTCGGGTTGGGGGACCTTATCTGGCTCGGGCGGGGGCACATAGGGTTCTGTTGGTTCGTTGCTGTGGTCTGTCATAGCAATCTCCATTTAGGCGAAACACCTTCCGAAGAGGGTAGGAAAGCATTGCTTTTCCTTGACCGCAACATGCGGGCCCCTGCGGTTTAGCTGTAGTCGTAAGCACCAAGCAAAAGGCGTTCCCATGTCAAAAAATGGCCAGAACTTATCTTGTCTTCAATGTGGAATATTGCGAAGTGGCACAGGCCTTGCTATGGGGCGGGGGGCGAGTAATTCGCTTCTACACAATCACCATACTTCGAGGCCATTATGAATAAATCTGAAATTCCAGCCCCGCAAAAAAGCGTACTAAGCCTTCTGCTTGACGACCACCGTAAGGTTAAGAAGATTTTCAAAGACTTCGAGTCCGAAAAGGATCTAACAGTCAAGCAGAGCATGGTGACTGAAGCCTGTAATGAGCTTACGGTGCACACGCAAATAGAAGACCAGAAGTTCTATCCATTTTTGCGTGAGCAAGATGCCGAGGCATTCGGGGATTTGCTGGATGAAGCCAAAGTCGAGCATGCCAGCGCCAAAGATCTCATCAAGCAGTTGTCCAGCATGAAGCCTACCGACGATTTATATGACGCAAAATTTATCGTTTTGGGGGAGTACGTTGCGCATCACGTTAACGAAGAGGAGGGCGAACTGTTTCCTAAAATCATTTCAAAGAAAATCGATCTGCGCGATTTGTTTGAGCCTATGCGGGCTTTGAAGGAAAGCCTAGCTGCCAAGAAAAAATAGGAAGCGGCTTTGACATTCTGACATAGCCTGTTTCAAGCACACCATCCTGTTTTTATATCAGGATGAATACTGAAAGTCCGGCACAAGGTGCCACTATTTGGGAGATATTTTATGGCCACAGTAAGTGATAACGCTAAAAACGTCATTGAAGAAGGTGCCGATATGGCCGATAAGGCGATTACAACGGTAGCCAGCAAGGCGTCTAGTGCAGCCAGCCGCTTCAAAGAGGTTGCTGATGATGCAGTCGATAATGGCAGTGACGCTTTGGAAAATGCGTTGATATGCACAAAGGATATGGTTCGCGCCAATCCTATTGCGACAGTTGCCATTGTTGCTGCAATCGCCTATCTATGGGGCCGCATGAAGTAATAGCTTGTGGTGGGGCAGCATGTTTGGTTCGTCGCTGCCCCTCACTTCATTGGTTTTTTCAGTGCTGTCATGCAGGCGCGCAACAGTGCCAGAAACATGGCTGGTGTGGCTGTACAGGTCGTTTGTAGCCTGCTCCATTTGTTGAATTAGTGCCATGTTTTTATGAGTCATCTGGTCTAACTGCGAAATTTCGCCGTTAATCGCCGATATGTCCTGGCTTTGGGCTTGCCCAGATTGAGTGATGCTTAGGGTAAGTTCGGCTACCTGTTTGACGGCGCTTACGATGGAGTCCATATCGATGCCCGCTTTTTCTACTAATTGTCCACCGGCTTTGACTTCGTTAACGGTAGTTTCGACCAGTTGCCTGATGTCTTTAGCGGCGATCGCGCTGCGTTGGGCAAGCGCCCGGACTTCTGTTGCAACAACTGCAAATCCTTTCCCATGCGACCCTGCATTGGCGGCCTCGACCGAGGCGTTAAGGGCCAAAATGTTCATTTGGAAAGTAAAGCCATCGATCAAGCTGACTATGTCGACAATTTTAGTGGAGCAGGTGTCAATGGTTTCCATGGAGGTCACTACATTTTTAACAGAGTCTCCGCCGCAAGCCGCCAAGGTAGAGGCAGTGGCAATAAGTTGGTCTGCTCGAAGTAGTGCGTTTGCGGTGTCATGTGCTGTTGCGCTAAAGGCGCCCATTGACGCGGACGCCGATCTTAAGCCCTGAGCTTGTGCTGATATTTGGGTTGCCAGCTCAGTACTTGCCAGGGCTATACCGCGGGAAGTGTTGGTCAGGGCATTAATGTCAGTCTGCACTTGATCCGAGATTTGCTGAGCGGTAGCAAGCATACTTTGCAGGCTTTTGTTGCTGCTTTCTGCTTTTGTATTTTCATTATCCAGAACTATGGCCAGATACGCCAGGACGCCCGCTTCTGCGACGACATACGCGGCGTGGATCAGGACCTTACCCATGCCTGGCTCGGTAAAACAGATGGTGTTGTAGCCTAATTGTTGTAAATAGTTAAAACTGAGGTGATGTACTGCAGCCACCGCAGCGGCCACGATAATCACCCGCCAGTCTTGATAGCACAACAGAAACGCCAATAGTACAAATATACCGAAATGGTATTCCGCTACCCCCATGGCCTGATGAATATGTAACGCGCAAAATAACATTAGCGCGATAGCGACGGCAGCACGAGTAATGAAGGCGCCCGGCTTTAGAAATATTAATGCGCTGGGGATGGCCGCCAGTGGCAGACCGACGGTTAGTGTCAGGTAGGTGGTCCCGTATTGTTTTGACAGGACGAACGAAAGTAGCAGTAGCAGCCATAGGATGGGCAGAAATACACGATCAGCTTTTTTTGCCAATATCACTTTTGGGTCGTCAATTGCCATACCAGGACTCTCTATAGATTGCTATTTGTTTCATCTAATCACCGGCGAGGAGATTGGTCACTCAGGGATTTCCCTAGGTCGGTTACGCCCTAAGTGCTGCTTGCAAATAGGAATCAACGTCAGGCTGACGTAATAGCCATGCTTTGTAATCCGCTGGTATGTTGGCGATGGGCATCCCTTTGTGCTTCCCGAAGGTCATGGTTTTCGGGATTCTTGCTTGCTCTGATAATTTCCACAGCGCTTCCCAATCAGCAACCGGACCGGCAAGGCTAAGTAAATTGGCCAAAAGCGAGCGACAGTTTTGCGCATCAGCTAGTGCCGAGTGCGCTGCTTTCAGTAGATTCCTGGCGTTGGGCCGGTCAATTAGATAGATCATTGCCGATTGACTATGACTGTCCGCCTGTGGGTAGAGGCTGCGGCTTAAGGCCAGCGTGCAGATACGTTTGACATTAGGCTGCCCAGCTACCTTCCAGTCATAATCGACATTGTGGCCAATAATGTAGTGCACGTCGGCAGGTAGCTTGAAATCCGTATGTGGTGGGCGGTCGGCCAACTCTTCGTCATAAATATGGTGGACAGCTAAGGCGCCCAACGTAATGCGTTCGGTAGGACGGTAGCGTTGCTCGAATTGTTCGATGACGTTCAGTGTCACAGGCGAGTCCAACCGCAGCCAGGCAGCTTCAATAATTTGCGGGTCGCTGGTTCCGGTGGTTTCGGTATCAAAAATAACGGTGGTCATAAAAATTCTCTTGTTTGTGGTTTCTATATAGACATTATCTATGCGCTGTTGATACAAGCAGCAATATGGCTTACTACTAAAACGATATAGCCGTGCTACGATTTAACGCATTTTCCCAGTAGCCATCTAATGCCTAATGCCATTGTTGTGCAAAGGCGAGACCATAACCCATGTTTCTTATTTTTCCTGATACTTCTTCCATCGCCAACTACGTCAGCACCACGCTGATTAATAAAATTAAAACCAAGCCCGAGGTCGTCTTGGGTGTGGCGACGGGTGGAACCATGGAGCCGATTTATGCGCGCTTTGTGGATCAGGCGCGCCAACAGCAATTGGATGTATCCCAGCTGACTTCCTTCAATCTGGACGAATATGTAGGGTTGAGCGCCGAACACCCGAAAAGCTATGCGGCCTACATGCGCCAGCACCTATTCAACCCCCTGGGTTTTGATGGGTCCAGGCATTACTTGCCCAACGGCCAAGCGCAGGATCTGGAAGAACACTGCCTGGAGTACTCTGCCAAGATGCAACAACACGGCGGTATAGAGCTGCAATTGTTGGGGGTGGGCGGCAACGGACATATTGGTTTTAACGAACCCGGTACGGCTTTCGACAGTCGCTGTCATGTCGTGCAGTTGTCTGAACAGACTCGTATAGACAACAGCCGTTTTTTTGCTGAAAACGCGATTGTTCCTGCTTCTGCCATCACTATGGGCATGCAGGACATCATGGACGCCCATGAGATTTTGCTTATCGCAACCGGACATAACAAAGCTGCCATCGTGGCCGAATACTACAAAAATGACATCACCGAGGCTATTCCCTTCACTGTATTGAAACGACATCCCAGGACAAAAATCGTGCTTGATCAGGCTGCTGCAAGCCTGCTGCCCGACAGTGTGCGCCAGCGTTCAATAGCAGATGTGCTTTCTCCTGGCGCCTGATTGATCAATCTAAGGGTAAAGCCCTAGGTCTCTGGTGTTGCGCAGTGTTACAAGCAACTATCCCCAGGGTTATTCACAGATTGTGGGGATAAGTACCTATAGCTGTTTTGTCGCTTACCGTTCCATCCTTACTTCGAAGTACGCCTCCGTTTCCCCTAGATCACGGAACCCGTCATTCCTAGCCTTTGTCGCTGCCGCAATCCACTGTTTGGCCAGCGAGATATCGTCTGCTGACATGTCCGTTTCTGTGTTTTCTTCCGACTGCTGCCAAGCGCGATAGGCGAGGGCTACGGCATCAGGTCCAGCTAGGGCGCGTTCTAGCGTTTTGCGGAATCGCCCTTCGGCATCGCGCCTGGCGCGGTCAGTGATGTCGGTGGGGGCGTCTTGAAGGGTAATCGTGTATGTCATGGTTAGGCCTCTGTGTTGCTGTGTATGCGTACAGTGTTTTTACCATGAAATGAATTTGTAAGCGCGCGCAAAAAAGCCCGCACTGTGGCGGGCTGAAATGCTGCTTTGCGGAGCAAGCCTTTTATTGCGGAGCAATAAAAAAGCCCTCAATTGCTTGAAGGCCTTGAATCAAGTGGTGGGCCCGGGGGGACTTGAACCCACGACCAATGGATTATGAGTCCACTGCTCTAACCAACTGAGCTACAGGCCCACTTGAAACAGCAAAAGATAATACCATAAGTTTACGTAATCGGCCAATTCGGTCATGGACAAGGCCATATCACTGTGACATAGTTATGGGCTTAGCGTTATGTAACGATGGATAAGGGCCAACATCATGGACTTAGGGTTTGGCCTTTGGCTATTTGCAGTTTCGCTGGGCGCAAGCGCCCTGGGGGGTATGCTGGGCATGGCTGGTGGGATTTTTATTGTGCCCATCCTCACCTTGTTTGGCGGCGTCGATATTCATCATGCCATCGCGGCCAGCCTGGTATCGGTAATAGCCTGCTCCTGCAGTAGCGCCGCGCCATTCTTAAAAAGTAGATTGACGAATATCCGCCTAGCCATCGTTCTGGAATCGGCCACCACCTTGGGGGCATTGACCGGAGTTTTATTGGTTGGCGTTTTGCCCGTGTCTTTTTTGTTTTTTCTATTCGCCCTTATTTTGGCGCTTTCCGCCCAGCAAATGCTGGCGCGCCGCCACGAGGCCGTGGTCACTACTGCAGCGTCTTCAGCTTGGGTCAATACCTTGCGGCTGAACGCCACCTATCCTGACTCTACGCTGGGACGCGAGCTTGGCTATCAGGTGCAGCGCCTGCCTTTGGGCATGGGCCTGATGTACGCCGCCGGGGTGGTATCGGCGTTGTTAGGCATAGGTAGCGGCGTGCTTAAGATACCGGCTATGGATGCGGCCTTGCGACTACCTATCAAGGTGTCGTCGGCGACATCTAATTTCATGATAGGGGTGACCGCTTCTGCTAGCGCAGGCGCTTACTTGGTGCGTGGCGACATCCTTCCAGAGCTTGCAGGGCCAGTGGCGCTGGGGGCCGTTGTGGGTGCGGTGCTGGGTGCGCGTATCTTGATGGCCGTGCCCAACGAGCGCATACGCCTGTTGTTTGTGGTGGTGTTGATAGGGCTGGCGATACAAATGTTGTTAAGCGCCTTTGGTCTGCCTATATTTGGGAACAGACATGCATAAAGAATTAATCGGCCATCCCCGGCTGGAACGTATGCTGGGCCATGTGTTGCACTACGGCACGTGGCTGTCGTGTGGCGTGATCGCGCTAGGCTTGACGCTGATGGTCGCTAACGGGGATGTCCAGGGGGTGCAAGGACTTAGTTCAGGCAAGCATATTATTACCGCCGGTGTCGCTTTGTTGATACTGTTGCCGGTGTTGCGCGTGGGCTTGATGCTGATGGTGTTTCTACAAGAGCGCGATTATCGCTATGTCCTGATTGCTGCCTTTGTACTAGTCATTATATTGATGGGATTTTTGCTGGGCTTGTATAGCGCAGCCCCTATTTCAGCCTGATATACCGCCGGTTAACCACAGACATCGCAGCTTAATAAGTGGTATCGTGAACGGAAAAATGTGTGGATGGGGTAGGGTATGAATATCATCAGGGTCATTGCGTTCGCTTCTATTCTGTTGATCACCCCCGTATGGGGAGCGCAGATTGTTGACTTCTCCCCTCAGGGCCAGGTATCCACGGTTGAAAGTGTCAAACTGCGCTTCGACAAGCCCGTCATTGCATTTGGTGATGGACAAGCGGCCGCGCCGGTAGATATTCGTTGTAATGATTCTGCTGTAGTGGGGCATGGTCGATGGTTAGATGGCAGTCGTTGGACCTACGAATTCACCAAAAATCCAGGACCTGGCGTTAGCTGTCAGGTGTCATTGGCGCCATCGTTTCAGGCCTTGGATAAGGCGGCAATTACAGGCACTACTACGTTCAGTTTCCAGACTGGCGGCCCCTTTCTTGATTGGGTTAGGCCCAGCTCTAGCACTATTGATGAAGATCAGGCCTTTGTGCTGGCTTTTAACGCTCCGGTTGATGCGGCTACCGTCGTGGATCATGCCCAGTGCGTGGTACAAGGTCTGGGCGAAATGGTGCCAGTCAGGCTGATTACTGGCCAGCCGCGCCAGCAAATACTGGATACCTTACGATATTTGTCCCTTACCAATACGCAGGATGTCCAGGTGGTGCAGTGCCAGCGCTTATTGCCATCTAAGGCAAAAGTGCAGTTGCGCGTGGGGCCGGGCGTAGCAACCTTGTCCAACCAGCGTCCCGCAGTGGTCAGCACCCAGGCCGAAGTCTTTGATTACACCGTCAGGGATGCTTTTACGGCAACATTCAGTTGCTCGCGGGAAAACTCCAGCCAGCCTTGCGTGCCTGTGTCGAATATGACCTTGCAATTCTCTGCGCCTATCGCACGCGAAGTAGCAGAAAAAATACGCTTACAGACAACAGCAGGTGAGTTGACTCCTATCATGACGGATGATGACACCTACGTAGCCGGGGTGGATTATGTGCGTTTTCAGGGGCCTTTCCCTGAGTCTTCCGAATTTACGATCAGCCTGCCGCCCGATTTGCGCGACGATGCGGGGCGCACGCTGCAGAATGCCGACCAGTTTCCCCTGATCTCTAAAACGGCAGCCTATCCACCATTGATCAAGTTTTCTGCGGCTACCTTTGGTCTTATAGAACGCTTTGCCTATGCGCCGGCCGGTGGTTCGGATGTGGATAATCCACCCAGCATGCCACTGTCGCTGCGTAGCGTTGAACCCTCGCTAGCCACCAAGGAACTAGTCTTGTCGGCTGGTAAGGTGGCCGACTACGCCACACAGGATGACCTGGAAGTGCTGCATTGGTATTCCCGGGTGCAGCGCATGGATGAAAGCCGTCTGACTGCCAGCCAGGTTAAGTCTGTGATGGCGGATCAGGTATGGGCGTATGGCAATGGTAAAGAGAACGAACCTTACATAGATACCCGAGGGGTGTCCTTGTTGCAGGGCCAGAAGGGTACGCGTGAACTGGTTTTGCCCGGTATTACGACCCAGGCTGAACGGCCCTTTGAGGTTATAGGCGTACCCTTACCTGATCCAGGTTTCCACGTGATCGAGGTGGCGTCGCCGCGCTTGGGAGCGTCTCTGCTGGAATCGGCTACGCCTATGTATGTGCGTACTACGGCCTTGGTCACTAATTTGAGTGTGCATATTAAAACCGGCCGTGACGATATGCTGGCTTGGGTGACTACGCTGGATGATGGCCTAAGCGTGGCCAACGCCAACATCAATGTGCTTAGTTGTACTGGCGTGATGCTGGCCAACGGCGTCACTGATGCACAGGGCATATGGCATCATCCCCAGCCTTTGCCTGAACAAACTGATGAATGCCCTAATAACGAAGCATCGGGTATCTATGTATCGGCACGTATTCCTGCTGACCATCCCCAGGCGCGCGGCAAGGCTGACTTTTCCTTTGCGTTTTCGGACTGGAATAGTGGCATACAGTCGTGGCGTTTCAATGTGTCTACTGACACCAGCACTACGCCCACCCATGTTACGCATACGGTTTTGGATAGGTCATTGTTCAGGGCGGGCGAAATGGTCTCCATGAAGCATTTCATACGTGATCAGACGCGTGATGGATTTGCTGTGCCAAAAGGACCTAGGCCTACGCGCATGGTCATAGAGCACCAAGGCAGTGGCGACAGCCAGGAATTTCCTGTGCAGTGGGTGGAAACGACCACAGGTGGGGTATCGGCCACTAACCAGTATGTTTTGCCAAAAACCGCCAAGCTGGGCATTTATACCGTGTCGCTGAGCAGCGATGATGATCCTTACGGCTGGTATGGCGGCACTCAGTTTCGTGTCGAGGAGTTCAAGCTGCCTTTGTTGACTGGCAGTCTGAAAATCAGTGACTCAGTCGATGCTGTCAGTCTGATCGCCCCTGATCAATTAACCGCAGATGTGCAGCTAGCCTATGTGTCGGGCGGGCCAGCTGGTCAGTTGCCTGTCCAGATGTCGGGTGTAGTGCAGGATAAAAACGTTGCTTTCCAAGGCTACGAGGATTATTCGTTTAATCTGCCCAATGACCAGGAGGCTGCCGATTATGACGAAGACGGCGATCCCATACCCCAGGATCATGCTGACCAGCAACAGGCTTTATTCCTGAACAAGCAGCCCTTGATCCTGGATAATCAGGGTGGGGCGCGGTTGGCCATTACCACCTTGCCGACCACTAAAAAACCTCAAAATTTATTGTTTGAAGCCAGCTTTGCCGATCCGAATGGTGAAATTCAAACCTTGGCGCAAACGGTGCCAGTTTGGCCGGCTGCTGTGGTTGCCGGGATACGCACAGGTAGCTGGATGCCTGTGGGCAAGGCGTCCAGTTTTAAGACGGTTGCCTTGTCGACCACAGGTCAACCCCAAGCCGGCGTGCCCATGATAGTGACGGCAATTGCGCGTACCACTTATTCCAGCCGTCAACGCATGGTGGGTGGTTTCTATAGCTATCAAAGCCGTACGGAAGCGCGTGACCTAGGCATGGTGTGTCAGGGCAGTACCGACGCTAAGGGTGTCATGGAGTGTCCTATGGATATCCAGGCCTCCGGCCGGGTGCAGTTGCTGGTCAGCGCCCAGGATGCTCAGGGCCGTCAGTCCCAGGCAGCGACTACGGTGTGGTTGGTGGGTCAGGATGAGCTGTGGTTTGGTGGTAATAACGATGACAGAATAGATATTATTCCCGCCAAGAAAACCTGGAAGCCCGGTGAAACCGCAGAATTCCAAGTGCGCATGCCATTTCGGCTAGCCACAGCCCTGGTCGCGGTAGAGCGTGAAGGGGTGTTGGAAACCCATGTGGTTAAGCTCAAGGGCAATGATCCTACGGTTCGCCTGCCGGTGCGGGCCGAGTGGGGGCCTAATGTGTATGTCTCTGTGCTGGCTGTGCGTGGTCGCCTGCGTGAGGTCCCCTGGTATTCTTTCTTCAGTTGGGGCTGGAAGCAGCCCGGCGCTTGGTATGACGCCTATACAGATGGAAATAAGGCCGTGGCTCCGCCCAGCGCACTGATCGATCTGTCCAAGCCGGCCTTTCGCTTTGGGCTGGCGGAAATCCAGGTCTCTGATGACCTGGATCAGTTGCAGGTCAAGGTCAGCACCGACAAGGAACGCTACCAGGTCAGGGACACAGCCACAGTGACTGTGCAGGTGACTATGCCTGATGGTAAACCGGCGGCTAACGGTACCGTGGCGTTTGCCGCGGTCGACCAGGCTTTGCTGGAGCTTTCGCCTAATCCTAGCTGGGATTTATTGACTGCTATGCGTCAGTTGCGCAGTTATGGCGTGGAAACCGCTACGGCACAAATGCAGGTAGTAGGGCGGCGTCACTATGGCCGCAAAGCCTTGCCCGCGGGTGGGGGCGGTGGCAAAAGCCCCACGCGGGAATTACTGGACACCTTGTTGTTGTGGCAACCCGATGTGGTGTTGGATGCACAAGGCCAGGCGCAAATTACCTTGCCGTTGAATGATGCCATCACGCGCTTTACGTTGGTGGCCATCAGTGATTATGGCGTGGGTCGCTTTGGTACAGGTAAGGCCAGCATCGTCAGCACCCAAGACTTGCAGGTGATAGGTGGTCTGCCAGCGCAAGTACGCGAAGGGGACCGCTATCAGGCCATGGTGACGGTGCGTAATGCCTCTACTCGAGATATGAGTTTACAGGTGCAGGCTGGGTATACCGGACCTGGCGTGGATGCCGCCAACCTGGCGCCGCAAACGGTGGCGCTGGCTGCGGGCCAGGCGCAGACCCTGGAATGGACAGTGCAAGCGCCTGAAAGCGATCAGTTGATGGCGTCAGTGCCGCTGGATTGGATCTTGCTAGCCCAGGAGCAGCCTGCAGGGGCTGGTACCCAGGACGCTGCACATAAACCCGCGGCTGACCGCCTGGCGTTCAAGCAGGTATTGAAACCTGTGTTTGCGGTGCGTACCCGACAGTCAACGCTATTGTCACTGGATGCTGATCAGCCTGGCGCTAGTCTGCCGGTCAGCTCACCGGATGGCGCGCTGAAGAATGCTTTAGGGCTGACACGAGGCGGCTTGCAAGTACACCTGCAGTCTTCTTTGGCAGGCGGCTTGCCTGGTGTGCGCGAATGGTTTCAAAATTATCCTTATACCTGCCTGGAGCAGATCAGCTCCAAGGCCATAGGTTTGCGTAGTCAGTCCTTATGGGACGATATTATGGAGAACCTGCCTGCCTATCTGGATGATGATGGTCTAGTTAGCTATTTCCCTGGGGCTCACTACGGCAATGAAGTCCTGACGGCTTACTTAATCGTCGCTTCTCACGAGGCGCAATCACTGGGCTTGCCGTTTGCGTTGCCTGAAGCGATCAGAGAGCAGATGACCCAAGGCTTACTGGCCTTTGCGCAGGGCAAGCTGACTCGCCAGCGTTGGTCTCCAGTCAAAGACGATACTGCGCGAAAACTGTTGGTGCTGGAAGCATTGTCGCGCTACGACTTGGTCACGCCGCGTATGCTGGACTCTATACGTATTACGCCAGACCGCTGGCCAACGTCGTCTGTTATTGACTGGGTTGCCTTGTTGCAGCGCGTACCTGCCATACCTAAACGGATAGAGCACTTGGCGCAGGCCAGGCAGATTATTCTGGGACGTATGTTAAGCCGTGGCACAGAGCTGGTGTTTGCCGATAACAGTGACGATAACTGGTGGTGGTTGATGACCAGCCCAGAAACCAACCTGGCCAAGCTGATGCTGGTGACCTTGGATCAAAAGGCCTGGACGACTGAACAGCCGCTGATGGCGCAAGGCCTGCTGAAGCTGCAGCGCAGCGGTGCGTGGCGTACCACCACGTCTAATTTACTGGGTAGTCTGGCGATAGAAAAATTTGCCCAGCACTTCGAGCGCCAGCCCGTATCCGGTCAGGTTCTGCTACAGCTGTTCCCTGGCGATTTCTCTGAAACCTTAAGCTGGGATCAGGCCCAGGAAAATAACGGTGTACGGTCTATGGACCAGTTGTTGTCCTGGGGCGAAGTGCCATCCAGTGTGTTGCTGATGCAACCTGAAGGTACGGGGCAGGCCTGGGCTACTGTCAGTTCGCTGGCTGCTGTCAAGATTACCAAGCCAGTGGTGGCGGGGTATCAGCTAGAACGTAAAATTACGCCCGTGTCGCAAGCGACCCCGGGCGTGTGGTCGCGTGGTGACGTCTATCGTGTCAGTTTGACCATACAGGCCAAGGGCGCCATGACGTGGGCCGCGCTGACTGACCCTATACCGGCGGGGGCCACCATACTAGGTAGTGGCCTGGGGCGGGACTCCAGCATAGCCACTGATCAGGAGTCAGATCAGTCCTGGCGGGGGCCGACCTACGTAGAGCGTAGTTTTGAGTCTTGGCGTGGCTATTATGAATACCTGCCCGCGGGTGAAACCAAGGTCGAGTACACGGTGCGCTTAAACACGCCAGGGCAATTTCAGTTGCCGCCCACGCGGATAGAAACGCTATACAACCCCGAGGTGTTTGGCGAGCTGCCTAATCTGGATGACTTCACGGTGCAGCCATCCACAGCCTATTAAAGCGGAGTGACTGTGTTCAGGCGTGGCGTAATTATCGCGGCAGCAGTGAGCAGCCTGACGCTGGGCGGGTTCGCTAGCGCCCAGGCCATTCCTGGCTATCGTCAGGTCGTGGAGAATTACCGCGCATCGGATGTGTTGGTGCAGGACCGTCACGGCATTTTGTTGGATCGCATACGTACCGATTTTCATGGTCGGCGTGGCGACTGGCTGGCACTGGATGACGTGTCGCCTGCCTTGCAAAGGGCTGTGATACTGTCCGAGGACAGGCGCTTTTACGAGCATGGCGGTATAGATTGGCAGGCGGTGGCTGCGGCAGCGTGGGGCAATGCTGTGCATGGTCAGCATCGTGGCGCATCTACCATCAGCATGCAATTGATGGGTTTGATCAATCAGGATTTGCGTCGATTGTCATCGGGGCGCAGTCTGATGCAGAAAATAGATCAGGCCAGACAGGCGCAGGAACTGGAGTCGGTCTGGACGAAGTCTCAGATACTGGAAGCCTACCTGAATTTAGCGGCATTCCGTGGTGAGCTGGTGGGCGTGGATGCCTTGTCACGGGTTTTGTTTCAAAAGCATGCCAGCGGTCTGGATGCTCGCGAAGCCGCCGTGGCGGCGGTGCTGTTGCGTGGGCCGAACGCGGCACAGACAACGGTGGTGCAACGGGCTTGTGGCCTTTTAATAGAGCTGGGCCGTCCCCAAGAGTGCAAGGGGCTTAGCGACTTTACGGCGCGGGTTCTGCGACGTAAGTCGGCGGCCTGGGCTGAGCATCGTAGTCTCGCGCCGCATTATGCCCAGGTTGTTTTTAATCAGCTGTCCACGGCGTCTGTTCATGGGCAGACAGTGAGCCGTCCATTACGTACGTCGCTGGATGCCAGCTTGCAAGCTTTCGTGGTGCAAAGCATGGATAAGCATGTGCGCGCCTTACGTCATTCGAATGTGCGCGACGCCGCTGTTGTGGTACTGGATAACGCTACAGGTCAGGTGTTGGCCTATGTAGGGTCCACGGGCGACCTGTCATTGGCGGCGAACGTAGATCACGTGCGTGCGCTGCGCCAGGCGGGCTCTACGCTTAAACCATTTTTGTATGCTCAGGCCCTAGGCCAGCAGCGTTTGACCACAGTGTCTTTGCTGGACGACAGCCCCTTGAATCTGGCTGCAGGCACTGGTGTATACATACCTCAAAACTATGACAAAAAGTTCTCTGGTTGGGCTAGCGTGCGGGTGGCTTTAGCTTCGTCGTTGAATATACCTGCAGTACGCGTGTTGATGATGGTGGGGCCCGGACCGTTTGCGCAGTTGCTGCGGAAATTGGGCTTGCCGCTGGATCAAAGTGGTGACTTCTATGGGTATAGCTTGGCACTGGGTAGTGCAGATGTCAGCTTGTTAAGCTTGACCAATGCGTATAGAGCCTTGGCAAACAGCGGCGATTATTCGCCGGTGCGCTGGCTGGATCCCTTAGCCTTTGCTGCGTCGCCCGGGGGGACTGTTTCGCCAGTAGCTGGCGCACAGGCTATCGATACCGCGTCGCATTCTGTAGTGCCTGCTGGCGCAGCCTGGATAGTGGGGGACATCTTGGCCGATCGCCAGGCACGCACGGCGACTTTTGGCTTGGATAGTCCTTTGTCCACGCCGTTTTGGTCGGCCGTGAAAACCGGCACCAGCAAAGATATGCGGGATAACTGGTGCATGGGGTGGTCGCAACGCTATACCGTGGGTGTCTGGGTGGGCAATAGCGGGGGTGACAGCATGCATGACGTCTCGGGGGTATCTGGAGCCGGGCCCTTGTGGCACGACATTATGTCCTGGCTGCACCGCAATCAAAGTAGTGTGCAGCCTGCTATGCCTGCCACGGTGCAACGGACTCAGGTAGTCTTTCAGGACACTATCGAGCCCAGTCGGCAGGATGTTTTTTTGGGCGACACCGCGATTAGCACGGTTAGCCTGGCGTCTAGTGCAATAACTAAAGGTAGCAGTCGTTCTGGTATTGTGGAACCGGTGGATGGCTCTATTTTTGCACTGGACCCTGATATTCCACGGCATAATCAACGCGTGTCTTTGCGCGCTGTGAGTCTGGCCGGGCAGGGCAGTCAAAAGGTGTCATGGCGCATAGGCAAGGATATCATCGCGCAGGGGCCATTGGCGCAATGGGCGCCTTGGCCAGGCAGGCATAAGGTGCAGTTATTGGACGAGGCCGGCACGCTATTGCAGCAGATAAATATAGAAGTACGGGGCGCACAGACTAAATAACAACTGTTATGACGTGTTTCCCGGCAGATTCCCAGGGGATAACCAGAGTCTGTGTCATACGCTGTTAAACTTTTCGGATTGTATCTACATAAAGGGGGAAGTTAGATGACATTGCCTAGAACTATCCGGCATATTCTTGCGCCATTCAGTTTGGCTTTTCTCGCTGGCTGCCAAAGCGTCGCGCCCGTGCAACAGGCTGCAACTAAACCTGCTATTGCATCTGCTGCGGGGCCTGTTCAGGCAGATGCTGCAAATGCCGTACAGGCCAACCGCCAAGGCGCGCCAGTAGCTGTGTTTTTGGCTAGCCGCCAGATTCAACCAGGGTGGACGCCAGTACCTGCGCCTAGTGGCACCTTGTATGTGAACCCTAAACCTTTCCTGAACCGTACGGATTTGCGCGATGTTAAAGCGGGCGGAACTGATCAGGGGCAGGGCTGGCTGGTGTTGGGACTGAACCCTAGTGGTCAGCAAAAGCTGATTGACGCCACCACCACGCACCCGAATAAAAATCTGGCCTTGGTTATAGGCCGCACCATGATGCCTTTATTGTCTTACGCTGCGCCGATTACGGATGGCCAGTTAATCTTCTATGTGAGTAACCAAGAAAATGCCGTCGCGGCGGCACGTGCAATTGCCGGTGTGCAGGCCCAGGCTCAGCCAGCTGGTGCACCTGCCCAGCCTAAAATGGGCGACTAAACCGGGTCGTTGCTAAGTGATTAGCCAGAACAGTGTTGTATTTTCCCTAACTTAAGCCTGATTCTTACTATCGGGTTGCTTACAGACGTTAGCCTTGAATAAAATATACGCTTTGCGTACATTATTGGGGTGGTTTCTTATGTCAGTGGCTCAGCAGGTGTTTCTTAGGGACGCAATGCGTAGACTTAATCTGACGCGCGATGTCTTTGCGACCCGTATAGGGGTCAAGCGTCGCGCGTTGGATACCTGGCTATTACCAGAAGGGTCTCAGGAATTCAGGGCCATGCCAGAAGTGGTTAACCGCTTCGTTACAGAAATCGTCCATAATGAAGCCTTGCTGCAAAAGTATGCGCAAAGCGCACAGTCAGGGCCTTTGCGTGATCGTATCGCTGCCGATGGCAAGCATCAGTTGTTATCGGTGGACCAGTTTACGCGTGAGTCGGTCGAAGAGTTCTGCCGCGTTGCTGATCAGATGCAGCCTATAGCGCGGCGTCAAAAAGTATCCCGTGTCCTTGAGGGGGCGGTGTTGGGTAACCTATTCTTCGAGGCCAGTACCCGCACGCGCGTCAGCTTTGGCGCAGCATTTTGTCGTTTGGGCGGTTCGGTCTGCGACACCACTGGCTTTACTTTTTCATCCATGGCCAAAGGCGAATCCATTTACGACACCAGTCGGGTCATGAGCGGTTATGTGGATGCCATGGTTATACGCCATCCTGATGAAGGCTCCGTCGCTGAATTTGCCCGCGCTACGAATATTCCCGTGGTCAATGGCGGGGATGGTCCGGGTGAGCACCCCAGCCAAGCCTTGCTGGATCTGTATACCATCTTGAATGAATTTTCGCGCTTGGGGAAATTGCTGGATGGCGCACACATTGCGCTGGCGGGCGACCTGAAGTACGGTCGTACCGTGCATTCCTTGATCAAGTTGCTGGCGCTATACCGAGGCCTGAAATTCACCTTGATTTCGCCAGTGGGCCTGGAAATGCCTGAATATATTCTGCAGCAGGCCAGCAAACATGGCCACGTCATAGAGCAGACCCATTCTTTAGAGCAGGGCGTAGTCGGCGCTGACGTAGTCTACGCGACACGAGTGCAAAAAGAACGCTTTGCAGCTGAAGAGCTTGAAGGTATTACCCTGGATTTTCAGGTCAATAAGGCCATCATAGACCGTTGCGGCAAGCCCGATGTCATCGTTATGCACCCCTTGCCACGCGATAGCCGCGAAGGGGCCAATGACTTAAGCACAGACCTGAACCATGACCCTAGGCTCGCCATATTCCGGCAAACCGATAATGGCATACCGGTGCGTATGGCTATCTTTGCAATATTGCTGGGCGTCGAGGAATTAGTACAGCATTCCTTGCGCGATGTGACCTGGAGCCCGCCATCCCATATTGGTCCCGATGATAGTGTGTTTCACGGGATGGACTGACGGGCTTAAGTAATCAGGTCTGGTTTTCACCGCCTAGCGCGTCGATCAGGCCAGCAATCAGGTTGGCCAGTTCGCCTGTCATCAGGGTGAAGTCTGAATCGAAGCGCTCGGCGTCATTATGCGCTGACATGTCCTGGCCTTCTTTTAGGACATCTAGGGGGTTTACGCGCTTGATTTCCAGCCCTTCAGTTAGTACAAACGACACACGGTCTGTCCAGGTCAAGGCCAGACGTGTGCATTGTTTGCCGTCCTGCACGTGCTTGCGCACTTCGTCAATTTCTATGCTTTGGCGTACATAGCGTACGGCTGCACGGCTTTCGCTGGTGGAACGCAGTTCGGTGTCTTGATCTATGCTGAACCCCGAAGGGGCTTCGTCGCTGACCAACCAATTGGTCATGGCGGCAGCTGGTGATTGATCTACATGCAAGGGCGATACTGGAAAAGGTTCTATGGCTTTAGCCAGCATACCCAACACTTCGTCGCTTTTGGCTGCTGCGGCGGCATCTATAACCAGCCAATGGTTTTTGGTGTCTATCCAGACGCGGGTGTCGCGGAACACGCTAAAGGCTTTAGGCAGCAATTCTTCGGTCATCAATTCTTTGATTTCCTTCATTTGCTTACGGCCGGGCTTGAAGCCTTGTTGCTCTTCTATTTCTTGTGCGCGTATCTTGGCGAACTGATTGACCACAGTGCTGGGCAGCAGTTTTTTGTCAGCCCTAAGGCTAAGCAGATACTGGCCATCCAGGGCATGGACCAGGCCGCCGTTTTCTACTGGAGGCACCCAGCCCAGGCTTTGCATTTCTTGACTGTTACCAGGGCGAAACGCCTGTTTTTCAAGTGCATTTTCCAGCATTTCTACTGTGCAGGACCACTGAGGCGCCAGACGAAACACGCGCAGGTTCTTGAACCACATATAAGGTAATCTCTTAGAGTTGTCGGCATACGCAGGCAAGCCTTGGCTAACCCGCTGCCGAGTGAATAACGAGGGTTGATTGTATGCTGATAGTGAAACCAGCTGTCAGGCTGTTGATTCCTACTTGACGCATAATAGTCTATTCGTATGAATACATGGTGTGTATTTATACAGTATAATTTGATGCAATAATAGTCATTACCGCTATCCTGCGTTACTGCGTTTCTTATTAATTTTCGCTACATCAAGGATTCCTGCATGGACGACAAAATCAGCAAAGCCGCCGCCGCCGAACGGGCAAAGGCGTTAGCCGCCGCCTTATCGCAAATCGAAAAACAATTCGGTAAGGGCTCGGTAATGCGTTACGGGGACGACAAAATTGGACATGACATCCAGGTCGTTTCCACCGGGTCGCTAGGCCTGGACGTCGCTTTAGGCGTAGGTGGTCTGCCCCGCGGGCGTGTTGTTGAAATCTACGGGCCAGAATCCTCTGGTAAAACCACCCTGACTCTGCAAGTCATTGCTGAAATGCAAAAGGTCGGGGGTACGTGTGCCTTTATCGACGCTGAACACGCGCTGGACGTTCAATATGCGTCCAAGTTGGGTGTAAATCTTGACGATTTACTGATCTCTCAGCCCGATACCGGGGAACAGGCTTTGGAAATCACTGATGCGCTGGTGCGTTCTGGTTCGGTGGATCTTATTGTCATAGACTCGGTGGCGGCTTTGGTACCTAAAGCCGAAATCGAAGGCGACATGGGTGATTCCTTGCCGGGTCTGCAGGCCCGCCTCATGAGCCAGGCACTGCGTAAGCTCACGGCCAATATCAAACGCGCCAACTGCATGGTTATCTTTATTAACCAGATACGCATGAAAATCGGCGTTATGTTTGGTAGCCCTGAAACCACTACTGGTGGTAATGCGCTTAAGTTTTATTCCTCGGTACGTCTGGATATCCGTCGCATCGGCGCCATCAAAAAGGGCGACGAAGTGGTGGGTAACGAAACCCGTGTCAAGGTCGTCAAAAACAAAATCGCGCCGCCATTCAAACAAGCTGAATTCGACATCATGTATGGTGCTGGCATTTCACGCGAAGGTGAAATCATCGACTTGGGCGTGCAAGCTGGCATCGTGGACAAGGCGGGCTCCTGGTTTAGCTACAGCGGAACACGCATAGGGCAGGGTAAGGACAACGTCCGTGAATACCTTAAGGAACACCCTGAAATGGCCATAGAAATCGAAAACCGTGTCCGTGAACAATTAGGTGTCGTGGCCAGGACGCCAGCAACTGTAAAACCAGCTGCCGTACCAGTTGCAGTACCTGCTGGCGACGACATCCTCTAAGCATACTAGGGGGCAGTATCGTGTCTGGGGACCATGACGACTTTGAAACCCTGGCGCCACCCGAAGATTCGGGTGGCGATACACGCTACACGCGTAGTTCTGATGCCGATGGCTCCTTACGCACGCGTAGGGCTAAAGCCAGCAGTTCCTTTAATAGGCGGGGCCCTGATAAAGCCGAAGGTTCGGCTTACACACGCAGTTCTGAAGTGTGGGGTGCGCGTCGTGGGCGCAGCGCTAAAAAGGCAGGCTCAGGATTGGCCAGCGGTTCGGATGCTGTCGACACCGGCTATACCCGTAGCTCTGAAACGGTTAAACCAGCCAGCACTAGAAAACGGGCCGGGCCTTCTCTGAAGGCCCGCGCCATTGATATTCTGTCCCGGCGTGAACATTCACGCCTGGAATTGCAAAGAAAACTCGCTCCACATGCCAGCGATCCCGATGAATTGGAACCCTTGCTGGACGAACTTGAACGCCAAAAATGGTTATCTACCGAACGTTTTGCGCACAGTCTGGTTCATAGGCGAGCTGCCAGTCGTGGTACCCAGCGCATAGTGCAAGAACTACGTCAGCATGGCGTGGCCGACGAAGACGTCGCTCAACTTAGTGAACAACTGCAAGACACCGAGGCCGACCGTGCCCGCGAGGTCTGGGATCGCAAGTTTGGTCAGCTGGCCACCACGCAAAAGGAATACGCACGCCAGTATCGGTTTTTGGCATCGCGAGGCTTTTCTACCGACAGCGTACGGCGCTTGCTGGGTTCTATGCCACCGCCTGAAAGGGAATAGCCGACACTAGCGTGCCGCTTTAATTCCCGACAATGACTTGAAACAGGTTTCCTTGGCCTGGGTCACAAATGCCTGTATGTAATCCGACTGGGCGTCTTCGGTACGCACGGCGGCGTACAAGGTACGCCATACGCCGGTTTCGCCCAGATGGCAGATACGCAACCAGCCCTGATCCATATATTCGCTAAGCGCCCAGTTGGGCAGGGCGGCAACGCCGCGCTGGCTGGCGACCAGTTGCGCAATGATGGGTGTCAGTTCGGCTTTGCGTATGGCAGCGGGTTCTACGCCGGCAGGGTCTAGGAAACTGGTGAATATGTCCAGGCGTTGGCGTTCTACCGGGTAGGTGATCAGCACCTGATCGCGCAGCTGGTCTGGCGCGATGTATTTGTATTGGGCCAAGGGATTACCTGCAGCGACTGCCAGCACCAGTTCGTAGCGGAACAGGGGTAAATACTCCACAGCCTCTATAGTTTGCGGGTCGGACGTGACCACCACATCCAGGTCACCGCGCACCAGGGCGGGTAGGGGGGCGAATGAAAATGCGGCTGATAAGTCCAGGGCGACATCTGGCCAGTTGTGGCGAAAGGCATCCAGAGCGGGCATTAGCCACTGAAAACAGGAGTGGCATTCTATTGCCAGGTGCAAGCGACCCGTGCGGCCTGCGGCCAGGCGCTGCAATTCGCGCTCTGTGGCTTTGACCCGGGGCAGCACGTCGTCGGCCAGGGTCAATATGCGCAAGGCTGCGGTGGTCAAGCGAGCTGGGCGGGTGCGCCGGTTAAGTAGCGGCACTTTCAGGCGCACTTCCAGATCACGTAACTGATGCGACAGGGCCGACTGTGTCACATGCAGGCGCTCGGCAGCTTCTTGCAGGCTGCCTGCCTCGCGTATGGCGGTTAGGGTCTCTAGATGACGAATTTCTAGCATATTAATTTAACTATATGAAAATTGCTCATTCTAAGTATGGTGTATTTGATTTTTTTTCAAACAGGTTTGTTGGCACAATGGTGTTTTAACACGAATTCTATTCAACTAGTTAAGGCGTACCATGACAATAACTCATAATTTAGGCTTCCCGCGCATTGGAGTGCAGCGTGAACTGAAACGTGCCCAAGAGGCCTACTGGGCGGGTAGCCAAACGGCCCAAGAATTAGAGCAAACAGGTCAAGAGCTACGCGCGCGCCATTGGCAATTGCAGGCCGACTCGGGTTTGGCCTATGTGCCGGTAGGTGATTTTGCCTGGTACGACCAAATCCTGGAGTGGACCACCTTGTTGGGGGCAGTGCCTGCTCGTTTTGGGCAGAACAGTCAGGAAGGCGTGGCCTTGGATACCTTGTTCAGGATGGCCAGGGGGCGTGCTCCGACAGGCACGCCAGCGGCTGCCTGCGAAATGACCAAGTGGTTTGACACGAACTATCACTATATTGTGCCGGAGCTGGCACCTGAGCAGGACTACCGCATAGCCCGCAGCTATTTGTTTGATCAGGTGCGCGAGGCTCAGGCCTTGGGGCATAAGGTAAAGCCGGTGATACCAGGGCCGCTGACCTGGTTGTGGCTGGGCAAGGGCGATGCATTTCCTGCCGGCCCTGCCGACGTAGGTAAGCTGGCCTTGCTGGATCAGTTGCTGCCTGTGTATCAGCAGGTACTGACGCAATTGCAGGACTTGGGGGTGGAGTGGGTACAAATTGACGAGCCTGCGCTGGTCATGGACTTACCCGATGCCTGGCGCGATGCGTATCGCCGCGTTTATCAGACTTTGTCTGAATCAGGTCCGTCCATTTTGTTGGCGACTTATTTTGGTGGCTTGCAGGACAACCTGTCCGTGTTGGACGGCTTGCCTGTGCAGGGTCTACACATTGATCTGGTACGGGCACCTCAGCAATTGGACCAGGTCCTTGCAGTAGTGCGTGACGATCAAGTCTTGTCACTAGGCTTGATCGATGGGCGCAATATCTGGCGCACCGACTTGGATCATGCCAAATCGCAAGTAGCAGCACTAGCTGCTCAGCGTGGAGATTACTTGTGGCTGGCACCTTCGTGTTCATTGCTGCATGTGCCAGTCGATCTTGCTGTTGAACAAGAGCTGGACGAAGAATTGCGCGGCTGGTTGTCTTTTGCCGTACAGAAGCTCGACGAGTTGCGTCTATTGGCCGCTTCGCTAAAAGCTAGCCCTGATGCGACGGTGCTACAGGCACTGGAGACACAACGCGTGGCCTTGCAAGTACGCCGTGATTCACCGCGTATCCACAACCCAGCGGTTCAGCAGCGCATGCAAGGCATTGCAGCGTTGAATCGTGACAGGCCGGTGTTTGCTCAGCGCATACAGGCTCAGCAACGCAAGCTGGGGCTGCCCGCTTATCCGACCACGACAATAGGTTCATTCCCGCAAACTTCAGAAATTCGCGTGCTTAGGCGTGACTGGCGCAGCGGTGCCTTGGGTGACGCGGCTTACGAGCAGGCGATACGTGCTGAAATTGAAAAAGTCATACGCTTTCAGGAGCGTGTAGGCCTGGATGTATTGGTGCATGGCGAGCCAGAGCGCAATGACATGGTCGAATATTTTGGCGAATTATTGGGCGGTTTTGCCTTTACACAAAATGGCTGGGTCCAAAGCTACGGTTCACGTTGCGTTAAACCGCCTATTATTTTTGGCGACGTAGCCCGCCTGGCGCCCATGACCGTGGCGTGGTCGGCTTATGCTCAGTCGTTGACCGAAAAGCCGGTCAAAGGCATGTTAACTGGACCGGTCACCATATTGCAGTGGTCTTTTGTGCGTGATGACCAGTCGCGTGCGACGACATGCCAGCAATTGGCTTTGGCGTTGCGCGACGAAGTTCAGGATTTGGAAGCCGCCGGAATAGGCTTGATTCAGATCGACGAACCCGCTTTCCGCGAGGGCTTGCCGCTGCGTCGTGCGGAATGGGCGGCCTATCTGGATTGGGCTGTAGATAGTTTCCGTCTGTCTACCGGCGTGGTACGTGATGAAACCCAGATTCACACTCATATGTGCTATTCGGAATTCAATGACATCATAGAAGCAATTGCGGCCATGGATGCCGATGTGATTACGATAGAAACGTCACGCTCTAACATGGAGCTGCTGGCTGCTTTTGAGAACTTCCATTATCCCAACGACATAGGGCCTGGTGTCTACGACATACATTCGCCCAACGTGCCGCAGCAAGAGTGGATGGTGGACTTGATGAAAAAGGCGGCAGGTCGTTTGCCCCCCGAACGCCTGTGGGTAAATCCGGACTGCGGTCTGAAAACCCGTGGCTGGCCCGAAACTGAGTCGGCGCTGATTGCCATGGTCAGTGCTGCGCATGCTCTGCGTTATACTTGATGGGTTTTTCTTATCGTCCATTTAATTGAATATGCCTTTGCCCCCTCCTGATGTTGGCCGCGAACCTTTGCACACCCGTTCTATCAGGGTGGAATCGTTCGTCCGCGAGGACGGGCAATGGGATCTTGATGCGACGCTTATAGATACCAAGGCCTATGATTTTCCCAGGCATAATGGGAACAGTCACCCGGCTGGCATTCCCATACATCACATACTGCTGCGCGTCACCATTAACGACGAATTCACGATTACGGCGGCTGTGGCTCATTATGACGCAGCCCCCTACAATCAGAATTGCAGCGCTATAGCGCCTGATTATGCTGACTTGGTAGGCATGAATTTGTTGCGTAATTTCCGACAGGTTGTTAAAGACCGTTTCGGACGCACGGCAGGGTGCAGTCATTTAAGCGAGCTGGCTTATGTGTTGCCCACGGTAGCCGTTCAAACCATGGCCAATCAGCGCCGCAAAGAAAAACAAACCTCAAGCACACAAGAAAAGCGCCCGTTTCAGTTAGACGGGTGCCATGCCTTGCGCGTGGATGGCGAAGTTGCAAAAGAGTTTTATCCCAAGTGGTACGTAGCGCCTCCAGCGCAGGCTAGTGACTAGCTGGTGGTGGTCGCCTGGCGGTTTAGCGTCGCGCTGATGCATACGTTCTTTTCCTATTCTTTACGTTCTTACAGGTAACAAATGAAAATTCACGAGTATCAAGGCAAGGAACTGCTGAGGAAGTTTGGCGTGGTTGTGCCACGCGGAATTCCTGCTTTTTCTGTTGAAGAAGCCGTTGCGGCAGCCGAAACACTAGGTGGGCCGGTATGGGTGGTAAAGGCGCAGATTCATGCGGGCGGTCGTGGTAAGGGCGGTGGCGTTAAGCTGGCCCGTTCCATAGACGAAGTCCGTCAGTTGTCGTCGGAAATTCTGGGTATGCAATTGATTACTCACCAGACCGATCCCGCTGGCCAGAAAGTACGTCGCCTGCTGATCGAAGAGGGCGCCGACATCAAAAAAGAATACTACGTTGGTATTGTGACCGACCGCGGTACCCAGCGCGTGTGCGTGATGGCCTCCAGCGAAGGCGGTATGGACGTCGAGGAAGTGGCTGCTGCCACCCCCGAGAAAATTCTTAAAATGTTTGTAGATCCCAAGACGGGTTTGACCGACGCCCAAGCCAATGAATTGGCTCGTGGCATAGGCGTGCCTGACGCGTCGTTGGCCAAGGCCGCTGCCGAATTCCAGAAACTGTACAAAGTTTATGTGGAAACTGACGCTGAACTGGCTGAAATCAACCCCTTGATCTTGACAGGTTCGGGCGACATTATTGCCCTGGATGCCAAGTTCAACTTTGATGGCAACGCCTTGTTCCGTCATCCTGATATCGTGGCTTACCGCGACCTTGATGAAGAAGATCCTGCTGAAGTCGAAGCCAGCAAGTTTGATCTGGCCTACATCCAGCTGGAAGGCAATATTGGTTGCTTGGTCAACGGCGCAGGCCTGGCCATGGCCACCATGGATACGATCAAGCTGTTCGGCGGCGAGCCGGCCAACTTCCTGGACGTAGGCGGTGGTGCAACTGCCGAGAAAGTCACGGAAGCCTTTAAGCTGATGTTGCAAAACAAGGGCGTGAAAGCCATCTTGGTCAATATCTTCGGCGGCATTATGCGCTGCGACGTCATTGCCGAAGGCGTGATTAGCGCGTGCAAGGCCGTTAACCTTAGCGTGCCGCTGGTCGTGCGCATGAAAGGCACTAACGAAGAAATGGGCAAGAAGATGTTGGCTGACTCGGGTCTGCCTATCATCAGTGCTGACACCATGGCCGACGCCGCGACGAAAGTCGTTGCCGCTGCAAAATAAGAACACCTAAGGATTAATACATGTCGATCTTGATCAACAAAGACACGAAAGTCATTACCCAGGGAATTACCGGTAAAACCGGCCAGTTCCACACTCGTATGTGCCGTGAATACGGCAACGGTCAGGCCGCTTTTGTGGCCGGCGTACACCCTAAAAAAGCAGGCGAAAACTTCGAGGGCATACCGATTTTTGCATCGGTAAAAGACGCTAAGTCGGAAACCGGCGCCACGGTTTCGGTCATTTATGTGCCACCCGCAGGCGCGGCTGCTGCCATCTGGGAAGCCGTCGAGGCTGATCTGGATCTGGTGATCTGCATTACCGAAGGCATACCTGTACGCGACATGCTGGAATTGCGCAATCGCATGCGCGACCAGAACAAGACAACCTTGCTGCTGGGCCCCAACTGCCCAGGCTTGATTACGCCTGACGAAATCAAGATAGGTATCATGCCTGGTCACATACACCGTAAGGGCCGTATAGGCGTGGTCAGCCGTTCGGGTACGCTAACCTACGAAGCAGTGGCTCAGGTTACTGAGTTGGGCCTGGGTCAGTCTAGCGCCGTCGGTATTGGTGGCGACCCTATCAATGGTCTTAAGCACGTTGATATTCTGAAAATGTTCAACGATGACCCCGAAACTGATGCTGTCATCATGATCGGTGAAATCGGTGGACCAGATGAAGTCAATGCTGCGGAATGGGCTAAAGACAACATGAAGAAACCGGTAGTGGGCTTTATTGCTGGCGTGACTGCACCTGCTGGCAAACGCATGGGTCACGCAGGCGCCTTGATTTCCGGTGGTGCTGATACCGCGGATGCCAAGCTGGAAGTCATGGAAGCTTGTGGTATACGCACTACACGCAACCCGTCCGAAATGGGCAAATTGCTAAAATCGGTACTGTAAAAGCATTCTTGGTAAACTAGAACGCTTTAAGGGCTCGCTAGTGCGGGCCTTTTTTCCCCTTGCCTTCAGGCCTGCTGCAGCTATTGTTAGCTGCTCCAGTTCTGGGGTTACTTTTTAAGACCCGTTCAGGATCACTTATGATCGATTTTTTCCAGGCACTACACTGGGGCGCAATTTTCCAGATTATTTTAATTGACATCCTGCTGGGTGGCGATAACGCCGTCGTGATTGCCTTGGCATGTCGCAACCTGGAAGAAAAACAGCGTACCAAAGGCATAATTTGGGGTACGGCGGGGGCAATTATCCTGCGCGTCGTCTTGATAGCATTTGCGCTGACCTTGTTGGCGATTCCGTTCCTGAAGCTGGCCGGTGGTCTGTTATTGCTATGGATAGGTATCAAGTTGTTGGCTCCCGCCGATGACGGCCATGGGAATGTCAGCGGCAGCAGCACCCTCTGGAGCGCGGTCAAGACGATAATTATCGCTGACTTTGTCATGAGTCTTGATAATGTCATTGCGATTGCCGCTGCAGCCACGAATGCCCATTTGGACCACCAGCTATACTATGTAATATTCGGACTAGTGGTTAGCGTGCCCATTATTGTGTGGGGCAGTACACTGGTTTTGAAACTGATAGACCGCTTCCCCATGGTAGTGACATTTGGCGCGGCCTTGCTGGGCTGGATAGCCGGTGGCATGATGGTTTCCGACATCTTTGTTGTTCAGCAACTGACCGATATTGCCGGCGGTCGTTATGTAACGACTGAGACGATTGCCGCAGCCGCAGATGGCGCAGCCAGGACGGCAACAGTGATCGCGCCTACTGTACTGTTAGTTGCTGAAATCATAGGCGCCATCTTGGTGGTCGCTTTGGGTAAGTGGATTTATAGTCGTAAAAGCACAGTCAAGGAAGGTACTCATGGGTCTGTTTAAATCATCAAGCAAGGACAAGGCAGATTCTGGCCTTTCTTTGCTGCAGGGCCTGGGCATATTGGCCCTGTTAGGTATCGCTGCGGCGCTGGTCCTTAACTATTTCGCAGGTTAGGGCCATGGTCACAACACCTACCACGCTGGTTATTGCAACCCGCGCCAGTCGGCTTGCCCTGTGGCAGGCTGAACATGTGCGCGATCTTTTGCAGGCTTTATACCCTGAATGCAAGGTCAGCTTATTGACCATGACGACACGGGGCGATCAGATATTGGACCGCACCCTGTCCAAAGTGGGCGGCAAAGGTCTGTTCGTCAAGGAGCTGGAAACCGCCTTGCTGGATGGACGTGCCGACCTGGCAGTGCATTCCCTAAAGGATGTGCCCGTTGACTTGACGACGCCGTTTGCGTTGCCTGTGGTGATGGAGCGTTCCGATCCGCGCGATGCCTTGGTTTCCAACGACTATGCGTCGCTGGACGAGCTGCCGCCAGGTGCCGTTATCGGCACATCCAGCCTGCGCCGCGAAAGCCAGCTTAGGCAGCGTTACCCCCATTTGCAGGTCAAGCCCTTGCGCGGCAACCTGGATACTCGTTTGGCCAAATTGGATAAGGGCGAATACGCCGCCATCATATTGGCTGCTGTCGGGCTGGAACGCCTGGGGCTGGAATCGCGCATACGCGCGCGTCTGTCGCCGGAATTGAGTTTGCCGGCTGCAGGCCAAGGCGCCTTGGGCATAGAGGTCCTGGAATCACGCACTGACATGCATGCCTGGTTGGCCCCATTATCTTGTCCTGCCACTATGGCGTGTGCTCTGGCTGAACGTTCTGTGTCGCGGGCCTTGGGTGGTTCCTGCCAGGTGCCGCTGGCGGCTTACGCCCAGGTTGAAGGTACAGAGCTGCATCTGCGAGCATTGGTGGCTGAACCTGACGGTTCGGTGGTGTTGCATGCTCAGGCCAGGGGGCCGGTGGCTGACGCTGAAAAATTAGGCGAGGTTGCCGCCAAGGAATTGCTGGGCAAGGGCGCCCGCGAAATTCTGGCCAGGCTCACGTCCGAGGACGCAGCGCCTTAATGGCGGCTGGCGCTTACTTGGCTGTTGGTCTATGAAAGCCAGTATTTTCCTGACCCGCCCACTAGGGAAAAACGAAACGCTGGCGGCTAGCTTGGCGGATCAGGGTTACCAGGCCAGCTTGTTACCTGCGCTTAGAGTGTTCCCTGTCGTTGACGACCAGCATCCCTTGCCCCAGCCATCAGACTATCAACTGGTGGTGTTTGTTAGCGGGTTAGCAGTCAGCTTTTATCTGGACGCTTTACGCGCTCAGAACCCGGGTTTTACCTGGCCGGCCTCTAGCCATGCAGCTACCGTAGGCTGGTCCAGTGCTCAGCCCTTGCATGATAGCGGTCTACTTGATCCTGGCTTGATTATTCATCCCCAAGCTAGTGCTTTAGCCCAGGACTCCGAGGCCTTGTGGCCTTTGCTGGCGCCTTTGCTGCCCACCGTGCAGCGCGTTCTTATTGTTAGAGGGCAGCGTGGCCGCGAGTGGTTAGGAGCCAAGCTTGAACAGCAGGGCATACAAGTGCAGCGCCATGCCATGTATGATCGTGTTGCCGCTGTTTGGAATGATGCGCAGCGACAGGCAGTGCAGCAAAGCTTGCTTAGCGGCCAGCCTGTGGTGTTTTTGCTCACCAGCGGTGAAAGCGTGGATGCGGTGTGTGATGCCTTGCAGGAACTGGGCTTGCTTAAGGCCTTTGCGCGTTCCCGTTTTGTAGTGGTGCACCCTAGGATCGCCGATCATTTACGCCAGCGTCTTAGTGCCGCTGGTAAGCCATCACCCTCAGTGGTAAAAATATGTTCACCCACCGACACCGGGATCTTTCAGGCGCTGTTAGCCAGCGCCTCCACGGATGCAGGTTCATAGGATTACAATCTCGCCATGACTGATAAAAAAATCGAGACCGCACACACAGCTGCCCCTCAACCTGGGGCTACGACTCCAGCCAAGCCCGCCAATAGCGAGCCTAATGCCCGTACCAATAAAAAGCCACGCTCGGCGCTAGTGCCTGCTTTGGCTGTTGCTGTGGTACTGGTGGCCGGGCTAGGTGGCGCCGTGTGGTATCAGCAACAGGCCTTTCAGCAGTCTGGGGCCGATCTTCTGACTCGCGTGCAACGCAATGCCGCCACTACAGACCAGGCCTTGCAGCAGGGCAAGCAAGCTTTGGGGCTGGCGCAGCAGCAGGCCGATCACATCAGCCGTCTGGAACAGGAACTGCGTACCGCAAAAAATCAGATAGGTGGTTTGGAACAGGCTTTCCAGTTGCTTACTGACAGCGGGTCTGATCTGGTCCTGATTAATGACATCGATCATTTGGTCACTATCGCCCAACAGCAACTGCAATTGGGCGGCAATGTCGCCAATGCAGTGATCTCGCTGGAAACGGCTCAGGCGCAGTTGGCCAGGGCGAATCGTCCCGGCCTGGCGTCTTTATTGCAAACCATCAACGGCGATCTGGATCGCTTGCGCGCCGCCTCCACCATTGATATCGCCTTGCTGTCCACGCGTTTGGACGAACTAGCCAGCTTAGTCAGCCATGCGCCTTTGCTGGTGCCTGACGATGCCCACCCTGAGACGGTAGCCAGTGCAGCAATGACACCTGAGCCTTCGTCCTCGGCCCCGGTTGCGACGACTGTGGACCCCAATGCACCGTGGTGGCAGCGCAGCTTGGATCAGGCAGGCACATGGACCCACGAAGCCTGGGATACCTTGGGCAAGGAATTTGGCCAGTTGGTCAGCATACGACGGGTTGATGACGCCACTGCGCTATTGCTGTCGCCCGAACAAGCCACGCAATTACGTGAAAACCTGCGCTTGCGTATTATGACCGCACAGTTGGCACTAATGATGCGCCAACCTGGAGTCTGGACAACTGAGACCGCCTCGTTGGTCAAGGCGCTGGAAACCCGTTTTGATCAGCAATCACCCCAGTCACGCAAGGCGGTGACTATGGCACGCCAGATGGCCGATACCAATATCGACGTCAAACTGCCTACCGTGAACAATAGTTTGCAGGCCCTGGAAGCTTTGCGCGAAGCCAGTGCTAAAGAAGCCCAGTCCACTGATACGCCAGCGCCTGCTGCTAACGATGCTACATCGTCAGCGCCCGACGCCCAGGTTCCGGGGACACCAGAAGCAGCTCCGGCAACAGAGGACAAGCCTCAGTCTGATACCACGCCTGACGCTGACACGAATTCATCCCAGCCGCAGACCACACCTCAGAATCAGTCTAGTCCCGACAGTCTGGCCGAACCTGGTCCTGCTGGAACAGATGCGCATACTCAGGCTATGTCCGGCGTAGACCTATCGTCTGGTCTTGCCCCGGCGGCAGGAATACAGGGATAAGCCATGAGAACCTGGATCTGGACCTTAATTGTTTTTGTCGCCGCCGTTTTACTGGCCTTGGTCTTACGCGAACATAGCGGCAATGTACTGATTATCGCGCAGCCCTGGCGTATAGAACTGTCCCTGACACGCGCAGTTTTGTTATTGTTGGCGGCTTTTATCGTTTTTCATTTGCTGCTGCGTTTTCTTGCCTGGGTGGGCGCAGGTCCTGATCGCTTCCGTTCCTGGCGCTCATTACGTGCTGAAAAGCGTGATCACGAATTGCTGGAAAGCGGTTGGGTTAGTGTGCTTGAAGGTCGTTATACCGAAGCGGAAAAAGACCTGGCAAAATTGCTGGGTAAAACCCGTTCCGTCAATCGCAAGGTGCTGGCTGGACTGGCCTCGGCCAGGGCCGCCCAACATCTGGGTGAATACCAACGCCGTGATCAGGTACTAGACGCTGCTCGTGTGGCGGCGGGTAAAGATCCCAGACTCCAAGAAGCTGTCGCTACGGTGGCTGCCGAAATGTACCTTGACCAGAATCGTCCTCAGGATGCGTTGGTACTGTTACAGCCTTTGCAGGACGCCAGTTCGCGCTATTTTCACGCCACTCGTTTGTTGTTGCGCGCTCATCGTCAGTTGGGCAACCACGACAGGGTTTATGAGCTGACTCGTTTATTGTTACGCCGCAGCGTCATAGACAAGGCAGAAGCCTTGCAACTGATAGAGGTCGCTGGCGCGGCTCGTTTACGTGCAGCTGGCACAGATGGCTACAAAGCCATCTGGAGCGATCTGAAGTCTGACGAAAAGGTCTTGCCTGAAATCGCCCTGGCGGCGGCTGCCATACAAACCTCACAGAACAATCACGACGAGGCCACCAAGACATTGGACGCTGCGCTAAGCGTGGATCTGGATCCGCGGCTGTTGAATGCCTGGTCGCAATGCCCGCCTGAACAGGTCGCGCGTCGCCTAAGCAAAGCCGAAGGCTGGCTTAAGGTGCATCCCGATAATTCAGCCCTGTTGGCTGCTTTAGGTAATTTGTGCCTTACTGGACAGCTTTGGGGGCAGGGCGAGCGTTATTTGCTACGCAGCATGAAATTGCGCAGCGATATGCGTATACATGCCTTGCTAGGTAATCTATATGACCGCCTGGGGCGCAACAAGGACGCCATGACACATTGGCGACTTGCTTCCAAGGTGGCTGGGGCTTTGCCCGTGTTGCCTGCCCGTACCGCCTTGCCGGCTGCTGATACTCGCGATGATCCTACTTTGATTGATGCGGATAGCCTGCCCAGCCAAGACGTTCCCGACATCCAAGATGTTGCACCTGTTGCTGCCAGCGCCGCTGACTTCCTAAGTGACGACTTGTCGTATTCAGCCAGTCAGCCCAAGGTCGTTGAGCGTCCAGAAGGCGCTACTGACCCGGCAACGGATAGTTTTGATGAGTACTTTGATAGCGCGCCCATACCAGGCGTCGATTTAAGCCAAACATCGGACAACCCGCATCGCAGCTAGTATCTGTACCTACCGTATTTATTTTTCATAGTTATTTTTTAAGATTGGAAATCAGCATGAGTCTTGATCGTGTGCCCGCCGGGCAAAATTTGCCTGACGAATTTAACGTCATTATCGAAATTCCCATGAATGCCGATCCCGTAAAGTACGAAGTGGACAAGGATTCCGGCACAATATTCGTGGATAGGTTCATGCTTACGGCCATGCATTATCCCTGCAACTACGGCTATATCCCACATACCATTTCTGAAGATGGCGATCCTGCCGACGTTCTGGTCATTGCACCTTTCCCCATACAGGTCGGGGCGGTGGTCAAGGCTCGCACTATTGGTGTATTGCACATGGATGACGAGGCCGGTGGCGACGCGAAGTTGCTGGCGGTGCCCGTCACCAAGCTTTACCCGCCTTATCGTCACATACAGACGCCTCAGGATCTGCCCGAAGAAGACGTGGCTCGCATACAGCACTTTTTTGAGCACTACAAAGATCTTGAAAAGGGCAAATGGGTCAAGATCAAAGGCTGGGGCGGTCCTGAAGCTGCTCGCAAAGAAATCATGGACAGCGTTAAACGCTATAACGACGGTACACGCTAATGGATACCGTTATCCCTTTGCCACCCGTGGCTACTCTGGCCGTTGCCGGATCCTCAGCCCGTTTTCCTGTGCGCCGCATTTATTGCGTAGGCCGTAACTATGCTGAACATGCACGTGAAATGGGCTATTCCGGTCGCGAAGACCCCTTCTTTTTCTGCAAGCCTGCCGATGCCATACTGAATGTGGCTGATGGGGTTAGCGGCGACATGGTTTACCCGCCAAAAACCAGCAACCTGCACTACGAGGTTGAGCTGGTGGTGGCCTTGAAGTCAGGTGGTCGCAATCTGACAGTCCAGCAGGCTGATGATTCCATCTGGGGCTATGCCATAGGTCTGGATATGACACGCCGCGACCTGCAAGCCGACGCTAAAAAACAGGGTCGCCCCTGGGAAATAGGCAAGGCGTTTGACCAGTCCGCCCCTATCGGGCCTGTGCATGCGCGTGCTGATGTTGGCGCGCTGGATTCAGGTTCGATTACACTGGCTGTCGATGGCGTGGAAAAGCAGTCCGGCGACCTATCGCAAATGATATGGAACACGGCTGAAGCCATTGCCTATCTGTCGGGCTATTTTGAACTGCAGGCCGGTGACATTATTCTCACTGGCACACCGGAGGGCGTAGGCCCAGTGCTGCCAGGTCAGACCATGACAGCTGCGATTGCCGGTCTGGGCGAATTGCGCGTACAGGTGCTGGAACAGGCGGTTTAAGGGAATATTCCCTGACCCATGATGTAGGCTGTTAACACACAGGCACGGACTATGTTCCGTGCCTGTGTCGTTTTTGCCCAGCTCGGATAGCCCGAATTGTGAGCCGCTGTTGGTACAGGCACACTGCTTCCCATCAACCATCATGGGAGGGCAGCAATGTCCAAGCAGCGTGAAAAACAAGCCGGCCAAGGGATGACCGAATAGATCATCAAGTTTCAAAGCCTTTATTCATGCGGGTTTACAGACATCTTTGTCTAAGATTCTAGCGACTGTCTAATACTATTTTTCTAAAACTGGACAGCTAACCAGCTTTTTTGTTGGGGCCGGAAACCACTTTAGCGGACTTGTCGCGTAGATATATTTGAGTCGTCCTGCGGTCTGTATGGCCAAGAAGTGCGCTGGGGTCGTTGCCTTGATTGTCTGTCGCGGTGCCAGACATTGCACGCATATCGTGGAGCGTCGTATCGCCTAGGCCGACATTTCTTGCAGCCATTTTGAATGTGCGCCACACGTTGGAGTGAGCTCGTGGGGTTCCTGCTCTGCCAGAAATTACATACTTTATGGATTGAATCGTATTGGGCGACTCTTTTGTTCTAGCAATCACCTCACGTAACTCTGGGGTCCAGGCCACAACAAGTTTCTTGCCGGTTTTTTGCTGCTCAATAAATATCCCATCATCAAGCAGGTGGCTGTATTCGATCTTGAGGACATCGCCAATGCGCTGCCCGGTGAGATAGAGCAAGTCCATAATGTTTTGCATCCAATGGGGTACCCGATCGTATATCAGCTTGTATTCATCCTGCGTGATTAATCGGTCACGCTTACCTTGGGGTAGGCGCTTGATCGATAGACAGGGGTTGCTGTGAACAAACTCACGGTCCATGGCCCATTGGTATACCAGCTTGAGGACAGTGAGCATACGGTTGGCGGTCATAGGACTATGCGCATACATATCCTGCATTTGTATGATGCTGCCGTGCGTGACCTTATCAGGCGTGAACTCCGCAAAGATTTCCTTTAGGAGCCCTGCGCAGTAGACGTACTGTTTCTTTGTTGAGTCCGCTACTTTGCTCGTGATAAATGGCATGGCCTTATCGATCAAGGCAGGGACTCCGTCGGCTGGAACAGCAACTATCCGAGCATACTCTGTAAGCGCTGAATGTAAGTCGCTGCCGATTTTTTGCCATTTATTGGCTTTGACGTAGTAATAGCTGCCGTGCTTTAGGTACACGCAGGCTGGGAGATGTCGATCCTTGATTCGCGGTCGCATGGCCGAGTGATGCCTCCATGGCTGCCCGTAGAACCACAGGGTGGCCATCGGGATGGATGATGAAAGGGATACCGAGTTCTTTTAGAACCTTGCATTGCGCAGTTTTGCGCACTCGGTCTGTGAGCCGCTCTACCTGATCGGGTGTCAGTGTTGGCATGGTCAGCTCCTTGTCACTTTCTCATAGGCATCAATCACAAGTCGAGCGAATTGAATCGCAGCGTTGCGGTCCAGGACAATATCCAGGGGGCCCAGGAACCCATTAGCCTGTGCGAGGGCGATGATTTGGCTGTCGGTTAGGTTTGGGCTATTCATGCGGCACCAGCCTGCTTATCGAAGATAAGAGCATCGTTGTCGGGATCAAAGGCGATAAAGTCGATGCGCCTGCGCTCAATAGGGTTGAATAAGAACAGCACGCCGCTATCGAAGGAGCTGACGAAACGTAGCAGGTGGAGCACGGCACCAGCCTTAGTTCGTACCTCGACGGTGATCCATATTATGTCTTCGCGGCGAGTTACTACAATATCGTGCTCGGTGAAGCGGTACTGAAGCATTGTCGGCGTTAGTTTACGTGCTATAGCGTCTTTCACTTGTTCGGCTCTACGGCGTTTGTTGATCTCCACCTGCTCAGCGAACCACGGAGGCATAACGCCTTTCTTCGACGCCATGCTTTCGGTCGTTAGTGCTTCCTCAATGCTCATGCCTCGTCGTAATCGTTTGTACACGCTATTGCGTGTCAGCTCGCAACCGAAATGCTCCATTAGGTCTTTGACGGTACCAGTAACGCCAAACGCGGACTGCATGTGTTTTTTACGATTAGTCTCGCGACCACGAGCTAGTGCCTCGCAGCCTTTCGGACTCCGGTTCGGTTGGGATCTGCCGCGTAAACTGTCGTGGAGTGCTGCTAGCGCGCTCTTACTAGCGAGGCTCTGACGACCTTTAGCAAACGGGATGTCATCAACTCCGGCGGCATCCAGTAGCGCAGCAAGTTGTTGTGGGTAGAGGCCAAGCAGGCTGCTGGAGAAGGTTAAGCTATGTCCGCGTTTGGCGTAGCTTTTGGCAAGCTCGATTTCCTCGATACTAATTCTGCGCTTTTCTCGTCGGGCCACTGGTTGCCGCACGGCCTGCGCTGTAGTCTTGTTGCATATCAAGTCGTGCTGTTCGCTATCTTCTATCTTTTCTATGGCCAGGGTGCCAATATGATGGATATAAATCGCGCCTCTGTTTGAAAATGCTGTGCCGCCCGTATTGATACTGCTCATGCCACCCTCCGTACCGTGTCCGGATGCGCAGCAATCGTCCCTTCTTTCACCCAGAACGCTGTGCACTGTGGAAACCCGCTGACGTCAGGAAGCTTTTTAAAGGTGCCAAATATCAGCGCGGTATCGATAGCGCCTTCTTCGGCCATTACGTCAATGCCATCGATAAAGTCGGCACGTCCAGCTAGGCCCAGAACGTCGAAGCGGTCAAAGGCGGCCAGCTTCAGGCCTGAGATCGTTGCGATGGCCAGCGCCAGTACCGCATCAGTGCGCCATTTCTCTGACTCGGACTGCAGGGCGTAATCGCGGACACCCGAGGTGATTAGCATGTCGGTCCCGATCACAACTGAGTCCCAGCCAAAGATAACGGAGTACTTGGACAACAGCTGGTTGAGTGGATCCAGAGCCTTGCCCAATATCTCGGCAGGGATCCCGTCCGGTGATAGGGCATCGATGGCCACCTGCCATTGCTGAGCCGCTTGGTGATGCTCACGGGCCTTTGATGTGTAGGCGTCGGCAGTGGCCGCTTCGGCTTGTGCTGTTAGCAACCCCTTAAGTTGTGTGGTGACCTGGCCATGTTCGGCCTGGTAGCCGGCCAGGATGGTTTCGATACCCGCAATTTCTTCTTCGCTGCCGCGTTCGACCTTGGTGGATAGACGGGCGCCGGCGGCCTTGGCGGCATCGATGTCGCGCTGGGTGTTGTTCACCGCGTTTTGCATCAGGTCGCGGGACTTGATGGCACTAGGTAATTTATTGGCCGCTTCGGGATCGCCTTCAGCACCAATGGCACCGTACTGCGCTTCATAGCAGTCTAGCGCGGCCAAGGCTTCTCGCTGACCATCAGTTGCTAGTTCGCTCTGTATGCCGACGCTATGACCAGCCAGGTAGTCGACTGCACGCGCAAGCTCATGCACCAATCCCACACGAGGTCCGGTACCGGCATTCTGTTCTAGCACCTTGACCTGGTCCTGCCATTTCAGCAACTGGTCGTTGTCGTATTCCAGTTTTTGTTCTAACGATGCCAGGCGCGCAAACGTGGCGCGGTCCTGGGTCCCGTTCTCTTCATGCGCCATCCAGGACTTAAGCTTTTGCTCAGCGGCCCCGAGTTTTGTCTGCTCGGTCCCGATCTTGCCTTTGAGTACTTCGGACTTGTCAGTTAAATGCTGGATAGCAGCAGCATCAAACTCCGGTACCGGTGCTGCCCACTTATCCGCTTTGACGTGGCCATAGGTTTCGTTGGTGACGCCTTTCCACGCGCCCTTGGCTTCTCGGCAGCGTTCCTCTGCGAACTTAGCGGCAGCAGGAAATCCTGATCGCAGCAATGGCGTGACGGTCTCGACTAGCTTATCGTCCAGGCCACGCTTTTTCAGGCTGGCCACAATATCGGCCGTCTTGGCACTTGCGCCGGTAATCGCAAACAGCAGGCTGCGGCGCTCGTCGGGCTTGGCTACTGCAAACAACTCAATGTCCAGGCAGTAGGGCAGGGCCAAGGCCATAGGTTCCCATTGAGCCATGGTGTAGCTGTGCTTTAACTCCTGATTGCCGTCCGGGGCTGTGAAGTAGGCCTCGCCGCCCTCAAGGGCGACTCCAGCCACGCCAATCTCAGCGGCATCATGCACTAGGCGGTGATATTCCTTCTTTAGCAGCACGCGCTCGGGGCGTCCGATCAATGCAAGTTTGATGGCCTCGCGGATACTGGACTTGCCAGTGTAGTTGTCGCCGGCGAAGATCGTGACGGGAGTGGGCAAAGTTAAGCCTACCTGGGCAGCACCCAGGATGTTTTCGATATTGATGCGAGTGATTTTCATGGCTTAGATTCCTGCGTAGTCGCCGTCGGGCACAATCACAACGTCGCCATGTATAGGCCGCGTTGTGCCTGGGATGCAATTGGCGTGATAGAGCTCAGTGGCTTTGGCGTTTATTGGGCTGTCGTTGATGGCGCCGTTGTCATCTACCAGCATGACGTGCAGCGGCTGGCCCATGTGGCGCAGTGCTACTGTGTCCAGGGTGTTGGCTCCAATCATTTGCATGACATCATCCAGGGCGTGGGGCCCGATCAATTCCTCTTCGGTGCCGTTGGCGCGGATCAGTTTGCGTGTGATAGTCATGATTCCTGGCCCTCTGTTTCACTGGAATCTTCGGTTTCATCATCAGTTGCGCCGAAGTTGTCAGCGCGGAACTTCTTCCAACCCTTAATCCATTCGATGCACAGTGCGCCCGCCATGATTGGGCAATCGGTTTGAGTCTTTCCTTCTTCGGCAGCCTTGTAGCCATCGTTCCAAGCCCTGTCCAGTTCGTCCTGCAAGGGCTGGTGTTCGATGATTCTGACTTCGGTATCGACAATGTCGTCGCCCATGCCATCGCCATCCTGGTCGGTGTATTCCTTACCGAGATCCATGGCGCGTTGATCATGCTCACCCTGGACTTCGTCGATACCAGATACGGCGTTCTCAGCGTCGGCGATGATGATTAGGCAAGCCCTGCCAACGTTGTCGAACAGGTGGTGACGACCTTCAGAGTTCTGATTGATCTTGAAAACCGCTTTGATGCCGTCTTTACTGGTGATCTGGTCAAGGTCGCCGATGATAGTTGTGCGGTTATCGCTGGCGATCAGATGTACGGCCATTTTGATGTTGTGGTCGACGCGAGCACGTAGTCGGTCGATAACATCGTCTTGCTTCTTTTTGGTCATGCTGACCCAGGGCTTGGGTAGCAGTTTGATTTCCTGGACTAGCGCCTGCAGGATGTCGCGACCGATGGTGTCAGCGGTCATTTCGCGAATGTCTTTTTCTTGGGTCATGGTGATTTACTCCATGTCAGCCGCTGCAGCGCGGCGGTTGCGGGTGGGTGTGGTGGTTTCTTGCGGGACGTGGGCCACACCATCTAGCTCGTCGCGGCGTTGGCGGTACAGGGCGGACAGGCCCGCGCTATCGTCTGGGTGGACTTCATTGATCAGGTCTGCGGCTACGTCCAGGACGTCGTGGTCCTTGGCGCTGGCCAGGGCATTACGCACCTTTTCGGTATCCATGTAGGCGGGTGGATCCGATAGCACTTCGCCAGTAGCCTCATCGACATTACTGGCGGGTTTGAACGTCGTGTCCGTGGCTTCCGGCGCTGTCGCCTTGCGGGTGCGCGGCTTACTTTCAGGCTTGGCCGCCTCTGGCTTTTCGGCATCACGACGCAGCTCGTCGGTGTTGACGTAGATCGTGCCGTCAGGGGCTGTCCTGGCCTCTATGGTGTCCTGAACTTCTTCGGATGCCTGTAGGCCCATCAAGAGCTCGGGCGCGTACAGGCGGCCAAAGAAGCTGGCGCAGCGGTAGCGCAACATAAGTTCCGGGATGGTCTGCCACTTACTGCCGTTCTTTGTCAGCCATCCCTCGTCGATGGCCATTTGAATCGAGACGGTGGGGGATTCTAGGCGCTCGCCGGTTTCCTTCTCGATGGCCCAGGCTTTGCAGGTTTGATGGCGGACGGTGACTTTCTTCTTAACCTCGACAGGCACTTTCTTGCCGCCGCCTGCAGGGGCTTTCCATTCGGTCGCGACGTACTCGACCACCGTGGGTTCGCCGGGTTCGCTGATATCGAAACGTAGCGAGGAATACCGACCGCAACTATTGATCGACGCAATGATGTACGCGCTCGACCAGCTGGGGCGACCCTCGATGATGTGTAGGTTTTGCATGATCATTAAAGGATCTGCCCCCATGCGCTGCGCCATGTTCAATGCGACGATGCAGTTGGGCAGAGCGGCTGGGTTTTCCTCGTAGCCGGTGACTTGGCCGTAGGACTTGATTTCTTTGTGGGAACGGTAGGCGGTCGGCACGAGGGTCGAGCTGCTTAGCATCTTGGAAACGCGCTGCATCAGCTCGAAGCCTTGCAGGTCGAAGAAGCCGACATTGACCATTGCCGAAGATGGGGATATGCGCGCCTGAGCCAGCGTAGTGGTTTGGGTCATAGTTAATCGCCTTTATATTTGCAGGAAGAGAAGGCCGGGCAGAACTTGGCGCTGCACAGCATGGATCGTGGGTTGCCGTAAAAGGCGCCCGAGTGAATGATTTTTGCGGCGTTTCCCAGCAGGCCATCGCTGTACTCGTCGCCCACTAGAATGCTTTTCGGATCGTTGATCGCACCCATGGCCACGCGCTGGGCCTTGATGGTTTTGCCGGTTTGCATGCCGACAATTACAGCGGGCGCGGTGACTTCTTGTTCTAGCGTGCGTTCGGCCAATAGCGTGTACATGCCCATCTGAGCGACGTGCGCGCCGGTCTTGACGGTGTAGTCAGCACTCACAGCAGTAGCACCAGTCTTGATGTCGGTAATGCCGAGCTCACCGTTTTGGTTTTCGTACACGCGGTCGATGGTGCCGGTGAGCGTCAGCCTTAAGTCAGTGAGCGTTAGGTCACGGCAGGGCAGCTCGACGGCGGTGTAAGTCATCTGCGGGGCAATGTCCTGGCAGTACTGGGTGTGCAGTGACAGCCCGATGCCTTCAAGCGACCTGGGATCCACATCTTCCCAGTCGATGTCCTCGTCGGTGCCGTACAGTCGATCGACCAGCACACCTGCCGCTTCGTCGGCTGTAATGGGGCTTCCTGCCAGACGAGCGGAATCGAACGCTTCGGTACCCGCGTGGATGGAGTGGCCAAGGCGCGCTGCCGGCGAGGATGGTGTGCGTAGCTTCAGGATGTTTCTGGCATGCCAGCGCTTGGGGCAGTCGAATAGGTCGGACAGGGAGCTGGCGCGTATTTTTACGATGGATCTCATTTGGATGCTCCTGAGTGTTCGACGTATTCCATAAAGCCGTCGAAGGGGTCAATGCGGATGCCGTACGCTTGCGAGAACGCTTTAGCGCCATCTTCGAGCACGGCTTGCCATGCGCCATCGGATAGATCGTCGTTGTCATAAGCGACTAGGAAACCGACGAGCATGTCGCGATGGGCTGCAGCGCTGTAGGGAATTAAATTTTTCTTGCACACGGTTAAAACCCCACCGCCGTGCCAGTGCGCGACACAAAGACGAAAAGAATCCAGACGACCACTGCACCGCCCATCCAGGCATGTGTGGGAATAATTTCGCTGGGGTGAAGATCTCGCCAGCCGAAGCGCGGCGCAAGACGTGGGCGTAGCAAACGCACCCAGGTCGCATCAGTTGCAGCGGCAACCGTCACTACAGCGGCAAGCAGCAGGGCGTAGGTAAGGGACGTCATACGCGCCCCCATGGGCACGGCGCTGGTGCCATGCAGTTTGTTTGTGTGAACAGGTAGTCACCGGTGCCGTAAGGGTCAGACACAACGGAGCTGAACTGGCAGGCCTCGCAGGAACTTGGCTCTGCACCAGGTGCAACGCGCTTGCCGCTGGCCGCTCGGTGAGGAAAGGGGTAGGCCCGGCACACGCAAGGTGTTGGGGCGGGTTGTGGGTGCATTCGCTGCTCCTTAATAACTTTGGTTATCAGAATAGAGCAATAATAACCTCAGTTATTAAAGGTGTCAATAACTAGAGTTATTTAATGTCTGACTGGCTGACAGCGGACAGCCGCTTCTCTCGTTTACCCTTCAGAGGAACCGTTACACTGAGCTTCGTTGCTTAGCCTATGAGCTTTGGTACTTAAAAGGAATCGCTATGGAAATAGAGAGCAGACCAGCTTCAATGGCGGGACTAGATTTGATTGCCGAGTCTTTAAAGAATCCGGTTGCTGTGTCGTTTCAAACGTCAACTTCGGCGGGATATCCATTGGCCGCTGCAATTGCTAGGCAAGCAACTCAATATGCTGAAGCTGCTCTCACAAAAAAGAAAATGGTGCACTTTGCAGTGTTTTCATCAGAGGCTGTTCAGGTAGCTAGGGCGCATGCTGTGATTAAATATATCGGTCACTTGAAAGGCGTGCAAGTGTATGCAGCGGGTAGGGCGCTACGTTTCGCCAGCAGTATCAATGAGGTTCTGGACTGCTATCTAACTGCTCAGAGCTGTACCGATTGGCGCGCTCACTGCCACACAATCATAGGACCCTCTCAAGGTCTACATTTGCCAGACACTATTGCACCTCTGAACTCTGTGGGTTACGGCGTGGCAGACCCTAGCAAGGGCCGACGACGAGTTACCGAGTACTTGATTCCATGTAAATTTGTAGCTCGTCGCGCTGGGTTTGGTCTATCTAGACTGAGCTTTACGCATCCATCGGGAATAGAGGCGCAAATACAAGCGCTAGCGGTGCAAGATGGTTGTGCATGGTGCCCGCGATTCAATCCATCAGACCATCGACCGATGTAGTTTTCCGCCCACAAAAAAGGCTCCCCATTTCTGAGGAGCCTTCGCCTTAGTTCGCTGGCATCATTAGCAGGAAAATTCCCACTACGATTGCCAGCGATACAGTTCTGTATCGCATGTCGCGCTCCTTGCCCCGACAGCGGGGCGCGGTGACCGCAACGGCGGCCACCTACATGTACGTCATGATCAATTGTGGATAGATGCAAAAAAGGCCTCCGTGTGGGAGGCCTGGGGGAGGGTGGTTATATCAGCGGTAGATGAAAATATTCGCGACGGATCTTTAGAGAGTGCTGGTTAGGCTGACTGAGAGACTGCAGGTATTGCGTCTTCTGAAACTTGGAGGCCCTGGCTGAAAAACATGATCTCAGAGCCTACGTATCTTTTTTGTGCTGTGTAATTTAAGCCATAGGTCAAAGAGCGGGACATCTTATACATTTGTTGAATTTCATTAGCATTGTCATATGAGACTACCCATGACCGTTCAAACTCGTCGCTCTGAAGAAGTGTTGCTATTTCCTCGTGATCGTCGTGCTCATAAAAGTTGCGATATAAACCTTTCCCTTTCACATAGTACGGAGGATCAAGATAAATTAGCGAGTTTTCTGGCAATATCTCGTGGCACCTAGAAAGCAAAACGAATGCGTCTTCGTTGTGTACTGAAATTGAATCTGCATACGTTGCGATCTTTTCAATTCGCTTGGACAGTACGTCCTTTTTGAAGCGCGCGTCTAACTTATAGACTCCAGATTGCTCCAGGCCACCGATGACACCCGCCTTGAGAATCCCAGAACGGTTGGTGCGATTCATGAACAGGGTCGCGAAACCACGCTCAATTTGATCAGTCTGCACATTTCCGCGAAGGACATCACGCCAGTAGTACCATTGCTCCATGCCAACAGGTGTATCTTTTAATAGTTTGAGTATTTGCTCGGGGTGCTGAGTAACAGCGATCCAGAAATCGTAGAGAGCAGGATCCAAATCATTGATGTGTACATGGCTCGCGTGCCCGCTAAATAAGAGGTCGAAAGCAACTGCAGCTCCACCTGCGTACGGCTCAAGATAATGACCGCCTGCAAGGCTATTGAGATCCATTGTCTTGGCAATGAATGGTGCAAACTTGGCTTTGCCGCCAGGATATCGTAGTGGGGTATGGAAAGGATCGCTGCTCATAAGTTGATTGTAGTTGATGGTTCTGTCGTTGGGTGATTTGACTAGCTCCATGCCTGTTCAGCTTTAACGCGATCAATGCCATAACTGCTTGTGAGTATTCTGATGTGCGCTTCCTTTAGCGACTTCGTAAAACTAGTTTTTATCTCAGGGTTATCGCTAATGAGCTTGAGCCATGGATTTTCATCTCGCCTTCTGCTTTTAACCATTATCAGAATGTCATTTTCTTTATAGAAATTCTTGAAAAAATCTCTGGTCTTTTTTGTAGAGTTTGTTGATTGTTCTTTCTTGTAAATTAATATTTCTTCAACGTTTATTTTTTCAGAGCTTATTTGTAGATGTGATCTCAAGTCTTGGCTGATTTTATTGAATATTGCTTTTGTAAATCCTTTTTCATTTGTCCAGTAAATATCGTCGGCCGGTAAGTTGTAGAGATACTCAAATATGAGCTGATCCGGGGCTAGCCGTGAAGGTAGCAAAACGATGGTTTTTAGTGACTCAGTATTCTCCACATCACCATCGAGGATAATTATGCTGTGCTTACTGAATTCAAAAACGCCATTTTTTACTAAATTTATATAATTGCCGCAACCTAGGGAAATGTCATTTAGTATGTTGAAGTGTTTTTTTATGCGGTTTAAATTCAATAAATGATTAAAAAAATCACAACCTTCTTGATCTTCAAAGTAAATATTAATCTTTGGGATGGAGATTTCTTTAGATATAGATGTTGTCTTTAGGTGGATATCGGAGTAAATTTTTATCCAACCCCAATCTTCTTTTATAGTTATTCCTCCAAAGCTATCAGTCAGATATACGTTCTTGTAGTAGCTTTGATGTTTACTGTTAAGATCATATACTCTCTCGATTATTGTTGGGGAGTGCGTTGTTATTATTATCTGTAAGTTCAGTTCGCCCGCTTTTTCACGCAAAATTTCAATAAGACTCAATTGCGCAGCAGGGAATAGGCCGGCATCAGCCTCGTCGATTAATAGCATCCCTCCTTTATATTCTGTCCCTAGATCTTCTTTTAGCTTTTTAAAGGACATGATTGCCATTATAATTTGCCCAGCATTATCCTCACCAGTAGATACGGAGTCATGATCATAATTATCTGCATGCGCTACAGTGGACTGTATGTGACCATGAGTCGATGTGGTATGGATTGATATTTTGTTAAGCAGTTTATTTGATAACGCTAAAAATTCCTGTTTGTTTTTATCAATATATTTATAATCAATTGTTTCGTAATTACCACGCAGTGCGATAGGCATCAGGCGGTTTAAGCTCAAGTAAATTACCGGATGGGTGAACGACCTACTTGTTTGTTTATTTTCGATTGTTGTGTTCCCCCTAACCTGAGGTCGTGGGGTGGTTTTTTTGCTGTTACCTGTTCTGGTCATTAACTCCAAGTTAGCTTGAGTCTCTTTTTCAGAGTATCCATCGTATAAGAAAAAATCTACATCCATTGATTTTGGAGGATCAAATTTATCAGATAGCCTAAAGTGTTCTTCAGGTAAAGATTCAAATTTTTTACCGGTTATTGTTAGGTTTGGTATTGATTGCTCTGTAATATAGTTTTTTCTAAAGGTGAAAACTTGAGCAGCTATCCCTAATATGGATGATTTAGATGTTCCGTTTTTTCCACTAATTATTGTTAAACGATCTCCTATGTTTATATGCAAGTTTTCTAAGGCGCGAAATTTTTTAATATGAAGTTTTTTTAGTTTTGTAATTTTTATTTTTGATGACATTGTTAGATTTCCTTCTATAGAAATAATTTGTGCCGATTTTTATTTTGCAAGTTTCAATACATTGGAGTATTAGTTTTCATTCAGTGGGTGATGTATGTCCTGGCTTTTGACCGACATACACCTAGTAAACACTGTTATACGATGCGGCGTTTTCATCTTGGTTTGATAGAGTTCAAAGCGTTATGGCAAGTCTCTACCACCGAATGGTGGTTTACAACGCCCCAGTCGTCTAATAGTCATCCACCACCCCCGCCAGAACCCATACTTTTCTACCGCCAACAGGCAGTATTCTGAACAGCTGGGTTCGAATCGGCAGGAATCGCGTACGCGCTGTGGAGCCAGGCGTCGATAGATACCCACCACCAGGCGTGTCAGGCTAGGCATTCACTTCGCGTCGGAACGAGATGACGTGATAGGTGCTAAATCCGGTTTTTTGGCCGAGCAAACCAGAGAAGCACCCAGGCTTTACATCCACACCGATTTGGTCGATACGATGAAACTCCCAACCGTCTTCAGCGTGAGCATTAACAACGTTCTGCAGATAATGTGCAGCCTCGCTGCCCTTGTGTTTTTTGGCCTCAACTTCAATGTTGGGCGGTACCTGGACCATCTTGTAGGTGTACTTCATATCCTGCTTCTCCTCGTTTTCCCTAATGTTTTTAAATATTTTTATAAGTTTTGTTACTTGGCTAGCAAATTTTTTTGCCACCAAGCGCATGGGTAAGCCCGTCCAGGCGCTTCACACCAACCTGATTTCTGACCAGGCTTTGTTCTTAAGGCTGTACGACTAAAGCCAGCCTTGACTACGCAACATCCCGTGCACGGGTTGCGGATTTTTTTGCTTGTTTGGACTCAATGGTGGCAAGTGCCACCAAAAAAAAATCTTCCACCTCTTTCCTAGCGGTTGCGCTTAAAGCGTAATAGCGACGTTTCGAGTCAGCACCAAAAGGCCAATCATCTATTGCTGGTTGCGCGTCTGTAAGGCGGCTGTTTTGTTGTGACTCTGCGCCACTGCCGGTTTCTAGTAGCTCAAGTGACGTGTTGAGCGCTTCTGCTATTTTCCTGCCGTGGCGAGTACTACCGCCGGCTTCTATTTTCTTTATTGATACCTGCGAAACGCCTACAAGCTCACCTAATTGTGCTTGGGTGAGCTTCAGTTCTATGCGTCGGGCTTTGACACGTTGTCCGAATAGATGGGGTTCCATTGACGCATCCTATAACCGTAGTTGTTTTAGGTCAAAGAACCTAGGGTCTTGATTAAATATAACCATAGTTATAATATGGGGCATGAAATCACAAAACTCATCCTATCCAGCCCTGCAGAGAGCGATCTCCATTGCGGGTTCGCAAGCGGCCCTGGGTCGTTTGCTGGGGAAATCCCAGCCTTTGATTCACAAGTGGTTGGGCAGCCCAAACCCGCTTCGCCCAGAGCACTGCCTGAGTATTGAGCGTGCAGTTGGCGTGACCAGGCAAGACCTTCGCCCCGACGACTGGCGACAGATATGGCCGGAGCTGGAGGGGGGTGGGCATGCGTGACAAGTACGAATCACTTAGTTTGATGTCTCAACACCTTTCCACAAAAAATCCCAATTCCTTAACGCGTATCCGCATATTTATTGGAGAGCGCTTGGCTTGGTGGGGCCTTCGCCTTGCCTTTCCAGAAGCTTTCGAAGCTGCGGCAAAGCCTCCAATAGTGCTTTGCCAGTGGCCGGTGTCAGCAAAAGTTGCTGGGTCATTTGAATCGAATGTACGCGAGACTTATAGCTGGCCAACGCTTTCACCGACAAGAGTCCTGTCTTCTCGTCGAACTCAAATTCGAGAGGGGCGTCGATCATGTGTGAAACAGTAGTGCTCATGGCTAATCCTTTATCGGAAGTTTCAATGGGTCAGAGCTTTGATTCTAACGGTAGGGGATTAGCCACCCAACACACGCGCCCAGGTAACCCCTGGAGTCCTGATCCTGACGACGACCGTATACCGGTAGGGCCAGAGGACACCATATCAATGCACCGTCACGGCGCCTGCGTTGTCAGGCCTCGACTCTTGATCCAACCGCAATTGGACATAGATCCGCTCAACGTCCTTGACGGTCGGCTTATCGAACTCTTTGCAAGCAAGGTCAACGGCTTTCATAAACGTCTCTTCGCGAATTTTTTCATTCATCAACGGCTCCGGTTGGTTATAGGACGTTTGATTATCGCCAGTCATACCGTCCTGGTCATGCCATCCATGAGCTATTTGTCCACCCTTTTTCATTACCTCCAGTATGGCCAGGTGAGGAGTAGTCGTCATGCGTAACGTATCGCAAACCTTAATAGGCATCCTGCGCGAAGAGATCAGCACATATCGCCGTCTGAATCGCCTGTCGCGTGAAACCATTACGCAGAACATTGTTGAGGCCCACGAACGACTTGGGATTGATGCTGTCAGCGGGATCCGTTTTGAGCCTAAAACCACCGACGCCGTTGAGCGCCAAAAGGTCAACGCTGACCGCGTGTTTCGCTGGCTGGACGATGAAACCAAGGACAGCACGCTGCTGCCGGCTAACTTTCTACCGAGTGTCTTGGCTGGGATCCCGGAGGATGTGCAGCGTCGCTGCCTGGACCGCATCCTGATGCCGCTGGGCTTTGCCGTGCGTGCGTTGGCCGACGACGGTGATGCGGTCGTGTTCTCGGCCGCCGTGGCCACCCACCTGATGAAAGAGCAGGGCGAGGCCGCTATCGCCGTGGTGGGCCTGGCGGATGGCTACAACAAGGACGAACTGCTTAATGCGCGCCGTGAGGTTGCCGAGGCCGTAGACGCTGGCAAGAAGACCTTGCAGTTGATTGAAACGCAGTTGGCGGTAGCAGAGAGCAGGATTGCGACATGAGATTAGGCCCAGCTTCAGGACACTCAAGGCTCGTACTTAGCTTTCAGTTTTTTATACCGCTCAGAGACATCAAGCGAACCGCTAATGGTGTTCGATATCATGGATTGAAAATCTTCACCACTAAGCTTCAAAGCCAGCTGAAGGTCGCTCTGCATTTGGTTGATCAGTTTACGACTTTCACGCAGGCCGACCTCAATCAACTTAACATCTTCATCAGTGTTTGGTTCTTGAGCCGTCATCCGCAAAGCTTCGTGGAGCGTGCTCAAGGATCCAATCGTTCGAGATACCGCAGCAGCCCTGTCCGGTCCCAAGGCGCCAAGCTCAATAATGAACTGCGATGTTCCCACCATCGCTGGCCTAGTGCCATATACACGCGCCAGCTCAAAATTAAGGGTGGTTTCGTGGGATCTAAGGCTGGCCATATAGAGCGGGCTCGTATGAATTTGCTTCACTACCTGGAGCTGCTTTATCAGAGCATGCGCTTCCACTTCAAGAAATGCTGTGAGAATTGCGGCATCAGTCTCGCGGCGCTGACTTCGCCAAACACTCTCGCGCAGCCCAAGCCAAACAGCTGCGCTCGCTGCAGAAATAGTACCAATCGCAGCAAGCCAAGCAGCCCCTGTTTGAATAAATTGAATCCAGATACTAGTTGCGGACATGACTTACCTTTGAGTGTGGATTGTGGAGCAGCGTATCTGAGCAATGAGAGTTTAGTTGCCACTTTCACGAGCGGCCCGGGCTTGTTCGACCTGTTTAGGCAGGGTGTAGAGGTAGGTCAGGATAAAACGGGTCAGCTCATGGGCTTGTGTGGCCTCATCCTCTCCAATCCCCTCAACGTCGTGCAGCGCTTCGTTGCCGACAGCCCTAAGATCGTGTGCCCAGTCTTTGAGCGATTCCGTCAGCTGACCCGATTCAGCCAACTTTTCAATACGTTTATACAGCGTCAGATCTGCGTGCTCAGGCGCCATTTCTTTAGTAGCAATCTCCAAGGCGCGGCGGTCCATGGCGGTAGCTGCTTCCCAGTGCTTTCGTTTGATCGTGTCCTCGGCTTGCATAAAGGCCCGTGCTATCGCATCTGGGCAGTGTGCGGGCACGGAGAGAGGGAGGGGTTGCGGGAAGTATTTGGTGTTTTGATAGCGCTCAGTATGAAGCCGAAGCTCTCCTTGTCGCTGGCTCGGAGGGTTCGAGCTAGAGCTTCCAAGGTGGCAAACAGCCACTACAGGGCCATGGCAGGCATTACATGTGAAGAAAATCGACCAACGATGAGTGTACTCGGGCGTTCGGGCCTCGGACATAAAGGAAAAACCGCTATTTGCTGTGCCGCAGTGCGGGCAGTCGTGTGTAAGGGAAAGCGCCATGTCTAATCCTGAAAATATTGTTTACCAAGACAAACAGATTACCCAGATTCTGGAATATCACAAGGGGGCGGCAACATCGGCCCTGTTCGAACGGTACCGAATCTCGGGTGTAAATCAAGGCGCGTTCGTAGCAGCACTGATAGGGCGGCTGTGCGTGCTAGAGACGCGACAGAAGGAAAAGCATGATTGATTTGAAAACCCTTCCCATACCCCTGACACCATCCGATTGCGACCTTACCGACTTTCAGTTTATGCCCCTAGAGGTGCGTCGTCTGCGTGACAGCGACTTGGCCGCCTTAGAGTCACCAGAAGCCTGCTGGGCTGCTGTATTGCTGTGGTGTGCATCTTGGCACCAAGTACCGGCAGCATCACTACCTGACGATGACCGTGTGCTTTCTAACCTGGCTGGCTATGGTCGTGTCGTAAAGGAATGGCAGCGCATTAAAGATGGTGCCCTACGTGGCTGGGTGAAATGCTCCGATGGCCGCCTATATCACCCGACGGTGGCTGAAAAAGCCAATGAGTCCTGGAAGTCTAAGGTGAAGTATGCCTATGACAAACTGGTGGACCGAACCAAAAAAGCCAATGGAAAGCGGGAGAAGGACCGCCAACCTCTAGTAGGAATTCTGACGATTGAAGAGTGGATTTCAGCAGGAAGGCCGGAGCATTTCCCGATGCCTTCCCAAGGAACTCCGACAGAATCACCTAAGAATTCGCCCGGAAAGGCAGATAATTCCGACGGAAAGCTAAGCGATTCCGCAGGAAAAGATAATCAAGACGAAGGAATTCCACCGGAAAACGCTCTTAAGGGACAGGGACAGGGACAGGGACAGGGAGAAGGATATATAAAAGATAAAGCAGCGGCAGCGAATATCTCCACCACTGTTGCCCCTGTGGATAATTCGCCGCCGTCGCCTGTTTCTGACGAAAACCCAGAAAACCTTTTGCCTGACGGCCCTGCACGCTTTGCTGTGCTGATCCGACGCTGGGAGCGTGATCGGGGCAAGGCGTCGAAAACCACCAGCAGCGATCCACGGCTGATGATCTGGACGGGGAAGGGTGTCACCGACGAGCAGTTGCAGGAAGCCTACGACCTGGCTGTGGCCGATCGCGATCTGTCCAAGGACCCGACACCGATCAATGCCGGGTTCCTGGATACGATGCTGGCCAAGGTTCTGGCACCACCTGCTGCTGGCAGCGCGTTGAGCCGGACCCCACTACCAGCCTCTGTCAAGCCCTGGCAAGCGTCGTCTACCGGCATCCAGTCCAAGGCGGTTGAACTCGGGATCGTTCAGGGTGCTGACGAGCTATTCCCGCATTTCCGGGACCGTGTGTATGCCTCTGCCGACATGACCGAGGAAGAAAAATCACGACTACGGGCCGACTGGGGAGTGCTGGCATGACCGTGCAATGCGTCAACTGCGAAAACTTCTCGTTGCGTAACGCCGGGCAGATGGCCAGCCAAGGCTACGGTCATTGCAGCCACGACAACAGCCGTGCCGAGTTTCAAAGTGCTGTGTTCCAACGCAACTGCCACACGTTCGGCCGGGTGGATCAGGACGTAGCAGAGCGTCGCATCGATTGGCTTGAAGAAAAAAAGAAACAGTTTTTAAAAGGGATAACTGCATGACAAAACATGACTTGCTAGGACCGGTTGCAGCGATCTGCTTTGAGCCGGTCGTTGCGTTCACGGTGCCTGGCAAACCTGTTGGGAAAGGACGGCCCAGGGCGGCTAAGCGTGGTAATCACATTCAGCTTTATACGCCGGAGAATACGGTCAATTACGAATCGACGGTGGCACTGGTCGCTTCCCAAGCTATGGCGGGACGCTCACCGATCGAAGGTCCGGTTGAGGTTGTCATGCGTTTGGTAGTGCCGGTACCGAAGTCCTGGTCGAAGAAAAAGCAGCAAGACGCGCTTGATGGCCGCCTGTTGCCGACCACGAAGCCGGACAAGGACAACGTGGTCAAAGCCATTTTCGATGCGATGAACGACATTGTGTGGCGTGACGACGTCCAGGTCGTGGATCTGACATCGAGAAAGCGGTACGGGGCAGTGCCTTGTGTTCAGGTGGTTGTTGGAACGGTGGAGGCATGTTGATGTACCAGAATGAACCAGTGGTGTACCAAGAAGATCCGCTGTTCGCCAGTGCTCACAACGCGCTGCTGTTCGCGTTTAACTTTTCAGGGCAGCAGTACGAGCGACCTATGATGAACCGCATGGCAGACGATCCCGTAGCGCATGTCTCCAAGGGGCTGAGTGGTATGGATGGGGCAGCTCAGGCCGGGATGATCATGAGCAAGATTCTCAAGCTGCCCCCATTGCACCAGTACATCGTCTTTGCGACCTACGCACCTAGGCTGATTGACTGCAGCTGTGACAGACCTTGCTGCACTGGTCGTAAGCCTAACGAGTACTGGCATGCTTGTATTCGTATGATCGAGGAGGCCGCTATTACCCAGGCGCTGACCGGCTGCATTTCCCATCGGGTGCTGCGGCGTGGCATCGTGCAGCGTGAGTTTGGGGATAAGAACGTGGTTTTGTCTACACTGGCTGAGAGGGCGGGGGTAAGTGAAACCACGGCTATCAGCCACAACACCAAGGTCAGGTGGTGGCTTAATGGTCGGCCCAAAGGGAAAAATCAGGAGGCTGTCAGTGGTGTAAAGACCGAAGCAATATCACTTATGGAGCAGGTTTTGATTAACGATGGTTTGGTCGGAACTTGACAGACTGGTGTTTCATACACCAGAATAGCCCTAATTATGCAATTCTCACCATTGCGTCCAGACAGAACAGACCCCGCTCATGGCGGGGTTTTTCTTTTTTTAATCCTTAATGTTGCCGATTGCACCGTCACAGAAAGAGCAGCCAGAGGCATAAGTATCTTCATTGTTTCCGTTCGAGGGTGATGAGCAGTATTCGCAATTGCTCAAACTGTCAGTACTGACCAGGCAACTGGTGCACAGGTAGCGGTCGTGGTACTCACATATGGATTCGTACCCATCACAATAAACACAATTCGCTGGAACTAAGTGTTCAACGACATCTCCTGGGCGGTGATGCTTAATAGCCGTGTCCACTAAGTCGTATAGAATTTCTGGCGTCATTTCGGCGTGGCATTGTCCGCACCATGAGTACCCATCGTTTTCAAGCGTCATATCCTCAGCGCAACTAGGGCACTCGAGAGTGAGATGACGATTATGGCTACGACAGATCTTGCAACTCCCTTCTTCAAGAGTTCCACAGACGTCATGCCAAACAAAAGAGTCCACATTGCACGTTCTGCATAGGACGATATTTGCGCCTAACTCCCGCTCTTTTGCCAAATATGGTTGAAGCTCTTTAAACTTGAGTAAAGCGTGAGCGGCCCAAAACTCTTGGTGGCGCTTGAGTTTCCTCTCTATGTTTTGCGCTCTTCCTATATAAGGCTGGAATACGTCTACAAACTTACTTGTTATTAGATTGTGTAGGTGTGCCCAGGCCTTGAATTGCTCTAGAGCGATTTTGTTGATTGAATCCGCTGGGTTGTTCTTATAGAAATGTACAAACTGATTACGATGCTTTCTCACATCGTCAAACGATTTTTTGGCATCTGCTGATATTTCAGCTTCAAGCGTGGATCTTAGGCGTCGCACGGTTTCATCAAAACTAGTGCTGATGAAGTCTCCTGTTTTGAATTTCCGAATGTCAGGATCTTTAGACACTATGAGGGACCAGTGCTCTTTGAGCAACGGTGCCTTAAGGAATAGCTCTACCGCTGTATAAAAATCGATAACTGAACTCTTAGGGTTCTTCTCAAGATTCTCTAATGCGGACTCTAGGAACTCATATGCGTTACTAATAAGATCTGATAGAGGATTGTTGTTGTCTTGTTGACTAATAGTGTTCATCGGTGCCTTCTCCTGTTAGTAGGGCCATGATAGCGACTAACGCGTAAGTAGACGACTGAGAGAAGTGATTTTCCATGTTGAAAGATAAATCCCAGGCCGCGTCAGGTGGCCGCAAACTAACTCCTAAGCAGCAACGCTTCGTCGAAGAGTACCTAATCGACCTAAACGCGACCCAGGCAGCGATCCGCGCCGGGTACAGCCCCAGGTCAGCAAAACAGCATGCAGATGCTATGTTGGCCAAGCCGCACATTGCGGCGGCTGTTGCGGCTGCCCAGGCGTCGCGGTCCGAGCGTATCGAGGTAGATATCGATTACGTGGTCAAACGCATGGTTGAAATCGACCAGATGGACGTGCTGGATATCATGAACGACGCGATGGAGCTCAAGCCCGTCAGTCAATGGCCCAAGGTGTGGCGCCAGTATTTGAGCGGCTTTGACCTGGCCGAAATGTTCGAAGGCCGAGGAAACGATCGAGAACTGGTCGGTATCCTCAAGAAGATCAAGTGGCCCGATAAGATTAAGAACCTCGAGCTGCTGGGTCGACACCTGGGCATGTTCAAAGAAAAAGTAGAGATCGAAGGGCATCTGACCACAACACAAGTACCGGACCTGTCGAATATGAGCGATGAACAACTTGAAAAACTTGAATTTATCGCCCGAACAATGGCAGCAGCAGTTAAGCCCAATACAGGCTGAGCTGGCCAGGCGGCGCTTTTTCGATTTCACCAAGTTCACCAAACCCGACTTCATTGAAGGCTGGTTTAACCGGCTGGTGGCGCAGGAGCTGCAGCAGTTTTACGACGATGTGGTTGCCGGAAAACAGCCACGCCTGATGATCTTTGCGCCGCCACGGTCTGGTAAGTCAGAGCTGTTCAGCCGACGGTTCCCAGCCTGGGTACTGGGCAAGAACCCCGACCTGCAAATTATTGCGTCGTCATACTCGTCGGACCTGTCTAGCCGGATGAACCGGGATGTGCAGCGCATCATTGACGATACGCCATACCGCCAAGTGTTCCCGGGCACTAGCCTGAACGGCAAGAACGTTGTCACTGTGGCCAACAACTCACTGCGTAACAGTGAAATTTTTGAGGTGGTGGGTCACGCGGGGGCGTACCGTAGCGCGGGTGTGGGTGGCGGCATCACGGGCATGGGCGCAGACATTGCCATCATCGATGACCCCGTAAAGGACGCCAAGGAAGCGAAGTCATCGACTATCAGGGCAAGCATCTGGGACTGGTACACAACTACCCTGTACACGCGCCTGTCACCGGCTAGCGGTATTTTGCTGGGCATGACGCGCTGGCATGAGGATGATCTTGCTGGTCGCCTCCTTGAGGCACACGCCAAAGGTGAGGGTGACGAGTGGCGTATTGTGCGTTTCCCGGCCATAGCCGAGCAGGACGAGCTCTATCGTAAGGCCGGGGAGCCATTGCATCCCGAGCGCTACCCGTTAGAACGCCTGATGGGCATTAAAAAGGCGGTTGGCACACAGGCCTGGAACGGGCTGTACCAGCAGCGCCCATCCTCTGATGGTGGTGACATCATCAAGGGTGAATGGTTTCCACGTTACAAGGTGGTGCCGCCGCTTAAGTGGCGTGCAGCGTACGTGGATACCGCGCAGAAGGCCAAACAGCACAACGACTACACGGTGTTCCTGCATGCCGGTATGGGGCAGGACGGTCGCGTGTACATCCTCGATTGCGTGCGGGGGAAGTTCGAGGCGGTCAAGCTCGAGCAGACCGCTAGGGACCTGTGGGCGAAGTGGAAAACTCCGAGTGCATACCAAGGGACAAACTTCCGCTACTTTGCTATTGAGGACAAAATGTCCGGCACCGGCCTTATTCAGCAGCTTAAAACCCGACACACCATACCCGTCAAGCCGCTGCAACGTTTACCTGGTCAGGATAAGTACAGCCGCGTTCTGGATGTGCAGGGTCATTTAGAAAGCGGCTTTGTCTGCTTGCCTGATGTCGCTTCATGGGTGACAGATTTTACTGGTGAGTGTGAGGCGTTCACCGCCACCGATAGCCATGCACACGACGACCAGGTCGATACCCTGGCCGACTGTGTCGCTGACATGCTCAACGGCGGCACGTCAATGCTCGATATTCTTTAGGTTCCATATGTCACGACGAAAACAACGACGCGCACAACTTGCGCGGGGCGCAGCCGTGCTCAATGACGGCCTGGAGTCTATGGCCATGAAAATGGGCCAGCGTCAGCAGGGCATGATTTATGCGCGTCACCAGTACCTGACTCAAAACAAAGCCCAATTGACGGCGATGTGGATCGAGGACTGGATCAGCCGCAAAATCTGCGACCGCAAGGCGCGGGACATGACTAGGCGCTGGCGTGAGGTTCGGGCCAACAGCCTGACCGCCAAGCAGCTCGACCAATACCAGCAGCTTGAGCGCACGCTTAACGTCCGTGATCTGTTTCGCCAGGCTGCTCAGTGGGCAAGCCTTTACGGAACATCGGCGTTGTTGATGATTACCGAAGCGCAAGACATGTCATTGCAGTTGGCTGATAACGAGAAGGTCAAGCGTCTACTGGTGGCTGATCGACATTCGATATCGTCTGATGGCGTCAAAGAATTCGACGTACTGTCGCCGGACTTCGGGTTGTCAGAGTTTTATCGGATCAAGGGATCGCAAAAGATCCACCGTAGTCGCATCATTCTGATCCACGCTGGCGAACTGCCGTTGTCGGATCCCATGCGTGAGTGGGGTACTTCGGACTTGGAGCACGTCTACGCCGCCATCAAGCGTTTTGACCTGATCAGCCTGAACATCGGTGAGCTGGTCAACGAATCCAAGATCGACATTTTCAAGATGGAGGGCTACAGCAACAAAATTTCGGGTGGCCTTGAGGACCAGGTCATGGCCGTGATGGCGGCTACCCAGCGCATCAAGTCCATTTCCAACAGCCTGTTGTTAGACAAGGATGCCGAGTACGAACAGAAGGAACTCACGTTCACTGGCCTACGCGACCTGATGGTCGAGTTTCGTAATGCTGTGGCCGGTGCTGCCGATATGCCGGTCACCATCCTGTTCGGGCAGTCCGCTTCCGGCTTTGCTTCGGGCAAAGAGGACATCCAGACCCATCACGAGAACATCCACGGCTTGCAAGAGTCACGACTACGGCCTGCCATTGATCGGTTGGACCAGGTGCTGTGTCGGCAGTTGTTCGGGCAACGCCCCGAAGACTGGTGGTACGAGTTCCCATCGCTCACCGAAATGACCGAGCAGGACAAGGGTGTGGCGTTATTTGCGTTTGCCCAGGCGGCAGCGCTCCTGATTCAAAACGGCGTCCTACGTGAAGACCAGGTCGCCAGCGAACTGAAGCAATCGACCTTCTTTGACAACGTTAGTGATGACGATGTTAAAGCGCTCAAGGCGATGGTCACCGAAGCGCTTAATAAGGACCCATATGGATTTAGTCCAATTACTGCGCCAACAGGGCAAGCAGACCCGGCGCAATCGCAGGCTGCGGCCAACGACCCCATCGAAGCGAACAGAGGTGTGGTACCGGCATCAGCTGGTTGAGTTCATCCGCTTGATGCGAGCGCCGATCGAGGCTGCTGTCAGTCGCGTGACGTTTGGTGATCGGGATCCCCAAAGTCAACCCAGTGCGTCGGCTATGTCTATTGCCTTTAACAAAGCGATTGAAGACGAGATCCAGCGTATGGCCCAGGCCCAGGTCAACCAGATGGCTAACCATCTGTCCTTGGGCATGATCCAGCGCGCTAACCAGCAAAACCATGCCCAGGCCACGGCGGCGATCAATAACGCCCTGGGCATCGACGTGTCGCGGTTCATCCAGTCGTCGCCTTCCATCAAAGAGGAGATTGATGCGGCGATCATTGAAAACGCCAACCTGATCAAGAGCATTCAGTCGGAGTACCTGGACAAGGTCCGGTTGGCTGTCAGTAAAAATGCGCTGGACGGCAAGCGGCCCGCGTCGGTGATTGCCCAAATCATGGAGATAGGGGGTGTATCCGAGAGCCGGGCCCACCTAATCGCCCGGGACCAGACCAACAAGCTAAACGGTGCGCTGACCAAGTCGCGGCAAACGACGCTCGGCGTTGAAGAGTACGTCTGGGATACATCGGGTGATGAGCGCGTCAGGGAAGAGTGCGATCGCAACAACGGCAAGACGTTCCGATGGGACAGCCCACCACCTGGTGGTCATCCTGGCCAAAAAATTCAATGTCGCTGTATCGCCATCCCAAAGTTTACGAGTGACGAATGAAAACACAAATTATTGATCTGAAGCCGGGAGGCCGATACAAGACGCCGCAAGGGTACATGGTGTTCCCGACATCCGTGCTGGGCCGCACGGGCATACAAGAGTACGACAGCGGTGAGCTGGGCCAGCCTGCGGGTAAGACCGTTACGCTGGATCGACCGGAGTCTGAGGTGTTCAAGCCTGAGTCTATGGCCAGCTTTGAAGCCATGCCGGTGACGATGAATCACCCTGACAGCCTTGAGGTGGATGCCAAAACGTGGCGCGACCTTGCTGTCGGCATGGTCAAGAACGTACGCCGCGAAGCTGACTACCTGGTGGGTGATATCTGGGTCTATGACGCCAAGGCCATTGCCGGCATTGAGCGCGACGACATTGAAGAAATTTCTCTGGGCTACAGCAGCGACGTTGTAGAGGGCGGTGCCGATGGCGCTGACTACACCCAAACGGATATTGAAGGAAACCACGCGGCGATTTTGCCGAGGGGCCGCTGTGGTGGTGAATGCCGTCTCGGCGACCAACAACTTACCAACAAACGGAGTAATCCTGTGAGCAAGAAAACACTATTGGATTCGCTTCTCGGTCGCCTGGGCCTTACCAAGCCGACTGCAGAGCAAAAAACCAAACTGTCCGCCACCCTGAATGATATGGGTGTGGATCCTGAAGCCGAGATCAAGGACGAGGAAAATCCTAAGCCGATCGAAGACACTGGGGATGATCCGCTCAAAACGGACGAAGAACTTAACAAGCCCAAGGTCGACACCGAAGAGCAGCTCAAAGATGAGGGTGGCGAAGCACTTGCGACTGCCCAGGCGCGCGTGGCCGAGCTAGAAGCACAGGTGGCATCCCTACAAGCTGCAAAGGCCGACAGCGAAGAAACCCGCACCGTGGCTGCTGATGCGGCTATGTCGTTTAAGGGCTTGACGATTGGCGACGCTGACACGGCGCGCAGCATTCGCGAAAAGGCCGTTGCACTCAAGGGTCTGTATACCGCTGACGCCGCCAAGAAGCTGGCTGACTGCGATCTGAAAGCGGCCTATCAGATGGCGCGCACGCTACGTGATCACAGCCTTGGCCGGGCCATGCTGGGCGACAGCAAGGTCGCAGCCAAGTCGGTTGACTACAACGCTCTATATAAATAAGGAGTAGCACACATGAGCTACAAACAAATCAACGTCCTGGCGTTCCCAGGACAAATCGGCCTGGTGGGTGAATCGCTGTCGCGTGCGACTGGCGAGCAGAACGTAGGCGCGACCGTTGTACATGCAGGACGCTTTGTGGCCACTGCCAGCCCGCACGGCATCAAAGCCATTGCGGCTGCTGTTGACCCCGTCCAGGGCATTGTCATTAAGTCGCAATTGCAAGGCAGCTACGGCAAGGACGAGTACCTGTCCGTTGGTCATATTGGCCACGGTGATAGCGCCTGGGCAGAGACCACAGGGGCTGCATTGGTGCGTGGTGATGCTGTGTATATCGTCGCCACCGGCGTTAACGCAGGCAAGGTCACCAAGACCGACACCAACAACATTGCCACTAACCTGGTCGTTCGTAACGTGGCAGACGGCCTGGCCGAAGTCACTCGCAAGGAGTAACCAATATGCGCTTCACACTTAATGATGGCTTGAACATTCTTGTTCCGGCCCTAGCCGCGTTTCGCGAGCAGATGGTCGAGGAAAAATACCCCGAGATCGTTTTCCCGCAGTTCATGACGGTAGATAGCTCGGGCGGCACTGGCCTGACTGACAAAATTCACTTCTCGGTCGAGTCGGCCAGCGATCTGGATGATGGCTTGATCGGTGATAAAACCACCAGCGTCGATACCGTCGCCGTAGACTTTGCTGATCATCGTTCGCCGATCGTGTCGTGGGCTAAGGGTGTTGAGTACACCTTGCGCGAGCTGGAAATCTGCGCACGCCTCGGCATTGAGGTGGATACACAGAAAATCCGTGTCCTGCGTCAGAACGCTGACCAGACCTTGCAGAAGGTGGCGTTTATGGGGCATGGCCGCGATAAGCGCATTACAGGTCTGCTCAATTCCCTATTGGTAAAACCGCTTAAAGGCCTTAAAGGCGCGACAGCGGCTAAGGGCTGGGCTGAAATGACTGGCGAAGAGGCCGCGCAAGCGCTAATCGATATGTTCAAGGTCATTCTGGATAAGACCGAGCTTATTGCGGCGCCTGACACGCTGGCTATTCCGATGACCGACTTCGTTGAGGTTGCCGTCAAGCCACGTCACCCATCTGGCAGCGACACCTCGGTGCTGGAATACGTCACCGAGAAGCTCAAGGCTGCCGCCGGCAAGCCTGTGACTATTCGTGGCATACCGCTGAAATACGCTGATACCGCAGGCGTGGGCGGCAAGAAGCGCGCCATTGCCTATATCAACAGTGCTCAGCATGTTCTGTTTGATGTGCCTGTAACGCCTGAAATGCTGGATGCTCAGCAAAAGGGCCTACTGGCGTGGCAGACCGGCATGCGTATGGACTTTGGCGGTGTGAGTTTCCTTGAGCCTCAGTCAGCGGCTTACTTTGACTACGACACGGTGCCAGCCGTTTAAGGAGGCTATATGCCAGCACCAACATCCGCCGACCTTAAAGCTCGGTACCCGGAATTCAAAGAGGCCGACGATACGCAAGTCGGCCTTGCTATTTCCGATGCCGCCCTTGAGGTCCATCAAAAGGCATGGGGAAAGTTTTACCAAGTCGGGGTGCTGGCGCTGGCTGCCCACAATCTGTCTCTTTCCAGACGTCGCGGCGGCATGGGGGCGGGCGCCTTAACCGGGCCGCTTGTCGGCAAGAAGGTTGGAGAAATTCAACTTAACTATGCCGCACCGCCTATCGCTTCTATGGATGAGGCAATGTATGCGTCTACGGCCTACGGGCAGCGTTACGTGCAGCTGCTTAACCTGGTAGGTATGCCTATAGGAGTGGTTGCATGAAATCAGGAATAGTCAGAAATTTCGATTTCGCGAAATTTCGCGAACTGCGAACACGCTTGGAAGGCATGGCCGACAAGGAAGTGGTGGTAGGCGTGACTCGGGCCAGTGCAGGCCGCCACCAAACGGGCGAAATCAACAATGCCGAGCTGCTCGCCGTGCACGAGTTCGGTAGCAAGGACGGATCGATTCCGGAGCGCGCTCCTGTTCGGTCATCCATGTCAAAACACCAGGACAAGTATGTGGCCACGCATGCGGAAAACCTGCGTAAGGTGGTTCGCGGCGAAATGCCGTTTGATAAGTCGCTGGATCTGCTTGGGCTTCGCGCTGCGGCCGACGTTCAGCAGAACATCCGGGATGGCGACTTTAAGCCGTTGAAGCAGGCCACTATTAACCGAAAAGGGTCTAGCACGCCATTGATCGACACCGGCAACCTGCGCCAGTCTATTACCCACGAGGTGCGCGATGCTTGATGTCTCCGAGATTTTTAACGATCCCGATATTACCCAGGACGTACCGCTACGACGTGGCATTGGCGAGTACTTGGCCGACGGTACCTGGACCGGCGAGTACGCCGACCCGGTAGACATCATCGCGATCGTGCATGCCACGAAGCCTGATGACCTGCAGCTGCTGCCCGAGGGCGAGCGGTATTTACCCAACAAGAAAATTTTTACCCCTGATCCGATATCCACCGGTGACTTGGTCATTTACCAAGGCAGCACCTGGCGCGTATCGGCACTGAGCGACTGGACAGAATATGGCTTCTATAACTGTATTGCAGTTCGACATGACGGGGTTGCGAGACCTAATTCGGGAGGTTTTGTCGTTACCTGATAAGACGGTACGCGATGCTGACCAAGCGGCTCCTACGGGGGCCGTTGCTTTTGTGACGGTTCGTGAATTGACGACGAACGAGGTCGGACGGGCCCGGCGCGATTTCGATGGCGCCACCGAAATTGAGCGCATCTGTATGTCGGTCGAAACCTCGGTGAGCATTAATGCCCACGGCAATGACGCCCTTGCGTTAATGAAGAAGCTCGCCGTCATGTTCCAGTCGTCCGCTGGCATTCAGGGCATGAGAAAGCACAAAGGTCACATCCTGCGCCTGTCACCAGTTCGCAACCTATCTGGTATCGCTGGGGCTGGCCAGGAAGAACGAGCCCAGATGGACATCGTCATTAGTCACGAACACAAGGTCGAGGTCGACCTGAAACGGATCGACCAGGGTGACGTGACCGTCACCACCACCGATGGTCTGACCGCCACCACCCATATCGACGCAACAACCATTACTACGGAGCACACCTAATGCTGCCACTTTCTCAAATCGTTAACGTTCAACTGAACGTGCCACCTATTGCGCCGTTTCGCCGTAACTTCGGCCTGGTGGCGTTGTTCTCGCCCGAAGCTGTCGAGGTTTTGGGCGGTGATAAATACGGGCTATATCCTGATCAAGCCTCAATCGAAACCGCATATGGCACGCTGTCGGATACGGCAGCAGCCACACGTCCATTTTTCAGTCAGACCCCACGACCCAAACAGATTTTGATTGCGCCCTGGAATGCCGGCAATGCCGAGCCGCAAGACCCCACTGTAGCTATGGCCGCGCTGCAAGACGTATTTCCCGGTTGGTACGCCGCCACCTTTGCGGGTCTCACGGGCGATACAAAATACCCGCTGACGGATGCCCAGATAGAAGCCATTGGCGATTGGGTTTTATCTTCTGATAAAAAAATATTCGGCGTAACGACCAATAAACCAGACCACATTGAGCAGGCAGAGTCCAATCCATTCAAAAAGCTGTTCGATAAGCTGGCTGATCGTGTGCTTGCTATTTATGACAAGAATGACCCGTATGCGGTCATGTCGCTTTTGGCGCGCGGCCTGTCGGTGAACTTTGCGGCGAACAATAGCACCATCACGCTCAAATTCAAGCAACTGCCTGGCGTGTCGGCTGACGACCTTTCGCTGACCGAGGTGGCCAAGTGCAAGGCGCTGGGCATTAACTACTACACCTACTACGACGAAGCGGCGATGGTCGCCGAGGGCACAACCATTGGCAAGCGTTTCTTTGACGAGATCCACGGTCTCGACTGGTTTGTCGATGCAGTGCAAAAAAATTACTTCGCTACCCTTTATCAGTCACCCACCAAAGTTCCTCAGACCGATCCCGGCACGGCGAAACTGACTGCAGCGATAGAGAAGGCATGCCAGGAAGGGGTGAAAAACGGGTTGATTGCCCCTGGTATTTGGACAGGTGACCCCTTTGGCATGCTGGAAACGGGTGATCGTTTGGATGAAGGTTTCTATGTGTGGGCCGATACGGTCGATACACAGCCTACCTCTGATCGCGAGCAACGAGCCGCCGTTCCGCATCAGGTCGCCATTAAATTGGCTGGAGCTATTCATAGCGGCGACATCCTTGTCAACTTCAGCCGTTAACAGGAGCAAACAACATGCGCTTTGATCCCAAACTACATTCCGTTTTGATTAATGGTTACGAAATCAATGGCTGGGCCAAGGGTGGTGACGTCGTTAGCTATGTCTATAACTCCGACGCCGGCGCGCTCACCGTGGGTGCGCGTGGCGGTGGGGTGTTTGTGGCCAACCAGGACCGGTCTACCACGCTGACGCTAAAGCTGCTGCAGCACAGCCCTGACAATAAGTTTTTGCAGCGCCTTTCTTCAGTACAGCGTAACGATCTTAAAGCGTTTGTACCGCTGACCCTGGCCATCCGTGATCTGATTAACGAGGATCGTGCCTCTGGTGTGACGGGGTTTTTCACGACCCTGCCTGGTCTGGTACGGGGCGACACCGCCAACGACACGACGCACGTGATTGTATTTACGAGTGGCAATATTGTTCTTGAAGATGGAGTGGCGTAATGGAAGCAGAAAAAAGAATTGAACTGGATGGCTGCACGTACATTATGCGCCCAGCCAATGCCATGGCGGCTTGGTCCGCGTTGAAGGCAGCGGGTGCTGTGTTCAAAGGCCTGGAGGTGGATTCTGGTGACATAGGTAAAACCAAGATCGATATTGGGGCGATTCTGGGCAACCTGGGGGATCCCGCTATTGCCAAGGTCGAGAAGATTGTTCTTGAGCATACGAACGTCCAACCTGAAGATGGCAAAGCCTATCGACTGGCTGATCAGATGGAGACACATTTCAATGATCGCCGCGGTGATCTGATCCCCGTGCTGGTGGCCGGTATCCAATACCAATATGCCGATTTTTTTACAAGCGCCATGCCAGCACTGGGCAAACTGCTGGGCAAGGCGAAATCGCTGACGGCATAACTGACTGGTTCATCTACCTGCCCGTCATGCGCAAGCTCTGCACGCCGCACGAGCTGCGCACCATCTACACGCTCTCTGACCTGGTCGACTTTCACAATGCAATTGCAGAGTGGGACGAGGCTAAGCGCAGGGTGCAGGAAACACCGACATGATTCTTGACGAATTCCTTGTGAAGCTGGGGGTAATCAGCGACCCCAAAGACTTGGATACGTTTGTCGCGGGTCTTGAGAAAACGGCCAAGGTGGCCACGGCTGTGGTGGGTGTTGTGGGCGGCCTTACTGCGGCCGTTACCGGCTTTTTTGGTAAGGCGCTGGATGGACTGGACGATTTGGCCAACTTGTCGAAAGATACCGATACCGAGTTGGCGTATATCCAGAAGCTGGGGTACGCCGCGCAGCTTAGTGGATCCTCGATCGAAGCGGCTAACGGCTCAGTCAAAGGGCTGTCACAAACTATAGGGGAGGCAGCTAGTGGCCTGGGGCGCGGTAAGGCCGCGTTTGAAGCTTACGGGTTGTCTGCTAAAAATGCTGACGGTTCGGTAAAGAGTGTTGGAGAAGTGCTCGAGGACGTGCAAGACAAAATGGCCAAGTTGTCTAAAGCCGAGCAGCTGTCCATGTTAAGCAAGCTCGGTATCGATCAGTCAATGATTGGGCTACTTAATAGCTCTAGTGAGGCAATGGGCACCTTATTTCAGGAGGCTGAGGACCTTGGGCTTGTTACGGCAGCTGGCGCTGACGCTGCTGGCGAGTTCAACGACACCCTGTCACAGATGCAAATGGTCATGGGGGCGATCCGCACCAACATCGCTGTGGGCCTGGCGCCGCAGCTCACAAATATTGTGGGCAGGCTGCGTGACTGGTTGATACGCAATAAGGAGCTGATCCGAGAGGGTATCAACAAGGCCGTGACGGTTATCCTTGCTTTGTGGCGGGCGATCATGAGAGCCATCGACGTGGTAGATAAGATCATCAGTAAGACTATCGGCTGGAAGGCGGCGCTGGTCATCTTGGGCGGCGCGTTGCTTTGGTTTAACAAAACCATGTTGCTGGCGTTTGCAACCAACCCCATTACGTTGATCGTGGCTGCCATCGCCGGGCTGGTCTTGCTTGTAGATGACCTGATTACCTTCATGGAAGGCGGCGAGTCAATGTTTGACTGGTCGTGGGCCATTCCGATCATCAAGGAAGTTAGCCAGGCGATTGACGAAATAAGCGCCGTACTTCAAGCCTTCTGGGACACCTATGGGCAAAACGTATTGGATGGGTTTGGTGGTCTATGGGAGTTCGTCAAAGGGTTTGTTGCTTGGCTGGGTAATGCAATAGCTGCGGTCTTTAATTTCATGACGGGTGATTTTGATGGTTTTTTGAGTCGTAGCCAGGCATCACTTGAAGGGCTTAAGCAGATGTTTGACGGTGCCGTCGAGTACATCAAAAATCTATTCATTATTTGGCTGGGCCTGCTCGGTGTTGATATTGACGCGATCGGCAAGCGGTTTACCGATACCTGGGATTCTGTCAAAAATGGATTCTCTGCGGCCATGGGTGTTATCAGTAGCCTATGGAGTAGCGTGTCCGGGACGATATCCAAAGGCCTAAACGCCATCGGCAACACGATTGGGTGGGTTGCTGAGAAGCTAGGCCTGTCTAGTGATGCTGCCGCTTCGGCAGTGGCCAAGGTCGATGCTGCGGAAGCGACATCGCCGGTTTCTCAGCAGTATGGTGAAGGCGCGGCTATGGCGGGTGGCGGTTCCGGCGGCAATCGAACCAGCTCACAGACGAATGACATTAAGGTGACCCAGTACATAACAACCAGCGACCCCAAGGCCGCCGGTCAATATGCGGCTGATGGCGTTAAGCGTGAACAGCAGCGTGCTACCGCTAATGCACAAGGCGCGTTCGCGCTTTAGGAAACACTATGGCTGAAATTTACCTACGCACGATGATTGGTGACGTGGTGCTGGATGCCGAGTTGCGCGAGGTCCATAGTTCGGATTTACGCATTACCGATAATCCGGTGGAGTCTGGCGCGGCAGTTGGCGACCATGCCGTGCTTGAGCCGAAAACCGTGCAAATAGAAGGCGTGATTGTTGATTATGAGCCGTCTGCAGACAGCCCGTTTCCGCTTGATGGGTTCGCCCTACGTGGTCCAGAGGACTTTTTAAACCTCTTGCCGATGGCTATGGATTTCAAAGCGGTAACCACGCAAGCGTCAGCCTATGCAGCGCGAACCTTGGCTTCGTACACCCAGAAATACACCACGCAGGCTGATCAAGTGTTCCGGGCTATCGCACCGTGGCTACTAGGTGGCAACGATCAGTCTGGTAGCAGCAGCTCGCGGCTCAACAGTATTTATGAGTCGTTGCTTGCCCTGCAGATTAAGGGCGAGACAATCGACGTGCAGACAGGGTTGCGGCTATATAAGAGCATGCTGTTGCCGTCTGTTGCCGGGTATATGGACCGGCGTGGCGCCATGCAGGTTTCCATTACGGCCCAAGAGCTGTTTGTTGTTGAGACCAAAAAGATCAGCGGCGTGCAGGTGCCATCAGCGGGGGCAAGCAAATCAGGACGTGCTGGCGCGCAGTCGGCCGCAAAATCGTCGAAGGGTAATACCAGTCCGAAAGATGCGCCGGCAGAGAAAAACCGTAGCGCAATTAAAGAGGTATTCGGATGATCGTAATCCCTGTTGATTCTCACCCGTTCCAAGAGCAGACGTTTGATATTGGCGACACGCGCCTGCGCCTGACCCTTCGCTATAACAGTATCGGTGATCAGTGGTCGATGGATGTCTATGACGTGGACGCGGGGCGTTACGACGCGCAAGGGTTGGCCATCGTACTGGGCGTTCCATTGATGTGGCGCCGGCCTGTCGATTACTTTTTTATGGCCCATGACTTAAGTGCAGCAGGCATAGATCTGACCGGTGGCCAGGATCTGGGCGCTCGCATACAGCTGCTTTGTGGCCTGAGGTCTGAGGTGGACGAATGAAACAGTTTGGTAGGCGCTGGCGCCTAGAAATAGGGAGTAAGACTGACGGCATCGAGATCGAGGGACTGCGAGTGGCGTTTGAGATCACCAAGTCCATTGATGCCAAGCCAAACCTCGGCAAGATTGATGTCTGGAACCTGAACCGCGACAACATGAACAGGATCCTGTCTGGCGAGCTCAACCTGGTCAAGCTCTGGGTGGGTTACGACACGCTGCGCGTGATCTACGCCGGCGATATCGTCAAAAAGAGGGTTAAGCGCGATGATCTGGATTTCATCACTTTGCTTGATTGCGGCGACGGGCATGTGGATTATCAGAACTCGCTGATGACCGTGACGCTGGCGGCTGGATCCACTGAGCGGGATGCTTTAGAGGCGGCGGCCAAGACTATGAAGAATACCAGGCCAGGGGCAATCGACCTGCCGAATGCTCGGGCGCTGCCACGCGCGCGCGTGCTTACGGGTAATGCGCGGAACGTGCTTGGTCGGGTGGCCGCTAACAATAACGCTGACTGGTCGGTGCAGGATGGTGAGCTGGTGATGATTCCCGCTGACAAGGTGCTGCCTGGTGAGGCGGTATTTCTTTCGCAAGAAACGGGGATGATCGGGTCGCCTGAGGCTACAGATAATGGGCTTGAGCTGGCCTGCCTTTGCAATCCAGAGCTACGCGTTGGTGGCTTGGTGCGTGTGGAATCCATACTTGAGTACTTTAACGGTGACTATAAGATCGTTCACCTGCAGCATGCAGGTGATGGCATCGGAGGCGACTGGCTATCAAAAATAACCGTCATTGGTGGCAAGTTTCAGAAAATCGAGAAACCAAAGGGAAAAAATAAATGAGTAACTTCCCGTGGGAAAATCCGTCACTTGAAGCTGCGACCGGTGCGGTCATTGCCGATACAGTGCGTCAGCTGCGCACTGCCATGCCAGGGCGTGTCGTGAGTTTTGATCCAGGTAGTCAGACGGCGGTGGTGCAGCCGATGATTCGTATGCTCAAGGCTGACGGCACTGGTGTTGATCTGCCGCCGCTGGGTGATGTGCTGGTGCAGTTTCCCGAGTCGGGAGGCTTTGCCTTCACGTTTCCGGTAGAGGAAGGTGACGAGGGTCTAGTCGTGATTGCCGATCGTTGCATTGATGGATGGTGGCAGTCTGGCCAGCCCAGCGACCCGATGGACTTTCGCCTGCATGACTTATCAGATGGCACATTCATTCCAGGCATCAATTCATTGCCGAATGTCATCCCCGGCTTCGACATGAACGCCATTGTCATGCGGAAGTTCGACGGTAGCGCCTATTTCAAGATCGATAAGGGCGGCAACATAGAGGGCGATGGCACGCATATGCTGATCAAGTGTCCTGCAACCTTTGAAAAGTTGGTGACTTATCAAGATGGTATAGCGGGTAAGGCCGGGAGCAACGGCAATAACCTTCAAGGTGACTTTAATGTGGCCGGTGGTGATATTAAGGCTGATGATATTAGTCTTAAGAAACACAGAACAAGCGATGTCACCCCAGGTAGTGGCACAAGTGGAGGGCCAGTGCCATGAGGGTACGCCGCAACGATGCCAATAACGACTGGACCTTCGGGCGTGGGCGGGCCAGCTACGCAGCCACCAGCGAGTCCGTAGCCCAGCGTGTCAAAACCCGGCTGCAGTCCTTCTTTCGGGACTGGTTCTTAGACCTGGACCATGGGCTGCCGTGGTTCGCCCGCCTTGAGAAACCCGCGGACCTGCCGCGCATAGAGGCGGACGTGAGGCGTTGTATTTTGGAAACTCCAGGCGTAGAGACCTTGCTGTCTTTTGATATGACGCTAAACCCGGATACGCGTCACCTGGTAATTAATGTGACCGTGCGAGATGTGTACGGTGAAGAAATGCCAATTAGAGCCAGTCGCCAATCATCACAATAGCCGCCCTCGAGGCGGTTTTTTTATGGGTTGAAATTATGGGCCAGTTAACCAGTGCTGGATATGTGCCAGAGCGTCTGGACGCAATCCTGGTCACGCTTGATCAAGGTTTTCGCGCGATCTACGGCGACGATATCAATACAGACCCGGATACACCAGATGGTCAGATGATTGGCTTGATTGCTCAAATCAAGGCCGACCTTGAGGAACTGGGCGAGGCTATCTACCGCGCCCTGGATCCAGATCATGCTGGCGGTGTCTGGCTCGAACAGCGCGTTGCGTACGCTGGGCTGCTGCGTCGTCGCTCTGCGTATAGCTATTTGCGCCGTGTGGCCCTTGCAGGTACACCTGGCGAGCCAGTGCTTACAGCCAGTGTTGTTCAGGATGAAAGCAAGCAACGCTGGCAGTTAGTCGCTGATGCGGTGTTCGCTCCAGATGGTAGTGTCCGTGCGGATTTTCGTAGCGTTGAAAAAGGTGCTTTCGAGCTGTCTGATGGTGTCGAGCTTGAAATTATTACTAAAACACGAGGGTGGTCGGGCGCAGTTACGACAGAGCCAGCGGAGGTGGGAGCAGAAGAAGAGCGGGATCCTGTATTACTTAATCGCTTTTACAAATCCCGGTCGCGTGGTGCGCAAAACAGTGTCGATGGCATAGAGGCCAACATTGGCCAACTGCCTGACGTTCGGGAGGTTATCTGTTTAGAGAATGATGGTGACTCTACTGATGAGGATGGTGTGCCCCGAAAATCGATCAACGTCATTGTTGATGGCGGCAATGATGCTGATATTGCTCAGGTGATTTTTGACTATAAAACAGCGGGTACTGGTATGCGTGGTGACGTACAGGTAAACGTTATTGATAAGCGTGGCCGTACTCGACCGACCCGCTTTGATCGTCCTGCGGAAGTAGATTGCGGTGTTTATATTGAGGTAGAGCGAAACGCTGATTACACCGCTATTGATACTGATGCTATCAAGGCGGCAATTGTCGCGACGGCTTTCTTAACTGGGCAGGACGTGCAGCATTCACGGATGTATTCCCCGATTAATACGGTACCAGGGTTCTGGGTGTCGCTGTTAAAGATAGGTCGTGTCGGCAGTGCATTGGCTGAATCGAATATTGCCATTGGTGTCCGGGAAAAAGCACGGTTTTCAGCGGTTGATATAGAGGTCATTGTGCTATGAGCTACGACCGTCTGCTGATCTGGCAATACAAAGGCAAGCCCCGTGCGACCGCCACGGCCAAGCTTCTTAATGACACGTTTGCCGAAACGTGGAAGGGTTTCGCATCTTTGCCGCTGGCGTTGTCGATAGATGATGCCGAAGGTAAAAATCTTGACCTGGTCGGCAAGCACGTGGGTCAGTCACGTGTACTTACCGGCCTAGCGCCGCGCACGCTGTTTGCCTTTGATGGTGCAGTTAGCGGGCAAGGATTCGCTCGTGGAGGGCAGGGTGGTGGCCGTTGGTACCGCTTAGGTGATCCGTTGACCGAGTCAGTACGGCTTGATGATCCTGATTACCGATTTCTTATTAAGTGCCGCATCGCTAAAAACTACATGACGGGCACCATCGAAAACCTGTCGGGCATGCTGGAGTTTATTTTTGGGCCAGCCAGCGCTGTGTATGACCTGTATGACATGGATGTATCGGTCTTGATCCAGGCCGATGCTGTGACTGACTTTAAGCGCTACGCCATTCAAGAGCTCGACATATTGCCACGACCTGCAGGCGTAGGAATCAAGTTTTATTTGGCCGTGCCTGAAGTGGCATTGGGCTTTTACGGCGCCCCAAACAGCGCCGGATTCAATAACGGTGTTTTTGCGAGAATCCTATGACGATATATACCCGTCCTGATGAAAAAGTGTTTGCCTCGGGCGCAAAGCCGGGGGAGGTGGTGCCATTTCCGGATGTGCTGCGCGGTTGGGGTTTGACATTCGAGCAGGCCGAGGGCAAACCACCTATGGAATGGATGAATGCGGCGTTTCTGCGCGCAGATGAGGCTATCCGGTACTTAATCCAGCGGGGACTGCCTGAATGGGCAGCGGCGGAGGACTACCCTGCCGGCGCATTTGTGCAGCATGGCATCAAGGCATACCGGGCGTTGACTGCGAATAGCAATGTGCAGCCAGGCACTGCCGCTGCCACATGGGCTGAACTTGTGCCTAACGCATCAACCACAACTAAAGGCCTGATAGAGATTGCAACAGCGACAGAGGCTAAAGACCTGGCCAGTGCGCTGCTGGCCATCACCCCATCAACACTGGGGGCTGTGCTTGAAGGTTATGGGTCTGATCTGCCTCGCGTTAAAACCTTTGCCCAAGCCGTCGCCCTTACTGAAAATGTCGGCCCCATTATCGTTATCGGCATGGACGGCGTGTGGGAGTGGGTCGAGACAGCGTACTTCACCGGCTACAGACACCCTCGCTGCGGCGCAGACGAGGACGGCTGGACGCCCGAGCCGCTGCCGTTTCAGATTTCAGCGACTGGCGGTACCTGGCGTGAGTCTGACGAGAAAGAGCGCCGTGTGATCGCGGTGTATAGGGAGCATGGGAGGGTAGTGACCCCAGCTAACTGGAAAGCTGGGCAGGACATGATTGCGGACATCGGTGGTGGCAACTGGAAAGCGCCCGATAAACAGAATATGTTCATGCGAAAAAGCGGAACTGACGCTGACACTGCAAATGCAAGGACGCTGGGGTCTTATCGGATTTGGTCTACAAGACCCTTGGCAATACAAACCTGGAGTCAATCAGCTTTCGATTCTACAGGCGGCCCATATCTTGTTGGCGCCGACGTAGGAGGAATCCTAGGCGGATTGTCGTCAGGAATGTACCCTTCACCTCCAGCAGAGACAGCGCCTGTTAGCACTGCTGCAGGCCCATACGTCCACGCTTAGTGTCTACACCACTGCAAATGCGATGCCACTGGGCGAATACCAGGCTGCTGCGATGCAGGTTATTACTGGCATTATCAATAGCCGCCCAGCGACGGGCGTCCCTGGGCCTATCTCGGGTGCTACCGGAGCGTTCAGGTGGAGCCAGCAAACAGGCTCTGGCGGGGCTGTACCAGTAAATCCGTCAGGGTCTACTGGAAATACAGACCAAACCTTTTTTGATAGTTCTCGCGTGGCTAAGACCTCACCGGTAGAAACTCGGGTAGCGGGGCCGCGTGCGGCACCATATATACATATTTAGACATGAATGTAAGGGGCAACATCGGACGATTCCGGGCGCGATTCTGCGCCGCCCGATGAGGTCATAGTGCTGAAATAGGTTCCGTCATAAGGAGTTATATACGTTCTCCACCCGCCTGATCCTCCTGACCCTGATGCTGAGTAGGGCCTTGTTGTGCTGTGTGTATGGGCTTTGTTTTGGTTTGGTTGATAGGTCCCCAGCGTCCTTGCATTTGCAGTTAAGAGTACGGATTAAACGTGGACGTATGCATCGACCCTGGTGTGTACAGGTGCAGTTTCTGCTGTGCCCGCTAATGCAGTGGAATCAGAGTTAAGCAAGGCCGGCGGATTTGACACACTTGATGGTGAAAGTATATGGCTTGATCCTCCTGCTGGCGCGTTCAACACTCGTGAAAAACCATCGTGTTCGTGCGCCTTAAATGTGTCTACCTTGCTGATACCTAGAGTCGTTGCATTTGCAGTGTCGTGTACCTAATCTAATTTATTAACTACGCCCCTTCGCTGGGGCTGGAGTCGTTATGTTGCAAGCTTATCAAGTCGATGCTCATAGCATCTTAATGGGCGATGGCCTTGTGCGCGAGGTTCATAGCAAAGGCCATCTGCAGGTATTGGTCGCCCCTCCTAGTCGTCCTGCAGGGCAGCTGGCTCGTTGGGTCACTGAGCTATGCCCTGTACGTGATATTTCGTACGGCGAAGATGGTACTGGTCAGTGGCTGCTTGAGCCTGACCATCGCAAAACACTTCTGTACCAGACGACAGATGGCCAGGCCTACACGCTGGGCACCGAAACAGAGCAGGGCAGTTACCCTGGCTGGGGTGATCTTCCTAGCTGGCTAACCGACGTGGAGCGACCAGGCCGCTTCCACAACTGGGTAACCAACAAGTGGGTGCTGGACGAGGCTGCTAAGTTGGATAGCGACAAGGGGCAGGAACGTGCCTGGAGAGATAGCGAGATTGCCAGAATCACCTGGTTGCGTGACAGGCACCGAGACGAGGGCGAGCAGGGCCTACAAACTACGCTTACGGCAGAGCAATACGGTGATCTCGTCGAATATATACAGGCGCTGCGTGATTGGCCTGCCGACGTGGGGTTTCCCGTTGCGGCCAGCCGTCCAGCTATTCCTGCGTGGTTGGTTGCTTAGCGGTTGCGTAGTTGTTCCGTCTGCCATTTACCCAACGAGCTGCGGGCTAGCTCGCGTGCCAGGTCCTGGCCGTGGGGATGGTAATAACGAAGCAGCATGCGGGTCGTCTTATGCCCTGTGATTTTTGCTAGCTTATGGATTGGGAAAACGCTGGCCAGTCTGCTGCAGCCTTCATGGCGCAGGTCGTGAAATCGAAGATCATGAAAATACGCGGGGTGAGGGCGGCGGTTGTGCTGTTTACAAAGCGCTTCGTATTGTCGCCGTGCTTTCTGGGTGGCGCGGATAAACGCACGTGTGACTGCCTCTGGGCTAATAGTAAATATCCGGCCCCGCGTGGGTTTTCCAGCCAGGTATTTACGTAATTCATATTTTGCAAACGGCGATAGTGGAACGGGCCTGGCGTCACCGTTTTTAGTATCAAGTAGGGTGACAACGCCGTGGGTTAGGTCGATTTGCTCACGCTTTAGTAGCACTATTTCAGATCGCCGCATTGCTGTCTCGACAGCCAGAAGGATGATGATGGGAAGTTCTGGCGACCTGGTCGCGCGGGCGATCCAATCTAGTTCTGATTTTGGGCACTCATCAACAGGCACCCCGTTGAGACGCATTCGGTCAAAAATCCGCCGGTCGCGAGCGTCATCAACTGTCGGACGTCGTACCAGTTGGACGGGGTTGGCCAGCCAATGCATTTGCCAGTCTTTTCTGGCCACGGTGTAGACATGCGATAGCAGCGCCAAGCGCCGTGTGGCCGTGGATGGCTTGTATTTTATTAGCCACTTATCACGTAAACGCATCAGGTCAATGGCGGTGACGCGATTCAAGGGCCGGGTGATTATGTTTGTGGCCCGCCAGACTTTAGCTAGGGATATTTCCTGACTGTGGGATTTTTTCAGGCTCGATACTTCGTTGAGATAACGAGTCAGTGCCACATCGAATGTTGGGCACATACGCCTATGGCGTGCAGCAGTAGTTTTCATGTTGAAAACACAACCGTTTAACACATCGCCCCGAATGGGGCTTTTTTTACGTCTATACGGAGGCCATATGCCCCAAAGGACTCGAATTATGCATGACGATGGCTTGCAATTTCCCATCGCGACAAGCAGCGCGGCATTCATGTATGGCTGGACCCTGGAGACTGTGGTGCTGTTTCTCTGGGCCGCCTATGTGGTCATACTCATTCTGATTAAGCTGCCCGATATGTTTGAGAAATACCCGCTCCTGGGCCGGTCATTCCGCGCTGTTGTTGGGCTACTCAAGGGGCGGCGCAATGGGGATTAGGAGTAAGGCCGCCGCTTCGGTTGGCGCTGCCGCAATTGGCATTGCCGCCGCATTCGTACCGCCCCATGAAGGACGTAACCTTTTCGCCCATTTTGACCCAATCGGGATCCCTACGATATGTGAGGGCTGGACGCGCGGGGTGAAGATGGGTGACGTGGCCACAGAGGCAGAGTGCGATGAACTGACGCTGCGGGGCCTGCGTGAGGCGAATGACATATTTGTACGCTGGGTGCCAGAGTGGGTGCGGGCCAGCATGTCAGCGTCAGCCTATGCAGCCTTCCTGTCATTCATCTACAACGTGGGGCCTGGCGGGAAGGGCGTTAAAGATGGGTTTGTTTACCTCAAGTCCGGGCGCAACTCCACGATGCTGCTACGTCTGCAGGCAGGTGACGTGGCCGGGGCATGCCGACAATTGCCCAGTTGGGCATCAGCAGGCGGCAAGCGGTTTCGTGGGCTTGAGATTCGGCGAGCGCAGGAGATGAAATTATGTCTATCCGAACTCGATTAATTACGGGCGTTATTGCCGCTAGCCTGGCTGGCGGTGCCGCGTGGATCGTCCAGGGCTGGCGCTACGACGCACAAATTGCGGTGATTGAACGTAACCAGGCGACGGCATTATCTACCGCCCAGGCCGCCGCTAGAAAAAAGGAACGTGAATATGCTGAGCTTTATGCCCGAGTCGATGGGCAATACCTCGAGCTGGCCGTTGCGCAGCTGGAGGCGGCTGATCTTCGTGCCGCTGTTGCTGCTGGCGATAAGCGGCTGTCAGTCCGTACCGCGCCAGGCGCCTGCAGTGTGTCCAGTAATTCCGGCACCACCGGCATGGGCCATGAAGCGCCACGCGCCGACATTGACCCAGGAGATGCTGGGGATATTATCGCCATCCTCGCCAGGGGTGACGAAGCTATCCGGCAGTTAAATGGCTTACAGGACTGGTGGAGCATGATGTTAGGTGGTGATTAAGATAGAACCGCGACAGTAAAGTGCCGCGGCTCGCTGCTACAGCATTTCTACTACTTTCTTAGGGAGCCAAACACTACGCTAACACCAAAAATCATTAGAAGAAGTGGGACTCCCCACTTTAGATCTGGAGATACCCAGCCTAAGCGCTCAGCCAGCAGCAGGCAGCCAGCTAGAAATGCCCACATACCAACCCATGGGCTGAACTGTCGGATTTCTTTTTCGTTGTTTTTTATTTGAGGCATAAATTTCCAATATTTAGTTTGTTTTTAATGCACCAAGGGGTTTGCCCCTGGTGCGACCATTTATTGCATGGGGTTAATTGTCGCTTTCATCATTTTTGCGACGCACTTTAATCGGCCAAGCTTTAAGCCCGTACGCGTACGCGTCTAGGACTTTGCCCGATTTGGTGCGGCGAAAACGACGAAAGATGACATCATGCTTATCATCTTGTGTAGTCATATCGACCTCCACTAAGATGCTGGAATCGGAAACTTATGCTTGCGGCCATTGTCCTTATACTGTAGACTTCAGGTCGCGCTTCGCAGTGCATAAGAGGATTTCGACCAGCAGTTTCGATTTCCTTTTCATTGATAAATTTGTATTTCAAAATAGCCCTTTGCCGAGGGCTATTTTTTTTGCCTTATTGATTTGAATTTCCGCTACCGAGTAGGACACACCAAATGTTGTCGCTATATGCGTAGGAGAATCGTTGATATTAATTTTTCGAACATCAACAAGTAGTTCGCCTGCATAGGTATTAGCTTGCCATTCGCTGCTTTGATAGGCTTTGGTCTCAGGCGGCGCAGCTCGCATAAATGCCAACCCTTCATTTCTATGTAGGAAGTAATGACCCAATTCGTGCGCGGCGGTAAATCGATCTCGCCCGTTTCCTCTGTGCGCTCCCTCATAAACATCTGAACGAAGAATGATTGTGTTTTTCTGATGATCGGTTATTCCCTCCACCCCTGTGCCATAACGTCTCTCCAGTTCGGCGGCACTCATAACTTGGAAGGTGAATTCTTCGTCAATATGGGGCAGCACAGTTTCTATGATTTTTAAGATAGGAACTTGTTGAGAGTCGATACTTAACGTATCAATCAAAAAATGGGCAGAACCCCTAATTTGCTCGGTGCTTCTTGCTGTCACTACAAACCCCTTTGGCATATTGCTATCGTCCTATTTGTTATTGAGTACCTGAAGGATACTTTCACGTTGGTTGGTGGTTAATGTGTCAAGCTTGCGCGCAAAGGCCGCGACTAGCTCCCTATCGTTTTCTGTGGCTGGCTTAATCTTGAACGCAGTTGCGCTTTCGACTGCGGCCTTGTGTAATTTTTGAGCAGCATCGACGGGTAATCCGTATATCCTTACCACCTCATCCACTATGCTGGCTGGAGGGGTTCTGGATCCAGTTTCAATTGCCGATAAATACGACGGTGCCTTGCTAAGTTTTTCCGCCATATCCATCATGGTTTCCCCATACTCGATTCTTAGCTTACGTATAGCTTTGCCAAAATTTGTGAGTGTGGCCATGGTGATCTCCATTTTCTGTCAGGGTAAAAGTTAATCTTCGTTATCAATAAATTACAGTGTTCTATTTTCTATTAATTTTGGAAATTATATCACTAAAAATAGTGAAATTGTAAATCCTTTGGATGCTTTTTATTTGAAGCTAGGCGTGATGCGGCTGCAGCATCGAGGACTGGTCAGCAGATTAGATAAATAGTCTACGAGACATGTGAGGGCTATACACAAATAGCAGGCACAAAAAAGCCCGCACGGTGGCGGGCAGCTTTCGTCTAATACTTGAGTAGACGCCTTTATGAATCAATGGCTTACAGCGTCCAGTAGATCATAGTTAATTAGACAGGGGTAAGGGCTATACCTATATAAATCAACTGGTTAGGTTGTTTTTGTGAGGTAATGACGGAATACATTATCGTCGTCGCCTTGGTGGCAGTGGCGGCTATTGCCGTTTATCAGGTTTTTGGTCAAGTCATACGCTCGCAAACAGCGGCCATGGCCAAGGAGCTGGCAGGCGAAGATGGTACCGAACAGTCGCGGGCAGCCCAAACTGCTGCTGAAGCTGCAGCAGCGCAAACGGCGGCTAAAACTCTGAAGTCATTTACTGGTAATGCCGGGGCCGGGCAATGACCAGCCTGGTTGATCTTAGGCAGCGCCAGCAAGGCCAGGCGCTGGTCTTGGGCATGCTGTTATTAAGCGTGGCCATGCTGGCGTTTCTGCGCTATTTCACCTTGGGTCAGGTGGTGGCAGCTAAATCCCGGCAAACTCATGCTTTAGATGCCGCAGCCTATAGTGGCGCCCTGGTGCAGGCCAGAGCACTGAATACCTTGGCTTATATAAACAGGGCGCATGCCGCGCATCAAATCGCCATGGCGCATTTGGTCACTCTGGGTTCCTGGGCGGCGTTGGGTGGTACGCAGGCGCGGCAGTTAACGGCCGGTAATCCACCCGCTTATTTAATCGGCATGTTGTTTGGGCCCGCCTATGGGGCTGCTTATCAGGCGGCCAGGCGGGCGACTGGCTTTGATCGCATGGCACAGACAGAGGGCGAATTGGCGCAGGCCTATGCCAGCCACGAGCACGATGTGCGCCAAGTCTTGCTGAAATCGCAATCTGAGATTGTTGATAGCGTTGCGCAAGCACGATTGGCGGCCATCCAGGCTGTGTTGGCCGCGAACTATCCTGAGGCTGCCGAAGCGGTAGCTACCCATTTAAGCGTGGACCATGACAATTGGCCGGGCTATGTCAGTTATTTATCGGGGCAGCAGCATTTGCGTTCCTATGTGCTGGATCTTAGCCACTACTACGGTTTTTTGTCGGCGCGTAATGATACGGCCTTCAATAACTGGTCGGTGGATGCGCGTTGTCCCGGGTTACGGCATCAGTTACGGCGTCGTGGCAATACTGAGTTGGATGCAATGGGCCGCTGGCAGTCGGCAGATACCCAGTCGTATCACGCCCTGCGTTCCAATAAGTGGATAGGCTGTTATTACCGCGAATATGCTATGGGTTGGGCTTGGATACCCAGTGCAGCGGGGCAGCACATGGAGCAGGCCCATGTCCAGGATCCCCCGGATAACTTTTCAGCCCAGGATTTCTGGCGCTGGGTCCAGGACGCTACGGATTGGGACATTGTGTCAGGCTCGGATAATCCGCTGGCCAACTCCAAGGCCGTCGCCAATCGCCAACGCTGGCAGGGCGGTGGCTTACCCGCTTATTTCGATATCAGTCGCGGGGCTCAACAAGCGCCGTTGGGATTTAGCGTGCGTTGGCAATATCCAGGGCCAGAGGGACTGCTGGTCAGCACTCGCAGCGCCGCTGAAACTTTTTTTGATCGTCCACAGTCGCGCAGTGATGGGCATCGTGAAACGGCCAATTTGTTTCATCCCTATTGGCAGGCTAGATTGGCTGCTCATGCTTTGGACAAGGGCACGCCATGAATGTGCGTCATTGGCCTAACCAATATCCGGCATCGCAACAAGGGCAGGCTCTGGCCGAAGGCTTGGTGGTCTTGCTGGTTTTGCTGTCGTTGTGGGTGGGGCTGGCCTGGCTTGCCAGATTACAAGACATGGCCTTACAGGCTACTCATGGCAGTCGACACGCCGCATTTTCTGCTACCCGTTATTTTGATGACGATTTGACCGGGCAGCAGGTCAGGTCTGGCTATTTTTCGGGGCCGTCGCATCAGTGGTCATTGCGTTCAGGTTTAGCCGTTCTTGGTCAAGATAGCTCTCAGGTGACGGTAATGTCACAGAGTGATAAGGCATTGGACGCAAAGGCTCAGGTCGGTGGGCACGGCCTATCCGTTTCACGGTTGCGCACCGAGCTGGGTACTGCCGACCGCGGCATCCTGCGCGCCTGGGTTGGCGTGGATTTATCTAGCCTGGGTGCGCATCAGACGGGTAGTCCTTCACTATTGCATCTGTCGGATTTGGATGGTGCCTGGCCGGTGCTGCGTCGCCATACCGCAATATTGATAGACAGCGGTCATGCTGCCGATGACGCAGCAGCCCAGCTACGTCTGGAGCTATCGCCTACAGCTTGGGCGGCCAGTAGCCGCAGGTCGTATCAGCTGGCACGTCAAACCGATGCCGTCATGGGGGCCGTGGACGGCGCCTGGTCACGTGAGCGTCCGGAATTTGACTGGCTGCAGGCATGGACGGGACGCGTGCCTGATCACCATCTTCAACCCTAGTACGGAGGCTGTTATGCCATGTAAGGTCATAAGTAAACATCGTTATGGATGGGGCCAGCCGCGTTTTTACGGCTATGTCGGCACGGCGGCCGGGTTGTGCTTAGAGCTGGCCTTGAATGCTCAGGCGGCTTATGGGCCAGAGCGACGCATGCAGGCCTTGGATCTGCCTGCTGTCGTTTGGGAATCAGCACACATCATGCAGGTGGCTACGCAGCCTTTGCATGTACGGTCATTCTCATCCAGCCAGCCACCGGTGCAGTTGGCCAAGGCGCTGGCTGGACATAGCGATATTTTTCAACGAGTGCTGACTAGCAAGCACAAGATCGTGCTCTCAGGGTTGCAACCTGGCTGGCATTGGTTGGCTGAAATCAATGCGGTGCCGGGGGGTACCCAGGGTTATGTTTCGGCACTTTATGTAGACGGTGCCCGGCTACTGGCATCTGGCAGTGAGAAAGCCTCTGGGGATGTGAAGGCCGCACTGCCCACGCTGCCGTTTTCAAGGAGGTGACATGCGTTTCCCTATTTTTAATCGCTCTATCGTCATGTTGCTGGTGGCCTTGTTTGCTGGGCTGTCGGCTGTTTTGGCCGCTCGTCAGCATATCCAGGGGCGGGTTCAGCTGCTAGAGGATCAGGCCCGTATTCCTATGGTGGATCGCGTGGTGGCAGCCTATGACTTGCCGGCGGGCACCCGTTTGGGTAATGAACATTTGGCCATACGGTCCATACCGGCAAGTCTGGCCTCTAGTGACAGTGTGAGTCCTGAACGGTTTGCCCAGCTAAGCGGCGCTGTGTTGCGCTCTACCCTCAAGGGTGGTGACCTGATATTGCCTGCACATGCCGCTGTGTCCCAGCATCTGGCTTTTTCTAAACAACTGGCCGAGGGTAGGCGAGCGATCACCATGCCGGTGGATGCTATCAATTCTGTGTCGGGCTTGTTGGAACCGGGGGATCTGATTGATTTGTACGTATCGTTTGAATATCAGCGTCGACGTATTACTGCCCCTTTGCTGCAAGGCGTGCTGGTGTTGGCGACCGGCACGCAAACCCAATATCAAACTGAGCAGGATGATACACGCCAAGCTGGTTATGCCACCGTGACTTTGGATGCGGCGCCTGACGATGCCGTCAAACTGGTGGCAGCACGTCAGGCGGGTACTATTACCGCTGTTTTACGCCACCCGCTAGATGGCAGTCCTAGTCAGAAGGCCGTGCGTGGCGATTTAGCCAGCCTGTTGGGTGTAAACAATCCACCGCCGCCAACCAGCCAAAAAGCCGCCGTCATTTACGGCAATAAATCATCACGTACCGTACCTAAACTGGTAGGTTCCCCCGGATCCAGCCGCCCTGGCGGCCTGTTTGACTTGCCGTATCTGCCTGAATTGGCCAGCGCTTGGATGCAGGCCATGTCGTCTGCCCAGGCACCTGCGCCATTTACTGTTGCTGCCGCAGACTTAGGTAGTGAATCAGGCCTTGAACCAGGTCTGGATCTCATGGGGGCTCAGCAATGACACGTTTATATCGTTCTGGTTGGCTTGCCGTTGCTCTGATTACCTTGCTCATACCTGCCAGCGCGCTTGCCGACATAGGCCTGAAAATGCAGGTGGGCGAGGTTCGCGTATTAGCTATTCCCGATGTGGCGCGCGTGGCGGTAGGCGATGGTCATATTCTGAATGCCGTCACTACCGATGAGAAGGAAGTTATCGTTTTTGCTCGTAACGAGGGCTCCAGCGCTATGCAGGTATGGTCAAGCAACGGTAAAAGCCGACGCTATCAGGTGGATGTTGCCGCTGAAGGAACACGCCAGACTCAGCAAGAGCTTAGAACCGTGCTGGAACGCATAGCCGGCGCGCGAGTTTCGACCGTAGGCGACAAACTGCTGGTGGAAGGTGAAAACCTGTCCGATAGTGACCGTCAACGCGTGCTGGAGCTGGCCAAGCGCTATCCACAGCTTCTGGACTTCACTAGCCAGATAGGCTGGGATCGCATGGTTTTGTTGGATGTCCAGGTTATTGAGGTGCCGCGTGCCCGGCTACAGGAGTTGGGCGTGCGCTGGAATCCTACCAGTAGCGGTGGCATTAACGCAGGTCTTTCTTGGGACGGCGGCAGCACGCGTTTGTCAGAGCGTCCTGGTGAGAGCGTGTTGAACTTGCCCTTCCCCGCCACGGTGGCTGCAGGGTATTTTGGGGTTAATGCGTTGTTGTCTGCGCGGATTAATGCCATGGCACAAAGCGGTTCGGCGGTCGTACTAGCCCAGCCGCAACTTTTAGCACGCAGCGGGGCGACGGCGGAATTTTTGGCCGGTGGCGAGGTTCCTTATTCAACGGTGGACGCTAATGGCAATACCAACACAGCCTTTAAACCCTATGGTGTTTCCTTGCGTATTACGCCCAGAGTGGAAAGCAATGGCGCAGTCCGCTCGCACATAGAGGTCGAAGTCAGTTCGGTGGACACTGCCTTGTCAGTACCTAATGGGCCCTCGCTGAAAACTCGGCGTGCGGCGACTGAATTCAATGTGCACTCTGGACAGACTCTGGTGCTGGCTGGCTTTTTGTCACGCGAGGCCTCGCGTAATGTGGATAAGATTCCGACCTTAGGCGATCTACCCATACTGGGGCAGTTGTTTCGAACGACGAAGTCTGCGCAGCATGACACCGAATTGGCCATTTTCGTTACTCCTGTGGTGGTGGGTGCGGATCATCCTGGGATGCAGACCCGCATAGAAAAAGGCCTGGCACTGCTGGATGAGTCCTTTGGCCAGGAAGCCGTGATCAATGTACCCATACGCCCTGAGCCCACGCTGCCGCCTGCTATGTCAGTTGGCATGGACGACGTAACGACTGTTGGCTGGAATCCTTGGGAAAGTAGCGGTAGCCAGTGGCAAACTGTTGCAACACCAGCGCAATCGCTGCCGCATATGCCCTTAGTGCCACCCACCGCCGGTGTGGCCGTCAACCAGTATGCTTTCACGGAGTAAGCCATGTTGCATGCGCTATTGCGTTTTGAGGATGGCAGCAGCAGTCCTTTTCAAACCATACTGCCATTGGATATCGGTCGGGCACCTGAATGCGGCTTGCGTTTACGCAGTTGGCGGGTTGCCAAGCATCATGCCCGTATTGAACAGCGTCCCGGAGGCGTGTTTCTGGAGGATTACGGATCGTTGGGCGGGACGCTGGTGAATGGCAGGCGTGTTACCCAACATGGTCCGTTGCTCGTAGATGACGAGATTGTCATTGGCCATTGCCTGATGCAAATACGCTTATTGGCGACTGATCCTGGTGGTTCCGACCCAGCCACTTCAGAGTACGGACTGGCTGCAGATGCCAACCTTATGCGGGTTCCAGCGTCTGCTGACGGACCAGGAAGCGATGCGGTTGGGATGGTTCAGCGTCAGAACGAACAGCCTATGGTATTGGCCGTAAATAGCGAAGGTACAGCTATGTCGCCGGATGCACTAACGCCTGAGCCAACAACGCCATGGCAAGACACGCTGCTACCGCATCGTCGACGTTTGCATGGTGCTTTGCTTAAAGAACTGGATTTGCGCCGTCGCGACATTGCCACAATTAGCGATGCTGCTTTGCGTGGGATTGCCAGTCACGCCATGCAGGACATTATTGCGCATGACCAGGAGCTGCCTGAACACCTAGATCGCCAGCAACTATTGCAGGATGTCGTCAACGAGGCCGTAGGCCTGGGGCCGCTAGAGCCTTTGCTGGCTGATCCCAGTGTGTCTGAAATTATGGTTAATCGCCATGACGAGGTCTTTATCGAATCGGCTGGCCGGCTGGTGCGTTATCACACGGGTTTCAGTAGCGAGCAGGCAGTGCTAAGCATTATTGAGCGCATAGTATCGCCTTTGGGGCGGCGTATTGATGAAAGCTCACCCATGGTGGACGCTCGTTTACGCGATGGTTCTCGGGTCAATGCGGTGATTCCGCCAGTGGCCTTGCGTGGCGCCAGCCTGACCATTAGAAAGTTTCCCCAGCGCCGTCCCGACATGAATGATTTGTTAAAGGTAGGTGCTCTGGATGAGGCCATGCGAGATTTTCTGGTGGCCTGTGTGCAACAGAAGAAAAATATCCTGGTCTCTGGTGGTACAGGTTCAGGCAAGACTACGTTGTTAAATATTTTATCTAACGCCATACCTGAGTCTGAGCGCATAGTCACCATAGAGGACGCGGCTGAATTGCGTTTGCGCCACCAGCATCTTGTGGCCTTGGAGTCACGGCCAGCCAACCTGGAGGGGCGTGGGCAAATTCAGATCCGTGACCTGGTGCGTAATGCCTTGCGTATGAGGCCGGATCGCATCGTCATAGGCGAGTGTCGAGGGGCTGAGGCCTTTGATATGTTGGCTGCGATGAATACCGGGCATGAAGGGTCTTTGACCACGCTGCATGCCAACAGCCCGCGCGATGCCTTGGCACGGCTGGAAACCATGATATTGATGGCTGGCATGGACTTGCCGCTAGCGGCGGTGCGTGAGCATATTGCCTCCAGCATCCACATTATTATTCAGCAAATGCGCTTGAACGACGGGCGCCGTGTGGTGACTGCCATTGTTGAGTTGACTGGCATGGAAAGTGGCCGCATACAGACCCAAGAATTGTTTCGCTATCAGGATCAACCCAGACCTGTGTTTTCTGGCTGTGGGGTGATGCCGGAATGTTTTCCTGTCCTGCCAGCTGGTATATCGCCCGAATTATTCACAGGGCACACTGAGGTGATGATGGGTAGTGCAGACTTTGCAGCATCAGAAACGGCCGAGGGGTAAATATGTTTATGTATATATTAAGTATATTCATTTTTGTGTTTCTAAGCTGTTGGCTGTTGCAGCGCTATTTGGGCAAGGCCTACGTACGATATCAACAGGCGTTTACTCAAGCGGCCACTAGCCATCTCGGTGAGTTTTTTCTGTTCCTGGATCCTGCCCAGTTGTGGGTGGCCAATGTGCTGGCTGGCGTTACCATCGTCGTCTTAACCTGGCTATTTTCCGGCGTAGTCTGGCTGGCGATGACAGCAGGAGTGCTTGCGCTAATCATGCCCCAGTACACCGTAAGTCGTTATAGGCGCAGACGTTTGCAGCGTTTTGATGAGCAGCTGCCGGATTTGTTGCTGGCATTGGCGGGTGCCATGAGATCAGGCTCTGGCATGCAGGCGGCGCTACGGCATATTGTGGCACAGTCGCCTGCACCGTTATCTCAGGAATTTGGCTTGATGCTGCGCGAGCAGCGAATGGGCGTTGCTGCAGATCAGGCCCTGGCGACCTTATATCAACGCATGCCTACCGAAGGTACAGGACTAGTGGTGTCGGCGCTGACCATAGCCGCGCAAAGCGGTGGTGGCTTGGCCGAAACGCTGGAACGTATTGCTTCTACCTTACAGGCACGCCTGCATTTGCTGGGGCGTATACATGCACTGACCTCGCAGGGGCGTATGCAGGCCTGGGTGATGTCGGCACTGCCTTTTGTTTTGGCCCTGGTACTGCACTATCTGGACCCTCTGGCTATGCAGGCCTTATGGCAAACACCGGTGGGCTGGGTGGTGATAGTCGTGGTGCTGGGTCTGGAGCTGACAGGGGTGTATTTTATCCGTCGCATTGTAAATATTCAGGTCTAGCCATGAATTCCGTCTACTTCTGGATTAGTATCCTGGCCGCCGGAATATCGCTATATGCCCTAGTCTGGTTCATTATGCGTCCGGCCATGCACAAGACAACTCGGCAATCGGGAGTGGGGCAGTGGTTGCTGACCGCTGCATGGCCATGGGTGATGGCGTTGACGCCGGTCGTGGCGCCTTTTATTTCCTGGCGAGTGCGTCGGCGGCTGGGTAGTCGCATTGCTATGGCAGGTCTGGATGATCAGGGCCTGCTCCCTGCGCATATCGTTGCCATGCAGGCGTTGATCCTGATGGCGAGCGTGTGCGGACTGGTGGGCTTGCTCATGGCCTATACCGAACTAGCGATTCGTCACACCTTGTTCTTTGGGGTGGCTGGCGGGCTGATTGCCATGTGGTGGCCCTATTTATGGCTGCGTGATTTGGGCGTGCAGCGTCAGCGCGCCATGTTGCGTGAATTTCCCTTTTTGTTGGATATGACCACGCTATGCGTAGAGGCCGGTTTGAATTTACAAGGGGCTTTGCAGCAGGCCGCCTTGCATGGTCCGAATGGACCTTTGCGTGCTGAGTTGCGGCGAGCTTTGGCAGATATGCGGGCTGGCGTCCAGCGCATGCAGGCTTTACGTGATTTAGCCACCAGAACGGACTTGCCCGCTATACGCAGCCTGGTGACGGCGCTTGCTCAGGCGGATCAACTGGGCATGAGCTTGGGACCGTTGCTGCGCGCTCAGTCCCAGCAACGCCGCAGCGAGCGGTTTTTACGGGCTGAAAAATTGGCCCTGGAAGCGCCAGTGAAAATGCTGTTTCCTATGGTGTGTTGCATTTTCCCCTGTACCTTTCTGGTAATAGGCTTTCCCATAGCGATCAAATTGATAGGGACAGGTTTATGACGGCGCTGGTACTGATGCCAGCGACCAGCTTCTGGCAACGGCTGGCTGGCTTGCACGCCTATTCTGCCTTATCGGCTACTAGCGGCCTGTGGATTTCGCCGTGTCGCGCTATACATACGCTGGGGCTGAACTATGCCATAGACGTCTTGTATCTGGATGCACAGCAAAATATCATTAGGCGCCTGGATGCCTTGGCGCCGAATCGGCTGTCGCTGTGTTGGCCGGCCCGTTCTGTTGTGGAATTACCCGCTGGCTTTTGTGCCCGGCACCCCGACTACCCGGATCAGGTGGCGCTGGCCTTGTTGGCGCCAAAGATACTGATATAGGCAGGGTAAAAGCTGCAATACAAGACGGCAGCCAGGACGATATTCAGTGGCGTCAGCAGCATTTGGGTACTGCCTGGCGACAAGCCCAGCATGCCCAGGAATTCGGCAAAAAATTGCAGTGCAAAGAATATGCCAGCCCAACTGATCACATACAGTAAAAATGGTCCTTTGTTGCGCCAGCAGGCCACCATGGAAAAGAACAAGGCTTGGGTGATTTTTATTTTATGCCAGCCGATTAGCGGAGGTGCATGCCAGAACAGTATGGAGATGATCACATACAACAAGCCAAAGGTAATAAAGGGGCCTTGCATGGCGGCGATCAGAACCTTTTCGTCCAAAACACCCTGGTCGTTGATGGCAGCGGCCAGTCCATCCAAAAAGGGCAGGGTGGATAACAGGCCGGCGGTCAGGCAGGAAGCCAGATAAGCTAGCCCTAAGCCAAATAAGCTGCGCCGGGTTTCAGGCACGCGCAAGGGCTCTGTCCACATAGGCAAGCGCATCTGGCGGCCAGCAGCAATATGCTGGCAGGCGCTAAGGCTGATGAAGGTCAGTATGGGCGTACTGGCTATCAAAATCATTTGTCCCAGTATGGGGATTAGATAGCTGGCGGTGATCAGCACGCTGGTCATCATGCTCCAGAACAGCATGGCTAAGGGCTGAGTCAGAAACAGCTTATAGCCATCGCGTATCCATTGCCAACCTGACAAGAAAGGAAGAGTTGCTGCTTGCATAAAACCTGATTTTCCTAGGGCAGTGCCACAATATTACCCATCTGACGCTGACGCAAAATACGTTCAAAATGACGGGGGTCGTGCGGTTTTAGAGTTTGAGCCTCGCGCGGCAAATAAAAATCATATAGCCGGGATACCCAAAAACGCAGTGACGCGGCCCTGAGCATGACGGGCCAGGCTTGTTTTTCTTCTGGAGTAAAAGGGCGCACCGCAGCATAGGCGGCCAGCAGGGCCTGGACGTTGTCAGTCAGCAAAACGCCAGTGTTGCGATCTATGCACCAGTCGTTGACACTGACCGCCACATCAAAGACCCAGGTGTCGCAGCCTGCAAAATAAAAGTCAATGAAACCGCCCATGCGCGGGCTTTCAAAGGTGCCGTCAAACAGCACGTTGTCACGAAACAGATCGCAGTGCGCCGGGCCGGCAGGCAACGTCGTATATAGCGCAGTCTGGGCAAATTGGGTTTGCTCGTCCAGTGCCTGGGTAATCATGCTGGTTTGCGTGGGCGTTAAAAAAGGCAGGACATGGGGCACGTTTTCTTGCCACCAGGGCAGTCCGCGCAAATTGGGCTGAACCAAGGGGAAATCGCGTCCTGCCAGATGCATAGCGGCCAAGGTTGATCCGGCCAGTTGGCAATGTGTAGGCCCAGGTGCAGGTTCGTAGCCGCCCGACAGTCGGGTGACGATGGCGCAGGGTCTGTCGTGCAGCGTGGTAAGCCGCGTTCCGTCTTTCAAGGTTTGTGGCTGGGGCACAGGAATACTGCGCTGGGCAAGATGATGCATCAGCTCAATATAAAAGGGCAGTTGATCATGACGCAGGACTTCGAATAGCGTCAGTACGTACTCGCCCTGAGTCGTGTTCAGAAAATAGTTGGTATTTTCAATGCCAGCGGTAATGCCGCGCAATGATACCAGCTCGCCCAGCGAATACTGCGTTAAAAGGTCGCATGCGTCGCTTTCGCTGACGGGGGTAAAAACGGCCATAGGTAGAAGCTCTGCTAGGGTCCGGATAAACAAATACCCGCCGGACCGGGCGCTTGATTTTAGTCCACTCTAGGCGCTTGTGCCCCGCAAACCACATTTTCTGCCAAGAAAGCGAAAATGACGGAAAATACACCCTATGTTAGTTCCAGAAAATTCTCTCTTGTCTATGTATGTAAATCCCCCAGCTACGGTAAATGCTATGTCTGATTTACCTGGCGGCAGTCAGTTCGACTGGCGTCTGTGCGTCGCGCCCATGATCGATGTCACCGACAGGCATTGCCGTTATTTCCATCGCTTGCTGGCGCCTAAGGCGCGGCTGTACACCGAAATGATTACCACTGGCGCTTTGCTGCACGGCGATGCGGCCAGGCATTTGGACTTTGATCCCGCTGAAGTGCCCGTGGCATTGCAACTGGGTGGCAGTGAACCGGAAGCACTGGCTAGCGCGGCGCGTCTGGGCCAGCAGTGGGGGTATCAGGAAATTGACTTGAATTGTGGCTGTCCGTCGGAGCGGGTGCAGCGTGGCGCGTTTGGCGCCTGCTTAATGGCCGAACCCGATCTGGTCGCCGATTGCATCAAGGCCATGCAGGACGCCGTATCCATACCCGTGACGGTCAAGCACAGATTAGGTCTCGACTACAACGATGATTACAGCTTCGTGCGCGACTTTGTCGGAAAAATTCATGACGCAGGTTGTCGTGTATTTATCGTGCATGCGCGTAATGCCGTATTAAAGGGACTTTCCCCCAAGGATAATCGGGAAATTCCGCCCTTGCGCTACGACATGGCGACTCGGTTGAAGCAGGAGTTTCCCGACAGTGTATTTGTATTGAATGGGGGCATAGGCCAGGCCGACGAGGCAGTAGCTTTATTGCGGCAATTCGATGGCGTGATGCTGGGCCGTGCCGCCTGGCACAGACCGCAGGTGCTTAGCGACATTAGCCGCCAGTGTTGGCCGGACGTTCCGGTGTATGAAGACGACGAGGTGATACAGCGCATGGTGGATTACGCCGCCAAGCAAACCGCCCTGGGTGTGCCTTTGCGATTTATTGCGCGCGCCATGCTGGGCTGGATGCATGGCCAGGTGGGATCTAGGCAGTGGCGGCGCACCTTGTCAGACCATGCTGTGCTTAACCGGAATGATCCCGGTGTTATTGCCCAAGCCTGGTCTGAATTACAGCGCCGTATGCAGGAAGCAGATCAGGTCGCTGCGTCTGCTTCCGTATCGCTGGGCCAGTCACGGATATAAGCTTTCAACATGGAGTTTTCAAACTTCTGGGCGTCTACGATAGCCCTGGCCATGTCATAAAACGAAATCACCCCCATCAGGGTGGGGCCGTCCATGACTGGCATATAGCGTGCGTGCTTTTCCAACATCAGGCGCTGGACTTCGTCGGCGCTGGTGTTGGGGGATACGCTGACTGGAGCATCGTCCATGATGCTGCGCACGGTATTGGTACCGGTGTTCCCATGCTGAGCATGTAGATGGCGTATTAGTTCGCGAAAGGTCAGCATGCCAACCAGTTCGCCATGTTCCATGATGACCAGTGAGCCGATATCTTGTTCGCTCATGGTTTCCAGGGCACGTAGTATGGGCATGTCAGGCGTGGCCGTGTAAAGCGTATGCCCTTTTACACGTAGAATTTCACTGACTTTAAGCATGATCGTCCTCCTGGGTGCTGCTGTATAAGCAATTTTAGCTATTTTGCCCTATCTGGGCGGTTTCTGGTAGTGCTTGCTGTTCATCCACTAGCTTGTCGGGCGTATCGAACAAGGTTTTTAGCGGCACGCCGGGGTGATTCAGGGATAAGGCCAACGCCGCTAATAGTTGGGGCTGTTCGAGCAAGCCGGGTTGCTTGCGATCCATCAACATGGCATCAACCAGCGCGTCTAGCGTGGCGTCGCGCTGATCGCAGGCCAGTACCCAAACGTCGGATTTCTGATCCTTGGTATCCACCACATAGCCCAGATGTTTTAGCGTCTTAAGCACCTCGCGCAGTTCGTCTTGGTGCAGTTGCAATTGCTCGCCCAGGCTGCCCAGACTTAGCCCGGGCATGGCTAGCGCTTGTGCCTTCCACAGGGCATCCAGCACCTGTACGGCGTCCACAAAGGGCGCGCCAGCGTAGTGGCGAAGTGCCCAGCGACGCTGGCGTATGTCGGGCAAGGTGGCGGCTACTGTCGCCCCCAGCAAAATCGCCAGCCACGACATATAGATCCACAGCAGGAATATGGGCAGGGTGGCAAATGCCCCATAAATAACGGTATAAGATGGGAAGCGCACCAGATAATAGGCAAAGCCCAGACGCATGGCCTCCAGGACAATGGCGGTGCCTAGTCCGCCTATTAAAGCGTCCCTCCAAGCCACGCGACGGTTGGGCACGCCAACAAATAGGGCGGTAAATCCCAGTCCGGTGGCAATCAGCGGCACCACGGACAGGGCGATATTCAGGATCGCGGGTAGTTCCCCAACTCGGTTTAAGGACTCATGGGCCAGCACCGATGTGGCCCACAGGCTGCCGCCCGCTAAAATAGGCCCCAGCGAAATGATGGCCCAGTAAACCAGAATGCGTCGACCCAAAGGACGTTGATGGCTGACCTGCCAAATATTGTTAAAGGCTTCGTCTACTGTCATGATCAGCATGACGGATGTCACGATAAGCGCCAAGCTGCCCACGGCGGTCAGTCCTGAAGCCTTGGCGGCGAACAGGTTCAGGTACTCCATGATGTTTTCCGACACTGCGGGCGGCATTAGACTGCCAGACAGGAAATTTTCCAGGGCGACGCGGAATTCGGCAAACAGGGGAAAGGCAGTGAATAGCGACAGCACGACTGCCAGTAGCGGCACTATGCCCAGTACGGTAGTGAAGGTCAGGCTGGCAGCGACTTGCGTTAGCTGCTTTTCACTGGCGCGTTGCAGTGCATAACGCGTAACTTTTTTGATGTCTGTGGCGGTGTTGGTGATGGCCATGCTAAAACCCTTGCAATACAGATCACGGGGTTCGGTCAGTACCCGCCTCTTTCAAGCGATAATACCAGTATGACTATGCAATCCAATCCTGTTTTACGTTATGGCGCTTCTTTGTCGTTGATTGCGCTGATTATTTTATGCCTGGCCTGGGAACTTAAAGTGGCTCCGCTTAAGCCGGGTGGTTCCTTACTGGTGCTTAAGGTCTTGCCTCTGTTGCTGCCCTTGCGTGGCGTGCTTAAAGGCAGGCTATACACCTTGCAGTGGGCAGCCATGCTGGTGCTGTTGTATTTCATGGAGGGCGTGGTCAGGGCGTGGTCCGACCCAGCCCCTCTGTCGGCCCTGATGGGTGGGTTGGAAATCACGTTTTCCTTGATTTTCTATCTATGCGCGATACTGTATCTGCGTCCTGCCAAGCTAGCGGCCAAGCAGAAATCCCAGGCCTTGAAACAACCATGATATCTACTCTTGATCAGCTGCATGTCGTCAACTCGTTTGCTGACTTACCCGCCGGCTTTTATACTAAGTTGGCGCCGCAACCTCTGTCCCACCCACGTTTGCTGCACGCCAACCTTGACGTCGCGCACTTAACTGGCTTGTCAGAAGCCGCCTTGGATACTCCCGAATTTCTGGCTGTGTGTTCTGGGGCTAAAGCCTTGCCTGGCGGTATTACGCTGGCAGCGGTATATAGCGGCCATCAGTTTGGCGTCTGGGCTGGCCAGCTGGGCGATGGTCGTGCCCATTTGCTGGGTGAGGTCGTTGCTCCGTCGGGGCACTGGGAATGGCAATTAAAGGGCTCGGGGCGCACACCGTATTCCCGTATGGGCGATGGCCGGGCAGTGCTTAGGTCGTCGGTGCGTGAATACCTGGCCAGCGAGGCCATGGCTGGCTTGGGCATACCGACATCGCGGGCGCTGGCCTTAGTGGTGTCAGATGATCCTGTTTATCGGGAAACCGTCGAAACCGCTGCCATCGTCACGCGACTGGCGCCGGGATTTGTACGCTTTGGCACGTTTGAGCACTGGGCCACATCACCAGAAAACCTGACGGCTTTATTCAATTACGTCATAGACCACCACTACCCGGAATGTCGTGACAGCACTGATGGCCAGGCGGTGGACCAGGTTACGGTAGTGCTAAGGTTTCTACGTATCGTGGTTGAAAAAACTGCCCGCCTGATGGCGGACTGGCAAACCGTGGGCTTTTGTCATGGCGTCATGAATACCGACAATATGTCGATACTGGGTTTAACCATAGACTATGGCCCCTATGGTTTCATGGATGCTTTCCAGGCCAACCATATTTGCAACCACACCGATACCCAAGGACGCTACGCCTGGAATGCCCAACCGTCGGTGGCGCACTGGAATCTGTATCGCCTGGCCAGCGCCTTGCTAGGTCTGGGTCCGGATGCCGATGCCCTGAAGGAATGCCTGCAGCATTTCGAGCCGACATTCATGCAGGCTTATCGGCATAACTTGTGTAATAAGCTGGGTTTGCAGCAATGGCAGGATGGCGATGATGACTTGTTCGACGGCTGGTGGCAATTGCTGCACACCAACAAGGCCGACTTCACCTTAAGCTTTCGTGAGCTTGCCCAGGCGCCAGCCGATCAGGCCGCTTACGCATCGCGCTTTGCCGACCCCCAGGCAGCCAGTGCCTGGTTAGAACGTTATGTGCAGCGTTTGGCATCCCAGGATATGGATAGCGCCCAACGCATAGCCTCGATGAATCGCGCGAATCCCTTGTATGTATTGCGCAACCACTTGGCGGAGCAGGCGATACAGGCTGCCAAGCTAGGTGACGCCAGCGAAATTTCTACCTTGCTGAAACTATTACGTGATCCCTACACTGAAAGGTCGGGTTACGAACACTATGCGGCCTTGCCACCAGATTGGGCTGGCTCTTTAGAGGTCAGCTGCTCGTCCTAAGCTGGTCCCGCATGGGCCAGCCCATTATTTGTCCGTGATTCTATCGTTGGGCAAGTAATGTCATAATTCCATACTAACGTCCGCTTAATTTTTGAAAATAAACTATGTCAGGCAATACCTTAGGGAAACTGTTTTGTGTCACTAACTTTGGCGAATCGCATGGCCCGGCCATAGGTGCGATAGTCGATGGCTGTCCACCGGGGCTGACATTGACCGAAGCTGACATACAGGCTGAATTGGACCGTCGTCGTCCCGGCACCTCGCGTCATGTGACTCAGCGCCAAGAGGCCGACCAAGTGGAAATCCTATCCGGGGTATATCAGGGGGTGACCACAGGCACGCCCATAGGCTTGTTAATACGTAATGTCGATGCACGCAGCAAGGATTACAGCAACATTGTTGATACCTTTCGCCCTGGTCATGCAGACTACACCTATTGGCGCAAGTACACCGAGCGTGATCCACGGGGTGGCGGGCGTTCGTCGGCCCGCCTGACAGCGCCCACAGTCGCGGCAGGTGCGATTGCAAAAAAATGGTTGGCCCAGCAATATGGCGTCGTGATACGCGGCTACATGAGCCAACTCGGTCCCATTTCCATACCCTTTGTGACTTGGGATGAAGTCAGCAACAATCCCTTTTATGCGCCCAATGCAAACGTGGTTCCCGAACTGGAAGCGTATATGGATCAGTTGCGCCGCGATGGCGACTCCATAGGGGCACGCATAGAGGTGGTGGCGGAAAATCTGCCAGCCGGTTGGGGCGAACCCTTGTACGACAGGCTGGATGCAGATATTGCCCACGCCATGATGGGTTTGAATGCTGTCAAAGGCGTGTCCATAGGTGCGGGTTTTGCGTGCGTGGAGCAACGGGGTTCTGAACATGGCGACGAAATTACGCCTGACGGTTTCCTGACCAACCATGCTGGCGGCATTCTGGGGGGGATTTCTTCAGGCCAGCCTGTTACCGTATCACTGGCCATCAAGCCTACATCCAGCATACGCATAGAACGTCAGTCCGTTAACAAAGCAGGTGAGGCAGTTCAGGTGCAAACCCTGGGACGGCACGACCCTTGCGTGGGCATACGCGCCACCCCCATCGCCGAGGCGTTACTGGCAATTATCCTGATGGATCATGCGCTGCGCCAACGGGCTCAGTGTGGTGACTCATCGTCTAGCAAGGAAAATCATGACTAAAAAACTGAGATTTTATCGTCGCCATGCTGCGGTCGGCGTGTTGTCAGCGGCCACTGTGCTGGCTGGGTGCGCTGCGGTGCAAACGACAGGGTCCGGTTCAGTCGGTGTCGAGCGCAAGCAATATATGTCTGGCTTGGTCTCCGAGGCCGCCTTGCAACAGGAAGCTGCCCAGCAATACACCAGTATGTTGTCCGGCGCCAAAGCGCAGGGCGCACTGGATGCCAATTCGGCACAGACGCAGCGTGTGCGGGCGATTTCGCAACGGCTGATACAGCACGTCGCTGCATTTCGTCCTGATGCCGTCAACTGGAAATGGGAAGTTCACGTTTTAAGTAGTGATGACGTTAATGCCTGGTGCATGCCGGGTGGAAAAATGGCGGTTTATACCGGCCTGATTTCTAAGATCAAACCTACAGACGCTGAACTTGCTGCTGTGCTGGGCCATGAGATGGCGCATGCCTTACGCGAACACTCCCGCGAACAGGTGTCGCAGCAAATGGCCGCCAATATAGGCTTGTCCGTGCTGTCGGCGATTACAGGCAGCCAGGCCACGTCAGACCTGGGTGGTGCGCTTAGCGAAGTTATGTTCACCTTGCCAAATAGTCGCACCCACGAACTGGAAGCAGACCGCATAGGGGTGGAGCTGGCGGCTCGTGCCGGTTATGACCCCCGTGCCGCCATTACCTTGTGGCAGAAGATGGGTGCGCTGGGTGGCAACGGCCAGCCAGAGTTTCTGTCTACTCACCCATCGGCAGCCAGCCGTACCGCTGATCTGACCGCGATTGCAGAACAAGTTATGCCTTTGTATCGTCAGGCTGGCGGCAAGGACTAACGGAGTTTGGGTAGCACTGCGTATACCAGTATACGCAGTGGCCTTGTACTGGTTTGAAGCAGTGGCATAATGGCTAATACGTTTTTTTCGTACCACCATTTTCTATAGGGCATTGCCATGGCCAAAACACTTTACGACAAACTTTGGGACGCGCACGTCGTCCACCAAGAGCCCGACGGCACCTGTTTGCTGTATATCGATCGCCACCTGGTGCACGAAGTCACCAGTCCCCAGGCGTTCGAAGGCTTGGCCCTGGCAAACCGTCAGCCCTGGCGTGTAGGCGCTAACCTGGCGGTGGCTGATCATAATGTCCCCACCACAGATCGCAGCCAGGGAATATCCGATCCTATCTCGCGCTTGCAGGTGGATACCCTGGATGACAACTGCGAGAAATACGGCATTACCGAATTTCGCATGGACGACCCGCGTCAGGGCATAGTGCACATCATAGGCCCCGAGCAAGGCGCGACCCTGCCTGGCATGACCGTGGTTTGCGGTGACTCGCACACCAGTACGCATGGCGCTTTGGGTACACTGGCGTTTGGCATAGGCACGTCCGAGGTCGAGCATACGCTGGCTACCCAGACCTTGCTGATGAAGAAAAATAAAAACATGCTGATCCAGGTCGAAGGCAAGTTGCCTTTTGGCTGTACGGCCAAAGATTTGGTGCTGTACATCATCGGCAAAATCGGCACCGCAGGCGGTACTGGTTACGCGATTGAATTTGGCGGCAGCACCATGCAGCATCTGTCCATAGAAGGGCGCATGACGGTCTGTAATATGGCCATAGAAGCGGGTGCGCGTTCTGGCATGGTCGCCGTCGACCAGAAAACCATAGACTATTTCAAAGGCCGTCCTTACGCACCTAGCGGCGCGATGTGGGACCAGGCGGTAACGTATTGGCGCACTCTGCATTCCGATCCAGATGCTGTGTTTGACACGACTGTACAAATAGATGCGGCCAAGGTTACTCCGCAACTGACCTGGGGCACCTCGCCCGAAATGGTCTTGTCGATTGAAGGTAGCGTGCCTGATCCCGCCCAGGAAGCTGATCCCGTGCGCCGCCAGGGTATACAACGCGCCCTGGATTACATGGGCTTGCAAGCCAACATGCCCCTGACCGACATCGTCATAGACAAAGTGTTTATTGGTTCTTGCACCAATGCGCGCATAGAAGACATGCGTGCCGCTGCGGAAGTGGCCAAAGGTAAGCGGGTAGCCGCTACGGTCAAGCAAGCTATGGTCGTACCGGGTTCGGGTCTGGTCAAGCGCCAGGCTGAAGCCGAAGGCCTGGATAAGATATTCCTGGATGCAGGCTTTGAATGGCGCGAGCCCGGTTGTTCCATGTGTTTGGCCATGAACGCCGACCGTCTGGAACCTGGCGAGCGTTGCGCCTCTACATCGAACCGTAACTTCGAAGGACGTCAGGGGCAGGGTGGTCGCACCCACCTGGTCAGCCCGGCCATGGCCGCTGCTGCCGCGATTGCGGGTCATTTTGTTGACGTTAGAAACTTCGCCTAGGAATTATTATGCAAGCCTTCACTACCCACGACGGTCTGGTCGCCCCCTTGGATCGCGAAAACGTCGATACCGACCTGATCATACCCAAGCAATTTTTGAAATCGATCAAGCGCACCGGCTTTGGCCCGAATCTGTTTGATGAAGTACGCTACCTGGACCACGGCGAGCCTGGCATGGACAACAGCCAGCGGCCGCTGAATCCAGACTTTATCCTGAATCAGGATCGCTATCAGGGTGTATCCATACTGCTGGCGCGTAAAAACTTTGGTTGCGGCTCCAGCCGTGAACACGCGCCTTGGGCGTTAACGCAATATGGTTTTCGCGCCATTATTGCCCCGTCTTATGCCGATATCTTTTTTAACAACAGCTTCAAAAACGGACTGTTGCCTATCGTGCTCCCCGAAGATCAAGTGGCGCAACTGTTTGACGCGGTACAAGCTCAGCCCGGTTATCGCCTGCAGATAGATCTGGAACGTCAGGTGGTGATTACGCCGGATCAGCGTGAACTGGCTTTTGACGTTGAACCTTTTCGTAAGCACAGCCTATTAAATGGCCTGGACGAAATCGGTCAGACGCTGCAAAAGTCCGATGCCATACGCAAGTTCGAATCTGCCCGTCTGGCCGAGCATCCCTGGCTGGAAGGCCAGCCTGCTGCCTAATCCGCTCTAACATCACTCATAGCCGCATTCAGGAATTACTCATGTATAAAATTGCCGTTTTACCCGGTGACGGTATCGGTCCGGAGATTACAGAACAAGCAGCGCGTGTATTGACGGCGCTGGGGCTGCCTATGCAGCTGGATCACGGTGTGGTGGGCGGCGCCGCTTATGATGCCCACGGCCATCCATTGCCCCCGGAAACCCTGGCTCTGGCTAAAGCGTCGGACGCGATTTTGTTCGGTGCGGTAGGTGACTGGAAATACGACGCGTTGCCGCGCGAATTCCGTCCCGAGCAAGCTATTTTGGGACTGCGCCGGGAAATGGGCTTGTTTGCCAACTTGCGTCCCGCCATACTGTATCCACAACTGGCCAATGCATCGTCATTGAAGCCTGAAATAGTCGCCGGACTGGATATTCTGATCATACGTGAGCTGACCGGCGATATTTACTTCGGTCAGCCCCGCGGCGAGCGCATAGCGACTGACGGTCCCTACAAAGGCCAGCGTCAGGGCTTTGACACTATGCACTATGCCGAATCAGAAGTGCAGCGTATTGCCCATGTCGCTTTCCAGGCAGCCCGCAAGCGCGGTAAAAAACTGTGTAGCGTGGACAAGGCCAATGTATTGGAAACTTCGCAATTCTGGCGCGACATCATCATCGCCACGGCGGCAGATTACCCTGATGTCGAACTTAGCCACATGTATGTGGATAACGCCGCCATGCAGTTGGTGCGTGCTCCCAAGGAATTCGATGTCATTGTGACCGGCAATCTGTTTGGCGACATACTTTCAGACGAAGCGGCCATGCTGACGGGTTCCATAGGCATGCTGCCTTCGGCCTCGTTGAATGCGTCCAACCAGGGACTGTATGAACCTAGCCACGGTTCGGCCCCCGATATTGCAGGAAAAAACATTGCTAACCCGCTTGCCACTATATTGTCGGCGGCGATGATGTTACGCTATTCCTTGGATCAGGCAGGGGCGGCAGACCGCATTGAAGCTGCTGTACAACAGGTTCTTGAACAGGGCTTGCGCACTGCTGACATCCATGAGCCAGGCACTACCGCTGTTTCTACCACGGAAATGGGCGATGCTGTGCTACAGGCTTTAAAATAATACAAGCATACTTATTTATTTTTATTTGGACGTAACATGAAGCAGGCTGTTGGTTTAGTGGGTTGGCGTGGCATGGTGGGTTCAGTCCTCATGCAGCGCATGCGGGACGAGAACGATTTTTCCCTATTTCACCCCGTGTTTTTTTCTACCAGTAATTCTGGCGGAAGCGCTCCGGCATGGGCTGATGGCGCAGGCCCCTTGCAGGATGCCTACGATATAGACGCCCTGAAGAAACTACCCATTATTCTGACCGCCCAAGGCGGCGATTACACCTCGGCGGTTTACCCCAAGCTGCGTGCAGCCGGGTGGGATGGCATCTGGATAGATGCCGCCAGCACCTTGCGCATGAACAAAGACGCCATCATCGTGCTTGATCCAGTCAATCGCTCTGTCATTGATGCGGCCCTGGCGCGTGGCGTTAAACAGTTCGTGGGTGGTAACTGCACCGTTAGCTGCATGTTAATGGGCTTGGCAGGGTTGTTTACTAACGATCTTATCGACTGGATGTCCAGCATGACCTATCAGGCTGCTTCGGGCGGCGGCGCGCAGCACATGCGCGAACTCCTGACGCAGTTTGGTGTGTTGAATCAGTCGGTCAGCCATTTGTTGGATGATCCGGCAGCGGCCATATTGGAAATCGATCGCGGCATACTGCAAACTCAGCAGGACGCTGGCTTGCCCCAGGGGCATTTTGGCGTGCCCTTGGCAGGTAGCTTGATACCCTGGATAGATTCGGATCTGGGCAATGGCGTATCGCGCGAAGAATGGAAAGCCGAGGTCGAGACCAACAAAATTCTAGGTCGCGGTGAAGGCTTCGATACGGCGGCTATCCCCATAGACGGGCTTTGTGTTCGTATTGGGGCCATGCGCTGCCATAGTCAGGCACTGACGATCAAGCTTAAGCGCGATGTCCCTATGGACGAAATCACCGACATTCTTCAGCAAGGCTCACAGTGGGCCAAAGTGATCCCCAACGAACGCCAGGCCACAATGCAGCAACTGACGCCTGTTGCCGTCACCGGCACGTTGGATATTCCAGTAGGCCGTTTGCGTAAAATGTCCATGGGTCCTGAATACCTAAGTGCATTCACCGTCGGAGATCAGCTACTATGGGGCGCGGCCGAACCGCTGCGCCGCATGTTGCGTATTACCTTAAACGAGCTCTGACAATGTCCCCGTCCCGTCGCCTGTTGCCATCTTTTACGCCAACGTCTCTATCTAAGCTAGCGCCTATTGCTATTGCTATGGTGGCGATGCTGGCTGGTCCTGACGCTTACGCGGCCAGCTTCGGCCATTCGCGCATTCTGTCCAAACCCGGCAAGCCGCTGGCCATTGATGTGCCTGTCCTGCAGCTTGACGATCAAGATGTGGCGACATTGACGCTGGCGGCCGCGCCAGTTGCGGCATGGAAGCAGGCGGGTTTGACCCCGCCTGTTGATCTAGGCAGCCTTAGCGTTCGTTTGGCAGATGGCATAGCGCAGGGTAAGCGGGTTATACAAGTGCGTTCTACCCAGGCGTTTAGCGGCTCAGTGGCTGATTTATTGCTGGATGTGGGCACGGCTTCTGGTCAACAACGCTATCAGGTCAGCCTGCTGGCGAATCCTGGCGCACCTGCGGTTCCTCTTGCTCAGTCGGCAGGCTCTGGTAGCGGTGCAACATCCCCTGGCAGTGCTGTTGCTGGTCAGCCTGCACAAGCCAGCATACGGGTAAATCGCGGCGACACCATGTTTTCCATAGCACGTCGTCATGCAGTAGAGGGTGTCACCGTCTACCAGATGATGATTGCTTTGCAGCGGGCCAATCCGCAGGCCTTTATTCATAACAATCTAAATATGGTCAAGGCTGGCGCTACCTTGGCTATGCCAGACGCAGCGGCGTTGACGGCGATTTCCGACCACGAAGCGCGTCGTCTGTTCCAGCAGCAGGCCCAGGCCTATGCCAATTATCGTCGGGGCGCTGCCGCGTCCGCAGACATTATGACTGGGTTGGATAGCGCTTCTCAGGGCGTGGTCACGCATGGCGGCACTACGGGCGCAGACGGCGCCTTAGCCGCTAAAGGTGATCAGTTGCGTCTGTCAGACAGTAAGTCTGGCGGCGCTGGGGCAGCCGGTCGCAGCGGTGTCGCAGGGACCAGCACCACTGGTTCGCTATTGCCTGGCGCTAGTGCCGCTACGGCCGACGACAGACTGGCCACCAGTAAAGATATTGCCGATGCCAGCGGGCGTGTGTCGCAGCTGGAATCTAACGTCCAGAACCTGAATCGTGCTTTGCAGTCTCAGGGCGAAGCCGCTAAGGAATTAGTCTTGGAAGGGGCCAAAGGTCTGGGCCAGTCCTTGTCCGATATGGCTAGCGCTGTCACCGTCGCTACAGGCAGTGGGGACACTGGCGTCAGCTCGGATGCTGCCGCTTCAGCGAATACAGAGGGCGTAAGCCCGCCATCCAGCGCATCGACTGGCAGTGCCAGCGATCGCACCAATAATGTGACAGAACCCGTAACCCAGAAGGCGAAGTTAACCGTGTCGTGGCTACAAGAAAATATGCTGGCTGTTATTTCTGGCATCCTGGTGTTTATAGTGCTTCTTTTAGCCTGGTTGCTGCGCCGTGCCAGCGCCAAGCGCAATGACGGCAGCGCTGTTTCACCCGCCATGGTCAAGAAAAAGTTGGATGAAATCAACCTGGATCTGAACCAGGCAGCAACCGACAGCTCGCCTCCTAGTAAGACCTAAGATCATGCCGCGTATGGCCTTAGGCGTCAGTTATCACGGCGCCAACTGGCTAGGCTGGCAGACTCAGCCTGGGGGCGGCACAGTCCAGGACGCCGTAGACGCAGCGCTAAGTCGATTTCTGGACACGCCAATTAAAACGATCTGTGCGGGACGCACGGACACTGGCGTGCATGCCTTGGGTCAGGTCATTCATTTGGATACTACCGCCAGGCGGCGTGACGAGTCCTGGGTGCGTGGCATGAACGCTTTGTTACCTGATAGCATCGCTATTCAGTGGGCGAACGTTGTCCCCGATCATTTTCATGCGCGTTTCTCAGCCTTGTCTCGTACCTATTTCTACTTGGTGCGTAGCAGCCGTGTGCGTTCCCCCTTGCTGCATGCCCAGGTCGGGTGGGTGCATCGCGACCTGGATCTGGACGCCATGCGGCATGCCGCCCAATACGTGATTGGTCAGCATGACTTCAGTAGTTTTCGCTCGTCACAATGTCAGGCCGCCAGTCCAGTACGTACGTTGACTGCCTTGGATATACAGCAGTATGGCGAATTTTTCCTGTTTCGCTTTCAGGCCAATGCTTTTTTGCATCACATGATACGTAACTTGATGGGAGCCCTGATCTATATAGGGCAGGGCAAGCACGCACCAGACTGGATAGACGAACTGCTGTCCCAAGGCGATAGGCGTTTGGCTGCGCCCACCTTTAGCCCGGCAGGCTTGTATATGGCTGGGGTGGATTATGCGCCAGAGTTTGGCCTGGCCCAGCTCGATCCCACGGCAGCGTTATTTTCACAGATGGGCTTTGCAGCGCATTTGGCTACCCCGGGGATATCCTAAGGGTTAATTTTCGTGATGTCGTATAGAATCAGGCGGCTTTGCTAAGGCGGCTTGTTCTATACTTGCTGGCTTTGGAATTGCAGCCCGCGCTTGTGCGCATGTTATTTTGGCGCCTATGCTACAGACGACATCACTATGAAATTCTTATTGCTTCTTTCGCGAGCTATTGACGCGCTGAATACCCGTGTGGGCAAGGCCGTTACTTGGTTGACCCTGCTGGTGGTCATGGTCAGCGCTACCAATGCTGTTATCCGCAAGGTTTTCCACGTTAGCTCCAACGCTTGGCTAGAGCTGCAATGGTATTTGTTCGGCGCCATTTTTCTGCTGGCAGCCGGCTACACCTTTCTGTGCAATGAACACGTACGTGTGGACGTGTTGTCACAGAAGTTTTCAGTGCGCACTCGGATAAAAATAGAAATTTTTGGCGTGATATTTTTTCTGTTTCCCGCCTGCGCCTTGATCTTCTGGTTATCGCTGCCGTTTTTCTATGAATCATTCATCCTTCATGAATTGTCGTCAAATACCGGAGGGCTAATACGCTGGCCTGCCAAGCTACTAATACCGGTGGGGTTTGGCTTGTTAATCCTGGCGGGCGTATCTCATTTAATCAAGTGTGTAGGTTATTTGATGGGCGCATGTCCCGATCCCACTGCCAGGCTTTCCGAGAAAAGCGCAGAAGAGTTGCTTGCTGACGAAATTCGACAGCAAGCCGAGGCTGCTCAGAATTCTGTTAATAACCATACAAGCAAGGGCCAGTAATCATGGAGTTTTTGGTAGCTAACCTGGCCCCGATCATGTTTATTAACTTGGTCATTTTTCTGCTGCTGGGTTTTCCAGTGGCCTTTTCATTAGCGGCAAACGGCATACTGTATGGCTTGATTGCCATAGACTTTGGTCTGATGCAACCAGCATTGTTTCAGGCCTTGCCACAGCGTGTGTTTGGCATAGTGGCCAATGACACCTTACTGGCGGTACCCTTTTTTACCTTGATGGGTTTAATCTTGGAACGGTCTGGCATGGCTGAAGACCTGTTGGAAACCGTAGGTCAGCTATTTGGTCCGATACGCGGTGGCCTGGCCATCGCCGTCGTGCTGGTGGGCGCCATGCTGGCGGCCACTACGGGGGTAGTATCGGCCTCGGTAATTTCCATGGGCTTGATTTCGCTACCCATTATGTTGCGCTATGGGTATGACAGGCGCTTGGCCAGCGGGGTTATTGCCGCTTCAGGTACCTTGTCGCAAATTATCCCCCCATCGCTGGTGCTGATTATATTGGCAGATCAATTGGGCAGGTCTATAGGCGATATGTATCGCGGCGCTATGCTGCCGGGCTTGATATTGGCACTTAGCTATATTGCTTACATCGTCATCCTGACCTTGCTGCGGCCATCGGCGGCCCCCGCTTTGCCCGAAGAAGCACGCATTTATGTCAAGCCAGACGGTAGTCGCGGCTTGCGTTCCTTGTCGGTGCTTGCCATTATTGCGTCGTCAGTAGCTTACTTTGGCTCGGAATATTATTTCAGTTCCCACACCCAGATCCCTGTGGACGAGCGCGTGGTCATTATTATGATGACATGGGGGCTTGCTGCATTGGCCATGGCATTGACTAACCGTTTCTTGCGGTTGAACTGGCTGTCTGAAATTGCCGAGCGCGTGACCTTTGTCATGATACCGCCCTTGTTCTTGATATTTTTGGTACTGGGGACTATCTTCATTGGTGTGGCTACGCCTACTGAAGGCGGCGCTATGGGTGCAGTAGGCGCTTTGATTATGGCCGTCATGCGTGGGCGTTTTTCCTTTAAATTGCTTAAGCAAGCCATGGACACCACCACTAAGCTGTCATGCTTCGTGGTCTTTATTTTGGTCGGATCTACAGTATTTAGTCTTAGTTTCCGTGGTGTTAATGGCGATCTTTGGGTGGAACAGTTATTAATAGGCCTGCCTGGCGGCGAGTGGGGCTTTTTGATCGTAGTCAGCGTGCTGACTTTTGTCCTGGCATTCTTTCTGGATTTCTTCGAGCTAGCCTTTATTATTGTGCCGTTATTAGGTCCAGTTGCTGACAAAATGGGCATAGACCTGATCTGGTTCGGTATCTTGCTGGCAGTCAATATGCAAACTTCGTTTATGCATCCGCCCTTTGGGTTTGCGCTGTTTTATTTGCGTTCGGTAGCGCCCCGAGACGATTACATCGACAAAGTCACTGGCAAGAAAATTGCACGAGTCACCACGGGCGAAATTTACTGGGGCTCGGTACCTTTTATTATTATCCAGATTGCCATGGTGGCCGCTGTAATGGTGTTTCCTGGTCTGGTAACCCACTATAAGGATGACATCGTTCAAGTCGACCCATCTACGGTGGACTTTGGCACAGGGGCCGGTTATGGCGAAGGCGCGTACGGCGGTGACGCCGGCGGATCTGGCTTCCAGTAGGGCAGATAACACATGCAAAATCGTACACGAATCAAAATCTGCGGTCTGACCCGTCTGCAGGATGTGCAGGCGGCGGTAGCGGCTGGCGCCGACGCCATAGGGATGGTTTTTTATCCGCAAAGCAGTAGGGCGCTTACATTGGCGCAGGCTATCGAACTGCGTGCGGCCGTACCGGCCTTTGTTACTGCCGTTGCCTTGTTTGTGAATGCAGATCGCGACCAAGTGCAAGACGTTATTGATCAGGTACAGCCGGATATATTACAGTTCCATGGCGATGAGACGCCCGCGTACTGCCAAAGCTTTAATCACCGCTATATGCGTGCTTTCAGGGTGGGGGCGCCAAGCATGGATACCGCCCCAGATCTGTTGCGGCATTGCTTGGATTATCCCGATGCCGTCGCTTGGCTATTTGACAGCTATAGCGCTAGCTATGGCGGTAGCGGCCTGAAATTCGACACGACATTGCTGCACGACGTTCAGCAATGTCCAGATAGCCGCCCCCTGGTACTGGCGGGTGGACTAACCCCACAGACCGTCTCCCAGGCCTTGCGCACCGTACAGCCTTATGCAGTCGACGTCAGTAGCGGTGTCGAGGATGCTCCTGGCGTGAAGTCAATTAAAAAAATGCAGGCGTTTATCGCAGCGGTGCAAGGTACGGCGGGACATTAGCCGTCCGTAACTTGGGCTGTCGTACGGCCGTCAAGCGCTAGCTATACCGTCTACTACAGGAAGGGATATATATGATCAGCCGCGACGATACTCTGACTATGGACCAGCAAGATGTCCTGTCAGACCTCAGGGACGAATTCAACCTGCCTACTGGGGTTATTTATCTGGATGGCAACTCATTGGGCGCTCAACCCAAAGCAGCAGCACATCGCGCCGCCGCTATTATTGAACAAGAATGGGGCACTGACTTAATACGCAGCTGGAACCAGGCGGGCTGGTTCGACCTTACCGTGGCCTTGGGGGATCAGTTGGCTCCTTTGATAGGCGCCGGTCAGGGCGAAGTGGTGGTAACGGACAACACATCTATTAACCTGTTCAAGGCCCTGGCCGGGGCCTTGCAAATACAAGCAGCCCACGCAAATACCTCAAGCCGGCGCGTCATAGTTACCGAGCGCAGCAACTTCCCTACGGATATTTATATCGCTCAGGGCCTGACCCGCTGGCTGGATCAGGGCTATAGCTTGCGCCTGGTGGATACGCCTGACGAACTACAGGCCGCCGTCACCGATGACACGGCTGTACTGATGTTGACACATGTCAATTACCGTACCGGCCAGCTGTTGGATATGCAGGCCTTGACTGCCCATGCCCACGATCAAGGTGCACTGGTGGTATGGGATTTATGCCATTCCGCAGGTGCTGTACCTATAAATTTAACTGCAGCGAACGCCGACTTTGCGGTGGGCTGTACCTATAAATACCTGAATGGCGGTCCGGGTTCGCCCGCCTTTATTTGGGTGGCCCCCAAGCACCAGGCGCAGTTTTCCCATCCGCTGTCGGGCTGGTGGGGGCATGCCGCGCCATTTGACATGGACCCAGCATTCACGCCCGCGCCCAGCATACGCCGCGCCCTTAGTGGCACCCAGCCCATAGTCTCGCAGGCCTTGATACAGTGCGGGCTGGATATCTTCGCGAAAACGTCCATGCAGGCCTTGCGGGCAAAATCACTGGCGCTGACCGATTTGTTTATACAGCTGGTCGAGGCGCGTTGCGCCCATCACCCTGTGACCCTGGTGACGCCACGCGACCATGCCCAACGTGGCAGCCAGGTAAGTTTTGAGCATCCGCATGCCTACGCGATTATTCATTCCTTGGTGGAGCAGGGCGTGATAGGTGACTACCGCGAACCCAGCATTATGCGCTTCGGTTTCACGCCCTTGTATACGCGGTTTGTCGATGTCTGGGACGCTGTGGACTGTTTGGTAAATACCCTGGATCAGAAAAACTACAATATCAATCAGGCACGTAATTCCGTCACCTGATTTCATTTCTATATCAAACGCGCATGTTGTAGCTCAAAGCTAAGCGTTGTAGCTTTGTCGGCTTCGCTTGCCTTACGTTTTTTCCGGATGCTCGAAGAAGGCCAAGTTATCTGCGATGGATAGCGCCGCTTCCCGTAGCAGCGCGGCTTCCTGATGTGATTCCCGTGTCAGCTGCGTTGCCGCAAGTTCCAGCGAGCGTATGACACGCCGGGGTTCCTGACTAATGTTGCGCATACGACTTAGCATGGCTTGCAGGCGGCGGGCTGTCGCCGGCGTGATGTCGGGCGCCTGCAACAACTGCTGCGTACGCAGGGTGACGCCGCCAAGGCTCAGGACCGCCAGGCCGCCACCCAGCGCCGAGATCCGTGACTCGTCGACCTTATCGACCCAGCGCACCAGTTTGAGCAGGCGGTGGTAAAGCCGTGCCTGAAGAATCTCTTGACGAGCGGGTGTAATAGGATTGGTGGTGGCCATGCTTTGCAGTTCACGCAGCATCATGCCGATAAGGGTGTTCATGCGGCTTTTGGCAGTAGATGGATAGATCAGGCGAAATGCGACAAAAGCGATTAGCGGGGCAAGCAGCACGGCGAAGGCATTGACCAAGGAGTCACCGACGGTGCCAGCCAACGGATAAATCGGCTGCAGCAGAATCAGCAAAATCATGTTGAAGTCAGTGCTGCTAGCGGCAGTGCGGCGATAGGCGGCGACCAGTCCGCCAAACAGGATGAATGGCATCATCAGCAAGACGATTCCTAATTCGCTATTTGCAAGCGGCCAGACCAGCCAGTGGCACGCCAGGGCTGTAATGGCTCCCAGTAACTGCCCCCAGAAGATGACGTCGCGCATCATTTTTGCCGGGTTATCGAAGCCGGAAAAAACCGAAAGCATGACAGCTGTGCCTATCATCATATAGGGGCCGCCGCGCCAGCCCGTCATAACCCAGATCAGGCCGACTATCAGAATGGTGATGGTGGCGCGGATCATGGCTTGTCCCGCGCCGACCCAGTCCAGATGCACGATGGCCGGTCGGGGGCGTAGCGGCGTTTCGGCGTCGGAATCGGGCATATCAACCAGAGCCTCCAGCGCTGCTTGGAGATTGCGCAGCGCGTCGTGCAACAAGGGTAGCGCCGCCGATAGTTGCACAGCTTGGGTCATAGGCGGCCCTAGTTGTTCTAGCGGGCTGGATGACCGCAGGGCATCGGCCACCAATTGCAACTGGTCTGCCAGAGCATTGTCTGGAACGATGACCGGCTTGCGCTTTAGCCAGAGCAAGGCCGAGACCTGGGATGACAACAGCGTGCGCAAGGGTCGAATCGAGCGGTGCGATCGCAAGGATCCCGCGCCCAGGGGGTCCAGTGATTCATCGATATCGGCGATCTCCGACAGCGTGGCCTCGATGGCTTGGTCGGGATGCGTCGGCGTGCCGCGTAGTCGCTGTGCCATGTGGCTCAGGATGTCGCCCGAAAGATGCTGCAGCCTTACGGCGACAGCCTCTTTTGTTTGCGATTTGGCAAAGAGCCAGCCTACCGTTAGCGCGGCCACTACGCCCAGCATGGCAGTAAGCAGGCGGTCCGCGCCCAGACCGAGGATATGGTCTTGATGCGTAGTGCCCAGCATCGCCACCATGACGGCAGAGTAACCGGCCAGCATCGTGCCGTAGGCTATGAAGCTACGTTGTAAGTTGGCTATGCCTGCGCATAGGCCCAGCCATATGGCTATGCCGATGACTAGCCATAAGGGTTGGTTGCCCGCGACGACGACAAGCAGGACGCCCGCAAGCGTGCCAGTCAGGGTTCCAAAGATACGAAAAAAGCTTTTTTCGATCATATGATCGCGTATGGGCAAGGAGGCCGCCCATACCGTCATCCCTGCCCAATGCGGGTGTTCCAAGCCTAACAGCCAGGACGCCAGTACCGCTATGCAACAGGCCAGTGCCGTACGCAGCGTAAACTGCAGCCGCGTGGCGTCAAAGCCCCATCCAGATAGCAATTGTTCGGCCTTCATGCATCTTCCCCTTGCCATCGCCATCAAGAATAGGCTGAATGCGTTGTTCGGCAGCCATCTTTAGCCGGTCAGTCAAGTGTAATGCACGCAGATGTGTTGGCCGTTGATATTGTGGATGGCCACATCCAGGTCGTAGAGTTCTTTTAACGTCTTTGGCGTAATAAGCTCGCGTGGCGGGCCTTTACATATAACCTTGCCGCCGCGCATACCGACGATGTGGTCCGAATAGCAGGACGCGAAATTGATGTCATGCAAAACGACTACTACAGTTTTGCCCAGCTCGTCCACCGCGCGCCGCAGCACTTTCATGATGTCGACAGCGTTTTTCATGTCCAGGCTGTTTAATGGCTCGTCAAGCAGCACATAGTCGGTATCCTGACACAGCACCATCGCCACGAAGGCGCGCTGGCGCTGGCCGCCCGATAACTCGTCCAGGTAGCGGTCGGCCAGTTCGCTTAGGTTCAGATAACGGATCGCCTGCTGGATGTGATGCTCGTCCTGAACAGTCATGCGCCCGCGGGAGTGCGGATAGCGGCCGAAGGCAACGATGTCTTTTACGGTGAGCCTTAGTGGCAAGTGATTGTCCTGGCGCAAGATGGATAGACGCTTGGCCAACTCCGAGGTATCAGTATGAGTGACGTCCAGGCCGCCGACAACCACGCTTCCGGCTGACATAGGCGTGAGCCGGCTGATCATGGCAAGCAGCGTAGACTTGCCCGCGCCGTTGGGCCCCACGATGGACGTCAGGCCGCCGGCCGGAATTTGCAGCGTTACGTCGTCCACCACCATGGTCTGCCCATAGTGTTTGCTGGTGCTGGTCACTTCTATCATCGCCGCACCCCTCTTACCACTAGGGCGATGAACATCAGGCCGCCGATGAATTCGATCACCACGCTGACGGCGGTATTAAGCTGCAGTACTCTTTCTAGTACTGTCTGGCCGCCTACCAGCAGAATGATGGCTAGTAACACGGCGGCGGGCACGGTAAGTTTATGTTTGTCGGATTTCATGATCATATAAGCCAGGTTGCTAACAAGTAGCCCGAAGAAGGTCACGGGCCCCACCAGCGCGGTGGAGACCGAAACCAGCACTGCTATGAGGACCAGAGTAAGCATCAATACCCTGCGATAGGCGATGCCCAGATTGATGGCCGCGTCGCGGCCCAAGGCCACTACGTCGTAGACGCGTCGCAGGCGCCAGCCGATGATAGAGACGGCGGCGACTGTCAAGGACGAGACGAGGAAGAGTTCAGTACGTATGCTATTGAAGCTAGCGAACATGCGATCTTGCAAAACGACGAATTCGTTGGGGTCGATCATCCGGATCATGAAACTGGACAAACTGCGGAACAATAGCCCGAACACTATGCCTACCAGTATGACCAGGTGCAGGCTGTGGGCTGCCCCCGAAAAAAGCCATTGGAACAGCAAGCTTGCGAAGGTCGTCATGGCGGCGACTTCGAACAGAAACTTCCAGGCGGGACTCCAGTCCGCCATGCTGTTCATGCCGAAAGAGAAAACCACGATGGCCTGGATAAGAATATACAGGGCATCGAAACCCATGATCGCTGGGGTCAAGATACGATTATGAGTCACCGTCTGAAACAGCACCGAGGAAACCGCGATGGCGTAGGCGACCAGTACCATGGCAGCCAGTTTTACGCCCCTGAAAGGAATGACGAAAGACCACTGGCCATTGGCGCCCACCACCATGAACGCGGTCATGGTGATGGCGGCTAACAAGGCAAGTAGGGCCAGGCGCGTAGCCGGAGTGAAATTAGGCAAAGCGGGTACGCCTATTCAATAGCAGGTACAGGAACAAGGCGCTGCCGACGACGCCCACGACAGTACCCAGTGGAATCTCATGCGGGTAATACACGAGGCGACCGATAATATCGCATGCCAGCACGAAGATCGCGCCCAGAAAGGCCACCCACGGCAGCGATTTGCGCATATTGTCACCGAACAGCATGCTGACCACATTAGGCACCAACAAGCCCAGAAATGGAATGCTGCCCGCCGTCACCACCACGACTGCGCTGATCGCCGACACGATGACAAGACCCACCACGGTCAGGCGTCGATGATTCAAGCCCAGGTTGGTGGTGAACTGTTCTCCCATGCCGGCTACGGTGAAACGGTCAGCCGCCGCATACGCGGCACAGGCCAGTAGAAAGCCGCCCCACAGCAGTTCATAGCGGCCACGCAGCACACCAGAAAAATCGCCCGTGGTCCAGGCGTGTAGCGACTGCATCAGGTCGTATTGATAGGCGAAGAAGGTGGTGATGGCATGCACTACGCCCCCTAGCACCAGCCCTATGACAGGAACAAGAAAGGGTGAACGCAAAGGAATTCGACGCAAGATCGACAGAAATAGCGCAGTTCCGGCTAGCGCGAAGGACCCTGCTACCAGCATTTTGCCGAAAACTGGCGTATTGGGAGCAACCAGCGTAACGGCCAGTATGCCCAGGGTGGCGGATTCCACTGTGCCCGCCGTGGACGGCTCGACAAAGCGGTTGCGCACCAGCATTTGCATGATGAGGCCGGCCACCGCCATTGAGGTGCCAGCCAGCATTAGCGCCAGGGTGCGAGGCAGGCGGCTGATGGTAATGAGTTGCCAGGCCTCGTCGCGCGTGGAGGGATTCCACAACGTGGACAGGGTGACATCGCCCACGCCCAAGAGCAGGCTGACCCCGCAGAGTCCCACTAGTAATGCGAGCATCAGCAACAGCAGGGCAGGGCGGGTTTGCGCTTCGCGCCTGGGCGTGGGGCGGGGCGTGTTCATGCTCGGTGCCAGCCGTTTCGGGAGTCGGCCCGGTACCATGGACATCCGTTCATTTATTGCTGTCCGTCCAGGGCCTGTGAAATTTGCTCGATGTTGCGTTGCATGGACGTAAGGCCTGCACTACCCAGCAAGTACCAGTTCATGGCATCCAGATAAACGATCTGGTTTTTTTTCCAGGCCGTAGTCTTGTGCATGAGTTCGTTGTCCAGAAGCTGCCGGGCCGATGTGCCTTCCCGGCCTATGGCGGCATCGCGGTCAATCACGAACAGCCATTCTGGATCTGCTTTGTGTATGAATTCGAAGGATACCGCCTGCCCATGGTTAGCGGTGGCCAGATCGGGCGCCGCTGGGGGGATGCCGAAACTATCGTGAATGATGCCGAAGCGCGACCCAGGACCGTAAGCGCTGATCTTACCGCCGACGGTAAGAATCACGAGTCCGGAACCGGCCTTGCTTGCCTTTTCATGTAATGCCTGGATTGAATCGTTTAGTTGACCCAGCGCGGCCTCGGCCTGGTCTTGCTTGCCGTAGATGGAGGCCAGCGTGCGGGTGTTGCGCGCCACGCTACCGGGGAGATCCTGGGGATCTACCGTCAGGTCGATAGTGGGCGCAAGCCGGGACAGATCGCGGTACTTGAGGTTAGAGCGGCCTCCGGCCACGATGAGGTCTGGAGCTATGGCATGAATTGCTTCGTAGTTGGGCTCGAATAGCGTTCCTACTTTAGGATAAGCGTCTTGAGCATAGTCCGATAGATAGTCTGGGTAGCCGGCGGCGGAATCCGCCAGGGCTGTCGGCTGGACGCCTAGCGCGTGCAGGATGTCAAGCGAGGCTAGATCGAAGACCACGGTCTTTTGCGGCTGGGCGGCAATTTCTGTCTGGCCCTGGGCGTGCTTGATGGTGATGGCGTTTGCTGGCATCACCATCGCGTACGAGGCTGCCCCTACTAATAGCGCTGCTCCTAGGTGGCGTCCCCAAACCCGCATTGCGTTGAACTTCAATTCAAGACTCCCGGTAAATAGTGAAAAAATAAGTAAATGAGAATTATTCAACATATTAACCTGCTCGGCTTATTTTCCGCAAACTAGGGGGGGCGCTGTTGCCTGCGGCAATATGCCCTCCCAGTATCTGATGACGTCCAGCGTACAATCGTCCAGAGGGTTAATACGATCCATGATTGGCATGATGGCGTTCATAAAAATTATGCAGCCGCGTGCGACAAATAGAGCCAAAATATGAATCCATTGATTCCCGTTACCTTGTTGACCGGCTTTCTGGGCAGCGGCAAGACCACTATCCTGAACCATCTTATGCAACAGCCCGAGATGGCCGATACTCTGGTTATCATTAACGAATTCGGCGAGATACCGCTGGATCATATGCTGGTCGTGCATAGCATCGAAAATGTTGTGATGGAGATGAGCAGCGGTTGCTTGTGTTGCACCATCCGGGGTGATCTAGTCAAAACCCTGCGTGACATCACTTGGCGGTTCTCTCGCAACGGCCAGCGCCAGTTTCAGCGCGTACTGATAGAAACCACGGGACTGGCCGATCCCGCACCTATCATTCACACGTTGCTAAACGACCCGCAGGTGGCGGGCCGCTATCGCCTGGATGGCATTGTGACTGCCATCGACATGGCCACGGGCAATCAGACATTCGATACCCATGTCGAAGCAATTAAGCAGGCGGCAGTGGCTGACTGCCTGTTGTTGACTAAAATGGACTTGATCGCCGCGATTGATAAGCAGGCCTTGCTGCAGCGCTTGGATGCGATTAACCCGGCGGCGCCACGCTGGCAGGTGGATCAGGGTTGTGTAGAGCCTTCCAAACTGCTTAATCTGGGCTTGTTTTCCACGGACGGCAAGACGCCAGATGTAGCACGTTGGCTCCAGGAAGATGCCTATGCGACAAGTGCTTTACATCACGATCACCACGGACATGCACACGACGTGAATCGCCATGATGATCACATCAAGGCATTTTGCTTCACTGTTGATGACCCCATCCCCGAAGACAAGCTTGCCGCCTGGCTGGAGCTGCTAACGGCTTTTGTGGGCAGCAACATCCTGCGGGTGAAGGGTATTCTGAACATTCAGGACCACGATGGCCCGCTGGTCATCCAGGGCGTACAGCATGTTTTTCATCCGCCGGTGTCATTGCCTGCCTGGCCCAACGAAGATCGTCGCTCGAAGTTTGTGTTCATTACCCAAGATGTCGGACGCGAGACCATAGAAAGCTTGCTTCAGGCTCTTAAGAATACCCCTGAGCACCGGGTTACCGGCTTTCCTGATGTTGCGCGGCGTGGGGACCAAGTCGGTTTGCCAGGAAATCGATAAGGACGCGCACTCGATAAGGTATCTGCCGGTTACTTGGCAACATGACATACACGCCCAGTTCCGGCGCAGGGTAATCGGCCAAAATTGGCAGGACATGTCCTGCCGCGATGCTGTCATCCACGATGAAATCGGGTTGATACGAAATTCCCATGTCATTGATTGTGGCCTGATTCAGGACGTCCCCGTTGTTTGAATGGAGTCGTGCATGTACCGAAAAGTCCGTCAGCGTACCGTCGATAAGAAACTGCCAAACGTCAAAGCTGCCGCTTGCTGCATAACCGAGACAGTCATGATTCAGCAGGTCTACGGGATGGCGCGGCTCGCCATGGCGAGCCAAATACGCTGGCGATGCGACGACTTGCACATGCACGCTTCCTATTCTTCGAACGATGTCGCTATCTGCTAGGCGGCGGGTAATACGTATTGCGAGATCGACGCCTTCTTCAATCAGATCAACCCGTCTATCGTTATAGTCCATCTCCAGACGCACTTCCGGATGTTGGTTCGCGAACTCCAGGAGTAGGGGCGCCAGGCGCTTTATGCCATAGCTAAGCGGCAGACTGATACGCAATGAGCCACGCAAGGTCTGATGCTCTTGTGCGAGCTCGGTTTCCGCTGACTCGATCAAATCAAGAATTTCCCGACATTTCTCCAGGTAGGCGCTACCAGCCGATGTCAACGCCAAGCGCCGGGTGCTGCGGGTGATCAGTTTTATCCCAAGAGCGCTTTCCAACTGCGCAATGTGGCGCGTCACAATAGACCGTGCAATACCTAGTTGCCGTGCTGCTGCGGAAAAACTGCCCAGCTCCGCCACACGGACGAACATCGACATGGATTTCAATTTGCTCATTGTTCCTTTTTCCGAGACAAAGATGTCTGAATTGTCGCCTATTTAAGATCGATGAGCAACGGTACAGTACTTTTACGATAATTGCCGATATGGCAAATAAGATAAGGTAGTCAAAAGCGATGGCATTTGTAGTGACAGAAAGCTGTATTGCATGCAAGTACACAGACTGTGTAAGCGTTTGCCCTATGGACTGCTTTTACGAAGGCCCCAACTTTCTTGTGATCAATCCCGATGAATGCATCGACTGCTCGATTTGTGTCGGTGAATGCCCCGTCAATGCCATCGTCGAGGAAACGGAAATTGCACCTGATCAAGCGCATTTTGTGCAGATCAACCGCGACCTCTCGCACGATCCGCGTTGGAAGCGGATCACACAATCCAAAAGTCCTCTGCCTGAACATGATGTTTGGTCGAAAGTAAAAAACAAGCGGCATTTGCTGGAACAGGACAAACGTACTTGTTGACCTACGAAAGGAATATTATGAATACTATAAAAACCGACCTTAGCGCCCATGACTCTGTCGAGTTGAGAAACCATACGCGGCGTGACATGTTCCGCCTGGCTGGCGCCGGGCTTGCGACAGCGGCGCTGTCGGCGTCCGGGCTGGCCCGTGCCCAGATGGCCGAGGAAGCGAACACAGAATCACTGATGATAGAGCGTAAAGGCATCGACAAAGATATCGAGGTTTTCAATATCGATATCCTTGAAGAACAAGCAAAGCAGAAGTATGGCCATGGCACCTATGTTTTTGTCTCGCATGGTTCGGGTGACCAATGGACATTGGGCGAGAACCGCCGCGCTTTCGGGGACTATGCCTTTACCCCACATCGTATGCAAGGCATAGTGCGTGAGAAAATTGACACCTCGGTGACCTTGCTGGGTGAAAAACTTCCTCATCCTATTATCGTCACGCCGTTCGGCAGCCATGGCCTACATCATCCGGCCGGTGAAGTAGCAACTGCCCAAGGCGCGGCAAAATCAGGCGCCTTGCTCACGGTCTCTAGCGCCTCCACCCGCAGCATGGAGGACATCGCTAAAGCCTCTGTCGGTCCCAAATGGTTTCAGATGTATTTGAACGTCGATGAAGGGCAATCAAAAGAAGTGCTGCAGCGGGCTCGCGACGCAGGGTTCAAAGCCATCGTTTTCACGATCGATGCCATCGGCCAAGGCTCATCAGATGAATACATGCGTTTGGGTAAACCGCGGCCGTGGTTGCCTTACGGCAACTTCACAACAGGTAGCGCCAATGCCTTCAAAACGAACTTGACGTGGAACGACGTCGAGTTCATAGGGAGGATCACGGGCCTACCGGTGATTGTGAAAGGCGTTACGCGCGCGGAAGATGCCGTGGCCGCCGTTAAGGCTGGCGCCGCAGCAATACAGGTGTCCAACCACGGCGGGAGGGCGTTGGACGGGACACCCGCTGCCATTACCGTGCTACCCGAAATAGCGCAAGCCTTGCAAGGCGACGTGCCCATTATCATGGACAGCGGCATTCGCCGCGGAACCGACATTGTAAAAGCGCTGGCGCTGGGCGCCAACGCCGTGGCCATCGGCCGCCCGTTGATGTACGGCTTGACCGTCGGTGGTGCCGGGGGTGTCAACGGGGTGATGGACTTCATGCAGCGTGAACTGGTCAATACAGTGTTGCATAGCGGTGTTGACAGTATTGCCAAGCTTGACAGTACCCATGTGCGGCGTGCTAGCCGTTCAGCCTAACCAAAGGGTAAATCTAGTTTCAGGTATACGCGCTGGCGCTATCCAAGACAGTAAGATCGGCGGTGGTCAACGCAAGCTGGGTAGCGCGGACCAGGGTATCCACCTGTTCAACGCTGGTGGCACTGGCAATTGGTGCAGTGACGCTTTCACGCGTGATCAGCCAGGCCAGCGCCACTTCGGCTGGCTGGGCGCCGTGCACCTTGGCCACGGCATCAAGGGTATCAAGGATACGCAAGCCACGCGCATCAAGATATTTCTCGACACCGCCGCCGCGCACGCTTTTACCCAGGTCGCTCTTGCTACGATATTTGCCAGTCAGAAACCCTGAGGCCAGGCTGTAGTAGGTGATGACCCCCAGTTGCTCAGTCACCGCAATATCGCGCAGCGCGCCTTCGTAGCTTGCGCGATCGTAGAGGTTGTATTCGGGTTGCAGCACGTCGTAGCGCGGCAGGCCAGCATCGCCAGCTGTCTTCAACGCCTTGCGAAGTTGCTCGACGCTATGGTTAGAGGCGCCAATTGCCCGTACCTTACCTTGCTGGATTAGGGTTTCATAGGCGCGCAGGGTCTCTTCTACCGGTGTTTGCTCATCGGGATAGTGGCTAAGGTACAGGTCGATATGATCAGTCTGCAAACGGCGTAGCGAGTCCTCGGCGGCGGACATGATGCGCTTGGCCGACAAGCCGCTGCGATCCGGTCCTAATGGGGCACCCACTTTGGTGATCAGCAGCACCTTCTCGCGACGCGAAGCATCGGCCTTAAGCCATTTTCCAATAATGGTTTCCGATTCGCCACCCTGGTTGCCCGGCACCCAGGTAGAGTACATATCTGCAGTATCAATGGCGTTCAGGCCAGCGCCGATAAAACGGTCCAGTAGGGCAAACGATGTGGCTTCATCCACGGTCCAGCCGAACACATTGCCGCCAAAGACCAGCGGGGCGATCTGCAGATCAGTCTTGCCTAACTGACGTTTTTCCAGAGGAGAAAAATTACGTTGAGTGGTCATGAAATGGTTTCCTTATCGACCCATCATCGTATCAGGAAGCCAAAGCGCAATGCTGGGGATGAACAGTACCAGCAGCAATACCGCCGCCATTAAAAACACGTAGGGTGCGGAACCCCTGATAATTTGGCCAATAGGGGCTTTGGTGATTGCTTTGATGGTGAATAGGTTCATGCCTACGGGCGGTGTAATCATAGCGATCTCCAGATTGATGACCAGTAATACGCCGTACCAGATAGGATTAATTCCCAGGTGATGCATGGCGGGCATAATTACCGGCATGGTGATCAGGATGATGGCGATGGATTCCAGAAACATTCCCAGCACCATCACTAGCGCCATCATGATCAACACGAAGCCGATAGGGCCCATGTCCAAAGCGACCAGGGATTCCACGATTTGCTGTGGAATGCGCATTTTGGTTAGCACGTGGCCAAAGACCGTGGCACCAGCCAATATCATAAACAGCATGGCGGAAAGGCGGCAGGCTTCTTGCGCCGATTCCCATATTTCACGCCAGCCTATGGTGCGGTAGATAACGACAGTGACAAACAAGGCCAGCCAGACACCAGCCGCTGCCGCTTCAGTGGCAGTAAAGACACCAAGGTACATGCCACCCAGAACGAATACCGGTAATGCCGTGGCCCAGATCGAATCGCGAAAGGCACGAGCCAGTTCCGGCAGGGTGGCACGTTTCTCGTACTCCATGTTTTTATGAGTGGCGGAAAATCGAAATACCGACCAGACGATAAATACGCTGGCCATGAGCAGGCCAGGTATGACACCCGCCATAAACAGCCCGCCTATCGAGGTATCGGTGGTGACGCCGTAAAGTATCATGGGGCCCGATGGTGGAATCAGTATGCCCAAAGTACCCCCCGCAGCCACTACGCCATAGGCCATGCGGGGTTGGTAGCCGTACCTTATCATTTGGGGAATCGCAACCGAGCCTATGGTCAGTGCCGTAGCAACGCTGGACCCCGAAATGGCGGCAAAAACGGTGCAGGCCAGTATGGTGGCAATCGCCAGCCCGCCAGGCAGATGTCGGGTAAAGGTGTAGGCCGCGTCATATAGGTCGTCAACTACCTTGCCCCGTATCATGATGTGGGCCATGAATGCGAATAGCGGGATGGAAACTAGAAGGTAGCGGTTCAGCTCGCTGAAGATAATGTCGGCGACTGAACCGAAGTTGCCCTGGATCAGTAGCAGCATGGCGCCGCCGAACAATGTAAGTCCAGCGAATATGGGTAGTCCAGTGAACAGCAGTACCATCAGGGTAATCAGAATCAGGACCATGATCATATGGCACCTTCCTTGGTATAGTGGCCGCTGGATATCTGGACCAGGCTACGCCATATTATTTCGAAGGCGACGATGGCAAGCAGGATACCCCCCAAAGGCAGTAGTAGTTGCAACATCCAAATCGGTAGTTCCAGATGACCATCGGTCAAGCGCCCTATCATTTTTGATAGGGCGACGGTCTTCCAACCATTAAGTATCAATATTGCCGACATGGACAATACCGCAACGCAAGACCAGACCGTGGCCCAAGCCGCTGCTTTGGGCTTGAGCATGTCCACCAATATGTCCACGCCTATGTGACCGTTTTTACGAAGTACTTCCGGTGCTGCCAACATGACAATGGCAGTCAGGGACAAGGACACGATTTCATCACCCCAAACGATGGGGGCTGAAAATACGTAGCGCATAAGAACCGCAGCACCGATCAGTACCAGGTCGATAATGATCAGAACGGTGGCTATTATCATTGCTGTTTTACATATTGTCCCTACTACGCGTCCATAGGCTTTCAATAAAGGGCCATCTGGTGGGGTACCCTCTGGTGTTGCGTTTTCCAGCATGGCTTTTCCTTACAGAGCGTCTATCAGTTCTATCAGTTTGCGGCCTTCGTCGCCGGTAGATTTGAGAAACACATCACGTACGGCAGGTTGCATAACCGCGCTCATGGCTTCGATTTGCTCGGGCGTAAGGATGACTGCATCCATTTTGGCGTCGACCAGTTTCTTGATGGCGTTGGGATCAACACCTTCGTGTGTAATCAGCGAGCGCTCAACGGCCTGATTTGCTGCGCGGGTGATACCAGCTTGAATGTCGGCGGGTAGACCGTCCCACCATGCAGGGTTAACTACCATGTTGTCGAAGACCAGGAATACGGCTGAGGCAGCACCATATTTTTGTACTTCGTAATATTTGCGAGAATAGGCGGCTTGCACACCGGTAACGCCAGCATCGACTACGCCGGTCTGAAGGGCTTGATAGGCTTCAGAGCCTGGCATGGAGACAGGAACGGCGCCCAGGGCGGACAGTCCGGCATCAAACAGTTTGTTTAGACCGCGTATTTTTACCCCTTTGAATTTTTCCGGGGAGTCCAAAAGTTGTGTTGATGATGTGATGATCAGATCGTTGGTGTCTACAACCCAACCTATATTGCGTATACCTTTTGCTGCCATCTTGCCGTCGAGTATGGTGGCTGCCTCAGAGCCTATAAAGGCTTTTTGTTTGGCGGGCGACGCCATAAAGTAGGGGATTTGTGTAACGGCCATTTCAGGAATGGTGCCGCCCCATTGAATCGAAAGTATCATGGCGGATTCAATTTCACCGCCAGCGACGGCACCATGATGCTGTTGAGGACTGAACAGTTGGGCAGCCCCAAAAATTTGTACTTCGGCTTTGTTATTCGTTTCTTTAGCAACATCCTTGGCGAATTGCTCTAGGTTGATGGCGGTGTGGTGGGTTGACGGAAATTGATGGCTTAAGCGCATCGTATAGTCGGCGGCATTGGCCAGGCCGGTAGACATGGCCAAGGTAACAACAGCGGTTAGAAGTTTTTTTTGATAGCTCATTTCCTGCTCCTTTTTGGGTGTGGTCTTTTATTGTCTTATGTCGTGCTTATGATTACGGCCGAGTTTGCCAGGACGGCGTTTTGGGTAGCCCTGAACGAGCCAGCCCGCCAAACAACTCTTCATCAGGCATTTCCTGGCGCAGTAGCTCACGTACGCCGATTAGTTGGTTAATGTCTATGCCTGTTTTGTAGCCCATGGACTCGCAAAGAAACACCATGTCTTCGAAGACCACGTTCCCGGTTGCCCCGGGTGCAAATGGGCAGCCCCCCAGGCCTCCCAAAGACCCGTCAAGAATACGGGCACCTGCATTCAAAGCGGCGGCGGCATTGGCAATGGCCATCCCGCGTGTGTCATGAAAGTGCAGGGATAGTGGCAGGTCCCCTATCGCTTTTCTAGCCGCCAAAGTTAGACTCTCGACCGCTTGTGGGCCGGCATAGCCAACCGTGTCGGCTAAGGCGACAACATCAGCCCCCGCTAAGGCGCAGGCTTCCAACAAGCGTAATACCTCGGTGGGGTCGACATCGCCTTCTATAGAGCAGCCAAACGCCATTGCTATCCCCACTGTCAGTACGGGCGCCGATGGCCCAGCCGCATTACACATGGCGGCAATTCTGCCCACCATATCTATGGCTTCTTGGCGTGAACGGCGGGTATTGGCTTGGCTGTGGCCTTCTGTTGCAGAGACGACAAACACTATTTCGTCGACTTCGGTCTTGAGCGCGTCTTCGACGCCTCGTTCATTTAAGGTCAGGGCGGCGGCGCTGGCGCCTGGTAAAGCCTTAGCCGCTGCAATCATCTGGCGCACGTCGGCAAACTGTGGAAATTTATCGGCTGGCAGGAAAGAGCCAAGTTCGAACATACGCACGCCAGCTGCATATTCCCGTTCCAGCCATTCGACTTTAGCTTCCGTGCTTGGGAACTGGCGGACCAGTTGCAGGCCGTCACGCAAGCCAACTTCGCGCAGAGTTACGCGATCTGGCGGGAAGAGTTGATTGACACGGTTCATGCGGGAGCTCCTTGTGCGCCGCTAGCGAGTGCTATGGCATCGTTATTCAGCCCTAATGCTGATAAGACAGCAGTGGTATCCTGGCCAGAGGCGGGTACATCGCCGCCGCCGGTAAGCATCTGTCGGTCGACTTCAAAAGGTAGCGACGGAGCACGAAAATGGGTGCCGTCTGCACAATGTGACGTTGACATTCCGCCAGGGCGCATTACGTGAGGGTCATCGTACATATCGGAAGGCTTGGCAATCGGCGAAAAGGGAATGCCGCTGGCTTCGAACTGCTTACTGAGCGTGGCAGCATCGAATGTGGAAATTTTGGCGGCCACCAAAGGCAGGGTCCAGTGGCGAGCTTCAATTTGATCCATTCGGGTTTGCAGGCGAGGGTCATCCAGCAGTTCGTCCAACCCCAGTATCTTGCAAACTGTGGCCCATTGACCTTCGGTCACTGCGCCGACAAAGATCTGCTGGCCATCAAGGTCAGTGAAAATGTCGTATATGGGCCAAGAGAATTCGCGCTCCGGCATGGGAGGGGGGTTCTTGCCTTCCAGCTCGAACTGCACCATATGCTGGGCTACCAGCAGCAGGCAGTTTTCAAATAGGCCAATTCTAATTTCACGACCCCTGCCGGTTTCTTTGCGCTCCAACAGTGCTGCCAGTACGGAGAAAGCGGCAAATAGGCCACCCATGATGTCGTTGGCCGACGAGCCCACGCGCAGCGGCTGACCGGTGGGACCTGTCATGTAGGCCAGTCCCGTCATCATTTGCACGACCTCGTCCAGGGCCGTGCGGTTTTGATAGGGCCCGGATAAAAACCCTTTGCATGAGGCGATAATCAGTTCGGGGAAGTCGCGTTGCAAGCTTAGTGGATCGGCACCCGCCCCTACGAGTGCTGAGTCGCGAAAGTTTTCGACAAAGATATCGGCAGTAGCGATCAATTGGCGGAACGCGGATTTGCCCGCCTCGGACTTCAAGTCCAGCTGTATGGATTTTTTCCCACGGTTGAATAGGGGAAACATCGGACGTCCCATGCCGGTCAGGTAGCGTGTCTTGTCGCCTGTTGGCGGCTCGATCTTGATGACCTCAGCCCCCAGAAAGCCTAAAAACATGCCACAAGACGGTCCCATAATCATATGACCCATCTCAATGACTCTAAGGCCCGCCAACGGTAAAAATTCTTTGTTCATTGCTTAGCTTCTCCTATGCTGAATTCAGATTAGCATTGATCTTTCTCTCAGAAAATTATAATGTTTGGATGTCTTCGTTCTATAAAGTAGAGATCATGGATATCAAGCAACTTAGAGCGTTTTTGGCTATTTATGAGTTGGGTGGGATTTCACGAGCTGCTGAAAGAGAGCGCACAGCGCCATCTGTACTGAGTCACCATCTTGCTAATCTTGAGGCCCAGTTCCCCAAACCCTTGTTTATTCGGAACTCGCGGGGATTATTGCCAACTGAATCAGGGCACCGGCTTTATACGCATGCTGTGGCAATCTTGCGGGCATTGCGGTTTGCCAAAGAAGATATTTGCAATATGGAGGGGCAAATTACTGGCCAGGTAGCAATAGGTATGGCCTATTCTGCGATGCAGGCTATAGGGGAAAACCTGATGCGGATAGTGCTGGCACAGTACCCGGGATTATCGTTGGTGCTGTCTGAAACCCTTTCAGGTAGCACCATTGAACAGCTTATGGATGCTCAGATTGATCTGGCGCTGGCTTACAGTCCCAGTCAGGACGCTCGCCTTAATCTGATGCCGCTGCTTGAAGAGCGCATGGTGTGCATAGGAAAAACATCTGTCATTGGGAACACAACAGAGCCTATTACTGTCGAGGAGCTGTTGTCGCTGCCCTATATTTTGCTGCGCAAGGGGATCACTGGGCGTACAGTAATGAATGATTTGCGCCTACAGAAACAATTCGAGCAAAATGCGCGTTTGGAAACCGACAATGTGCATGCGCTCAGTCTTTTTGTCGGTGGGGGGCTAGGGTGTGTCATTGGCACCCAGTCCTACATGCGCGAGCAGACTGACGTGGATGGTCTGGCCTATCGGGATATTGTGGAACCCCAGATGCTGCGTACGCTGTATTTGTGTGAAAAAGCGGACAAACCACCGTCAAGCGCCGTGGAAGTGCTGCGTCGCGAAGTGCTGGGTTTAATAGCAACCGAAGTTCGTGAGGGGCGCTGGAAATGCGAGCGGGTTATGTTCGATCTGGATGCCTACGGTACACCAACGCCGTAATTTGACATATACAAATAGAATAGGTTAGAATCTTGTTCTTTACAGGCGGTTAGCTCAGTTGGTTAGAGCGCTACGTTGACATCGTAGAGGTCGCTGGTTCGAATCCAGTACTGCCTACCAGAATTCCTAAATGAT
>JAGOAJ010000048.1 GCA_017983955.1 Burkholderiaceae bacterium
CTTGCTTGCATGGTAGAGATCTCGACAGATACGTATAATCAATGGTAATTGTATTGAATTCGTTTGGGGTGGCCTATGTTAGATCGTGAAGGCTACCGTCCTAATGTCGGCATTATCCTCGTAAATCAAAAAAACGAGGTGTTTTGGGGTAAGCGCATCCGAGAGCACGCCTGGCAATTCCCTCAAGGGGGCATCAATTACGGGGAAAGTCCCGTTCAAGCCATGTACCGCGAGCTCAACGAAGAGGTTGGTTTGCACCCAGAGCACGTTCGTATATTGGGACGGACACGAGATTGGTTGCGTTATAACGTGCCAAATAATTTTATTCGCCGCGACTCACGCGGACACTATAAAGGACAGAAGCAGATTTGGTTTTTATTACGTATGGTGGGGCGCGATTCTGATGTCAGTTTACGCGCCAGCAACCATCCTGAATTTGATGCCTGGCGCTGGAGCCATTATTGGGTGCCTTTAGATGCTGTCATTGAATTCAAACGCGAGGTCTACACATTAGCCTTGAATGAGCTGTCGGGAATTTTATTCAAACGTGGGGAAAATCGCTATTTGCGACACCGCACAGTTAGCCCGCAACAGCAGCAGCACCAACAGCCTCCACGCTTACCATAAGCACCATCAAGCCCGGTTCTCCGGGCTTGATGGTTTTCAGCGGCTTATAGGCGCTTGATCAGGCTGGAAGTGTCCCAGCGATTTCCACCCATGTGCTGGACATCGGCATAAAACTGATCTACCAGAGCTGTCACTGGCAGGCGCGCGCCATTGCGCTTGGCCTCATCCAGTACTAGCCCCAGGTCTTTGCGCATCCAGTCCACGGCAAAGCCAAAATCAAATTTTTCAGCCACCATGGTTGGGCCACGGTTTTCCATTTGCCAGCTCTGGGCCGCGCCTTTGCTGATGACCGCCAAAACTTTGTCCATGTCCAGGCCGGCCTGTTTACCAAAGGCAACTGCTTCGGCCAGGCCCTGCACTAGCCCGGCTATACAAATCTGATTGACCATTTTGCATAGCTGGCCGGCCCCGGAGTCGCCCAATAGCGTTACCGCCTGAGCGTAGACCTTGATGACTGGCGCGACCGTATCGAACTGGGCTTGTTCACCACCGCACATGACGGTCAGCACGCCTTTGATTGCACCTGCTTGACCGCCGGAGACCGGGCCATCTACAAAGCCTATGCCTAGTTGTGTCGCCTGGGCGTAGAGTTCGCGCGCCACTTCGGCCGAAGCTGTGGTGTGATCTACAAAGATGGTTCCCGGCGCCATGCCAGCCAGCGCGCCATCAGCGCCCAGTACGACGCTGCGCAGGTCGTCGTCATTGCCTACGCAGCAAAATACTATGTTGGCGCCCTGTGCCGCCTGGGCGGGCGTAGGGGCGGACACTCCACCGAACTCCTGGACCCAAGCCTGTGATTTGGCCGGACTGCGGTTGTATACCGTGACCTGGTGGCCAGCACGGGCCAGGTGCCCCGCCATGGGATAGCCCATAACTCCCAGTCCCAGAAAAGCGACTTTTTGCTTAGGTGCGGCGGTGTCGGTTGTAGCGGTAGTTGTAGTCATTGTGTGCTCCTATGGTTCCAGGCAGGGCCTGATACGGTGATTAGTCTTCTTCGACAAAGGCCTCTTCGCGCTTGCGCTTGATCGCTGGCAAAGTAACGACAGCAATCAGCAGTATCGCGACTATCAGCAAGGACAAGGACAGTGGTCGAGTAACAAAGGTAGTGAAGTCGCCACGCGACAGCAATAGTGCGCGCCGGAAATTTTCTTCCATCATGGGGCCTAGTACCAGGCCAAGTAATAGGGGTGCGCCTTCACAGCGTAATTTGGCCCAGATATAGCCGATCAGACCAAATGCCGCCGTCATCCAGATGTCGAAAACGTTGTAGTTCAGTGAATATACGCCTATGGTGCAGAAAACCAATATGGCCGGAAACAAGATGCGGTAGGGGACCTTGAGCAGCTTGATCCATAGGCCAACCAGCGGCAGGTTCAACACCACCAGCATCAGGTTGCCTATCCACATCGACGCAATCAGTCCCCAGAATAGTTCGGGGTGGCTGGTCATGACCTGGGGGCCGGGCTGGATATTGTGTATGGTCATCGCGCCTACCATCAGGGCGGTGACCGCGTTGCCAGGTATGCCCAGGGTTAGCAGCGGAATGAATGAGGTCTGTGCGGCGGCGTTATTGGCGGACTCTGGTCCAGCCAAGCCGGCCGGGTGGCCTTTACCGAAGCGTTCTGGTTGCCTGGATATTTTCTTCTCCAGGGTGTAGGACGCAAAAGACGACAGGACAGCGCCACCACCAGGCAGCACGCCTAGCGCGGACCCCATGGCAGTGCCTCGCACGACCGCAGGCCAGGCCTCTTTGAACTCTTGTTTGTTAGGGTAAAGTGAACCGACCTTGCCGGTGATGTTGATCCGTTTGTCGCGCAGTTCCAGATTGGTCATGATTTCAGCAAAGCCAAATACCCCCATGGCCACTACCGCGAAATCTATACCGTCCTGCAGTTCAGGAACGCCAAAATCAAAGCGGGCGACACCAGAATTGATGTCTGTGCCCACCATGCCTAGCAGCAGCCCCAGCAATATCATGCAGATCGCTTTGACCAGCGAACCTGACGCCAGCACCACCGCGCCTATCAGGCCCAGCACCATGAGGGAAAAATACTCTGCTGGTCCGAACTTGAATGCCAGCTCAGCCAGTGGCGGCGAAAATCCAGCCAGCAATACGGTAGCGACACAGCCGGCAAAGAAAGAACCTAGGGCGGCGATGGCCAGCGCGGAGCCAGCCCGGCCGTTTCTGGCCATCTGGTGGCCGTCCAGCACCGTTACGACCGCTGATGTCTCGCCCGGCAAGGCCACTAGTATGGCCGTGGTTGAACCGCCATACTGAGCCCCATAGTAAATGCCAGCCAACATAATTAACCCGGCGGTAGGAGGCAGCACATAGGTGATGGGCAGCAACATGGCAATAGTGGGCACAGGGCCTATGCCAGGCAGTACGCCTATCAGTGTGCCCAGTAAACAGCCCAGCAGGCAGTACATCAAGTTTTCTGGCGTTACCGCCACTGAAAACCCAAGTATCAGGTGATCTACTAATTCCATTTCCAGATACCTTTTAGTTGCCGAGGAAGGTGGGCCATAAGGGGAAGATCAATCCTAGCCCCTTGATGAAAGCTACCCAGACAAAAAGAACCAGGAATATGCCATTAGCAACGGCGATTTTCCAGTTAAATTCGTGACTGGCCAGGCTGCTGATAATGACCAACAGGAAGGTCGCCAGATAAACACCCAGATAGCGCAAGGCTATGCCGGAGATCACCACAGAGCCGACAATGATCAAGGCCAGCTTCCAGTCGAACTTCTCCAGTTCGGAGTGTTCCGCCTTGGCCGACATAGCGGTGATGGTGACCACAGCACCTAAAACGGCCAAACATACCCCCAACCAGAAAGGGAAATACCCTGGACCCATACGGGCCGTGGTTCCCAATGAATATTTGGTGGCGCCCAGCGCAAACCCCAGGCCGATAGCGACGAACATCAGCCCCGACCAAAAGTCCTGTTTATTCTTGATTAGCATTACCAATGTATTCCTGCATTTTGCAATCGCGATATCTGCGATTTATAGAGTGTGTGGGCCAGCGTTGCTTTTCCCCAACCCCGGACATCATACTGAAAAGCGGCAACGGTTTCGGGAAAAGCGGCAACGGTTTCGGAAAAAGCGGCAATGGTTTCGGAAAAACCAGCAATGGTTTTAGAAAAAAGCGGCAGCGGTTTTAGAAAAGATCACGAAAGGGTATGATGGAAACTTATTTTTCCTCACCCGTTTAACGGCGGGATGGTTTACGATAGCGCCCATGTTGCAAGATCTCGACTCCCTCGCTGCCCGAATCGGGCAAATGGTGCAATTCACGCGTCAGCTTCAATCCGAGCGTAGCGCGTTACAAGCACGTTTAAAAAATCTGGATCAGGAACGCGATGCGTTGCGTGATCAGTTGGAGCGCCGCGAAACCGAGTACACCTCGGTGGCCCAGCGCCTGGAACATCACGAATCGCAAAGCCAGTCTCTGCAGTCTGAAACCCAGGTGCAGTTACAGACCCTGCAACAAGAGGTTGAACGCTACAAGGCCGAAGCCCTGACTCTGTCACAGCAGCTTACTGCGTGTCAGGCGGGTAGTGCTCGCCTACGTGTAGTGGCCGACCAGGCTCGCGACAGCATAGACTCAATTTTAATGCGCCTGCCTGGCGCAGCGCAGGAATAAACACCATGGAACGCGTTGATGTCTCTATTCTGGGCCGTGATTATTCCCTGGCTTGCATCCCCGAACAAAAAGAAGCCTTGTTGGCAGCGGTGCGGCTAGTTGATCAGCGCATGTTAGCCGTCAAGGGCACAGGTAAGGTCGCCAGCAACGAACGTATCGCTGTCATGGCTGCCTTGCAGATCGCTGGTGAACTCCTGGCGATGCGGGCTCCAGATGGCCCGCTGGGTAATGTCGCCGTCGGTGATTTCAAGCGGAAAATCGACGATATGAATAGCTTGCTGGATCAGGTTGTTGGCCCGGTACCAACGCAGTAAGTCAAAATCTATTCCTCAAGACAAACCAAAATAGCGAGAAATTCAGGTACTATGACTCTATAGTATTTACCAGTTAGTCCCTGCCGTGTTCGTGACTTGGCCATACATTCCTTGAACCAATGCTTTTGGCATAAAGGTTGCTGGATTGACAAGCAGGAGCGTTCTTCGTTTACGAAGCACCCGAAACTTGACTGAAGGCGACCGTCTTGGACCCTCGGTTCCAGGATGCCGGCCTTGACGGCACAGGCGGGGCATTTCCAAAAAAAGCTCGTCTTCGGACGGGCTTTTTCCTTTTAAGGGACAAAAAATGTATCTATCTGAACAAAAACGTAAATGGCTGTCAGGTGCCGTGCTGCTAACCGGTATGCTGGCGCTGCAACCTGCTTTGGCGCAGTCATCTGATATGGACAAACAGCATGTCAGGGCGCAAAAATGGCCCCAAGCCACCTTGCAGGCACAGGCGTCCACAGAAGTTCAGCACGATACCGTCAAAATTGTCCTGGCCACCGAGGTCAATGGAAAAACGCAGTCTGCTGTGGCCAAGGCGCTAAATACCGTACTGGAACAGGCCATGAAGGATGCTAAAAGCAATCCTAAGGTTAAAGCCAGTAGCGGCAATTATCGGATTTGGTCTATGAATGATCGCGATGGGAAAATATCCGACTGGCGCGGTCGTGGTGAAATATTGCTGGAATCCAGCGATTTCGCGGCAGCCTCTGACGTTGCTACTTTGCTAAGCGATCGCGTGCCGGTAGCGAACCTGGTGTTTTCCGTATCGCCCCAAGCACGTGCCAAGCAAGAGCAGCTGTTGCTGGTGCAGGCCGCCCAGGCCTTTCGCGACAGGGCGCAAAGCTTGGCTGAAGCCATGGGCTTCAGCAGCTATACCCTGAAGGAAGTGAACCTTAGCGGCGCCGGCGCCCGTTATGAATCGGCGCCGCGCATGATGATGGCCAGCATGGATGCCTCGGCCAAGTCCAGCGTTCCGCTGGAAGGAGGCACTGAAGAGGTCAGCGTGGCGATACAGGGGTCGATTTTTTTGCAGAATGCACAAAAATAATGACACCAGCGGCGATCATGGGCAAGGACAGTAATTGGCCCATGGACAGCCCGCCTGCCAACAGGCCCAGAAAGTAATCGGGTTCGCGGGTGTATTCCAATAAAAAGCGGAATACCCCGTAGCCGATTAGAAATAAGGCGCTAATCTGGCCCACAGGTCGTGGCTTACGGGCAAACCACCACAGCAGCGCAAATAGCACAAACCCTTCCAGCGCCATTTCGTAAAGCTGAGAGGGGTGACGAGCCAGGCCGTCGCCTGTCTGTGGGAATACCATGCCCCAGGGCAGGGTGGTAGTACGACCCCATAGCTCCCCGTTAATAAAATTGCCGATACGGCCTGCCGCTAGCCCTAAAGGAATCAAGGGGGCAACAAAATCACCAATTTCAAGCAAGGTTTTTTGACGCTTACGAGCGTACAGCAGTAGAACCACAATCACGCCCACCAAGCCGCCATGAAATGCCATGCCGCCTTCCCACAAATAGAATATTTCCAGTGGATGGGCCAGATAGTAGGCTGGCTTGTAGAACAATACATACCCCAGACGCCCGCCCGCTATTACTCCCAGTACGCTGTAAAAAATAATATCTTCCAGGTCCTGTGAGCTTAGGTCTGTTTTTCCATGTTTAATGCGCCAGCGGCCCAGCACCCACACCAGCGCGAAGCCAATTAGATACATCAGCCCATACCAATGCACTGCGATAGGGCCGATTTGCAATGCAATCGGGTTGATTTCTGGATAGTGCAGCATGCCGTTATAGGTCCTTGATTGAATATCGTTGATAATAACGCGATCCGCCAGCCATCAGGCTTATGTCACTGCCTACGTGCCATTGACCCGTCCTTCTTATCGTCAGGTATTGTTTTATGTTTATATCCAAACCGTTATTTACTTTGCTAGCCTGTGCTGCCATGATGGGCATTGCAGCGACAGCATCCGTTCAGGCGTCTGAACAAACCGCTGGCCTACAGTTGGCTCGTGCCAATAACTGCCTGGCATGCCATCAAGTGGATCAGAAACGGGTAGGACCAGCATTTACGGTCATCGCTGAACGCTTTGCCGGCAACGAAGGCGCTGCTGCGCACCTGGCACAGTCCATCCGTAAAGGTAGCCGTGGGCAATGGGGTCCAGTTCCTATGCCCGCGCAACCCCAGGTCAATGACGCCAATGCGCAATTAATTGCTGCCTGGATCTTGTCTCTGAGTAGTAAAAACTAGGTTTGCAGGAGAAAAACATGAACGCTACTTTACAAACTGCCATTCTGGGCGGGGGCTGCTTTTGGTGCACCGAATCCGTATTCCTGGCTTTGCGAGGCGTGCATGACGTCATGCCAGGCTATAGCGGCGGCCATCTGGAAAATCCCAGCTACGAGCAAGTCTGTCAGAAAAATACGGGTCACATCGAAGTGATCAAAATTACTTTTGATCCCGATGTTATTAGCTTCGAACGCCTGCTCCAGGTGTTTTTTGCCACGCACGACCCCACCACGCCAGATCGCCAGGGCGGTGACGCAGGTCCGCAGTATGCCTCGGCGATTTTTTGCCAGACCCAACAACAACGCGATACGGCCTTGCAAGTAATAGCTCAGGTGCAGGCAGCTTTAGGGGTTCCTGTCGTCACGCATGTGCTGGATGCGGCACATTTCTGGCCTGCCGAAGACTATCACCGTAACTACTACGCGCGTAACCCCAACCAAGGCTATTGTCAGGTAGTGATTGCACCAAAAATGGCTAAGCTTAGGCAGCACTTCATGAGCATGCTGGACTAGCAGGTTGTCACAGCACCTTTATGTGCTTGTGCACACGGTTTAGCCAGGTCCAGCACAGGACGCGACCCGCCAACCGCCACGGTTGGTCAGTTTCGCCAGGGCTGCAATCAAACCCATGGTCAGCAGTACGCGTCCCACCAGCACCACCCAGATGTCCGCGCCCAATGCAATCATTAGCAGCGTGTCTTCTATCAAGGCATGCGACAAGGACAGCCATGACAGCGCTAAAAAGCGTGTGCGTGCAGAAAAGTTCTGCTTGCTGGACTCTTCGATAATTAGCGCGCCACCATAAGTTAGCCCCAGCAACACGCCTACTGTGGTCACCGGTGCAACCTGGGCATCAAGTCCGGACATGCGCAGCAGCGGCATCGTGGCGGCGGTGAATCGTTTCGTCAGGCCTAGTCTGTCCAGGCCGTCCAGCACCACGACAAGTATCACGATAATAATCAGGGTCAGCCCCAGCGAAAACAGGGTGGCTAGGCCCCAGGCCAGGAAGCCACTCTGGGTGGCGGTGGCGGTATCCGACGCGCCGCGCAACCAGTCGAAGGATACGGGATCATCCAAAAGGCCGGTCAGACGACTTGCCCAAGATGCAGCTGCGCCATAAATCAAGGCTGCACCTATACGCAATGCTGCTGTAGCGCTAAAGCTGGCCCCCGCCCGGCGTACTACGGACTGCTCGACGGGCAAAGCATGGGTAAGCAGCATCATGGCGCATAAGGCGCTTAGCTGGCCAGAGGTCAGGTCCAGCGTAGAGGCCAGACCGCTAAGGGTGGCAATGCCCCCATAAATTCCCATCAGTAAGGTGGTCGCCCAGATAATGCCTGCTTCTGGAGGCAGGTTAAGTAGAGCCATGGCTGGGGCAATGATGTAGCCAACTTGTTCTACCAACCCCAGCTCTTGGGCGATCTGGACAATGATCATGACGGGCACCATGACCTTGGCTACGGTAATGAACATACGCCAGCTGCGCCGAAATACAGTAGTTAGATAGGGCAGCATCGTCGTCCTTGGAAGGCATGTAAGAAAGATTGTCGACGGCCCGCTAGGCGGGCGCGTCGTAGGGGAGTCTCTTACTTTGCCGGGCGGCTGTCAATCCACGTTTTTCAGCACACCGCGTCGCATTTGATCCAGTTCTATGGATTCGAACAAGGCTTTGAAGTTGCCCTCGCCGAAGCCTTCATTACCTTTGCGCTGAATAATCTCAAAGAATATAGGGCCTATTTGATTGGCCGTAAATATTTGCAGTAGCAAGCCACCTTCTGGCGCGCCATCCAGCAGTATCTTGTTGGCCTGTAACGCCGCGATATCTTCGCCGTGGTTGGGCAGGCGACGATCCAGCAGTTCGTAGTAGGTATCTGGGGTGTCCAGAAAGACCAAGCCCGACGCCCGAAGTTGAGCAACCGTGCTGTAAATGTCATTGGTTGCCAGGGCAATGTGTTGTATGCCTTCGCCTCGATATAGATCCAGATACTCTTGAATCTGGCCCTTTTCTTCAGTGCCTTCTTCATTGATAGGGATGCGTATGTTGCCGCAGGGCGAGGTCATGGCTTTCGATTTGACGCCCGTTACCTTGCCCTCGATGTCGAAGTAGCGCACTTCGCGGAAATTAAACAGACGTTCGTAGAACTCCGCCCATTCGTCCATGCGCCCTTTGTACACGTTGTGCGTCAGGTGATCGACTATGGTCAGCCCGGCACCTTTGTGGTCTATGTCTTGGGTGGCTGTTGATGGGTTGATAGCTTCAAAGTCCACGTCGTAAATACTGATATCGCCTATTCCGCCGTGGCTGTCTTTGCCATGCCAGCGATCCACCAAGTAAATCAGCGAATCGCCTATGCCTTTGATGGCGGGAATATTCAGCTCCATGGGGCCGCTGCCCGAATCAAAACCCCAGGCGCCTAGCTCTAGGGCACGCTTATACGCTTTAGCAGCATCATTCACGCGAAAAGCGATGGCACAAATGGATGGTCCGTGCAGGCGGGCAAAGCGCTGCGCAAAGGAGTCGGGCTCGGCATTGATTAGGAAGTTAGTGCCACCTTGGCGGTAAAGAGTGACATTTTTGGTGCGGTGCTTGGCGATGGCTTTAAAGCCCAGCTTTTCGAAGACCTGCCCCAGCGCGACGGGGTCAGGGGCGGCATATTCAATGAATTCGAAACCGGCGGTGCCCATAGGGTTGTCCCAAGGCTGAAAAGGAATAGTCATGATGGTCTCCTGTTATGTCGGTGGGCCCATCTCTACGCGGTAGGCCACATCGTTAAAGTTTAAGGAAAAACCTCTGGCAGCCGATTGCTAATATTGCGTAAACTTCCAGTATTGGAGCAATTGCATGCCAATATTTTAAGAATAAAGGAATTTTTATGTCTCAAAGCTCGCTTGATAGGATTGATCGCCAGATATTGACCAATTTACAGCGTGACGGGCGGCTTAGCAATCAAGAGCTTGCCGATCGGGTTTCCCTGTCACCCAGTCCCTGCCTGCGTCGGGTGCGTAGGTTGGAAGAAGAGGGCTATATAAAAAGCTATGTTGCCCTGGTGGACGCGCAGAAGGTGGGGTTGAAGCTAACCGCTTATGTCACGATCAGGCTGGATAAAACTCATCGCCCCGCGGACACGCCCCTTTCTGACTTTGCCCGAGACGTCCAATCCTGGCCAGAAGTGGTCGAGTGCTATGCCATGTCTGGTGAGATGGACTATTTACTGCGTATACAAGTAGAGGACCTAACCAAGTTCTCGCGTTTCGCCATGGATACGTTGATGAGGCATCCATCAGTAATAGATATGCGGTCCAGCTTTATTATGCAAAACATCAAAGAAACTACCCAAATCGGACTGCCTTGAAGGTTCTCTTAGCCAAGCGTTGGATCTAGGTGCACTAAAGGGATAGTTAGTATCTGGAGTGTGCAGAGTGCTCTTGATACGTTGATGGTTGGGTGCGTCTATATATAGAGGTGAGTCTTCTGGCCTATATATAGAGATAAGTCTTCTGTATAGATACGGGTCTTCTTTATAGATATAGGAACATCTTCTATATAGGATGCCTGTAGGGTAGGTAGGTGGTGTTTTATCTGTCTTTCGGTTGCTTAAGTGGCATCGGCGGAGTCTGGGTGTATTCGCTCTGTCTCCCTGCTGCGCAGAAGTCGACTCCCGCGAACACACCAGACTCCGCCTGGTGGGCTGTTTGGAGAGCGCATCGGCTAGCAATAGCTCTATAGTCGGCACCACTGTCAATAAGCATCACGTCTTCAACAGCGCCGCACCGTCAATAATCTACCAGCACCGCCACTCTTTAGAGCGCCACCGTTTATCGCTCCGTTTGTTAAGCACGTCTTCTGAATCGACGATGAGCCCGTAGCGGCGAGGCCTTACGGCAGTCGCTTCGCGTAGCGGGCGACCGAGTAAGGCGCTCGGCGCGTAAGGGCGGCGTACGTTAAGTAGCCAGTGCTATTTCGCGTCATGGGCTACCTCTTACTGGCACCCCTATATAGAGCACGGCACTTCACTCACATTGATTACTCGCTCCTAAGCACCGATTTACCTGAATTCGCTGCCGTTTCACGCTGTGGTGTGTGCCCAGGTATGTCATTTGATTCTATTGTTAGGGGGAAGATGACGGTTTGATGACGTTATCGATTTATTGGCAAAATAGTTTGAAAATAATTTCGTCTGATATTTCAAGTGGTTACTGCGATTTTGGCCATTTTCGGCCCGAATCCCTCGTGTTTTCCCCCAAACCGACTTGCACAGATGAAAAAGACCGTGCTATAGTTCGGTTCTTCGCAGCACACATCTCAGGGTTTACCCTGATACGCCAACCGGCAAAACGGCTTAGACCTCAGGGTCTGGCAGCATGACCGGCCAGGTGGTGAGCAGCAAAGCGCAAGAGTTACGGCGCTGAAGGCAGTAGACAGAAGCTTCGGTTTCAGTGTATACTTCAGGGCTAGGTTTTGTGGCAGTAAGTAGGTCAACGCAGTACGGGCCGGTTTGAAAGTTTTAGGCGATACGCCAAACGAAAAAT
>JAGOAJ010000060.1 GCA_017983955.1 Burkholderiaceae bacterium
CGCAGTCTAACTAGCTGAATGTCAGCCCGTATTCCCGCTAGGAGCCCTACAACATGCAACGCTTTTTTCCTGCTTTCGTCGGGTTGGTTATTGTTCTGGCAGTATTGTCATCGTGCGTATTCGTCGTGCGCGAACGCGACGCTGTCCTGGTTTTTACTCTGGGTGAAGTTCGCACCACCTTGACCGAACCTGGTCTGAACTTCAAGTTCCCGCCGCCCTTTGAAAATATTCTGCGTCTTGATAAGCGCCTGCAAACCATAGAAACCAACGACCCCGAGCGTATTCAGACGGCCGAAAAGAAAAACCTTCTGATTGATTCATTCGTTAAGTGGCGTATTTCTGACCCCAGGTTGTTTTACGTGACCTTTGGTGCGAATGATCGCGCTGCGGTTGAACGCCTGCAGGCGCAAATACGCGACGCCCTGAACGCTTCGGTTAACGTACGCACTGTCAAGGAAGTAGTGGCCAGCGAACGCGACACCATCATGAGGGAAGTCCTGACCACGGTAGCGGCACGTGCCAAGCCCTTGGGCGTGGAAGTCGTCGATGTGCGCCTGCGCCGTATCGATTTTGCACCGGAAATTTCCGAGTCCGTATACCGTCGTATGGAAGCCGAGCGTAAGCAAGAAGCTAACCGTCTGCGTGCCACGGGTGCCGCTGACAGCGAGCGCATACGTGCCCAGGCCGATCGCCAACGCCAGGAGCTTCTGGCGAAAGCCTACGCCGAAGCAGAAGGCATCAAGGGTGACGGCGAGGGTAAGGCCGCGGCTATTTATGCCGATGCCTATGGCAAGAACCCCGAGTTCTACGGCTTTTACAAAAGCCTGGAAGGTTACCGTTCTGCCTTCTCCGGTAATAACGATACTCTGGTCCTAAGTCCGAAATCCGACTTCTTCCGTTACTGGGGATCGTCTGAAGGTAAGCAGCCCGCTACCCCTTAACAGGGACTGATATTGGGTTTGTGATTACAACAGGGTCAGCCGCAAGGCTGGCCCTGTTTCCATTATTTGAGTCTATCGTTTATACTATCGCGTAAGTTTTAATAACCTTTACCGCAAGCGACTTGGCGGGCTTACGCCCCAAGTCGCTTTTTGTTGGGCGCTTATTTATGGCGCTTTTTTTCGGGACCGCAAGATGTCCAATTGGTTGTTGCCAGAAAGTCTGGCCGATATTCTACCCGCCGAGGCCCGTCGCATCGAAGAGCTGCGTCGCGAGTTGCTGGACCTGTATCGTGGCTACGGCTTCGAGCTGGTCGCGCCGCCCTTGGTTGAGTATCTTGATTCCTTGTTGGCGGGCAATAGCAAGTCGCTAGGGCTACGCACCAGCAAAGTGATTGATCAGTTGTCTGGTCGCACCATGGGTGTGCGTGCCGACATCACCCCCCAGGTGGCGCGTATTGATGCCCATCTGCTTAATCGCCAGGGCGTGACTAGGTTGTGCTATTGCGGTACCGTATTGCATGCGCGTCCCGCTGATTTGTTGTCTGATCGCGAATTGCTGCAAATTGGCGCTGAAATTTTCGGCCATGCGGGTGTAGAAGCCGATATCCAGATTATACAAATGGCCGCCGAAAGTGTACGGCGTGCCGGGGTGGGTCAGGCTAGGCTGGATCTTAACCATCCTGGCGTTGTCAGGGCGGTGATCGAGGCCGATCCGGTGCTGTCTGGTATGGCCGACACCGTCTCCGAACTGCTAAGCATGAAAGATGTCCCCGGTTTGATTGCTTTGGGGCAGCAGGTTGATGGCGCGCGTGCTGACAGCGTGCAAGCGCTAGTGACACTGGCCTCCCTATATGGCGGTGCTGAAGTCATAGACAGGGCGCGTGCTTCTTTGCCTGCGCTGCCTGCCTTGCGTACAGCGCTGGACGAATTGGAATTGTTGATACAGGCCTTGCCTGATCAAGAGTTCAGCATAGATCTGGCCGACATGGGCAGTGGCTATGGCTATCACTCTGGCGTGGTGTTTTGCATTTACGCCGAAGGTTGGCATGATGCGCTGGTCAAGGGTGGGCGCTATGACGGCGCGGGCAAGGTGTTTGGTCGTTCCCGGCCAGCCACCGGCTTCAGCCTGGATTTACGCAAGTTGTCGGCGGGTTTGCCGCCTGCTCCACTGGCACGCGCCATAAGGGCTCCTTGGGGCACGGATGTGGCATTGGCCAGCACGCTGCAGGCCTTGCGCGATGCAGGTGAAATCGTGGTTCAGGTATTACCTGGGCAGCCGCATAGACTAGATGAATTTACTGTTGATCGGGAGCTTGTTTCCGACAACGGTGCATGGAAGGTAAGGGCGATACAGTAGCCACTCACGGGCCTTAATGGCCCTGGCTGAATTATCGTATGGTTTAACCCTGTTTTTGGCTAGCTGTGTTGTCGAGCCAAAAGATTCTTTGATACGTAACATGAGCAAAAATATTGTGGTGATAGGCACCCAGTGGGGTGACGAAGGCAAGGGCAAGATCGTAGACTGGCTGGCTGAATCAGCACAGGGCGTGGTCAGGTTCCAAGGCGGACATAACGCCGGACATACCCTTTGGATCAATGGCAAGAAAACCATACTGCGTTTGATACCCTCGGGCATCATGCACAACCATGTCACTTGCTACATAGGCAATGGCGTGGTGCTGTCCCCAGAAGCCCTGCTTAAGGAAATTGGCGAGCTCGAGGAAGCGGGCCTAGAAGTGCGCTCGCGCCTGCAGATTTCGCCTGCTTGCCCATTGATATTGCCCTACCATATTGCCCTGGACCAGGCTCGCGAAACGCGCAAGGGTGATGGAAAAATCGGTACCACAGGACGTGGCATAGGCCCAGCTTATGAAGACAAGGTCGGCAGGCGCGCCTTGCGGGTTCAGGACCTCTATGAGCCTGAGCTCTTCAAGGAAAAGCTTACCGAAGTTCTGGAGTTCCACAACTTCGTGCTGACCCAGTATCTGGGTGCGCCAGCGGTATCGCTGGACGAGGTCATGGATCAGGCTATGTCGTTTGCCGAGCCGCTTAGGCCTATGGTGGCCGATGTGTCCTCTAACCTGTACATAGCGCGTAAAGCGGGTCAGAACCTGCTGTTTGAAGGCGCTCAAGGTGCATTGCTGGACGTTGACCACGGTACCTACCCCTTTGTCACCAGTAGCAACTGTGTCTCCGGCGCAGCCGCCACGGGCGCCGGTGTTGGTCCCCAAACGCTCAGTTATGTTCTGGGCATTGCCAAGGCTTACACCACGCGCGTAGGTTCTGGGCCTTTCCCCACCGAACTGACCGACGACATCGGTATGCGTCTGGCCACGGTCGGCAAAGAATTTGGCTCGGTCACTGGCCGGCCACGTCGTTGTGGCTGGTTCGATGGCGCAGCACTGAAGCGTTCAGTCATGATCAACGGCATTTCTGGTCTGTGCGTGACCAAGCTGGCTGTGTTGGATGGTCTGGAAAGCATCAAGATAGGCGTGGGTTATCGCTACAAGG
>JAGOAJ010000049.1 GCA_017983955.1 Burkholderiaceae bacterium
GGTCAGCTGGGTGCCTTGAGCCTGCATCACGGCAGGGCTGGTGTAGTTCTCGGAGGCAATCAGCTCGATGTGCTGTTCCTGGCGAACATTTTCCTTCTGGATGGCGGCCCATACTTCCGCATCGACTTGGTCAAGAGTACGTGAACGATCGAACATTAGGTATCCTGGTTAAATTGGCAAGAGGCAAAAAGGTATTTTAGCCTCAACGCCCAGCTTTCTACCTGAGTTTACGGAAAAGACCAGGATCAGCGGCGTATATCGCTGTAGAAAGGCCTTAAGTCACGATTAAATTCAAGTTAATGTGAAGTGACCTAATACAACGTAGCAGCGACCCGGCCAATACCGCACTACATACTGGCTATGACACGTGGATTCAATGAATACAAACCCGTTATCGCAGCCTGCGCCAACACATGCCCTTGGATGGCGTGTACAACGTCCGCGCCGGTGAAGCGCCCTTCAAAACCTAGCTCACTGATATCCAAGGCGTAGACCGTGAATATATAGCGGTGAGGAATGGCGTCGTTCCAGGGGGGACATGGGCCATCGTAGCCAAAGTAATCGCCGCTTAGGTCGCGATCGGCAGCAAAAAAGTCAGTAAAGCCGTTCAATGCTTGCCGGGTACCGTCCAGCGCCAGCGGCCCTGCCTTGCCGCGAGGTGTAACCCCGTCTGAATAAGCCCCTTCGGCAATGTCCGTAGTACTGGCGGGGATATCGATTAGCGCCCAGTGGTAGAAATCCACCCTGGGCAGACTGGCGGGTATTTCACGACCGTCCAGGTTAACGTCATCGGGCCTGCTGGGCACATCAGGATCGTGACAAACCACCACGAAGGACTGGGTACCCGCAGGGGCACCTGACCAAGAGAGCTGGGGGTTGGCATTACCTGCTAGCGCCACATGCAACTTCGCGTCGGGTTTGCCATACGCGTTACGCGCTGGAATTACCCCTTGATCAGCAAAAGACGAACTGGAAAGCTTCATGACAACCTCCGAACTAAGGCATTAGCCTGTTAGCGTAACGCGAGCAAACTTGCGCTTGCCCACTTGTATGACATAGGTTCCGGCGGCAAGTTGCAAGGACTTATCCTCGATACGGTCGCCATTGACCCGCACCCCGCCTTGCTCGATGTTGCGCTGGCCTTCCGAGCCAGACACCACCAAGCCTGCTTCGCGCAGTACTTTCAGCAAACCCATAGGCGCAGGTCCGGCCTGCACTTCCGGCATCTCGTCAGGGATGGCACCATCACGAAAACGCGCATTAAAACGTGTCAAGGCGCCATCGGCATCCTGGGCGCTATGGAAACGCGTGACGATTTCCTGAGCCAGCAAGACTTTGGTGTCGCGAGGATTCATACCCTGCTTCACCTGCTCTTGTAGTGCAGCGATATCCGCCATAGAGCGGAAAGACAACAAGGTGAAGTATTTCCACATCAAGGTATCAGAAATAGACATCAGCTTGCCAAACATAGAGTCCGGTGCTTCAGTAATACCTATGTAATTGCCCTTGGATTTGGACATTTTCTCGACGCCGTCAGTGCCTTCCAGCAAAGGCATGGTCAGCACGCATTGCGGCTCCTGGCCGTATTCCTTTTGCAGTTCTCGCCCCACCAGCAGGTTAAATTTCTGGTCGGTGCCGCCCAGCTCGACGTCGGCCTTAAGTTCGACCGAGTCATAGCCTTGCAGTAAGGGGTATAAAAACTCGTGCACTGAGATAGGTATGCCACCCTTAAAGCGCTTGGTGAAGTCATCGCGCTCCATCATGCGCGCCACGGTGTAACGCGAGGCCAACTGGATCAGGCCACGCGAACCCAGGGTGTCGCACCACTGCGAGTTATAGCGGACCTCGGTTTTGCTGGGGTCCAGCACCATGCTGGCCTGGTCGTAATAGGTTTTGGCGTTTTCTTGTATTTGTTCTGCAGTCAGTGGCGGGCGCGTGCTGTTGCGGCCACTGGGGTCGCCTATGGTGGCGGTGAAGTCGCCAATCAGGAAAATGACGGTATGCCCCAGGTCTTGCAATTGGCGCATTTTATTTAGCACCACCGTATGTCCCAGATGGATGTCGGGTGCGGTAGGATCCAGTCCCAGCTTGATGCGCAACGGCTTTCCGGTGGCCCGACTGCGCGTCAATTTCTTGATGAATTCGGACTCAACCAGCAGCTCATCGCAACCGCGCTTGGCTATGGCCAAGTCCGCTTCAACTTCCGGAGTAATAGGATCTGGGGTGATCGACATAGGTAACGACTTTATAAAGAAGGGTAGAAAAATCAAGCGTTATAAGTTAGCATAGCGGGCGAGCGCGCACTTTTCTGGCTTTTGCGATGTTATATCGCCACAAAGTGGTTGCAGGACATCATCTTATCAGAGCGCTTGATACCTTCAAACGGGGCGGCTAGTTTTCTTGCTCCCCAATGTGGCTGGCGCAGCGCGTCAGGCGCCTTCATCAAATCCGTCGCGCACTCAGGTCTTTTATGCAAGAACACGGGAACACCGAAAATCCCTCTTATCGTGAACTGCTACGTACTCGATATAAAAACCGTCATCTTTTACGCAATAGCCTGGTGCTGGTAGCCCTGGGTCTATTTGGCGGAGCAGCCGCCCTGGCGGTAGTAGCCCCCCCAGAAACCCCGGTAATTTACCAAACGCAGCAGCGCTTGGCCTTGCCCTCCCCCTTTCCCCAGCCACTAGGCGAGGTCGACAATGCCGACGATGCGCCGTACATCGCCGAAATCCGCATCCGTCGTGGCGATACGCTAGCCGCGCTGTTACAGCGTCTGCAGATTCAAGAAAACGGTTTACAGCAATTCCTGGTTCAAGACAAAGACGCCAGATCCATCTATAAGCTTTACCCCGGACGCACCGTACAAGCCGCCATGGATGCCGACGGCCAATTGCTTAGCCTGCGCTACAACCACACGCCAGGCAGCACTGAACAGGGCGAGCATGTATCCAAATGGCTAGAAGTCACCCCCGATGACGAAGGCGGATTCAAAGCCGCCGAACATGTCCAGGCCAGCGACACAGAAGTGCGCGTGGCCGATGGCCACATTGAAAGCTCGCTATTTGCCGCCACCGACAAAGCCGATATCCCTGACGCCATCACTCTACAAATGGCTGAAATCTTATCCAGCAAAATTGACTTTGTGCAGGATTTACGGCGCGACGACCATTTCCACATCATTTATCAGACCCACTCCCATCAGGGACGCGAATCTGGAGCCGGACGCATACTGGCGCTAGAGTTCGTCAACAAGGGCAAAACCTACGAAGCCATCTGGTTTGAACCCAAAGATGGCGCAGGCGGATATTACGACTTCAGCGGCACCAGCCTGCAAGGCGCCTTCCTGCGCACGGCCCTGAAATTTTCGCGCATCAGCTCTACCTTTGGCATGCGCAAGCATCCCATCCACGGTAGTTGGCGCGGCCACAGCGGCGTGGATTATGCGGCCCCCTCAGGCACGCCCATACACGCTACGGCGGACGGCACGGTTGAATTCCTGGGCAGGCAAAATGGCTATGGCAACACCATTATCCTGAAGCACCACAACACCTACACGACGCTGTACGCCCACCAACGCAGCTTTGCCAAAGGCCTGAAAAAAGGCGATAAAGTTAGCCAGGGCCAACTAATAGGCTATGTAGGCGCAACGGGTTGGGCTACTGGGCCGCATTTGCATTACGAGTTCCGGGTCAACAAAAAACCCATCGATCCCTTGTCGATAGACCTTCCTGTGGCACGCACTATGGAAAAAACGGATCGAAAAGCCTTTGAAACGACGTTGGCTCAGTACCAGGAACACCTGAAAATGCTGGCCAGCCTGCGTAACAATAACGACCCCACCCAAATTGCCAACCGCTAACATTGCAGTTTGACTCTATGGTCAGCGCTCTTTATATCGGATTAATGTCCGGCACCAGCACTGATGGGGTTGATGCCGTTCTGGCCAATTTCGGGCCTGCCATGCCTGAACTGCTAGGATCGATATCGCTGCCCATGCCAGATCAGTTGCGTGCTGATATCCTGGCGCTGAATACCCCGGGTCCCAACGAATTACACCGTGCCGCCCTGACAGCCAATGACTTGGCTAGGCTGTATGCTAAAGCCACCCAGCAGTTACTGGCGCAAAATAACCTGACACCTTCCAGCATACATGCCATAGGCGCGCACGGTCAGACCGTACGCCATGATCCCAGCGCTGGCTATACAGTACAACTGAATGCCCCTGCGTTACTGGCCGAGCTGACCGGCATAGACGTCATTGCAGACTTCCGCTCACGTGATATCGCTGCTGGCGGCCAAGGGGCGCCCCTGGTGCCAGTCGTTCACCATGCTTTATTCTCTAATGGGCAAGCACGTGCCATATTGAATCTAGGCGGCATCGCCAATCTGACCTTGCTAGATGCGACTGGCGGCATACGCGGCTTTGATACCGGACCTGCCAATGTGTTGATGGATATCTGGTGTCAGGAAAAAACTGGCGCACCCTATGATGCCGACGGTGCTTGGGCGGCCAGTGGTCAAGTAAACACTGCTTTGCTAACCACCCTGCTATCTAGCGAACCCTGGCTGGCCTTGCCTCCCCCAAAATCCACCGGACGGCATTTATTTAATAGGGAATGGTTGGCGCATAGGTTGGCTATTGCAGACCCCAAAAACCAGCTAGCCGACCAAGACATTCAGGCCACGTTGCAAGCGTTTACGATTAGCACCGTTGTCGACGCACTAGTCCGCCATGGCGGCGCAGTGCAGGAACTGCTAGTGTGTGGTGGTGGCGCGCTAAACGGACAACTGATGCAGGGCCTGCGTAACGCCTTGCCTTACCCTGTACGGCCCACATCTGATCTAGGCATGCCCGTACAACTGGTAGAGGCTTTAGCGTTTGCCTGGCTGGCCTGGGCCCATGTTCAAGGCAAACCTGCTGGCCTGCCTGCTGTAACGGGTGCGCGCAAGGCCACCCTGCTGGGATGTAGATATCCCGCTTAAGCACGTGCTAACCAGAAATAGCGGCCAGCACGCTTAAGCAATCAAGGCGAAAATGAAGATCCGCAACCGCAGGTGGAATTCGCATTCGGATTGCGTATTACGAACTGCGAACCTTCCAAATCGTCCTTGAAGTCAATTTCCGAACCCACCAGATATTGAAAGCTCATGGGGTCTATCAATAGTTGCACGCCTTCTTTATCGATTGCAGTGTCATCGTCATTGATGACTTCGTCGAAGGTGAAGCCGTACTGAAAGCCAGAGCATCCGCCACCTTGCACAAACACGCGCAACTTTAGGTCAGGATTACCCTCTTCAATAAGCAGGTCTTTGACCTTTGCGGCAGCCGCATCCGTAAACAGCAAGGGCGCGGGTGGCGCCTGCAGATCAACCGATTCGGTAATGGTATTCATGTGGAACTCCGTAAAACACTGATGAAGCCAAGCGCAACTAGTCTGGCGCTGGCAAGCTAACCGTGCGGGACACCCTTACTGTACTACCTTCAAGGATGTTTAGCGTAATGGTTTGCGCAATAAATCCTGTAGGCAAGCTTAATAAGCCGCCGCTACGCTGAAACTGATCGAAGTCCAAAGGGAAACCCGCATCGTTCAGCGATGTTTCAGCCTGGATCGCCATCTGAGCTGCCTGCAGGTCGATTTTAACCGCTTTACCGTCTTGCAGGCCCTTAGCCACGAATTGCATCTGGCCTTTGAAATGAGTGCCCGTAGCGCCACTACGCATCAATAGCGCCCTGTACTGTAAGTTGGGGCCAGCCTGCTGTATATCAAGAGCACGGATACTAACGGCGCCAGCAGGCCCTGGGGGAAACAACTGATTGAAAAAAGCCAACTGGTCGCGTACCTGACCCAGTTCGGCCTGGGTGTCCTGCAGCGTGGTTTCCAGCGCCTTGCGGGTACTGGCTTCGACAGCCACATTGGCCAATACCACATCTAGCTTGGCCTGGACCTGGATAAGGTTACCTTCGCTAAGCAATAATTCGTGCTGCAATTGCTCTACTTGCTGGGCGCCATCCAGATTATTTCTAGACCACCAACTGGCGCCTACCGTCCCTGCCACACCCCCTAAAAGCACTGCAAGCAGTACCAGCACCATAACATGCCAATCAGCGCGCTTGACTGCTGTTTTTTGAGCACCCGCTAGCAATGCGCCAGAACCTACTGAGGTTGTGGCGCTTTTAGCTAATGATTTCTTTTTTGCCATGGGGGAACAGACCCTGTAACAGGCATTTGGTTCCGTACAGACGACAAATCAGGGCAATAAAGCCACGTGCTGCAAGCCTGTGGTCTCGGGTAGCCCAAACATGATATTCATGTTCTGCACGGCCTGCCCAGATGCGCCCTTAACCAGGTTGTCCTGCACCACCAAGACGACCAGCTGGTCACCGTTGCCAGGCCTGTGCAGTGCAATACGCACCATATTGGACCCGCGAACAGAGCGCGTTTCAGGCAAGCTACCAGCAGGCATTACATCCACAAAAGCTTCGTTAGCGTAGCGTTGTTCAAACAGGGCCTGGAAATCGGTGTCCATGGCCTCGGGCAAAATGCGCGCATACAGCGTGGAATACATGCCCCGTATCATGGGCACCAAATGGGGCACAAACGTCAAGCCCACAGGTTCTTTGGTGAGCCACTGCAATTGTTCGGAAATTTCAGGGTGATGCCGGTGCCCGCCTACGCCATAGGCTTTAAAATTGTCGCCAGCCTCGGAGTACAGAGTGCCGACTTCAGCCTTGCGCCCCGCGCCCGACGTGCCCGACTTGCAGTCAGCAATGATGTGCGTGGTATCCACCAGCTTGCGCCCGTCTTCCAGCAAGGGAGCCAGCCCCAGCAATACCGTAGTCGGATAACAGCCCGGATTACCTATTACTTTGGCGCCCGCGATTTTTTCACGGTTCAGCTCAACCAGGCCATAGACAGAATCAGCCAAAACGTCGGGGCAGCTATGCGGCATTTTGTACCACTGCTGGAATACATCGGTGTCCTGTATGCGAAAATCAGCAGCCAAATCGATAATGCGCACATTCTTTTGCAACAGCGCATTGGCCTGGCCCATGGCAACCCCATGCGGTGTTGCAAAAAACACCACATCGCACTGGTCCAGCTGGGCCTTTTCCGGTGTCTGAAAACACAGATCAACGTGACCGCGCAAGTTCGGGAACATTTGAGCTACCGGCACGCCATCTTCCTGGCGCGAGGTAATCGCCTTCAGTTCGACATGAGGATGCTGCGCCAATAGACGCAGTAATTCGACGCCGGTGTACCCCGTGCCACCTACAATACCAACCTTGATTTTCTGTGCGCCTGCGACAGCCATGTCAATTCCTAAAATAACGGTCAAGACCTATATTATGCAATAAGCAGACAGTATTACCACGCCTGAACGGGATAATACTGTCTGCATAATGCAAGAACCCCAGCCGTAGCCAGGGTTCTTGTGTGCAAACGGGGCGAACCCCGCATACAGCTGGCGATTAACGCTTGCTGAACTGCTTCCGGCGACGTGCCTTGTGGAAACCGACTTTCTTACGTTCGACTTCACGAGCATCACGAGTCACAAAGCCAGCCTGCTTAAGCACGGGCTTCAGTGTTTCGTCGTAGTCCATCAGGGCACGGGTAATACCGTGACGCACCGCACCTGCCTGGCCGCTTTCACCGCCGCCACGGACGTTGACTTTGAAGTCAAACGATTCCAGGTGGTTGGTCAGAGCCAATGGCTGGCGCACTATCATGCGACCTGTTTCGCGGGCAAAGTATTCATCAACGGGCTTGCCGTTAACAATGATTTGGCCCGAGCCTTTTTTCAAGAAAACACGTGCTACCGACGATTTGCGGCGGCCGGTTCCATAATTCCAATTACCGATCATGACCTATCCTTAGAAATCGAGAGGTTTGGGCTGTTGAGCAGAGTGCGGGTGCTCGGAGCCAGCGTAAACCTTGAGCTTCCGGGCCATGGCATAACCCAGCGGCCCTTTGGGCAGCATGCCTTTGACGGCTTTCTGGATTGCGCGACCGGGAAAACGCTGTTGCATTTTCTCGAAGGTGGTCTCGGTGATACCGCCTGGATATCCGGAGTGACGGTAGTAGCGTTTATCTTGTGCTTTGTTACCGGTAACAACGATATCGGCAGCGTTGATAATGACGATGTAATCGCCGGTGTCAACGTGGGGCGTGAATTCTGGCTTGTGCTTACCGCGCAAACGACGTGCGACTTCGCTGGCCACACGACCGAGGACTTTGCCCTTGGCGTCAATCACGTACCAGTCACGTTTGACTTCATGCGGCTTGGCCACAAATGTCTTCATGATGGTTCCTAAATAGAAAAATAATTCAAAGTACGCGCCAAATTAATGCCACATACCCGACCATTACCTAAATAATGCGCCTAAGCGTTGTAGTTCGCCCGTGCACAAAATAAAGGAAAAGCCAGCTATCTTAACATAAAAAGCCGCAGCTCCGATAGGGGCGGCGGCTTTTAGCAATAGAGCCGTCATTCAAGACGGCAACCTATGCGTAATACTACGACTTTTTCTGGTTAGCCAAAGCAATGCCCAGATAGTTATCGTAAGAGCCTTCAGCAACACGGAACCATGGCACGACGTTGTCGCGGAAATCCATGTAGTTGTCGTGAATTTTTTTGAACATTGCGTCTTTAGCAGAGAATTCAGAAAACAATTCGTTCGATGCAGCGAACGAAGCATCCATAACGTCGCGTGGGAAAGCCTTGAGTACGGCGCCACTGGCGATCAGACGACGCAATGCCGCCGGGTTGTTGGTATCGTAGTTATTTATTAATGAAGGACCCGCAGCGCGAGTTGCTACGTCAATCAGGCTTTGATAGTGCTTGGGCAGTTCGTTGTATGCCTTGTCGTTGACATACAAAGACACCTGAGCAGAACCTTCCCACCAACCAGGATAGTAGTAGTACTTAGCGACCTTCTGGAAGCCCAGTTTTTCGTCATCGACGGGGCCGACAAACTCGACGGCATCCAGCGTACCCTTTTCCAGCGATGGGTAAATATCACCAGGTGGAATCTGCTGAGGAATGACCCCCATGCGCGCCAGCACTTCACCGGCAAAACCAGCAGTGCGCATCTTCAGACCCTTGAGGTCTTCGATGGATTTGATTTCTTTACGATACCAGCCGCCCATTTGCGTACCGGTATTGCCCAGCGGGAAGTTGACGATGTTGCGCGGCGCGAACAGTTCACGCATCAGCTTCAGACCGTCGCCTTCGCGCATCCAGGCATCCATCTGACGCGCGTTCAGGCCAAAAGGCACGGCGGTGTCAAAGCAGAAACTGGGGTCTTTGCCGTAGTAATAGTAAGAAGCGGTTTGACCGCATTCTACGGTGCGGTTGCCGACGGCATCCATTACGCCAAAACCGGGCACAATTTCGCCCGCTGGATACAAACGTATCGAGAAGTTGCCATCAGAGGCTTCTTCGATCATTTTGCAGAAGGTTTGTGCCGTAGCAAACAATGGCGGCGTGGATGGCCCATAAGAGGAAGTCATTTTCCAGCTTATTTTGGGGCTACTTTGGGCAAATACGGGCGCAGCAACGGCGGCACTACCTACCACAGCCCCTAAGCCTGCTTTTTTTAGAAATGAACGACGTTGCATGTAATTGCTCTCCTGCATTCGAATTATTTGTGGGCAAAACCGCCAACGATCATGATACACCTTGGCGGTCGTTTTGTAACACAGGATATTCCCTGAGTCAGCCCCTAAGAAAAGCTAGGCTTACTGCCCTGCTATTGCCATTCTTTCTATCAGTATGGATCCCGTGGACTTGGAGCCCCGCGCCATGGTGTCTGAACCGACAGCCACAATACTGCGCAGCATATCCGCCAAATTTCCAGCGATGGTGATTTCCTCGACCGCATGGCTGATTTGGCCATTTTCCACCCAATAGCCAAAGGCACCACGAGAGTAATCGCCAGTCACGTAGTTAACGCCTTGACCTATCAGTTCTGTAACCAGTAAGCCCGTGCCCATTTTCTTGAGCATGGCTGGCAGGTCGTCACTGGCCTGAGTAAGGCGTGACGTCAATTGCAGGTTATGCGACCCCCCCGCATTACCCGTGGTCTGCATGTTCAACTTACGGGCGGTATAGGTGGATAGGAAATAACCATTCAGCACACCAGCGGTAACCACTTGACGCGCCTGAGTGCGTACGCCCTCACTGTCAAAAGCGGAGCTACCCATGCCACCCAGGACATGCGGGTCTTCGGAGACGTCAATATGATCGGCCAGTACTGGCTTACCCAGGGAGTCCAGCAGGAAGCTGGCTTTGCGGTACAAGGCCCCGCCGCTGGTCGCCTGCACCAGCGCGCCCAGCAAACCTAAAGCCAGGGGGGCTTCGAACAGCACAGGAAATTTACCGGTTTTAATACGACGCGCCGACAAACGGGCCAGTGTGCGTTCAGCCGCATAACGGCCTACAACTTCGGGGTCGGCCAGATCAGCGGCGGCTCGTGCTGCGGTATACCAGTAATCACGTTGCATGCGCGCGCCCCGCCCAGCGATGGGCGCCACCGATAAGCTATGTCGCGAATAGGGGTAACCGCCGATAAATCCGCGGCTGTTACCCAGTACAAAGTGCCCCTCGTAGGTATCTACCGAGGCGCCATCGGTATTGGTGATCAGCGGGCTGAGGTCGCGCGCGGCCCCTTCGGCCCGTATCGCCAAGGCAGCCGCATCCTCGGCAGAAATATCCCAGGGATGATGCAATTTCAGATCTAGCACCTTGGTGGCGATCTGATCGGCGTCAGGCAAGCCGGCTGCCGGGTCTTCAGCCGTGTAGCGGGCAATATGCCAGGCGGCAGCAACAGTTTCGCGTAGCGCCTGGGGAGAAAAATCCGACGTAGAAGCCGAGCCACGGCGCTGGCCGGCGTAGACAGTAACGTCCAACGAACGATCACGGGTCTGCTCGACGGTCTCTATGTCTTGATTGCGTACCGACACGGATAGGCCGCGGCTTTCAGAAACCTCGGCCGCGGCATCTGACGCCCCCAGCGATTTGGCGTGTTCTAGTGCCTGCTGCACCAGTGCTCGGAACTGAGCCTGGTTTTCAGAGATGGGTAAAGAAAGTGTAGGTTGGTCGCTCATCGATGCTCTTTCAGGAAAGGTATAGCCATTAGGCGGTTATCATACTCAACTCGAGGAAATAATATTGACTTTTATGCCGACCA
>JAGOAJ010000007.1 GCA_017983955.1 Burkholderiaceae bacterium
TTCTGGCTGTTGCTGCTTAGCGTGTTGGCGTTGTTCCTGCTGAAACAGACACGATTGGGCTTTCGCATGCTGGCTGTGGGTGAAGCCACCGAAGCCGCACGGTTGGCAGGGATCAATGTGCGGGCCATTAAAATCATCGGCCTGACCTTATCGGGCCTGGCTGCAGGCATCACTGCCGTGCTGATGACGTCCAGTCTGGCCAGCGCTGCGCCCAATTCCGCCGCCGACCTGATGTTGACCGCCATCGCCGCCGTATTGCTGGGCATGACCATGTTTGAACCGGGTCGAGCCAATGTGCTGGGCACTCTGTTTGGCGCCGTGATTATCGGCATGCTGGGCAATGGTCTGGTGCTGATGGGCATGGAGTATTATTTTCAGGATATTTTATTGGGCGTCATTATTGTGATGTCGGTGGCCTTTTCATCGTCAGTGCTCAAAAAAGCCGCATTTTCCGTATAACAGCACACCAAATCCAGGGACTACCTATGTTCAATCACTTAGTTCGATACGCAGCAGCGGCATTGGTCGCCGCCAGCCTAACTGGCGTCGCGTATGCCGCCACCCCTAAACTGGCGATTATCGGTTTTCAGATGTCGTCTGAAACCCATGCCCGCGTTGTGAATGCCGCCAAGGCAGCGGCTGAAGAAAAAGGTTGGGATGCTCAAGTGTTGAACAGCAAGGGCGATATGGCTACCCATATCAACCAGTTGGAAAACCTGCTGTTGACCCGGCCTGCTGGCATTATCATCGCCATGGGCAAACCCTTGCAGGCTGCAGAACAGTTCAAGAAAGCCAAAGACGCAGGCATTCCCATAGTGACTGTGGTCAGTGGGGCCAGCCCTGACGCCTTGTTTGATATTGCGGTCAACGAGTACGCGGCTGGCGCACAAGCCGCCTTGTATCTGCTGGATAACCTGAACTACCAGGGCAGCATCATCAGCCAGCGTTTCGAAGGAAACGTAGGAACACGCATACGCGGCAAAATGTTGGATGCCGTGCTTAGCGAAAACACTGCCGTCAAACAGATAGGTACCCACACCATGGCGCGTACCGCTTCATGGCGTGATGACGTCATGGCAGGCATGAACGCCTTGCTATTGAAAAACCAGGGTAACGTCGATGGTATCTGGGCTTCCTTCGATGCCCAGGCTTACATCATTGATGACATCCTGCGTCAGCAGGGCGCCAAGAAAGGCAAACCAGTGCTGGTCAGTATCGATGGCGGTCCTGAAACCTACCGTCGTATCGCCGACCCTGATTCCCTGCTGATGGCCACGGTCATGATTCCCTTTGAAAAAATGGGTAACCAGGCCGTGGATATCATAGATCGCGTCGCCATCAAAAAAGAAGTGAAAAGCGCGATTCACCACGGACCTTATATCTACCTGGATGCGGAATTGGTGGATGCCAATAACGTTGACAAATACCTGCAGAAATAATACGACGTGACCAAAGTTCTGGAACTGGAAAATCTGACCAAAAGCTATGGCGCCGTCCAGGCGCTAAAAGGCGTGGACCTGCATGCTTATGCGGGCGAGGTGCTGGCTATCTGTGGTGATAACGGCGCGGGTAAAAGCACCTTGATCAAGGTGATATCTGGGGCGCATGCCAGAACTTCTGGCCAAATGCGCTTGCATGGCCGTGAAGTCCGCTGGTCTTCCCCACACGATGCCTTGGTCAACGGCGTGGCCACCATCTACCAGGACCTGGCCTTGGCCCCCCGTCTTAGCGTCTGGCAAAACGTTTTTGTGGGCGCTGAAATCCGCAAACCGCTATTTCCAGGCTTTAACGTGCTGGATAAAAAAAGCATGCGGGCCAGCGCGGCTGATTATCTGGCCCGTTTGAATCAGACTATCGACGATGTCGATAGACCCGTCGCTGATTTCTCGGGCGGGCAGCGTCAGGCCGTGGCCATAGCCCGGGCCCTGCGCTGGAACGCCAGCATCGTCATCATGGACGAACCCACCGCTGCCTTGGGGGTGAAGGAAACCGCCAAAGTGCTGGCCTTGATCCAGCACCTGAAAACCGAGGGCGTAACCGTACTGTTAATCAGTCACAACATGGAAGATGTGGTCCAGGTGGCTGACAGGGTGGTGATATTAAAGGCCGGCCGGGTCGCGACCCAGGGTAATGTCAGCGGGATCACGCCTGCGGCGCTGGCGCAGGCGGTGATGACGGGGGAATGGCCGCAGGCGTAGTCTGGATTCCAGACGGACTATAAGCGTATGATGGTTTCCTAAGCATTCAAGTCGTAGTGACCGCATAGGAAGCGTTTAAGCATATGACGACGCCTGCCAAAAATACCCTACAAAAAATACCAACAGGTATATGGGTATTGGGTTTCGTCAGCATGTTGATGGACATTTCATCAGAAATGATACACAGCTTGCTGCCTATGTTTATGGTCACTACCTTGGGGGCCAGTGCCCTTGCCGTCGGCGTGATCGAAGGCTTGGCCGAATCTACCGCCCTGATCGTCAAAGTATTCTCGGGCGCTTTAAGCGACTATCTGGGTAAACGTAAAGGTTTGGCCGTATTCGGCTATGCCTTGGGCGCGCTAACTAAACCTTTGTTTGCATTGGCTGCCACCATAGATATGGTGTTGGCTGCTCGCCTATTGGATAGGGTAGGTAAAGGCGTGCGCGGTGCACCTCGCGACGCCCTGGTCGCCGACATTACGCCACCGCAGTTGCGTGGCGCGGCCTTTGGTTTACGTCAGGCACTAGATACTATGGGGGCTTTTTTGGGCCCTTTACTGGCGGTCGGCTTAATGCTGCTTTGGGCTGATAATTTTCGTGCGGTGTTCTGGATTGCCGTCATCCCTGGCGTGATGGCGGTCGGTTTGCTTTTATTTGGCCTGCGCGAGCCCGAACGGCTACGAACAAGCAAACGCAGCAATCCCATCCGAAAAGAAAACCTGAAGCGTCTAGGCAGTTCGTATTGGTGGGTAGTGGGCATAGGTGCGGTATTTACCTTGGCGCGATTCAGCGAAGCGTTTCTTGTGCTGCGAGCCCAACAGGGTGGCATCCCTATGGCGCTGGTGCCGCTGGTCATGGTGGCGATGAACCTGGTTTATTCCTTGTCGGCTTACCCCTTTGGTAAGCTTTCGGATCGTATCAACCACAAGACCTTGCTGGCCTTAGGCTTGCTTGTTTTGATCGCAGCTGACCTGGTGTTGGCCGCCAGCAACCACTGGAGTGTCGTCGTGGCGGGGGTCAGTCTTTGGGGGATACACATGGGCATGACCCAAGGCCTGTTGGCGACCATGGTTGCTAACTCTGCACCCGCCGATTTACGCGGCACTGCCTATGGTTTTTTTAACTTAGTCAGTGGCCTGGCTATGTTGCTGGCCAGTATGTTGGCCGGACTGCTATGGGATCAATTGGGCGCGTCGTTTACCTTTTATGCGGGCGCTGTTTTTTGCCTGATCGCGCTGCTGGGGTTGGCCTGGCAGCCTATGCGCAAGATAGGTAGATAGCAGGGAAAATTAAATTAGATACACACCCGTAGAAGGATAGGTCGATTTGTTGATACAGACCGATGAAGATCACGTAATATTGCGAGTAGACGATATGGGCTCAGGTGTTGCTTAGTAAGCCTACATCAATATGCTTTAGGTATCCGTTTGAATAGCTAAAAATCACTTACGGGAAGAATGATGTCTTTTATAAAAACGCCATCCCGCTCGCCCTTTGCTTTATGGGCAAAAGCAGCCAGTGTCGGTATTCAGCAGGCCATCCGCAGCAACACGGTGTCAGATGGCATACTGTTTTTAAGAAGCTGGCGCGAAAATCCCGCTAAGATCGGCGCCATACTTCCGTCTGGGCCGGCCCTTTGCGCTGCGATTACCCGTGAAATCAGTTCGGCACATGCACCCATACTTGAGCTGGGCTGCGGCACCGGCGTTTTTACGCAAAAAATTATCGATCGCGGTGTCCCTAGCCAAGAACTTGTCCTGGTCGAACTTGACCCATTTTTTGCCAGCAATTTACGGGCTAAATTCCCACACGCTCAAATATTATGTGTTGACGCTTGCCGCCTAAATCTTGCGCCCAAGGGCACCCAGCGCGCACCTGGCGCAGCAGTCTGTGGCCTACCGCTACGGAATATGTCGATAAAACAGCAATTTCGCATACTCCAGGGCGTATTCAGTTCATTGCGCGAAAATAGCGCCTTGTATCTTTTTTCTTATGGCTGGCGCTGTCCGATTTCACCACGCTTGCTGGATAGGCTGGGGCTGCAGGCACAACAGCTGGACACTGTGTTGTTGAATGTGCCGCCTGCCAGGGTTTGGAAGATAGCAAGTGTTGGAGCTGCTCAGCGGGATGCGTAGTTTGGCCTTAGCCCATCTTACTCATAAATGCTACACTCGGCAGGTCCAGTATGGACGACGACGCGGGTCGATTCCGTGCCGCCCGCGCCTTCAATCAAAACAAAAAGGGGGCAGCTATGCATTACATTATCTCTATTCTTGCCGCTATGCTAATTGGAACCGGTTTCGGTGCCTTGTTTAGCCCACGCAGCACCATTTTGGTCATTGGTTATCTTGCCTCTATCGTGTTGGGCATAGTAACTATTGTCAGCCCTTCCTGGATGCCTTTGGCTATAGGTACAGCCTTTCTTTTGCTGGCGCAGACTTTCCAGCGCGACGCTGCACCTGCTACTGCGCGGGCCTGATTTACCATCAGCCTCCATCCCTTTGTTCAAGACAAACTTTGCTTATACGGCAAGGAACTTGCTTAATCGCTAGTGAGTTGGGTGGGGGCTTAAATACTAAGCTCTTCTTCTTTTCGCATCACCATCTTCAGGCTTTCGATGAACGATTGCGTCAGCTGTGACATGGGCTCATTCAGTGGTCTTATCAAGTAGGCCTTAAGCGTTGGGGCTCCTGCAATAGGACGCGTCACGAATCGGCTGGCGTGCCAGCTGCGCGCTGAAAACTGATCGACCAGTGCAATACCGGCACCAGCCTGTACCAACGCACAGGCATTCTGCGGCGAGCCTACCTCCATAATGGACTTCACACTGTGGCCGTGTTCCTGGAATAACTGCTGAACCATGTGGCCAAATGGCGAACTTCGGTCGTAGGATATGAAGGGATGCTCAAGTAGATCTTGCACCTCAAGCACTTCCCGTTGCGACAAGGGATGATTGTCGGGGCAGATGCAGACCATTTTGGTGCTACCGATTTCCTCTTGTCCAAGATTAGGATGGTTTAGCGGCAGAATGGTGATGGCTAAATCGGCTTGTCCCTTAAGCAGGCGTTCGGTCAATGGGACGTGGCTTAAGTAATGGAAGGTGAACTTGACCTGGGGATGGCTTTGGCGATATTGGACGATAGCGGTAGGGATTAGCATCTGGCCCAGGCTGGGGCTGGCTACTAGATTTAGCATGCCTTCTTGGTGTTCGTACAGATCGTGCGCCATCTCGTTGATGCGTAACACGCCCTCGTAGACGACTTCTACCTGATGAAATAGTTTCTTTGCTTCTGGGGTTGCATGCAGCCGGCCGCGTATACGTTCGAACAGCAAAAATCCAATGCGTTGCTCTGTATGTGACAGCAGTCGGCTGACTGCGGGCTGAGAGACGAACAACAATTCCGAGGCACCGCGAATGGATCCCGTGATCATGACGGCGCGAAAGACTTCAATCTGGCGCAAGTTCAGTTTCATTATCGGAAATCCGTGTCGCTGGGAACGCCATATACAAACATAGAGTTAACACCTGTTCCTGGTTGAGCCATAGCAACTGGAGATTCGTCTATGACTAAGAGAAGATAGCATGCTTCTAAATACCATCGAATAGCATATTCGAACCGGACGCTTAACAAAAGGTTAAGTAGGTCTATGGAATAAACACTAGGCATAGGGCAGGGCAGCACTGATAATTACTACAGACCAACATCAATCTTTTTTTATAAGGAATTGCCCATCATGGAAAGCCGTAGCGAGCACATCAACGAACAGTCGGCAGGTGTGTATGTCATTGCCGCAACGCCGTTCACGGACAGTGGTGAGCTCGACCTGGACAGTGTCGACAGCCTGACGGATTTCTACCTGGAAAAAGGCGTTACAGGGCTTACTATCCTGGGCATGATGGGTGAGGCGCCCAAGCTAACACCCGCCGAAACGACTACTGTGATGGACCGTATCCTGAAGCGAGTCAATGGCCATGTTCCAGTGGTCGTCGGCGTCAGCCAGCCATCAAACAGTCATGTTGAACGCTTGTCCAACGAGGCGATGTCTTTGGGGGCGGCAGGTGTTATGGTGGCGCCGGTCGCGAATCTGAAAACCGATGAGCAGGTCTATAAGTACTATGCTGATGTAGCTAATCTGCTGGGCAAGGATATCCCCATTTGCCTGCAGGATTTCCCGCAAGTCACGGGCGTGCATACATCCGTATCTGTCATTCACAATCTAATCGACGCGTTTCCGCAGATCGTCATGCTCAAGCACGAGGATTTCCCCGGCATGCGTAAACTTAGCCGAATTCGCCAGGAAAGCGAGGCCAGCGGTAGGCGTCGCATTAGCATCCTGGTGGGAAATGGCGGTCTGTTTCTGCCGCAAGAAATGCTGCGAGGCGCTGATGGCGCCATGACTGGTTTTGCGTACCCAGAGATGTTGGTGCAGGTGTGTCGACTGTTCCATGCAGGAAAGCCGGACGAGGCCGAGGATTTGTTTAATCTTTATCTGCCATTGCTGCGACACGAGTTTCAGTATGGCATTGGCCTGGCGTTGCGCAAGGAAACGCTACGTCGGCGCGGCGCCATTCGCTCTGCCTACGTACGTCGACCTGGACCCGTGCTGGATGCTATAGATCATGCAGAGTTGACCCGCTTGATTGACCGACTGGAAGTCTCGCTGGCCTAGCAGGTTAGTCCGGATGGCTTCCCGGATCTAGCCATCCGGAAGCATTGTCCATGCCGGTTCAATAGTAGCCCGAGACCTTGTCGATGATGGCTTGCCGGATATTGTCAATGTGGCGCATGGTCTCGGTTGAAGCTGTCTGGGCGTCACCTGTCGCCAGCGCATCTATCATCGCCATGTGCTCTGCGCAGACTGGAACCATGCGCTTCTCTAGTCGCTTGAGCGAGAACATGCGCGTCTTTTGCCGCAAGTTACCTATCATGCTGGCAAGCAATTCATTGCCGCAGTAATCGGCGATCAATCCATGAAGTTCCGCATCTAGCTGCTGATGTAAGGGGTCTTTAGGGGCATCACTTTCCATCAACGCCATTATGCGTTGACGCAGGTCGGTAAGCTTGGCTGCGGGTATGTTGCCTGCTGCGCGGGCAGCGGCATCTGACTCCAGCATGCGCCGTATATAAAGCGCCTCCATCAGTTCTTGCAGCGTCACTTGGCGCACGTACAGCCTATTGCTTTTGCGCTCAAGCATTTGCTCGCCTTCAAGACGGTGCATGGCCTCGCGCAGTGGCGTGCGGGACACACCCAGACGTAAAGCAAGCAGACGCTCTTGTACCTGATCGCCTTGTTTCAGTTCGCGTGACAAGATTAGGTCAACCAGCGTGTCATACGCCTGATTTGCCAGGCCCTTGCCGTTGCCATCGACCTCTTGGTCGTCTTTTTCTATGAGTGGAACTGTCTTCATGACACTTTATCTTGCTCGATAATCAAAATTGCAGTTTGGCACATGTTGATTCATTGTGAAAATAGGTGGAAACGTGCGCAGCGCAAATTTCAAACCCTCGAAATCTATGTATATAGGTGGTATACCTAATGTACATCTAAATCGTTCGCTGCGAAACTGGCATCTCTTTCATGATTCTTTGAGTGCCTTATGTCCTCCACCAATCTCGACCCGCGTTTGTCCGATCGTCTTGCTGCCGCCCGTCCGTCCGCGACAGGTGCGGTCGCAGAATTGGCTCGGCGCTTAGCGAGCGAAGGGCGCACCATCATCAGCCTAAGCGAGGGGGAACTGGACTTCGATACGCCTGCTCACATTCAGCACGCGGCGATCAAGGGCATCGTGGAAGGCCACACCCGATACACCAGCGTGGGCGGTTCGCCTGCACTTAAGGCTGCGGTGGTGCGAAAGTTTTCGCGGGACAATGGGCTGGATTACAAAGCAACGGAAGTAATTGCGGCCACCGGCGCTAAGCAAATTCTTTTTAATGCACTGCTTGCGACGATCAACTCCGGTGACGAGGCCATCGTGGTTGCGCCATTTTGGGTCTCGTACACTGAAATGATCAGGATCGCAGGTGGTGTACCCATCGTGGTCACGCCAGACGCGGATCAGGACTTCAAACTAACGCCCGAATTGCTTGAGGCCCACATCACACCGCGTACGCGCTGGTTGATGCTTAACGCGCCGTGCAACCCCTCGGGGACGATGTACACACATGACGAGCTGCGCGCGCTGGCGGATGTGGTTCGTGCCCATCCGCAGCTTATGGTGATGTCGGATGACATCTATGAAAAGATTGTGTTCGAAGGGGAGTTCTGTTCGTTCGCCCAGGTGGCTCCGGATTTGCAAGACCGCACCCTTACTATTAATGGCGTGTCCAAGACTTACGCAATGACTGGCTGGCGCCTGGGCTATGCCGGCGGCCCCGCTTGGTTGATCAAGGCAATGGAGTTGTTGCAGTCGCAAAGCACCAGCAATCCGTCGTCGGTAAGTCAAGTGGCTGCGATAGCCGCACTTGACGGTCCCCAGGAGTTTCTTGACGACTGGCGCGAGCGACTGCGGGCTCGCCGGGACATGGCGCTGTCCATCCTGCAGCAAGCTGCACCTTTGTTGACCGTGGTCCCCCCAACAGCGGCCTTCTATCTTTTTGTGGGCTGTGCCCAGGCCTTGGGTAGCAAGACCCCCAAGGGGAAAGTCATCTCCAGCGATATGGACCTTGCTGCTTATCTATTAGAGGAGGCCGGCGTAGCGGTGGTCCCAGGTACCGCCTTTGGGCTGGCGCCTTACCTTCGCTTAAGCTTTGCTCTGTCCGATGAACGCCTAAAGGCTGCGTGTGAAAAGATTGTGGCGGCTTGCGCACAACTTAGCCGCGACTGATGAAGTTGGCCACCTTGCAAAGTGTGTGTATTGAACCCGTAGGCGATCGCTGTGTGCTGATTCGTCTGGGGGAGTATATCGATGTCGAGACGAACAGAACCGTGCACGCTGTCACCGCTTTGTTAAATGCGAACAGGCTACCCGGAGTTATTGACGTGGTGCCGGCCTTCAATACGGTGGCGGTGCATTTTCAGCCCATGGCGTTCCCACGAGACGGTGGGTCACCTACCGTGCAACTGACGCGTTCGATACAGGCTCTGCTAGAGCAGGACTTGCCCACGCTGGAAAATGAAGGTCGCATCGTGGAGATACCGGCCTGTTACGGAGGCGAGTTTGGGCCAGACCTGGACGATGTGGCTTATCAATGCGGATTGGATGTCGAGGAAGTCATTGCCTTGCATAGCGGCTCGCTATTGACGCTTTATGCATTTTTCTTTTCGCCGGGTAATCCATTTGCCGGACCCTTGGATCCACGTCTGAATGTGGGGCGTCGTAGCTCGCCGCGTACGCGTGTCGAGGCAGGCTCCGTGGCTATTGCCAATGGCATTTCATCGATATACCAGACCGCGTCACCGGGCGGTTGGAACGTGATTGCGCGCACTCCGTGGAATCTATTCGATGTACAACAGCAGCCGCCCACGCGATTGCGACTGGGGGATCAATTGCGGTTCCGGCCAATTTCATCCGATGAGTTCTGGGATCAGCTGGAGCCGCGCCGATGAAAACGATGCACGTGCAACGGCCCGGTATGCTTACCACGCTTCAGGATCTGGGGCGCTTTGGCCATCAACAATATGGCGTGTCAGTCAATGGCCCCATGGACGAGTGGTCACACCGCCTGGCCAACGCACTGGTAGGCAATCCAGAAGATGCAGCAGTCCTGGAATGCACGCTTGGCGGGCCCAGCCTGTCCTTTTCCCAGAGCGTGCTGATTGCCCTATGCGGTGCTCGCATGCGTGTGACCGCCGATGGACAGCCTGTTCCCTATGGTCGCGCGATATTGTTGCGCCGCGGTGTGGTGCTGGACATAGGCGAACGTATCGATGGCGCTCGCGTTTACCTTGCCGTGCGTGGTGGACTGGGGCCCGAACCGGTGCTGGGCAGCCGTAGCACCAACTTGCGTGCAGGCTTTGGTGGCTACCATGGCCGCGCCCTGAAGGGCGGCGACCGAGTGCCCTTGTGTGCTGTTTCCCAAGAACTGCGCGCATTGCCCATAGACCGCAGGATGGTGCAAAGCGGGCTGCCGATGTTGTCGGTTTTGCCGGTAGACGTGACACCACCACTGCGGCCAACAGATGCCTTGCGCTTTATCCCTGGGCCGCAGTGGTCCGCATTTACGGATCAGGCGCGTATGGATATTAAGGGCCAACCGTACCAAATTACACCGCAGTCGGATCGTATGGGCATACGTCTGGGTGGGCCGGCGCTGATGCTAGAACAACCTATGGAGCTGGTGTCAGAGGCCACCGCTTTTGGGACGTTGCAGGTGCCCCCCGATGGTCAGCCCATTGTCCTGATGGCCGATCGGCAAAGTGCTGGGGGTTACCCAAAAATTGGCTATGTCGTCAGCGCCGATCTGCCTGTGCTTGCGCAGGCGATGCCGGGCGACATGTTGCGGTTCGTTGTTGTTACGCAGGCCGAAGCCGAAGACAGCTGGCAGGCATTTGAGGACCGTTTACAACAAATACGCATGGCCGCCGTGCAGGCGCTGAAACAGTGAAGCCGATAAAGCGCCACCGCCTACCCATCCACTTGGAGAAAGAATTATGACATCCATAGATATCAACTGTGACATGGGCGAGAGCTTCGGTCCCTGGGTTATGGGACAGGACCTTGAGCTGTTGTCGCATGTGACTTCGGCCAATATCGCTTGCGGGTTTCACGCCGGTGATCCCGACGTTATGCTAACCACGGTACGTGCGGCCATAGCGGCCAACGTTGCTATCGGAGCTCATCCAGGTCTGCCAGACTTGCAGGGCTTTGGCCGCCGGGATATGGCCATGACGCCTGATCAGGTGTATGCCATGGTGATCTATCAGGTGGGCGCGCTGCAGGCTTTCGCTCGTTCGCAGGGTGGGCAGTTGCATCATGTCAAGACGCATGGCGCCCTCTATAACATGACAGCCCGGACTCCAGCGCTAGCCGAAGCGGTTGCACAAGCCGTGTTCGATCTGGATCCTACGCTGCCTATTTACGTTGCCAATGCATCAATTGCCAAGGCGGCACAGGCTCTGGGTTTGCCCACAGTGTTCGAGGTGTATGCCGACCGTACCTATCAGGACGACGGCACACTGACACCCCGTTCTTTACCCAATGCCATGATCGAAGACGTAGACCAGGCCATCGCTCAGGTCAAACGCATGATCTTGGATGGTGTGGTGAGGTCGCTTTCCGGCAAGGATGTGTCGATTACCGCCGACACCTTATGTATCCATGGCGATCAGCCTGGCGCCGTGGTGTTTGCCCGCAGTATCCGTGCCGCCCTAGAAGCTTCAGGCATTGCAGTGAAAAAGCCTACTCCCTTAGTTCAACTCAAGGATTGACCAGCATGTTACCTGTATCGTTACTTACTTCCCTGACCCCGTCACGCCGTAAGCGTCCAGTGCTAATGTTCGCGATGGCGACCGTGCTCGCAATCGCGGGGACAACGAATGCTCTGTCCCAAACACAGGGCGGCACGCTGCGTGCCGTTGTGCAACCCGAGCCTCCCGTGCTTATGTTGGGCCTGAATCAGCAGATTCCGACTCAATACGTGGCGGGCAAAATCTACGAAAGCCTGCTGACCTGGACCCCGGCTTTGGAGCCTGCTCCAGGTCTTGCCAAGTCATGGGCTATTTCGCCCGACGGCCTGGTCTATGCCTTTGAACTGCAGTCAGGGGTCAAGTGGCATGACGGCAAACCTTTCTCTGCCGACGACGTAGTGTTTTCAGTGGATAAGTTTTTGCGGGAAGTGCACCCGCGCGCCCGCGTGATCATCAACCAGTTTGTCGAGTCCGTTGAAGCAAAGGGACCCAACAACGTAGAGATTCGCCTGAAGCAGCCCTTCGCGCCTTTTCTTAAGGCTTTCGTTAGCGACAATATGCCGATAGTGCCCAAGCACATCTATGACGGCACGGACTACAGAGCCAATCCTGCCAACCATACCCCGATAGGCACGGGTCCCTTCAAGTTGAAAGAGTGGAAGAAGGGTTCTTATATTATCCTGTCGCGTAATCCTGATTACTGGCAAGAAGGTAAGCCATATTTGGACGAGATCGTGTTCAGTGTCATTCCCGATGCAGCCTCGCGCGCCGTGGCTTTCGAGCGTGGCGATGTGCATGTCTTGCGTAGTGGCGATGCCGACAGTGTGGATGTGCGCCGTCTTAAAAACCTGCCTAATGTGGAATACACCACCAAAGGCTGGGAAATGTTCTCCCAGCAGGCGTATATGCAGATGAACCAGCGCAAGCCGCCGTTCGATAACGTCAAGGTGCGTCAGGCTGCCATGAAAGCGATGAACCGCAAGTTTGTTGTGGACAACATCTTCTTCGGTTTGGGCAAGGTTGCTACTGGGCCCATTTCGTCCGGCACGCCTTTCTACGACGCCAATGTTCCTTCCTACGATTTTGACCTGAAGGCGGCGCGGGCCTTGATCAAAGAGTCCGGTGTCGATCTTTCCAAGACGCCGATCAAGATCCTTGCCTACCCTTATGGTTCAGTTTGGGACCGCTTGGCCGAGTACACCAGGCAGAGCCTGGAACAGGTCGGTTTCAAGGTGGAAATCGATTCGGCCGATGCAGGTACCTGGTCCAAGCGTGTTTCGGAATTCGACTTTGACCTGACGTTCAGCTTTACCTCGCAATACGGCGATCCGGCGCTGGGCGTTTCGCGCCTTTATCTAGAACGCAACATCGTCAAGGGCTCGGCCTTCGTGAATAACCAAGGCTATAAGAATCCTGCGGTCGATGCGTTGTGGGATCAGGCGGCAGGCAGCACCTCTGTTGAAGAGCGTCAGAAGCTTTACAGCGAAATCCAGAAGAAATTGGTCGAGGACGTGGCCAATGGCTATTTGTTCGAGCTTGAGAACCCTACGCTTTATAACAAGAAGGCCCATAACTTGATCACAACAGCCATAGGTTTGCACGACACGTTTGCCGATGTCTATCTGGACAAGTAACAACAACGTAGAACATCCCGATCGCCGCTCAAGGTCTCTTGAGCGGCGGCGGGTATCCCAACCTCGGAAAATTTCGGAATCGACCGCATGAAGTCATTATCTTTTCTGGTCTCGCGCTTAGGCAAAGCCGTTTTTGTCGTGCTTGGCGTCGTGATCATCAACTTCATGTTGATCCGCATGGCGCCGGGCGATCCTGCTGCTGTACTGGCTGGCGAGTCGGGCTCTTCGGACCCGCTCTATGTGGAGCAGCTGCGCCAGGAGTTCGGACTGGATCAACCCATCTACGTCCAGCTCTGGACGTATCTTAAAGGTGTGGCACAGCTGGACCTTGGCTACTCCTATCGTGAGCGGCTACCGGTGTTTGATCTTATCCTTGAGCGACTGCCCGCCACCTTGTTGCTTATGGGATGCGCTTTCGTTTTCGCGCTGTTTTTCGGCGTCTTGTTTGGCATCATTGCCTCGCGCAGTCGCTACCAGGGCAAACGACCCTGGTTGGATAGCGTGCTGATGACTGCGTCCCTACTTATCTACGCCACGCCGCAGTTTTGGTTAGCCCTGCTGGCAATCATTTTTTTCTCGCTTCAACTGGGTTGGTTACCGCCGTTTGGTATGGAGACGGTGGCCAGTGGCCTAACAGGCTGGGCTCGTGCCCAGGATATCGCGACCCACCTAGTGCTGCCCACTATCTCGCTAGGCTGCTTTTTCATGGCGGTGTATGCGCGCTTGACCCGTGCTTCCATGCTCGAGGTGCTGGGTATGGATTTTATCAAGACGGCGCGCGCCAAGGGTGTACCAGTAGCTCAGATCATTCGTCATCATGCGCTGCGCAATGCATTACTGCCCGTCGTGACCTTCGCGGGCATACAACTAGGTCAGATGGCCGGGGGTGCAGTACTGACAGAAACAGTGTTCGGTTGGCCCGGTATAGGTCGTCTTATGTTTGATGCGCTGTTGCAGCGCGACTACCAACTTTTGCTGGGTGTGTTCCTGGTTACCTCGACCATGGTCGTGATTTTTAACTTGCTTACCGACCTGATCTATCGCTTTGTCGATCCGCGTATCCAGGGCATCTAAGAGAGACCACATGAATAATTTCCTGAAACGATTTTTGTCCAATCGAGGTGCTGCCGTTGGCACGGTGTTGCTGTTCATTGTGATTCTGGTCGGCGTGTTCGCGTCCGTCTGGTACGAAGAATCGCCTTGGATGATGGTGGCCCAGCCGCTGATCGACCCTTTTACTGATTCTGCTTATTTCCTGGGCACCGATATGTTGGGTCGCGACATTGCTGCGGGCCTGGCGTATGGTGCGCGTGTGTCGCTGATGATAGGCGTGGTCTCCACTGTCGTGGCGGTTTTCTTCGGCATTCTGGTGGGCGCGCTAGCTGGGTACTACGGCAGGTGGGTGGACGATGTATTGATGCGCGCCACTGAATTCTTCCAGACGGTGCCGCAGTTGGCAATGGCCATGGTGTTAGTGGCAATCTTCAAACCCTCGCTGTACTCCATCGTAGGCGCTATCGCGATGGTGTCGTGGCCACCCGTGGCGCGTCTGGTGCGTTCGGAATTCATGACGCTTAAATCACGCGAGTTCGTGCAGGCTGCGGTTGTGATCGGCCAGAGTCCCAGTCGCATCATGCTCACGCAAATCTTGCCAAACACAGCCTCGCCCATCATTGTGACTGCCTCGCTTATGACGGCCACCGCTATCCTGACCGAATCAGCGCTGTCTTTCTTGGGTTTGGGTGATCGCAACCTGATGAGCTGGGGCTACATGATAGGCGCGGCGCGCACGATGTTGCGCGAATCGCAATGGATGAGCCTGTGGCCCGGTCTAGCCATTATGCTGACCGTGCTGGCTATTAACCTGATCGGCGAAGGACTCAATGATGCCCTCAACCCGCACCTTCGCAAGCGTGGAGCGTGATCCCGTGGTAACTGACACCTCAAAACTATCTGATCCTCCACTTCTTTCGATACGCAACCTTAGTATTGCGTTGCCTTCTGGCGGCGACAGGGCTTACGCGGTGCAAGATGTCTCTTATGACATCCATGCGGGTGAAATACTGTGCATCGTAGGAGAGTCCGGTTCGGGCAAATCCATGAGCGCTAACGCCATTATGGGCCTGCTGCCTGACTACTTGCGTCCCGAAGGCGGCCAGATCCTGCTTGAAAACAGGGATCTGCTTACGCTTGACGACGAGACCCTGCGAGGCATGCGCGGCAGCTCTATGGCGATGATCTTCCAGGAGCCGCTCTCGGCGTTGAACCCACTGATGACGGTGGGGGATCAGATCGCGGAAGTGATGCGCGTACACAACGCCTATCCCGGCGAGGCGCGTGAACAGCGTGTGCTGGAATTATTGGAGTTCGTGGGCTTGCCAGAGCCAGCCAGTATTAGGCATACATGGCCTTTCCGGCTTTCTGGCGGACAGCGTCAGCGTGTGATGATCGCCATGGCGCTGGCCTTGGAACCCAAGCTTTTGATCGCGGATGAGCCTACTACGGCGCTCGACGTGACGACACAGGCGCAGATTTTGTCGTTGATCGCCAGAATTCAGCGCGAAAAAGGGATGGGTGTGATGTTTGTCACCCATGACTTTGGTGTTGTGGCAGAAATCGCCGACCGAGTGGCTGTGATGGAGAAAGGCATACTGGTCGAACAGGGTACGGCCGAGCAAGTGCTGAACCGGCCGCAACATCCTTATACCCGGCGACTTATAGCCGCAGTGCCACAACATCGCGCTGCTGACGAGCCGCGCGCTAAGGCCACAGGGCATCTTGTGCTGGAAGTGGACAAGCTGAACAAGCGCTACGTGATTGGTGGTGGCCTGTTTACCAAGAAACGAGTGATACACGCTGTTAACGACGTGAGTTTTAGCGTGCGGCGCGGCGAGACAGTGGGCATCGTGGGCGAGTCCGGCTCCGGTAAATCCACCATAGGTAAATGCTTGCTGAAACTTATGGCGGTTGACAGCGGGAAAATGCTTTTCGACGGCCAAGATATCGTGGCCTTGACCGAAACCCAGTTCCGCCCGCAGCGATGCAACATCCAGATGATTTTTCAGGATCCGTTCGCCTCGCTTAACCCTCGGCAAACCGTGGGTCGCATCCTGTGCGACGGCCCTAGAGCCAAGGGCGTATCACGCCAGCAGGCTGAACAACGGGCGCGCGAACTGTTGCAACTGGTGGAGCTGGATGTTTCTGCGTTCGACCGTTATCCAGGAGAGTTCTCGGGTGGACAGCGTCAGCGCATAGGTATTGCGCGGGCCCTGGCTATGGACCCGCAGCTCATTGTCGCTGATGAGTCCGTTTCAGCGCTGGACGTTTCGGTACAGGCCCAGGTGCTTAAGCTGCTGCGTGAAGTGCAGCAGCGATTAGAGTTGGCGCTTATCTTCATTACACATGACTTGCGTGTGGCAGCGCAGATTTGCGACCACCTATTGGTCATGCATCGTGGTCGCGTGGTCGAGCAAGGCCCGCCATCGCAAATCTTCAACACGCCTCAGGACCCATACACGCAGAAACTCATTGCGGCCATCCCCGGTCGGGACTGGGATCCTGCGGCCGCCATCCTGCATTCCGAATGACCACACAATTGGCTTTTGCCTACATGACCAATGATTGAACCTGACATGGCCTTGGCCGAACACTTATTCACGCGTCTGTACGAGCTGAGCTTTGACGGCGTGGGCATTAGCAGAGACACCTATGGGGAGGGCGAGCAGCGTGCTCATACGCTGATGGAGGATACCGCACGCCAGATAGGCCTTGAGATCCGCCGCGATGCGGCCCTCAATCTTTATATCACTCTGCCTGGGCAGCAGCGTGATCAGCCTGCTGTCATGACCGGTTCCCATCTGGACTCGGTACCTCGCGGCGGAAACTACGATGGTGCCGCTGGTGTGGTCGCGGGCATGGCAGTGCTGTCTGGCTGGGCCAGAGCAAGTGCAGCGCCCCAGCGTGATGTCACCGTTATGTGCGTGCGCGCCGAAGAAAGCGCCTGGTTTCCGGTGTCTTATATAGGCAGCAAGTCCGCCTTTGGGTTACTGGGTGCCGATGCGCTAACCAGCCGTCGTGCCGATACACAGCGCACTTTGTCCGAACACCTTGGCGAACTAGGCGGGCAGCCCGAAATGATAGTGTGCGGTGAACCCGCGCTACAGCCAAAGGCGATAGATTGCTTTGTTGAGTTGCATATCGAGCAAGGCCCGGTGCTGATTGAAGGTGGGCATCCGCTGGGCGTGGTTACCGGTATCTGCGGTAGCCACCGCTACCGGCATGCGCAGATCAAAGGCCAATATGCTCACTCGGGTGCCACGCCACGCACCCATCGGCAGGATGCCGTCGTGGCGCTGGCCATACTGATAGAGCGCCTGCAGCGCGCCTGGTGTGACCTGGAGTCTGAAGGTCACGAGCTCACACTGACCTTTGGTCAAGTCAATACGGATTCCGAACAGGCCGACTTCAGTACGGTCCCTGGGTTGGTCAGTTTTTCCGTCGATATTCGCTCGCGGAACACCGAGACTCTGCGCCGTATGGATGCGTTGTTGATGGAGGCCGCCCACGAGCTGGAGTCATCGCAGCACGTACGTTTTGTATGGGGGCCGGCTTCCGGCAGCCAGTCGGCCTTGATGGACGAGGCACTGCAGCAGGCGTTGTGTAATGCTGCGCGTGCACTAGGTGTGCAACCGCATCGCCTGCCCAGTGGAGCGGGACACGACGCGGCCACCTTTGCAAACCAGGGTATCCCCACAGCAATGCTCTTCGTTCGCAACGCGAACGGTAGCCACAATCCTCAAGAGGCCATGGACATGGGCGACTTCAGCGTGGCCACTCGAACCCTTGGTCTGGTGCTGGCCGAGCGCGCCGGGCTGATCAATACACCACCCATTTCACCCTCTGTCGTAGGACTTTCTCCATGCTAACTTGTGTCATCGCCCAACCCATTCATCCCGTGGGTGCGCAGTTACTGCGCGCGGCGGGTGTAGATGTTTGCCAGGCTCCAGGTCCTGGGCTGGACGCGCTACGCCAGGTCATTGGCAAAGCAGATGCCATCATTGTGCGCGATCGCTTGCCTGCTGATCTTATCAACGCAGCTCCACGCCTGTGCGTGATTGCCAATCATGGTACCGGCACCGACAAAATTGATGTTGCCCACGCCAGTGCCCAGGGCATCCCTGTGGTTTTCACGCCGGATGCGAACGTACGCGCGGTGGCCGAGCACGCGCTTATGCTGATGTTGGCTACGGCCCACCAGGTGGCGCTGGCTGACGCTGCTACGCGCAAAGGTCATTGGAGCTTTAAGTACGAGCAGCCCATGCTATCGCTTTATGGCAAAACGCTGGGTATCGTGGGCCTGGGCCGCACTGGTCGCCTGTTATGTGACATGGCCACGCAGGCCCTGGGCATGCAGGTGATGGTGTGGTCGCCCAGCCTACCGTCCGACGAGGTGTTTACGTCAGGCGTACGTCGGGTTGATACCTTGCAGGAGTTGTTGCAGTCCTCGGATGTGGTGTCACTGCACCGACCGCTACGTCCTGATACCTTTCACACGCTGGATGCGGCTGCGCTACGCCAGATGAAGCCCGGCGCCATTGTGGTCAACACCTCAAGGGGCGGTCTTATTGATGAGGCCGCATTGGCTGACGCCCTGCGCAGCGGTCACTTATTCGGCGCTGGCCTGGATGTGTTCGAGACCGAGCCTTTGCCAGCCGGATCGATCGTGGCTGGCATTCCTACCGTCGTGCTGACACCGCACGTGGCTGGTTCATCCCAAGAGGCTTTGCACGCAACGGCTAGCCAGTGTGCGCAACAAATCCTTGATGTGCTGGCTGGCCGTCAGCCCGCACATCTTGCGCAGCCGGCAGTGTGGGAGCGCCGCCGATTACCCGTTTCTTCCCCTACCTCTGAGTGCATGCCATGACCCTCCCCATTGTGACCCTTGTGCAGGGCAACTTACCATTGCTCATCTCCATCCCTCATGGCGGCGAGTGCCTGCCCGAGGAGTTTGCTCGACGCATGACCCCGGCAGCCCACAAAATTGCGGACACCGACTGGCACCTTGGGCGTCTTTATGACTTTGCCCGTGCCATGGGTGCATCTGTGTTGCATGCCAATTATTCGCGCTACATCGTTGACGTGAATCGGCCTAGCGATGGAGGCAGCCTTTATTCAGGGCAGACCACCTCCGGTCTTTGTCCCACCGAGAGCTTTCGGGGCGAACCTTTATATGCTGATGCTAGCGACACACCGGACGCGGCCGAAACGGCCGAGCGCTTGACTCGTTATTGGCAGCCCTACCATGACGCAATGGACAAGGAGCTTGCTCGCCTGCGCCAACAACATGCGAATGTCCTGCTCTGGGAGGCGCATTCGATAGCCAGTGTGTTGCCGCGTTTGTTCGAGGGCCAGTTGCCGGACTTGAACATCGGTACCTTCAGTGGCGCCGCCTGCGCGCCCGCGCTACGCGAGGCGGCCATTAGCGCCGCCAGCACAAGCCCTTTCAGTTGGGTGATCGACGACCGTTTCAAGGGTGGCTATATCACGCGCAACTACGGCCGGCCCCAGGACGGCGTGCACGCCGTGCAACTGGAGATGGTGCAGCGCCTATACATGGATGAAACTGAACCCTTCGCTTATCGCGAAGATAGGGCAGACGCGGTACTGCCCACGCTCCAGGCCATGGTCAAGAATACATTGGCCGCCCTTGAACGCGTGGCTTAAAGGGTAGCCATGATGAACTTAGCTAATATCCGTGAGTACGCACGCCACCAGCATTTGCGCGGAGTGGACGTGGTAGAGGTTGAGGAAGAGGGCTACTTGGTCAGAATTCGCGTCGACAGTAGGCCTGCCATTGGCCAGGCTGATGCAAGGCCTGCGGCCACGCCCGACGACGTTACGGAGCCGAAGGATACGTCTATCGTGCGTTCTCAAGCTTTGGGCATCTTCAGGCTTAGTCATCCGACGACCTTGCCTACAGCTATTGCAAAAGGCGATGCTGTGACCCAGGACCAAGTTCTGGCATTACTGGAACTGGGTGAAACCTTATCCCCTGTGAGCGCGCCTGCCGACGGCATACTCGCAGCCATTTTGGCAAGCGATGGCCAAATAGTCGACTATGGCATGCCCTTGTTTCAAATTAACCCGGCCCAGGGTGGCGATAAGCCATGACTACGAATACTCAACTGATCAAGGACTTGATTGACCTGGTCGCCGAAGAGCGAATCGCCGAGCTATATATCAGCTCGCCGCAGCACAATATCCGGTTGCTGCGCCGAGCTGATAGCGGAGCTGACCTTCATTCCTCGACACGCTCCAATGTTGATGTTGTTGATTCGACCGAAAAGGCTGCATTGACAGTGCCACGCACGGCGCATACCGTGTTTGCGCCGATGGCCGGAACGTTTTACCGGTCATCCAGCGTAGACGGCGAGCCCATAGTGCATACGGGTAGCCGCGTTGTCATAGGCACGCCGCTTTGCGTGATTGAAGCCATGAAGATGCTCAATGAAGTGGCTGCTGACCAAGCCGGTACTGTGGCGCAAGTGCTTTGCGAGAACGGGCAAACTGTGGATCACGGTCAGGCACTGTTTATCATCCATGCTGACGAGGACGCCTCCCATGTTTCGTAAAGTTCTGATCGCCAATCGGGGCGAAATTGCTTTGCGTATTCAGCGTGCATGCCGCGAGCTTGGGATCCAGACCGTGGTCGTGTTCTCCGAGGCGGACCGTGATGCTTCCTATGTGCGACAAGCTGACGAGGCCTTATGTATAGGGCCAGCGCCATCCGTGCGCAGTTACCTTAACGTACCCGCGATCCTGGCGGCTGCACGGCTCACTGGTGCAGAGGCCGTTCATCCGGGCTATGGCTTTCTTAGTGAGAACGCTGCCTTTGCGCAAGCAGTCGAGGACGCCGGCCTAAGCTTCATAGGCCCTACGCCAGCGTCCATCTTAACGATGGGGGACAAGGTCAAGGCCAAGCAGGCCATGCTGCAGTCCGGCGTGCCCTGCGTGCCCGGATCCGAGGGCGTACTCCCGGATGACCCCGCCGCCATCGTGCAGCAGGCACGCGACATAGGTTTCCCGTTGATTATCAAAGCCGCAGCTGGTGGAGGCGGTCGAGGCATGCGCGTTGTCGCGAGCGAAGATGCACTGTTGGCGGCTGTGGAGACTACGCGCGTTGAAGCATCAACCGTGTTTGGAAACCCCGACTTGTATATGGAGCGCTATCTGCTGAAGCCCCGACATATCGAGATTCAGGTGCTGGCCGACACCCATGGTCAGGCTGTCTGGCTGGGCGAACGTGACTGCTCTATGCAGCGGCGCCACCAGAAGGTCATCGAAGAGTCGCCAGCGCCCGGATTGGACCCCGATCTAATCGCCGCCATTGGTGAGCGCTGCGCTGGCGCCTGTCGTGCTATTGGCTACCGGGGCGCAGGTACTTTCGAGTTTCTGTACGAAGACGAGCAGTTTTACTTCATAGAGATGAACACTCGTCTGCAGGTGGAACATCCCATCACCGAGCTTACGACCGGCATAGATATCGTGCAGATGCAGATTCGCATCGCGGCTGGCGAGCCTTTGCCCTGGCGTCAGGACCAGATACGACGACATGGTCACGCGATCGAGTGCAGGATCAATGCAGAGAACGCTTCGACCTTCATGCCGTCGCCTGGGCGTATCACCCATTGGGTGCCACCGGGTGGACCTGGCGTACGCGTCGATTCGCACCTTTATGCAGATTACGTGGTGCCTGCGCATTATGACTCGCTGATTGCTAAGTTTATTACGTTTGGCGATACGCGCGAACAAGCGCTGGCACGGATGCGCATTGCATTACGCGAAGCCGTGGTGGACGGTATAGATACCAATATTGCGCTGCATCGCGAACTGCTGGCGGATCCAGAGTTCTGTCAGGGCGGTACAGGTATCCACTACATGGAGGCGTGGATTGCTTCACGCTCTGCCCTTTAGACCCGAATTAACACACTACCTTTGCAGCAGACTATTATCGGTGCACAGGATTTACATCGTTTCCATCACTACTAAATTACATGAGGAATGCCATGAGCTTGATCGAAGAAAAATTCGCCAAACTAGCGACCGATAATGCGCCAGGTCAGGAAGTTCGCCAAAGCGGTGGCAACCTGGACGCCTTGCTACTAGGCGAAACCTTGGCTGGAACCCCGGTGGATTTTTCCCATGGCGACGTGAACGCCAGTGCGTTTGCACCCACGCCGGGGGCTCTAGAGGAGTTCGTACAGGGCGTTGGGCGCGGCGGCGAACAGGCCTATACAGAATACCGAGGAGATGCCGCTTTGCGCATGCGCGTAGCGGCTCACTTGGCTGACTTCACCGGCAGTCCCCTGTCGGGCGAGAACGAGCTCATCATCACTCCAGGAACACAGAGCGCGCTGTTTCTGGCGATTGCGGCCACCGTCGTAGCCGGCGACAAGGTCGCCATCGTGCAGCCTGACTATTTTGCCAACCGCAAGTTGGTTGAGTTTTCTGGCGGCCAGATCGTGCCGGTGCAGATGGACTATCTGGGCAACACGGCGCATGCAGGCCTGGATCTCAGCCAACTGGAAGAAGCCTTCAAGTCGGGCGTGAAGACCTTCCTGTTCTCTAACCCTAACAACCCTGCGGGCGTGATCTACTCTAAGGATGAGGTCGAGCAGATTGCCACGCTGGCCAACCGTTATGGGGCCACCGTCATTGTTGACCAGCTTTATTCGCGGCTGCTCTATTCAGATATAGACTACACCCACCTGCGTGCAACCCAGATCGACGCCAAAAACGTCGTGACCATCATGGGGCCATCAAAGACCGAGTCGCTAAGCGGCTACCGGCTTGGCGTGGCGTTCGGGGCCGCTCATATTATTGATCGTATGGAAAAGCTCCAAGCCATCGTTTCCTTACGTGCACCTGGCTACTGCCAAGCGGTGTTGCGTACCTGGTTTGAAGAGCCCCAGGGTTACATGCAAAATCGTATCGCGCAGCATCAGGCTATTCGCGATGACCTGATCCAAGTATTTCGCACTGTCAGTGGACTGACCGTACGCGCGCCCGAGGCGGGCAGCTATTTGTTCCCTCTGCTGCCCGAGTTATCGGTCAGTATGCACGACTTCGTACGCATTCTGCGTCAGCAGGCGGGGGTGACGGTAACGCCCGGCACCGAGTTCAGCCCGCATTCCACCAATAGCGTGCGTTTGAATTTCTCTCAGAACCACGTGGCAGCTGTGCAAGCCGTAGAGCGTACTGCACAACTTATTAACCGTTATCGCGCCTAAGCGCCTAGGAAGTTCATATGAGCCATAAAGCTTTTTCTAGCGATCAGACCCCGCCGCCAGCCGGTACATACAGCGTTGCTGTACAGGCGCAGGGCCTAGTGTTTCTATCGGGGCAGACGCCACGCGACATTAACAACGTGCGTCACGGCGATAAGTCTTTCGCCTTTCAGGCGCGCATGACACTGGACAACCTCGAGGCGGCGGCCAATGCAGCAGGTCTTTCTCTTAAGGATGCCGTCAAAGTCAGCGTTTTTTTGAAAGATCCCGCCAATGCCAAGGAGTTCGACGCGATTTACGCTAGCTACGTGGGTGATCCTCCCGCTGCTCGTACTTTGACTCAGTCTAATCTGGTTGGGTTCGATATTGAAGTGGACGCCATACTGCTTGCAAGGGAATCATAGGTCTACGTGGATATCGTCTGCTTTGGACTCGTGAGGCATCATGATTTGCTCGACTAACCGGGAATAGGGTGATTGGGCAGGCCAAAGCATGCCTATCTCCCGGGAGGGGGCGGTCACTTCAAGAGGTAAAGCGATTACGCCTTGGGGAAGTGGACGTGGGTGCACCCAATTTGGCATCAAGGATACGCCAAGGTCCATTTCCACCAGAGTCAATATTCCATCCAATGAGTCGAGTTCAAAACGTTCGACGGGTTGCAGGCGGTGTTCTTGCAGGTATTGATCGGCTAATGAGCCGCCCCAGCCGCGTCTGTCGTAGCGGATCAGGGGCTCGTTGGCGAGCACAGCATGTGCAGTCATGCCAGTAAGCCTGTGCGCTGCTATGACGAAAAGAGGTTCCTGGCGTAGCGATTTCCAGGTCAGGGATTTAGGGATTCGAAATGGCGGCGCGACAATAAAGGCGGCATCCAGTTTACCGGCTGCTACTTGATGATATAAATCTTGTGACACCCCAACTTCAACAAGCACAGTGAGGCTGGGATGAATCGTGACTGCGTTATTCAAGAACTGCGATGTGACATTGCTCAAGGAGGAGCGTACGCATCCAATTTGCAGGGAGCCAAGAAAGTCTTCTCCCATTGCGGCATCTTTCAACTTACGCACTTCGCGCCGGAAGAGCTTGGCTTGAGTTAGCAGGCGCGTACCCGCTTCGGTCAGGCGTACGAATCGACCAGAGCGCGTCAACAAAGATACCCCGAAATCTTGCTCCAGAACGCGGATACGCTGGGCCAAGGCCGAAGGTGTCATATTCAGTCTTCTGGAGGCTTCAGCCACCGAGCCGCATTCCGCCACTACCACGAACGATTCGATAAATCTTGTGTCCATGGCCTCCCCAAAGTGAAGAAATAATGAATCTTAAAAGGTTAAAAAGTAGATTGTTGTTGTTTCTAGTATTTCCGATAATAGCAGCACAACGGGGGATTGCGTCGTATTGAGTGTCCTGGCGTTGGAAGGGCAATATAACAAAGACTAAAACCATTATTAATAGGATGACAATGAAAACTCCCCTCGTAAAAAATGTATTCAAAACGGTGCTGGCAACGGCCGTATTCTTACCGCTGACGGCATTCGCGGCAAAATGGGATATGCCTGTACGTTCGAACGACAGGAACCACTTCACCCAGAATGTTGCGGTCTTTGCCAAGGACGTAGAAAAGGCAACCAATGGTGCCTTGCTAATTACGATACATCCTGAAGACTCCTTGATTAAGCAGCAGGATTTGAAGCGTGCCGTTCAGACCGGACAAGTGCCTATAGGCGAGTTCCTTATGTCCTTGCATAGCAACGAAAACCCAATCTACGGCATCGATGCTTTGCCTTTCCTGGCAAGTAATCTGACTGAAAACAGGCGCTTGTTGGAAGCGACTCGTCCTACCTTGACCGAGGTCTTGAAGAAACAGGGTCTGCGTTTATTGTTTGTTGCACCTTGGCCCGCTAACTCTATTTACAGCCAGGTCCCACTGAACAGTTTGTACGATCTGAAGGGGACAAAATTTCGCGCGTTCAATCCGGTAACAGGGCGTCTAGCTGAATTGGTGGGTGCGTCACCGGTGACCATACAGCAAGCGGAAATTTCGCAGGCTTTTTCGACAGGCGTTATCAACGCCATGATTACGTCGCCCGCAACTGGCGTAGATATGCAGGTTTGGGATTACGTAAAGCATTACACAGATGTGGCTGCAATGTCGACCTGGAATATTGTGGTCGTAAACGAAAAGTTATTTGCCAAGTTGGATGAGCCTGTTCGTAAGGCCGTGCTGGATGCTTCCGATCAGGCCGAGACCAGAGCCTGGGAAAATGCGCCAGAGATCTCTGCCAAACTAGTGAAAGTTCTGCAGGACAACGGTATTACCGTCAAGCAACCTGACGAAAAAATCAAAGAGGAAAGTCGTGTTTTGGGTGATACCTTCGTCCAAGAGTGGCTGAAAAGCGCGGGCGAGGATGGCAAGAAGATTATCGAAGCATACAGGAGCGCCAAGTGACCGCTGCAATAGAGACCTTGCAGGGGATGGACAGGCCTGCAGGCGGGATCACACGCCTGCTCGACAAGGTATTTAGCGTCAGCCGCGCTGCAGCAGCATTTTTTCTTGTAATGATTGCGTTGTTGACGCTAGCCCAGATTGGCGGCCGTAGTTTTGGGGTGCAGATACGCGATGCCGACGTGTTGGCGGGTTTTGCCATGGCGGCGTCGGCGTTTCTTGCATTGCCCAGCACACTGCGTAATGGTGGTCATATCCGTATTACGCTGTTTACCTCACGTTTCCAAAGCGGGGCGCGCCGCTGGATCGAGGCGTGGTGCCTGTTATTTGCGATAGTCCTTATAGGCGCCTTCACCGTATTCTCGATAGAAATGGTTGTTCAATCCTATGAGTTCGGTGATGTGGCCTCGGGCCTGATAGGGATTCCTCTTTGGATACCTCAGGTCGGTATGGCAGTGGGCGCGCTGCTCCTTGAGATCGCATTCATTGAACAGGCAGTGCGTTTGATTCAGGGGCAACGCTTAAGTTATGAAGGCATAGAGGGAGAGGGCGACTGAGCTTCCAGGCCATCAGCGCGTTCTGATGGGGTTAATAACGCTTTCACGGAATAACTATGGATATTTTAACTTATGGCCCAATTGTCGCCCTGATTTTGCTGTTGCTGTTGGGGTCGGGAATTTGGGTTGCGTTGTCGCTGCTGGGCGTTGCATGCATCGGAATGCTGATATTTTCGAATGCGCCATTGTCGGCAGTCATGCCCACTACCATCTGGAGCTCTATAAGTACTTGGACATTGACGGCCTTACCGCTTTTCATCTGGATGGGGGAAATCCTATTCAGGACTCGTATGTCCAATGACTTGTTTCAAGGGCTGTCTCCATGGTTGGGGCGTTTGCCTGGACGTCTGCTGCATGTGAATGTACTAGGCTGTGGAATTTTTTCAGCGGTATCTGGTTCGTCAGCGGCGACGGCGGCAACAGTGGGGCAGATGTCGGTGCCCGAATTGAAAGATCGCGGCTATCACGAGCCGTTGATCCTGGGTTCGCTGGCTGCCTCTGGAACGCTGGGTCTGTTAATACCGCCTTCGATCATCCTTATTGTCTATGGTGTATCGGTCAATTTGTCGATAGGTAAGCTGTTTCTGGCGGGCGTCGTGCCGGGGATGTTGATCATCTTGCTTTTCAGTGGCTACATTGTTTTCTGGGCATTGTTGAATCCGAAAAAAATGCCTGCACCTGAACCCAGGCTTGGATTCAGGGAGTCATTTAAGCGCTTGAGGCTGTTGCTGCCAGTGGTGCTGCTGATTGTCGGCGTCATAGGTTCTATATACAGCGGTATAGCGACGGCTACCGAGGCGGCGACGATAGGTGTAGTAGGCGCTTTGTTGATTGCACTCTTTAGTGGTGGGTTGACGTGGCAGGGGTTCATGGCCAGCCTTTATGGGGCAACACGTACCTCTTGCATGATTGCTTTCATTATCGCGGGCGCAGCGTTCTTGACCGTAACCATGGGCTTTTCGGGTATTCCACGTGCATTGGCGGAATGGATATCGACGTTCGGCTTGTCACCCTATGCTCTGTTGGCGGCATTGACATTGCTTTACCTGGTGCTTGGGTGTTTTTTGGATGGGATATCTATGGTGGTTTTAAGTACCGCCGTGGTCATTCCCATGGTCGAAGCGGCCGGCATCGATCTGATTTGGTTTGGTATATTTTTGGTGCTTCTGGTTGAAATCGCGCAGATCACTCCACCGGTGGGTTTCAATCTGTTTGTGGTGCAGGGAATTACGGGACGAGACATTCTGTACGTGAGCAAGGCAGTATTCCCATTTTTTGTGCTCCTGGTTCTGGCGATCATTATTCTGACCGTGTTTCCAGCACTGGTTACATGGTTGCCCGATAGCATGAGTATTTCTAAGTAACCACAGCAGTGGCAGCGGCATAACAAAAGCCCATGCATCAGAATAGATGCATGGGCTTTTTTCTATTGGGTATAGGGAAATCGCTTTGCTTGGCGCTAAATTGAAAAGCCCACCGAGCTGAGATCGTCGAGAAGCTGTTGGACCTTGTCTTGTGGCAGGGATTCCAGCGGCGGGCGTACAACCGTCCAGAGAGGATCCTGGCGGCTATTCGCAATCACGCTTTTCATTGCGGGGATCAGTGCATGGCGCTGAAAGATCTGCCGTACTTGCAGGATTGCTTCGTTTTCGGTCGTGACATCATCGGACATCCGGTTGCGATAAACCGAGGATATCGCTGCTGGATTCACGTTACAAGTAGCGCTGATGCAGCCAGCTCCGCCGATGCGTACCGCGTCAAGCATGTAGCTTTCTGTACCGGGAAAGACATCGAATCCTTCTTGAGAAAAATTATCAATGTAGGCTTTCATGCTGTTCCAGTCGCCTGAAGAATCTTTCAGGCCAGCGATTGCTGTGGGGTAGCGATGCAGCAGCTTTTCTACCAGCGACACGGAAAGCGGGATCTGGGATACGGCGGGGAAGTGATAAAGGTAAAGCCGTAAGTCATCGCTGGCTACGCGTTCGATGACTTCGGAAAAATAATTGAATAGGCCGTTATCGCTCACGCCTTTGTAGTAGAACGGCGGGAGCATCAGGACACCCGCAGCACCTGCCTGGACAGCATGGCGCGTGAGTTCAACCGTTTCCGGCAAAGAGCAGCAACCCGTACCAGGCATCATGCGCTGCGGTGGGACACCGGCCTCTAATAGGCTTTCCGTCAGCGCCAAGCGTTCTTTCAACGACAGCGAGGTCGCTTCGGAGTTAGTACCAAAGATGGCCAGGCCGACATCGTTGGCGATCAGCCATTTGCAATGGTCCACGAACTTTTCGTGATCAGGTTGCAGATCGTGCTTGAAGGGCGTGACGACGGGTGCTAGAGCGCCTTTTATTCGCGGCGTGGTGGATGGCATGGGTACAGGTTCTCCTATGGTCAAGGGGGTTTCGTATACGTCAATATATAGCAGTTCCTAGCTACTTGAAGCGTAGTTTTTCTGACGTCTGAATTCGATAAAACTCTATCGCCTAATGACCGCTGATGTGATGAAATATGTCAATTGGGAGAAGAGCATTGGCTATACAAAACAAAACAAAAAAGCAGTTTGTTATCTTGGGTGATCGACATTATTACGTGGAAAGGCCCTGGCCCCATAGTGATGTAAACCTTGCCGGGCTTAGCGATGTGGTCGCGTTTCCTGATGGTCGTGTGGCTGCAATCTGTAGAAATGCTCCGCACGTGGTTATCTTTGGGACTGGAGGCGAGGTAGTCGATACATGGGTTATTCCAACCCTGGTGTGCCCGCATTACGGCTCCATTACGAAAAATGGGGATCTTCTGATTGCCGATTTGGATGGTCATCGAATTTTTCGCATTAATGCCCAAGGCGTCACGGTAAATATACTGGGACGGGCAGACTATCCACGCTGGGGCGCGCCTTTTAATCATCCTACGGCTGCAGTCGAGGATAAAGACGGTGGGTATTGGGTAAGCGATGGTTATGGCAATTCCTGCGTACATCACTTCGCGGCGGACCTAACGCTTACTTCCACCTTTGGCGTACCAGGTGCGGCACCTGGCGAATTATCGACTCCGCATGATGTTTTAGTGGCTCGCAATGGCCAGTTGCTGGCGGTGGACAGGGAAAATCATCGCGTTCAAGTATTTAATGCGGACGGCTCATATTGCACAGCGCTGGAACAGCTCTATAAACCCATGGCTGTAGCTCAACTGTCTGATGGCAGTATCCTGGTTACCGACCACACCCCACGTTTGTCACGTTATACCGTTGATGGGCAGCTGCTGGGCCGTTGTCGGACCTTCAGTACCGTCGCTCACGGCCTGGCGGTTGCGCCAGATGGGTGTATTTATTTGGCAGAGATGGCCCCGACCATGCTGACTCGTTTGTGTCCCGTCAATGACGGATCGATAGCCATCTGATTTCTTATTATCTAGGAGTAAAAACATGCCTTTGTCCGGCTCTGGAATGCTGATCACACTCATGAATGTGTTGCCCGAAGAGGAGCAAGACTTCAATGAGTGGTACGACAAGGAGCACCTGGCGGAACGGGTCGAGATCCCGGGCTTCATGGAAGCCCGGCGTTATGAAGCAGTTGCCGCCACGCCAAAGTATCTGAATCTGTATACGACGAAAACCTTCGATGTGCTGGATAGCCCTGTGTATCACGGGGTCTTGCAGAATCAGACCGAACGTTCCCGTCACCATATCCCCAAGTTTCTTGACGGTATACGTGCCATCGCCCGTGTGACGGTTAGTTTGGGGCAGGGCAGGGGATCTGTTCTGACGATACTGCATCTGCGTCCTGGCCCGGTTGAGGCGCGTCAGCAGGCATTGCGAGATAGGTTGCTACCTGCTTTACAAGATCAGGTGAAGGCGGGTTTGATTTCAGCGCATTTGGTCGAGGGCGATCCTGAGCTATCCAAACCGCTCATGAAGGACGGCGAGGTCGCACCGGCCGTTGCCGACTGGTTCGTCATTCTGGATGCGAGCAGCCTTGTCCAGGCTCAGTGTGGTCTGGACGCGTTGATCGGCAGTGATGGATTGATCGATCCGCTGGACATTGTGTCCACAGGCAGCTACCGCTTGCTTTGGGACCTTTCCCGAAATGAACTTTGATGTGGTTGAATCAGCTATGAGTATGCATACAGGCGACCCCGCCACCTGGACCGTTGAAGCGCTTTCACGGGAAATTTATGAACAACGGCTGTCTCCGGTGGATGTCGTGGAAAGCTATCTCGCGCGCATCGCTCGCCTGGATGGCACCATGCACGCGTTTATTGATTTGCATGCCGATGAGGCTCGCCTGGCGGCTCAGGCAGCCGATAAGGCCATCCGTGCCGGGTATTATTTAGGACCCTTGCATGGCGTGCCCATCGCATTGAAGGACTTGATTGAAATCGAAGGTAAAGTGGTAACCGGAGGGTCAGCCGCGTGGTCTGACCGGATTGCTACCCGCACCGCAACGCTTGTAACGCGACTGGTTCAGGCCGGTGCAATCATTCTGGGGAAAACGCATACGGTCGAGTTCGCGTTCGGAGGATGGGGGACCAACCAGCATTTTGGCACGCCGTTGAACCCCTGGGACTTGAACCACCCACGCACGCCCGGGGGTTCAAGCAGCGGTTCGGCCGTCGCCATCGCAACTGGCATGGCGCCATGTGCGATGGGTACGGATACAGGCGGGTCTGTTCGTATGCCCGCTGCTTGGTGTGGCTTGACAGGCCTGAAGACGAGCTTGGGTCGAATCAGCGGTTATGGCGTATTGCCATTGAGTTCGACATTGGATACCCCTGGACCTATGGCCTATACGGTCAATGACGTCGCTTTGTTGTATCGGCTATTGTGTGGTCCTGATCCTTTGGATCGCCGTACATGGGGTCTGCCCGCTCACGATCGTGGTCAGATGGGGGCCGCGTCATCCAGCCTGAAGGGTATGCGTTTACTGCGTATGCCGCAGGCCGAGCGAGCCTATGCTAGTGCGGAAATGTTGGCTGCGTACGATAGGTCTGTGGACGAGCTAGAGCGTCTAGGCGCAGAAATACATTGTATTGATTTGCCATGTGCTTTTGCCGATGTGGCCAAGCTTAATGGCTTGATCATGAGTGCGGAAAGTTATTCTTTGCTTGGTAAGCTGGTTACTGATTCCGATCTGCCTTTGGATGACCATGTGCGACCGCGTGTTATGGCAGGACGCGGTGTCCTTGCACAGGATTATATTGACGCCTTATCCGAACGCCAGCTATTGATAGCCAAGTTCGATGATGCCTTGCAAGGTTACGACGCTTTGTTGACGCCCACGATGACCACCACTGCCTTACTTTTGGAAGAGGTCGATCAGACTACGGCACCATCGCACTTCACCCGGTTTGGCAATTTTCTGGATCTGTGTGCGCTTTCTTTACCTAACGGCCAGGATCAGCAAGGGTTGCCAACATCCCTGCAAATTGTCGGTCGTCAGTACCAAGAAACGACGGTGCTGAAAATAGGGCAGGCCTATCAGGAAGCCACACAGTGGCACCACCGAAGGCCTTTGGGTTTGTGATGCCCTGGGCCTTGAGCTCAGTGGCTGTTTAGGTGTGTAATGGCAGTGTTGGTTTCACTGATGCATTGCGCTACCTAAACAGGAGGCACCATGTCTAGACTGACCGCTAAAGACTTCGCACCAGAACTGCTTGAGCTTTATGATTTCTACGTACACGGTGCCATCAGCAAGCGCGAGTTCCTTAGCCGGGCCGCCAAATTCGCCATAGGCGGGCTGACGGCCACCACTATCCTGGCTTCATTGCGCCCCAATTATGCACTGGCCCAGCAGGTGTCGGCTACCGACCCGGATATCACCGCCGACTATATTACCTACCCATCGCCCCTAGGCAATGGTCAGGTTCGTGCATACCTGGTCAAACCCGCCCACGCGCAGGGCAAATTGCCGGGCGTTGTGGTCGTTCACGAGAACCGCGGACTTAATCCCTACATCGAGGACGTTGCGCGTCGCTTGGCGAAAGCTGGTTATATAGCGCTGGCGCCTGACGGACTCAGTTCAATGGGGGGGTATCCCGGCAACGACGATAAGGGACGGGAACTTCAGCAGCAAGTCGATCCCGAAAAACTGATGAACGATTTCTTTGCCGCCATTGAATTTCTGCCCACCCTTGATGGGACAACTGGAAAAGTGGGCATCATCGGCTTTTGTTATGGCGGTGGCGTCGCGAATGCCGCGGCAGTGGCTTATCCAGAACTGGCGGCTGCGGTGTCCTTTTATGGTCGGCAGCCCGACTCTAAAGATGTACCCAAGATACAAGCGCCGCTGCTGCTTCACTATGCAGGGTTAGATACTCAAATCAATCAAGGCTGGCCCGCATTCGAGGCCGCGTTGAAGGCAAATGGCAAGATATACGAAGCGTACATCTATCCCGATGTGAATCACGGATTTCACAACGACACGACGCCGCGCTACGACGAGGCTGCTGCACAACTTGCATGGAGCCGCAGTATCGCGTGGTTTAAACGGTATCTGTTCTAGGTAACCGTATTTCGTATTTGAATGGTATTGGCTGCTTGAAATATTCTGATTGTTATCCTGATAGCAGTGTATAGAAGATCATGTGATGCGCCTGTGAATAGACGGCTGCAGGAGTATGATGCTTCACACAGATAATCAGGGAGACAGCGTGAATTTTATTTTCCGGGGCGACGAGCTTCTTTTGTCCGAATCCAGCATAGACTTTCCCGATGCCGATGTCTGCGTCGGTATCGGCCTGGGTGCCGATGCGCTTCAGTCGGTTGGACCTTCTAACGGTTCCAGCCACTATACCTGCCAAGTCGCGCGCGACATCGAAGCGCCATCAGGCTTTGCGTTTCGTAAGCTGCGCGCCGTCCTGACCGAGCTTGGTGAGTACGGGTCACTGGCTGGTCGTGCGTTTCAGGTATCGGAGTGGGTGCGTACCCATCGTTATTGCGGTGTTTGTGCAACGCCCATGCATAAGTCGGAAAAAGAACTTTGTTTTCACTGTTCCAACTGCGGTTTTTCTGCCTACCCACGTATCTCGCCTGCAATGATGGTGCTTATTAAGCGCGATGACCAGATACTGCTGGCGCGTCATGCAACATACGCTACGGCGCGTTATACCGCTCTGGCCGGTTTTGTCGAAGCCGGTGAAAGTATAGAAGAGGCCATCCACCGCGAGGTGTTCGAGGAAGTAGGCCTGCAGGTCAAAGACCTGCGTTATTTCGGCAGCCAGTCATGGCCATTTCCCCATTCGTTGATGATCGCCTACACCGCGGAGTACGCTGGCGGCGAGCTTCGTCTTCAACAGGACGAAATCGCCGATGCGCACTGGTTTGGCCCTGGCGACGCCCTGCCTGATATCCCCATGCTTGAGTCTATCGCGGGCCGTTTGGTGCGGGCTAATTTGCCGTCAAATGTGGCTGTGGGTTCGAATTCAGCTACGGGTTAAAGGCCAAGATCGCTCAAGCCAGGGTGGTCGTCGGGGCGTCGACCCAGTGGCCAAAAGAATTTTCGGTCAGATTCCTTAATGGGCCGGTCGTTAATGCTGGCGTGGCGGTGGGTCATTAAACCTTCTGCGCTGAACTGCCAGTTTTCGTTTCCGTAACTACGGAACCAATTGGCAGCGTCATCATGCCATTCGTACGCGAATCGCACGGCAATCCGGTCATCGGAAAAAGCCCAGATTTCTTTGATTAAGCGATAGTCAAGCTCGCGCATCCACTTGCGCTCAAGTAGGGCGCACACAGCATCGCGGCCTACAGGGAACTCCACACGGTTTCGCCAGCGTGTATCTATGCTGTATGCAAGTGCCACCCGGCTTGGATCGCGTGAGTTCCAACCGTCTTCAGCCAGGCGTACTTTCTGGATAGCGGTTTCAAGAGTGAACGGAGGCAGTGGGGGACGAGTTTCCATTGACGATCCTTTTTGACTAGTTGAAATTTCACGTAGACAAGTCTGTCTATCCGTTAATGCTACTCGAGTTGGGCACGATTTCTTCGATCTAGCCCGACCGAGATCAGCAACAACACCAAACCACCTAGGGCAAGCAGGGCGCCTACCCAGCCGGGCGAAGTCCATCCATAGCCACGGGCGATCGCCATACCGCCCAGCAAAGGTCCCAGCGCGTTGGCAAAGTTGAAAGCGGAATGGTTCAATGCCGCGGCCAGGCTTTGGGCGTTTTTTGCGACGTCCATTAACCGAGTTTGCAACACGGTGCCCAGCGCGCCGCCTATTCCGATTAAAAAGACAGTAACCGAAATCCCCCATAGGCTTTGGGCTGTCACGGTAAAAAGGGCCGAGGCGGCGGCGCTCCAAAGCAACAGGCCTGCCGCGGTGGGCATAAGTGCCCGGTCGGCAAACCAGGGCACCACAATGTTGCCTAAGGTCATACCCACACCAAAAATACCTAGCACCAGGGGAACCGCTGCGGGAGACACTTGGGTAACTAGTATCAAGGTATCGGCCAGATACGTATAAACAGCAAACAGTCCCCCAAAACCGATGGCACCCACAGCCAGCGTAAGCCAAACCTGACCATGTTTAAGCGCTCCAAGCTCACGCAGGGGGCTGGAGCCTGGGGACGCTGGTGTATTGGGGGCTAGTTTGGCGATTAGCGCTATGGTCAGCAAACCTACCAGTGCCACCAGCGCGAATCCCCAGCGCCAGCCGATTGCATGTCCTAGCCAGTTGGCAAAGGGAACGCCAATAATGGTAGCAACAGTCAGGCCCAGGAACATCCGTCCTACTGCCTGATTGCGCTTGTTCAGCGGCACCAGCGACACGGCAACCAGAGATGCTACGCCAAAGTAGGCACCATGCGGCAAGCCGCTTAGGAAGCGCAGTACCAGCATCCATTCATAGGTCGGGGCGAAGGCGGATAAGCCGTTGAACAGGGCGAATATGGCCATCAGCCAGAGCAATAACGTACGGCGAGCCACGCGTGCAGCCAGCACAGTCAGAACGGGGGCGCCCACGACCACGCCCAGTGCGTAGGCGCTGATCACGTGACCCGCGGTCGGCGCATCGATATTCAAATCCTTGGCGAAGTAGGGCAGCAGGCTCATCGTAGCGAATTCAGTGGTGCCGATCGCGAATGCGCCCATAGCCAGTGCGAATATGACCAGGCTGGCGGGATACTGCGTTGTTTTAGACTTGTAGGTGGGCTTCGACATGGATGGGGCAGTGAAATACGGGTAAACCCGCATTCTACTGCCTGGGGGACTGCTGGTGTTGCAACTGTTTAGACGTGCTTACGCAATGCGAGCCCAGCAAATAACAGCGACCAGCCCTGGAACAGCAAGTCAAAGCCCAACAGTAAGCCCAGAATCCACAGACTGTTGGCGGGCCAGCCGATGGCGATCAAAATACCAGTGGCAAACGTGATGACGCCCGAGAAAGCCAGCCATCCCCAGCCTTGCTGTGCGCGATTATTGAACCAAACCCACAGCCGGAAAGCGCCAGCGGCGATTAGGGTCGCCCCCAGTAATAGCGTTAGCAGAGCTGCACCCACGTAGGGGTTCACGATGGCCACGACGCCGGCCGCAGCGTACAGCAATCCGCTTATAGACCAAACAACAAAACCGCTCCAGTCCTTGACGCGCCACGCCTGGACTAGCTGGCCCACGGCGCCGATCAACATCAATGTCCCGATGAAGATCACACTGACCAGCGTTGCTGCCAGCACATGAACAAGTGCAATAGCGCCCAGCACTACAAGTATGATGCCGATCGCGACGAACCAACCCCAGTGCGCCCGTAATGCGCTAAGCGAGATGTTGATCTGTTCGCTAGGCCGTTTAAAACCGTTTGCTGGATCTGCCATGTCTTTCACTCCTTGAGAAATGAACTGGCTGAATGGAGGTTTACTGCACCACCTTGTCACTATACGCCATCATCTGTGCGCTCTAAGAGGCCAAGCTACGCACTTTCGCTTCCAATTCGGTTTTCAGACCTTCGGGCAAGGGTAGGCGACGGGCCAGCTCGTCCAGATAGGCGCGTTCCATATAGCTTTGCTCGTCGATCACCAACAGGCTGGCCAGATATACCTCGGCCGCCTGTTCAGGCGTGGTCGCTAAAGCCGCTGCCACTGCTGGGTCTGCCGGCTTGGCTAGTTCAGCCTCGAACCATTTTAGGTCGGCGGGCTGGTTGGCCAACTTGGCTACTTCTACATCCAGAAGATGCTGCTCGTCATGGCCGATATGACCATCTGCCTTGGCGGCGGAGATCATTGCAGCCAGAATGATACGGCTATGTGCTTCCAGTGCGCTGTTGGTAAGCGCGGGGGTTGCCGCAGCGGTTTGCGCAGGAGCCTGGGCTGACGAAGGGGCGGTTGTCTCTAGGGTCGATTTCTGTTGCCAGTCTTGGTATGTCTTCAGCGCTAAAGCCCCCAGGGCTGCAGCGCCGCCATAGGTGGCGAATGTGCCGCCCATTTTGCGGAATTTCTTGTTGCCAAGCAACAGGCCCAACGCCCCGCCCGCCAGTGCGCCACCGCCGAATCCGCCTAGGTTGGCAGATGCGCCCGGCGCCCCCTGGCTGACCCGGGAACCCGCATCCTTGACGAGGCTTTGACCGGACTGTAATACTTGCTGCAGCAGTTGCTGAATAGACATGTGGAATTACCTTGCTATGAAGAAGAGACAGGATACTGACAATCCGGCAGGAATATCGTTCAACGTGCCTACAGGAACTTCGACTGGACTGTCCAGGCAACGGGATAAACCGCATTGACAGCCTATAGGCACCAGCTTACTCTGCCCGCATGTGTTACAAAAGACTAAGCAATCAAAAATAATTCGAGGGGGATCGTAATGAAAGTTAAGCATTTACTGAAATCGTTGGCTATTGTGGCTGCGCTGTGTACCGGTGTTGCGCATGCTCAGGTCAGCGTGATGCTGCCTGCCAATCCTGGTGGCGGTTGGGACGGTACCGGACGTCAGGCCTTCCAGGCCATGAATAAAGCGGGTATCTATACAGGTACTGTGAATTTCACGAACAAGGGCGGTGCTGGCGGCACGATAGGCTTGTCCGATTTTGAGCGTTCACAGAAAGGTAAACCAGACGCCCTGGCAGTATTCGGTGCAATCACCGTCGGTGCTATCACGCTGAACAAGTCGCCCGTTGACCTAAGCAAATTCAAGCCTGTTGCACGCTTGACTGCAGAATACCTGGTGCTTGCGGTCAAGGCAGATTCCCCCTACAAGAACCTGGGTGACTTCGTTGCCGCACTGAAAAATGATCCAGGCGCGTCAGCTGTTGGTGGCGGTTCTGCCGGTGGCGTTGACCATATTGCTTTGGCCTTGTTGGCACAAAGCGCAGGCGTACCAGTACCGTCCTTGAACTACATTCCCCAGGCAGGTGGCGCAGACACTGTCATCGGTATCATCAACGGCACACTGAAAGCCGGTATTTCGGGTATTTCCGAATTCCAGCAATTTGCCCAGGAAGGTCGGATACGTATATTGGGTATTACCACGGCTGAACGCATGAAGGGCCTGGAAGACATTCCCACCTTTAAAGAAGCCGGATACGACGTAGAAATTGCGAACTGGCGCGGCATCCTAGGTTCGGTCGACATGCCCGAAGCCAATCACGCAGAATGGGTACAGCGCTTCACCCAGCTTAGCGAAAGCGAGCCATGGAAGGAAGTGCTTGAAAAGCAAGGTTGGGATAGCTACTTCTTGCCGGGCGATGCCTTCGCACAATTTATCCAAAGTGAAAGCGACCGCATTAATCAGATCCTAAAGGATGCGGGTCTGGCTAAGTAAGCAGGTAATACCAGTGAAGGAATGTAGATGACGTTGTTGCGCAAACGCCCCTGGTGGTTAGGGCTGGCTGTGATGTTCATGGGGGCAGTCTGCTTTTATGCCTCGACCGAGCTGGCTACGACCGCGCAGTATGCCGCCATAGGCCCTGGCATGTTCGTAGCCGGGGTTGGCGTGGGCCTGATAGGCTTGGGCGTATTGTTGCTGATCCAGATTGCCCAAGGCGAAGTGTTCGAACCCGACGAGGCCGAGAACGCAGAGCCTGGCAAGCCCATGGACAAGCGTGCTTTTTTTACCGCATTGCTTGCCGCCGTGCTCCCTGCACTGACCATTGAAATACTTGGGCTACCAGTGACGGCGATGCTGTCGTTCATGTTGGTGGCGCGGGCATTTGGTTCGAAACGTCTGGTGTCCGATCTTGTTGTAGGGTTTGTGCTGGCGGCCATGTGCTGGTTTATGTTTGGCTGGCTGGGACTGCAGCTGGGTGGCTTCTTTCCCTTGGCGGGTTTCTAATGGACACACTGGTACTGTTGCTTCATGGCTTTGAGGTTGCCCTTACGCCGGCCAACCTCATGTGGGCCTTTATCGGGTCGGTATTGGGAACCGCCATCGGTATTCTTCCGGGCATCGGACCTGCGCTGACTATCGCATTGTTATTGCCGGTGACCGTATCGGTGGGGCCAGTATCCGCCTTTATCATGTTTGCCGGCGTCTTGTACGGCGCCATGTATGGTGGCTCGACCACTTCCATCCTGATCAATACGCCCGGTGAAGCCGGGTCGATGATGACTGCGCTGGAAGGCAATAAAATGGCTCGCTCGGGCCGGGGTGCTGCGGCACTGGCCACGGCAGCTATCGGTTCTTTTGTTGCCGGCACCATTGCCACGCTATTGCTGACATTTGCAGCCCCGGTGGTTGCGGAATTGGCGTTTCTGCTTAAGCCTGCCGATTATTTTGCGCTGACCATACTTGCGTTTACGTCGGTGGCAGTGGTGATGGGCGCATCACGGGTACGTGGGTTTGTCTCGCTATTCATCGGTCTGGCGCTGGGCGTGATCGGCATCGATGCCATGACCGGCCAGCCGCGCATGACATTCGGCATGCCCGCTTTGCTGGATGGCGTGGAACTGACGGTAGTGCTGGTGTCCGTATTTGCTGTGGGGGAAATCCTGTACGTGGCTAGCCGCTATGTAGCGGGTAAAGACGACATTATCCCCATCAAAGGCAAAGCCTTCATGACGCGCGAGGACTGGCGTCGTTCCTGGAAGCCCTGGCTACGCGGCACGGCCATTGGTTTCCCGATAGGCACAATTCCGGGCGGCGGGTCTGAAATTCCGACCATGCTGTCCTATACCTTGGAAAAAAAGCTGTGTCGCTACAAGGGCGAGTTCGGTAAAGGCGCGATCGAAGGTGTTGCAGGGCCTGAAGCGGCCAACAACGCATCCGCGGCCGGCATACTGGTGCCGTTGCTTACGCTGGGTCTGCCTACCTCTGCTACGGCGGCTATCCTGCTGGCGGCCTTTCAGAACTACGGGCTACAGCCAGGTCCCTTTTTGTTTACCAGCAACCCTGAACTGGTCTGGGGTCTGATTGCGTCTTTGTACATTGGCAACTTCATGCTGCTGGTGTTGAATCTGCCCTTGGTCGGCATATGGGTGAAGCTATTGCAGATTCCCAGGCCGCAGTTGTACGCTGGCATCCTGGTTTTTGCACTTATTGGGATCTGGGGCGTATCGGGGTCGGTATTTGATCTGGCCATGATGGCCGGATTGGGTGTGCTCAGCTATGCGATGCGAGTCTATGGGTTTCCCATTCCGCCGCTGCTGATAGGCCTGATTCTGGTGCCGCTAACTGAAAATCAACTTAGGACTGCCCTGGCAGCAGGGCAGGGCCGCTTATCCGTCCTGATCGATACGCCAATTTCGATCACCTTCCTGCTGCTAAGCTTCCTTTTCTTGTTCTTACCTGTATTGCTGAAACGTTTACAGAAGGCTGCGTAGGGCGCTTATGCTACACCTTTTAACTGGTGCAGAAGGTGATCTAGATTCTTGGGCAATTAACAGGATATTGCCGCAGGGTTGTTGAAAAAAATGGACGCACATTGCGTCCATTTTTATTAGTTGAATGAAGGATTAATTCAATTCATAGTGGGGGGATCGGGGACCGTACAGTAGTCCGCCAGGCTGTCCCGCTGCAAGCAGGCTTTGGTTGGTTGCCCCTGCTACTTTATAACTACGATCCGAGAGCGTATTGACTATTTGGCTGACCACGGCCTGAACCAGTATGCCGATCAGGCCGCCGCCGCTGCCGCTGGTTTCGGCTACGCTTCTTTTACCTTCCCATAGTTTCGCACCAGAACGCAAATCAATCAGGATTGCTTCGACCTCTACTGTGACAGAGCTCGACAAAACCATATACGATGAGCCATATCTTTTCACATCAATATATAGCGCCGTATCTGCGCCAAAAATTTCATGCAACTTGGATGAAGCCAATGCGTGAATGTCGCCTGCAGTAAACAGGCCGTTTTGTCTGAAGGTTTCGTCCACAACGGCCACCGGCAGCACGTAGTAGCCGGACTCCGCCAATGGGAAGGTAGCTTGCGCCAACACTGCCGAAGATGCTCCGGCTTCGACTGAACTATTCAAGGGCGGTAAAACCAAAATAGATGCCGGTTTGCTTTCCCTGAATGCCGAATAGTCCACGTTGGCGGTTGTTGCGGCACAGCCCGTAAGCATCGCAATACATAAAATGGCGCCCATTCGGATTATCGTTTTCATGCTTATCATGTTCCCTTCTTTGAGTCTTGTACAACTGTTGGCGTGATGGTCGTTGATGTCGTTTGCTCTGCTGTGGCCGAGCCGGGAGTTGGCAAAAGCTGATCGCTGTTGCTGCCGGATGCCCCAGTGTTGCGCAACAAGAATTCCATAAACGGCGTAGCTTCAGGGAATGCCAATTTTTCGGTTTGTAGCTGCTGCACAGCCTTGTCAGCCATGCCCTGTTTTAGATAGAGCATCCCAAGATGGGCATGAAAACCCGGTGGCAATGCTTGGTCAGCAGATCTAGCAGTCTCGATGTTTTGCTCTAGTAGCTGGGTCTGGGCCGCATAATCTGACGTATCCTCTTTAAGATAGTCGTACACACCCGTTTGGTATGACTGCCAGTTGTACATTAGCTTCTGTGGCTGAGCACAGGCGGCCAGAAGACCAGTCAGCATGCCGATGCCCAACAGTCGCATCACCCTGTGATTGTGCTTGTTTTCAAGGTTTGAACGAGCCGCATTCTGTTCGGCCGTAAATATCTTTAACATGGCGCGCCTTATAGATTGGTTTCAGGTTGCCAGGCACCCTGCTCGATACCTTCGACCAAACGGTTGACGGCTTCGCGAATGGCTAAGTCAAGAACCTTGCCGTTTAGTGTGGAGTCGTAGCCAGAGCTACCGCCGAAACCAATAACTTCGCGGTTGGATAGGGTGTATTCACCAGCACCAGAGGTCGAGTAAACAACTTCTGAAGTAGAGGCGTCGACCACGTTAACGTCGACTTTGGCATAGGCCAATTGCTCTTTACCGCGCCCTAGAATGCCAAACAGTTGATGGTCGCCAGTTACCTTACGACCGAAGGCCGTTACATCGCCGGTAACGACGTAGCGAGCACCCTTAATTTTGGCGGCTTGTTTGTTAAAGCCCGCTTCTTGTGCGATCTCGGTGAGGTTTGTGCGATCCATCACCTGGAAGCGACCACTGCGTTGCAGATGGCTTACAAGTATTGTTTGAGCCTGGCCGCCAAGGCGATCCACGCCATCAGAAAAAATACCACGTAGGAAGTCACTGCGATTATCGAACTTGCCTACCGAGATCGGGCTGCGTACTCCTTGATAAGTCGTTCCTGCCGAGGCTACCGTCGGCACCGTCAATGCCTGTGAACGTTCGACTGCACAACCCGCCACAAGCGCGGACAGTACTAAAACCGAGCCTGCTGTCACAACTGTTTTAAGCATAACTTCCCTTTATTAACGTCTTTACATGAGGGCCTTGGGTTGAAGTCCAAGGCCAATATCAACTCATGATTCTACACAAAATGTTACGTTAGAAATAAAAGGTTAATTTTTAAGAGCTGGGCAACGCTGAAACTAATGGTTATCCCTCTCGTTTGAATAATCGCATCTCAATCACTTCGATTGAGATGCGTTCGTTTTTCCTGATACTAGTTGCTTTACTTCGTGAAGCTTGGCCCTTGTAGCGCCAAGCATGGCAAGCAAGGCAGGAGAAATACGCATGCAGGCAACAGTGCTGGATTATCGCAAGCTGGCGCGACGCCGTTTGTCCAGATTGGCGTTCGATTATCTGGATGGCGGGGCAGAGGACGGCAGTACCCTGAAACGAAACACCACGGTGGCTAGCCGTGTACTTTTCTCCCCTCAAATTTTCAATGACGTGACCGATTGCGATGCGTCGACAACCTTATTCAATCGCACGCAAAGTTTGCCTGTGCTTGTCGGGCCAACGGGGCTGAATGGCCTGTTCTGGCCGAGGGGCGATGAAATTCTTGCCACTCAGGCACATCGCGCAGGCGTGCCGTTTGTGTTGTCGACGGCCTCCACGTCTACCATCGAAGCGGTGCGCGAGGCCTCGGCAGGCGATTTGTGGCTGCAACTGTATGTACAGCAGGATCGCCGAATTGCCGAGGACCTGATGTGGCGAGCACAGGCGGCGGGGTATTCCAGCTTGATGCTGACGGTGGATACACCCGTGCATGGCAAACGTGACCATGATCATCGTAATCGCTTCAAACTGCCATTACAGATAACGCCCCGTATGGCGCTGGACTTCTTGCTGCACCCTCATTGGTCATGGCAGATGGCGCGCAGCGGCGGGCCGCAATTGGTGAATCTTGCCCAAAGTACCGGGATCAAGGCGAACATCAATGTCCAGGCAGCGGCGTTAAGCCGCAAGATGGATATGGCCTTGTCCTGGGACGATGTTGCCTGGCTGCGGCGCCATTGGGAGGGGCCGGTCTTGATCAAAGGGATTTTGTCGGTGGACGATGCCAAACTGGCGCGACGTCACGGCCTGGATGGCATTGTGCTGTCAAATCACGGCGGTCGGCAGTTGCCCAGCGTGCCATCGGCACTGGAGCTTTTGCCTGCAGTGGTGGACGCAGTGGGTGCCTCCATGGATGTGTTGGTGGATGGGGGATTTCGTCGCGGTAGCGATGTGGTCAAGGCGATAGCCATGGGTGCCAGCGGCGTGCTGCTGGGGCGTGCTCCGTTGTATGGGCTGGCGGCGTCCGGAGGGCAGGGCGTGGCTGATGTTCTGGAAATTCTTCGTGACGAAATTGAGATCACTATGCGGCTGATTGGTCGCTCGCGTTTATCGCAGTTGGATGCCTCGGCGGTCGACTGCTCTCGTCTGCAGAACTGGTAAGGCTAATCGGCGCAATATGCCAGTAAATGCAGGAGCATCTGAGTTGATTAGGCTCCTAGGATAAACCCGAGAGTTAATTGCATATAAATTACTTAGAGTTCCATGCGATTTATTAGGCGATATGCTTATTGCATTAACGCTGTTTTATCCATTCGCCTGGAGCTGTATATTTCATGTCCACGCCCACACTAATCGCCCGCCTTGTTGATTTGCTTGGGGAGTCCGCTGTATTGCGGACCCAGGCGGACATGGCTGGCTATACCGAGGATTGGCGCGGACGATACAAGGGCCAGGCGGCATGCGTGGTGTTGCCGGCATCAGTCCAACAAGTTTCTGATGTCGTGCGCCTTTGCACGGATCAGGGCGTGCCTATCTTGCCGCAAGGCGGTAACACCAGTTTGTGTGGTGGCGCGGTGCCGGATGCCAATGGCACGGCCCCGGTAATCATCAATCTGTCGCGTATGAACCGCATCCGAAACCTGGATGCCGCCAATAATTCTATCGAAGTTGAGGCTGGCTGCGTGTTGGCGACAGTCCAACAAGCGGCTGCCGAGCAAGGTCGTTTGTACGCCGTAAGTCTTGGTGCCGAAGGTTCGTGCCAGATTGGTGGAAACATTGCCACGAATGCGGGTGGCACCGGGGTGCTGCGCTATGGCAATACACGCGAAAACGTCTTGGGGCTGGAAGTTGTGCTGCCCGACGGCTCCATCTGGAATGGGCTCAAGACACTGCGTAAAGACAACACCGGTCTGGATCTAAAACATCTGTTCATTGGCACTGAAGGCACGCTGGGCGTTATTACGGCCGCCACGCTTAAGTTGCATCCATTGCCGTTGGCGCATTCGATGGCGTGGGTGGCGCCCGTTGATCCCAAGGCCGCGTTGGCGCTGCTGGGCAGGTGCCAGGCCAGGTTTGGGGCCAAACTGACCGCATTTGAAATGATCGATTCCAATCAAATGGATATCGTCTTGGAATATGTGCCCGGCAGGCGCAATCCCTTGGCGAAGTCCTACCCCTGGCATTTGCTGATCGAGCTGTCCGATAGTCATGCGGTCAATTCAGATGACGACGAATTGCTAGAACTGTTAGACCTAGCCATGACACAGGGTTTGGTCGCCGATGCGACGCTGGCAACCAGCCAGGCGCAGCGCCATGCTATGTGGGAACTGCGCCACAGCGTGTCGGAAGGCAACAAGAAGGCGGGGGTGGGCCTGACATCGGATACTGCCGTACCGGTTTCAGCCGTTCCCCAGTTTATCCACGATGCCACCGCTGCCGTACAGGCGATAGTTCCGGGTTTGAAAGTGGTCATCGTCGCCCATTTGGGTGATGGCAATGTGCACTTCATCCCTTTCTTTTCCTTCGATCAGTGGCAAGCGCTGGCCGATCAAGGGGCGACAGCGCAAGCCATTCGGCGCAGCGTTAACGATGTGGCACACAGTTTAGGTGGCACTTTCAGTGCCGAACACGGAGTGGGGCGTACTCTGCTGCCTGAAATGCAGCACTATAAATCCCCTGTTGAGTTGGCCATGATGCATGCCGTAAAGCAGGCTTTGGATCCTGGCAATCTTTTGAATCCCGGGCGCTTATTGCCCTGACATACTGGAGTATTAGGAGACATCATGAATAAGAAGAGTACGTTCAGTCCATCGCGGCGTACCGCGATCAAAGCCACTGCCTTAGGCCTGGCAACAATTGCAACCCCGTTCGTCTGGACACCAGCGCGCGGTGCAGGCAAGCGCATTATTGTGCGTGATGATGGCGGCATCTACACCAAGGCTTATGGTGCTGTTTACTATCGCCCTTTCATGGAAAAGACCGGCATCGAAGTGGTGGGTGTGGCAGCTAACGCCGAACCTACTGCCCAAATTCGCAGCATGGTGGAAACGGGTAGCTACACCTGGGATATGGCCAAGATCAGCAATCCGGCCATTTTGATCCTGACGTCGGGCGAGAAAAAATATCTGCAGAAACATGGCCTGGAATCACAATCTGTGATTGCCAGCATCCCTGAGCAATACAAGTCGCCGTATGGCGTGGGCACCAACGTATACAGCACGGTCCTGGCCTATAGAACCGATGCGTTCAAGGGCCGCGAGGCGCCCAAGTCTTGGGCTGACTTCTGGAACGTGAAGGATTTCCCTGGTCGTCGTTCGCTACGCAAGCATCCCTTCGATACCATCGAAGAGGCATTGATGGCCGATGGTGTGGCAGGCGACAAGGTATACCCCTGCGACCTGGATCGTGCTTTTGCCAAACTGGATCAGATCAAACCGGATGTTGCCGTTTGGTGGAACAGTGGCGCACAAGTTGAACAGATGTTGGGGTCGGGCGAAGTCGACATGGTGGCCACCTGGGTGTCCCGCGCGCAATCGGCTGCCGCCAACGGTGCACCTATTGGCATCATCTGGGATCAGAATATCTGGGGTTGCGATAACTGGTCGATACTGGCCGGTACGCCCAATGCCGATGCATGCCGTGAGTTCATCACCTTCGCGTCCGATCCGAAACGCATGGCATCGCTGACAGAGTACTTTGCCGCGGGTGTTACGCAGCCTGCCGCATTCGACTACATCAAGCCTGAAATCGCTCAGCATTGCCCGACCAGCCCTGCGAACATCAAGACCGGCGTACCCATCAACGCCAAGTACTGGTTCGACAATCAGCGCGATGTGATTGAGCGCTTCAATGCCTGGGTATTGAAATAACAGACCCAAGTGGCGTATGCACGTCATAGAAAGAAACAGGAAATAAACGGTTCACCATGTCAGCATCAAATCTTCAAATTATCGGACTGAGCAAAAACTACGGTAACTTCGTGGCGCTTGCACCTACCCACCTGGAAGTAGCCAGCGGCGAGTTCTTGACGCTGCTGGGCCCGTCGGGATCCGGCAAGACCACGCTATTGAACCTGATAGCTGGCCTTGCCCATCCGGACCAGGGTCAGCTTCTGGTCAACGATGTGGACATTACCTACGGTGCCCCGTATGAACGCGATATTGGGATGGTGTTCCAAAATTACGCCCTGTTTCCGCACATGACGATAGAGGAAAATATTGCGTTTCCCTTGAAAATGCGCAAGGTAGATGCAGCCACGGCACGTCGCAAGGCAGGCGAGGCGCTGGACATGGTTCGCCTGCCGCACGTGGCTCAACGCTACCCGCGGGAATTATCCGGCGGGCAGCAACAGCGTATCGCCCTGGCACGCTGCATGGTCTACAACCCATCCATCATCTTGATGGATGAACCCTTGGGTGCGTTGGATAAGAAGCTGCGCGATCAGATGCAGCTGGAAATCAAGCGCATCCACAGGGAACTGGGTACGACCATCGTGTACGTCACACACGATCAAGAAGAGGCCATGACTATGTCTGACCGCATCTGCTTGATGAATGCTGGCGGTATCGAGCAACTGGGTTCGCCGGCGGATTTGTATTTCCGGCCACGCTCGTTGTTTGTGGCTGATTTTCTTGGTGAATCGAATATGTTCGATGCCACGGTTACCGACGTTTCCAATGAAAGCGTGGGTGTTCGTTTGTCTAATGGCGCGGGCGGACGTGCACGCTTTCATCACGGCAGCCTGGCTGCTGGCGACAAGGTCAAGGTCATGGTACGTCCACAAAACCTTCAATTGCTGGGCGAAGCGACTGGCGACAGCGACTTGCTTCAGGCGTCAAACGCCGGCCTGTCGGGGAAGGTGCTGGACGTTATGGTGACCGGCAGCCTGACTAAACTGTATATGCAAGGGCTGGAGCCCGATGCAGCGCCCATCGTCGCTGCTTACCCCACCCGTACATCAGCCCCTGGCTATGCCGTAGGGCAGACCGTGTCGTTTAACTGGCACGAGACCGACGCGGTCGCCTTGGTGGAGTAGGGCCATGAGCAATAAAACCGCCGCTGCTATACAAGCGTCAAAGAACCGCTGGCGCTACGTCCTGATGGGCGGGCCGCTTTGCATATTACTGCTGGCGCTGTTGGTTTACCCAGTGGGCCAACTGCTGCTGCAAAGCTTTTATGGCGAAGACGGCAGCTTGGGTATCGAGCAGTACCGGCGTTTGTTTCAGTCGCCGGTGTACGTCGACGTTTTGTTGATCACCCTGAAGATTTCGCTTTGGACGACGTTTTTCGCTGTTGTGGCCGGATTTCCGGTTGCCTACCTGATTACGTCATTGCCCCGACAACGCAAAGGCACTTTACTGTTCTGGGTGGTCTTGTCTTTCTGGACCAGCTTCCTGGTACGTACCTTTGCTTGGGTCGTCATACTGGGTCGTAATGGCCCACTGAACCAATTATTACTGGCCATGGGTGTGATCGATGCCCCAGCCGATCTGTTGTACCAATTTGGCAGCGTAATCGTGGGCATGGTGCATGCCTTGATGCCGCTGGCCGTGCTGACCATGCTTTCTGTCATGGAAAATATTGACCGCAACCTGCCTAAGGCGGCGGCAACGCTGGGGGCCAAGCCGGGCACGGCATTTTGGAAAATTTACTTTCCCTTGTCGCTGCCTGGGGTGGCTGCCGCCGGGATCATGGTGTTTGTGACCGCAATTGGTTTCTTCATTACGCCTGCGTTGCTGGGTGGCCGTCGCGAGACCATGATTACTCAAATCATCATCGATCAGATCTTCCAGACACTGAACTGGGGTTTTGCCGGTGCAATCTCGGTCTTGCTGTTGGTGGTGGTTTTGCTGGTGTTTGGCGTATACGACAAACTACTGGGCCTATCCAGCATGGCCGGGGGTAGTGTTGATCGCAGCGGCTCGAACGACAAAAACGGTGTCATTTATCGCGTGGGCGAGGCAATATTGAATGTGCTGGCCAGCGTGTCAGACTGGTTGCTGCAACTGTTGCCAAAACGTACACGTCACCGTGCCAGTGATCCAGGCCGGTCGCGCACCATGTGGGCGGTGGTGATTGCGATACTGATCTTCTTGAGCCTTCCCGCATTTCTAATGGTGCCTTTGTCGTTCAATGCGGAATCGGGCTTGAACTGGCCACCCCGAGGATTTTCCCTGCAGTGGTACCAAGAGATGTTTGCATCGCCCGTCTGGATGAGAGCCATAGTGCGCTCCTTAATCGTGGGTGTTGGCGCCGGCATTCTGGCCATGCTGATAGGTACGCCGGTGGCTTTCATGCTGGTGCGCAGCAAGATACGCGGCAAAGGTTTTTGGCTGGCCTTTGTGCTGTCACCCATCGTGGTGCCGCGCATGATCATTGCCGTTGGCATGTTCTATTTCTTTGCCAAGGTGGGGCTGGTGGGCACGGCCATTGGGTTGATTCTGGGACATACGGTGGTGGCTGTTCCGTATGTGGTGATCACCATGATGGCGGTGCTGCGTAACTACGATACACGCCTTGATTTTGCAGCCCAGAGCCTGGGCGCGACGCCATGGGCCACCTTGCGGTTCGTAACCTTCCCCATATTAGGGGCTGGTTTGCTGTCGTCATTTTTGTTCGCGTTTGCCACCTCGTTTGACGAGCTGACCATCGCACTATTTTCATCGGGCGGCATAAGCGCCACCTTGCCCAAGCAGTTCTGGGACGAGGTCACACTGCAGATTTCACCGGTCATTGCCGCAGTGTCTACCTGCCTGTTCGTGTTTATTGCTGTCCTGATCTGGGTTGCCGATCGCCTGCGCAATCGCAGCCTGGCCTAAGGGTAGCGACGTATTTTTAATGGAATGTATTTATGATGGTTTCAAGCAATTTGCGCGGGATTTTCCCCGCGATTCCCACCCCCGTCAATGCTGACGACAGCATCAATGCCGATGCCACGCGCGCCCTGGTGTCGCGCCTGGTTGACCAGGGAGTGAACGGTATAGTCCCGTTGGGCGGCACCGGCGAATACGGCGCCTTATCGCAAAAAGAGCGCGTACGCATGGCCGAATTGACGGTGCAAGCAGCGGCTGGAAAAGTACCCGTTATTCCTGGGGTGTTAGACCCGGGCTACTACGATGCCTTGGAGTCGGGTCGGGAATTGGCCGCTACTGGCGTTGACGCCTTGATGGTGCTAACCCCGTACTACACCACGCCCACCCAGGCCGGGATACGGGATTATTTTCTGCGCTATGCCGACGAGTCGCCATTACCTATACTGATTTACGAAATACCCTACCGCACCCGGGTTGCTATTGACCCCGAGATTTTGCACGAACTATCGCGCCACGAACGCATTATCGGCATGAAGGCCTGCAATACCGACATGTATCACTACTTGCGCACCGTGGCCGGCGTCGATGAGTCGTTTTCAGTACTTAGCGGCGAGGACTCACTGTTCCCCATGCACATGGCAGGCGGGGCTACGGGCGGTATCGTGGTGACGGCCAGCGTGTTGCCACAGCCCTGGTTGCAAATGTATGCGCTGGCCCAAGAGGGCAAGACGGAGCAGGCCTTGGCGTTGCACCGTCAATTGATCCCCTTGATGAACCTGGCCTTTGCCGAGACCAACCCCGGCCCATTAAAGTCCGTGATGGACTTGATTGGCATTGATGCGCCACGTGTACTGCAGCCTTTGGTCAGCCCTGCGCCAGCGCTACAGGCAAAGTTACGCGAGGAACTGAAGAAGCAACTGGCGGCATTCGCGGCAGGCTAATCAATTTCAGCCCACGCTGCTTCTATGACGAGTAACGTCCGAACTTGGATTTCGATATAGAGGTGGCCGCCACCTGGACATATTGGGCCAGTTCGGCTTCGACCCGTTCGGATGTCCAGCGGGTGGTGGGCACGGCAATATTGATGGCGCTTATCGTATTGCCCCGATGATCGGCCACCGGAGCGGCGATAGAAATGTCGCCCAGTACCGTTTCGTTCTTCACCATGGCGTAGCCGCGTTCGGCGGCTTTCTGCACCCGATCCAGCAGTTTTTGCGGATCAGTTTCCGTGTAAGGCGTAATCGGCCGCAAGTCGGTTTGTGCCAGAATTTCACGGCGGCGGCTTTCCGGATACTTGGAAAGAATCGCCGTTCCTGATGCGGTGAAGAAAGCAGGCAGGCGGCTACCCACAGCAATATCCACGTTTACCATATGCTGACCCGGAAAACGGGCCAGAAAGACAATGTCGGGGCCGTCTAGTTCGTGTAGGTTGGTGGTTTCACCGACCGTTCGGCTGATATCAAGCAAGTAGGGTGACGCCTTGTCGACCAGCTCGTTGGCGCGTATGTAGTTGTACGATAATTGCAGCAGCTTGGGCGCCAGGCCGTAGTTGCGTGTTTCGGGGATACGCCGTAAGTAGCCCATGACCTCTAGTGTGTGGACCAAGCGCTGAGTGGCGCTACGATCCAGACCCGTGGTTCGCGCAATATCAGCTAGCGTCATATGGCGCTTAGGCCCGTCGAACGCATGCAGCACCTTGAAAGCCTTTTCCAGCGATCCTACAAACAGCGTGGAGCGTTTCTTTTCAGAAGGGGGGCTGCTGATCGATTCGTCTTGCTGGGAAGGGCTGTTTGGCACGTCGACTACCTATCTGGCTGCTGAGTAAAACCGGCATGTCAGCCATGTATGGCATGCCCACATTCAAATTGCAATGCAATCGACTTCATTGTATTCCAATCTACTTTACACCGTCATCGTCCCATAGCGTTTTGCAATTTTTATAAGAACCCGTTCGAACTCTTGTTGTATAGGCCGCAGGTCGTTCTGGCGTCGTACCAGAGCAGAAGGTGCAGAAGGCAAGTCAATTTCCACAAAGGTAATGTTAGGCGTTCCGTAGTAGGCGGCGGCGCGCTTGGTGATCATGAACACCCCTTCTTTTGCATTAACCATAGCGATAGCTTCGCGAACTGTGCGCACAACGGGTCCTGATCCTATCGGCCTTCCCGAGGGGGTGAATCGGGGGAAGTGGTAATCCTGCCATTCTGGACTGCTAGAACCAGGAACCATACGCAGCATTTTTTCTTGAGCCAGGGCCTCGGGATCAACTAATGGTGCGCTTGCCAGCGGGTGAGCTGATGGTACGCAAAGCAGTCTCTGATCACGCAAAATAATGGGGCCAGGTGTCAAACTGTCACCACCCATAGGCAAGCGACAAAATCCGACATCAACCACGCCATCGCTAATTGCCGAGAAATGATTCGTGTAATTCAACTCGATGAACTGCAGTCCTACCTTTGGATGAGTGCGTTTGAACTCATAGGTCAGCGGGGTATGAAGCTCGTAGAAACCTCCGCCTAGAAAACCAACACGAAGTTGTCGAAGCTGACCAGTGGCTTGCAACTTACAATCGTCGATCGAAGATTCCAGCATCATTAGCGCAGGCGATATGCCTTTAAGAAAGCTCTGGCCTAGTTCAGTTAGCGCTACTCGTCGGCTTGTTCGGTTAAATAGAGATCCACCCAGGTGGGTCTCTAGACTCTTGATGGCTTCAGAAACAGATGACTGACTTAGCGACAAACGTTCAGCTGCGCGTCCAAAGTGCAGCTCTTTGGCAACTGTCATAAAGCACTGCAAATGCCTTATTTCTATCATCTATTACCTCTATTGATCGGTTGTTCCGATTGATTGTGCGGAAATCACATCTTGTTCCACGTAGTCGAAGCATTCAAACTAGCAACGTACCTTAGCATTTTTAGAAAGGAAGCTTGTTTGAACACATCAATTATAAAAAGAGCGTCTCTTGATGGATCAGTTGAACCGATCGAGTTCACTGTTGATGGCGACACAATTCGAGGTCAATTCTATCTGCCGACAAGCTGTGATGGTCAATTACCCGTTGTGGTGTTGGCTCATGGATGGGCGATGGTGGCTGGGGGAGATCTGGAGGACTACGCAACGGAAATCGTGAATAAAGGCTTTGCAGCACTTACCTTTGATTTCCGTAATCTTGGCAAAAGTGATGGTCTGCCACGGCAGGAAATCGATCCTTATCGTCAAATTGAAGATTTCCGCAGCGCGATTTCATATGTGCGTAGTCGCCCTGAAGTGAATCGCGAAAAGATCGGTATCTGGGGATCTAGCTACAGTGGTGGGCATGCACTAGTGGTTGCCGCTATTGATAAGCGGGTGAAGTGTGTGGTCAGTCAGGTACCTACTATCAGTGGGTTCAAGGCAGCTCAACGTCGAGTCCGTTATGACAAGGCACACTTGCTGCGCGAGGTCTTTGAACAAGATAGGGAAGCCCGCTTTGCTGGCGCCGCTCCACAAACTATGCAGATTGTGGATGCAGATTCCGAGGCACCAGTTGCCTACCCAGGCAGTGACTCTTATGACTATATGAGTGGTGAGGCAAAGCGCTGTCCATCTTGGGTCAACGCAATAACATTACGTTCTTTGGAACTTGCCCGTGCGTATGAACCTGGTTCCTTCATAAAACGCATTGCCCCTAGCCCCTTGCTGATGATAGTGGCCACAGATGACGGATTGACTCCTGCGGATTTGCAGCAAGACGCCTATAGCGAAGCACATCAGCCGAAAGAATTAATGTTGGTTCCGGGAGGACATTATTCGGTTTATACCAATTATTTTCATCAAACCAGTTCTGCTGCAGCGGAGTGGTTTGCTACCCATTTGCTCTGACGCCAGGTTGTCTGGCTACCTTCATATTAACAACGAAAGATAAACATAATGACTACAAAAAATAAAGAGACACTCGACAGGAGTACACGTCTTAAATCGCTACGCGCGACAGCTGTGGGTAATGCTTTGGAATGGTTCGACTGGACTCTCTATGGCACTTTTTCGGTTTACCTTGCCATTAACTTATTTGATAAAACCGATCCAACATCTGCCTTGTTAGCTACGCTTGCGGTGTTTGCAGGCGGATTTATTGCTCGACCTGTTGGGGGATTGTTTTTCGGAAAAATTGCGGATCGTTTTGGCAGAAAATTTACACTAGTCCTTACTATGTGCTTATTGGCATTGACTAGCCTAGGGATTGCGTTAATACCGACTTATGAAAGCATAGGTGTTTTTGCCTCAATACTTTTAATGGTGTGCCGTTTGATACAGGGGCTTGCTCATGGCGGTGAGTCTGGCGTTGCTTATACCTATGTGGCCGAGATTGCGCCACCAGAAAAGCGCGGCCTATGGTCAAGCTCTGTGTTTGTCAGTGTCACGCTTGGTGTAATGGCTGCAACTGCGCTTGCTGCGATATTGACGGGCGCGCTCGGTAAGGAGGCTATGGAGGACTGGGGCTGGCGTGCCGGCTTTGCTGTCGGGGCGCTTCTTGGTGTTTATGCGCTTTTCTTACGTAGGAGTGCGGCTGAAAGTGATGTTTTTGAGCAGCACAGCAAAGAAGAGAAGGCTACGCATAGCACCAAAAAAATCTCCACAGGTCAGGCGCTGCGCATTGCACGTAATATCGTCTTCTTTTCGGCTGCTTCTAATGCAACTTACTACACGTGGGTGACCTTTGCGCCTGCGACAGCCATTGCTACTAAGGGTATGGATCCATCTGGCGCCTATATTGCCAGTTTGTTGGCACAGTTAGTGTGTCTGATCTGGCTGCCTATCTGCGGCTGGTTGTCGGATAAGTATGGACGTAAGCCTATGGTGAAGGCATTTGGCCTGGGCGTTGCTTGTGTAGTGATACCCGTTTCGTTGATAGTCACTGATCAACCCTGGACTTTGTTTGTAGCCCAGGTGCTTGGGTTGGGCATGTGGGCATTGCTTGCCGCTATTTATCCCGCAATTGTTGCAGAGCAAGTCCCGACACAGGCCCGTGCCATGGGGGTAGGGTTTGTCTCATCACTTTCTGTGGCTATTTTTGGTGGAACAGCACCGTATTTGAACACCTGGTTAACATCTATCGGGCATGCCTGGATTTACTCTGCGTATGTCATTTCTTTAGGTTTACTGGCATTTGTTGCTGGGTTCCTCATCAAAGAAACAGCACGTGTGGATCTAAGTGAGATCAATGCATTTGGCGCAAAATAAGTTGCTATAAGCACAAACGAGATAAAAGTATGAATACAAACGTTATTTATGGGGACCTTGCAGGTAAGGTCGCCGTGGTCACCGGTGCGAATGGTGGGATAGGTCGTGCCATTGTTGAGCAGTTGTTAGCGTCAGGCACCACTGTTATTGCTACAGGCCTGGATATTACAAGCATGCAGCCAGGCTACGTAGCAAGCACCGGAACTCTTGACCTGCGAGTGCTGGACGTAACAAACACAGATCAAATACGTGATCTGGCTGATGCCATTGCGGCGAAGTACGGCGCGATTGATATTTGGATAAACAACGCTGGCACATTGGCCCGTGAGCCGGCGTTGACTATTGAACCCGACGCATGGCAGCACACTTTTGATGTGAACTTAAAGGGTACTTTTTTTGGGGCTCAAGCGGCTTGCCGTCATATGGCGAAACAGGGCTCTGGCTCCATCATCAACTTGTCAAGTTACGCAGGTATCAAGGCAAGGCCAAACTGTGCAGATTATGCAGCAGCTAAAGCCGGTGTTGCACACATGACGGAATGCCTTGCTCTGGAGTGGGGGCCTTTAGGGGTGCGGGTTAATGCGATTGCCCCTGGCTATATTGATACACCGATGAGCAGTTGGATGCATGCGGACGCTAATGTTTCTAAGACCTACCTAGAGCGTACACCAATCCGCCGCATTGGAACTCCCCAGGAAATCGCTGCCAGCGCACTGTTTTTAGCATCGTCAGCGTCGTCCTACGTCACAGGCCATGTACTGGTCGTCGACGGTGGAATATCGAAGGCTTAATTAAAGGTTGCCTATATGCCAGAGTTTTGGAATGGAAAAGCATGCGTAATTACTGGAGGTGCGCGTGGGCAAGGCGCAGCAGAAGTATTGCGCTTGCTTCAGGCTGGGGCAACGGTTTTTGCCGTTGATGTTTTGCCTGCTATGGACAGCAGTTGGGACGAGCTACGCGCAGCTACGCAAGAGTTTTCGGACAAGCTGATCACCCATACCTGCGATGTGTCCAAGCATAGTGACTGGGAAATTCTTGTCCACAGGATTAAGGAGCAAGGCGTGCCCTTATATGGGCTGGTCAACAATGCAGGTATCACCTTGCGCAAGACCTTGTCTGAGACGGAGCCCGAAGAATGGGATCATCTTTTGGGCATTAACCTGACAGGGCCTTTCTTAGGTATTCGTAGCCTGGCCCCTATGATGGCAGATGGTGGAGCCATCGTTAACATTTCATCAACGGCAGGGCTTACCGGCTATTTCAGTGCGGCCTATACGGCCAGTAAATGGGGCATACGTGGGCTTACCCGATCAGCGGCGATGGAACTGGCCGATCGAAAGATACGTGTCAACTGCATATGTCCAGGCCTAGTCGAAACACCCATGATCCTACAGCCAAACGCCCAACACGATGCGGAAAAAGCCAAGCTTTTTTATGAGGGTAACCGAGATGCCACGCTACTATCGCGAGGGGCTGACCCAGATGAGATTGCCGCCGCCGTTATGTTCTTGCTTGGCCCGGAAGCTTCATTTATTACCGGCGCGGACCTGCCAGTAGATGGTGGGATGCTGGGCGGCGGAATCTATTGGCGTATTGGAAAGGCTACTGGGAATTTGTAGTTGCGGCATTTTGTCGTGCCCCGTATTGTCTCGTATCAAGGCAGGGACAGCGATCCTCCTACAATAGGGCATCGACTGTCTTCACCACAGGGCGGTCAATCCGGGAGCGAACATGCCGCGCTATATAAAATTTATCCTGTGGGGATGTTCCGGCCTTTTGCTGATATTGGCCCTGGCCGCTCTGATAGCGGCCACTTTCAATTGGAACCATGTCAAGCCGTGGGTCAACAAACAAGCTACTGAATTTGCTAATCGGCCGGTAACGATTGAAGGTGACCTGTCGGTGAACTGGTTGCGTTCCCAAGAGCACAGTGGATGGCGTGGCTGGGTGCCGTGGCCCGAAGTTACCGCCCAGCAGCTTACCGTCGGAAACCCGCAGGGCAGCGCCCTGGAGGGAAATATGGCCGAGGTCAAGAACCTTACCGTGGTAATCAATCCCCTGGCCTTGCTTGATCACTCGGTTGAACTCCTGCGCCTCAAGATAGACGAGGCCAATGTCGTGCTGAACCGCGACGCGGAAGGTGCCAACAATTGGACATTCACTCAGAAAGACACCCAGGACCGGGCTTCGTCGAAGTGGCAACTCAACGTGCTGCAAGTACAGCTATCACGGGCCAGGGTGCATGTCGTCGATGTGGCCAGCAAGCTTGACATGAACGCCGAGCTTAATACCTTGCAAGAAGCAAGCAAGGATGGTTACGGCATAGGGTTCAAGGCCAGCGGTACCTATAATGATGCCGCCATCAACGGCGAAGGGCAGGCGGGCGACATCCTGTCTTTGCGGGCGGGCAGCGATCCGTTCCCGCTGCAAGGCAAAGTCAGCGTGGGGGAAACCATCATAGCTATCGAAGGTTCGGTGACCAAGCCGCAACAACTTGCGGCTCTCGATGTGCGGCTACATCTTGCCGGCAACAGTATGGCCGATCTGTATCCGCTGATAGGAGTGGCGTTACCCAGTACTCCGCCGTACAGCACCGAAGGCCGCCTTGTAGGTATGCTTGAAGGCGATGACGACAATTGGCGGTATGAAGCCTTCAAGGGCATTGTGGGTGAAAGCGACCTGAATGGCACACTGGAATACCAGGTGCGCGAACCCCGCTCGCTGCTCACCGGAGAGGTCGAGTCACAGCTATTGCGACTCAAGGATCTTGGACCCTTGATCGGGGCTGACACCAGCGAGGTCAAAGGAAAAAATTCAAAAGACCAGGTGAAGCCGCCGCCGGGCCAGGTTCTGCCCGTCGATCCCATCAGTACCAAGACTTGGGCAGCCATGGACGCAGATGTCAAGTTCAAGGGCCTAAAAATACTACGTGACCAGCACTTGCCGCTGGACAACATCGAAGCGCATGTCAAATTGCAAGACCGTGTACTGTCGTTCACGCCGCTGAATTTCGGTTTCGCCGACGGAACGCTTAGCAATACGATCACCCTGGATGGACGTGGCGAAAAACTTCGGGCTGAAATGGATACGGCTGCGCGTCACCTGAAGTTGAAAAAGCTTTTCCCGGGCGCGGAGAGCATGGATGCCAGTTTTGGCGAATTGCATGGCGATGCGGCGCTTAAGGGGCAAGGCAACTCCGTTGCTGAACTTTTGGGCCATGCTGATGGTGAAATCAAAGCATTGGTAAGCCGAGGCACGGTCAGCCATTTCTTGATGGAGGCCGCCGGCCTCAACGTAGCCAACATGATTCTGCTCAAGCTGTTTGGCGATGAACAGGTCGTCTTGAATTGCGTCGCCGCCGACTTTGGTGTGCGCGATGGGCTCATGCAAGTCCGTGTCTTTAAGCTAGAAACAGACGACACAACGGTGGATATCACGGGCGACATTAATTTGCGCAGTGAAAAGCTGGATCTCGATGTGCGGCCGGAAAATAAGACGCTTCGCATCTTCACGCTACGCTCACCCTTGTATGCCAAGGGTACTTTAAAGGATCCTGACGTAGGCGTGCAGGTGGGCCCTCTGGCAGCGCGCGCCGGCGCGGCCATCGCACTTGGCGTTGTGGCGACTCCTTTCGCGGCGTTGTTGCCCTTACTTAATACCGGAACTAACGACGCCAACGACTGTGCGCCTGTGGTGGGCGACACAACTAAAAAGTCGGGCTCTGGCCAAGATCAAAAAGAACCTAAGCCGAAGAACCCCCGTGAAAACTGGCCGTCTTCGCAACCGCTTCCGTAAGCGGTAGGGGACCGTCCCATCATAGGCAGTCGCAGGTTGCTATTTATAGGAATGCTCGTTAAATTGTCCCAGCGGTAGGTGCTTGCCATTAATTTTCAACAACGAGTCGCTAATGATAATAATCCAACGAATTGCCACGGCTATTGGAATTTTGGTGTTTTCTCTAGGGTTGGCCCATGCCGCCAACGCCCAGCCGCTAACGCCCCAGCAGGTTGAACGCTTTATAGCCAGCATGCCTGAAACCGCAGCACTGGGCGACAAACATGACGATAACAAACGCCGCACCATCGATCCGGCACAGCCTTTGACCTCGAGTCTTAAGCTGATGGATAAGCAAAGCCCGGCATATGCTGATCTTGCTCAGCTTGCCTCGCGCCACGGGTTTTCTAGCGTAGAGCAATGGGCCAATGTGGGTGACCGAACCATAGCGGCTTACGGTATCGCGGCAAGCGGAGTGACCACAAGTGAAGTGGAAGCCGGCTATCAACAAGGTATTGCCAACATTAACAAGGACCCTGGCCTTACTGCCGCCAAGAAGGAAGCTATCTTGGTTGGCATGAAAAAAGGCCATCAACGCAACATGAATGCCCGCCAGTCAGTGGAGCCGGATCTGGCCGCGGTGCGGCCACACATGACCGAGCTGGGTAAACTATTGGAATAGTCGGTAGTACTTAGATCAGTGCATTATGCAAGCAGGGCATCTAAATCCAGAGTCGATCGCACGCCAATATCATCAAAATGTCGATCCAGCCACTCGCTTGCCGCTTCGCGTCCTTTAGCGTGCAGCATTAGCAAGAAATCCCACTCGGCATTCATTTTGCTTGAGGCACCTAAGCCTTTGAGCTCAACATCGCCGTCTATGCGGTGCATGAGCATCTGCTTGTAGTGGGCAGGATGCAGGTGACCTTCGTCCAGTTGCCGGGTGACAAACCGTATAGCGCGTAACTCTGCTAAAAGGCTGCTGTTAAACGTGATCTCGTTGATGCGATCCTGAATTTCTTGTGCAGTCCTTGGGACCTCCGGCACATTGATAGGGTTAATCTGCACGATAAGAATGTCGCGTCCAACACAGCGGTAGATAAGTGGGTGCAGTGCGGGGTTGCCTGAGTAGCCTCCGTCCCAGTAGGCTTCTCCGTCGATTTCGACGGCAGGAAACATGTTCGGCAGACAGGCCGAGGCCATCACGATATCGGGCGATAGGTCTTCATTGGTGAAGACGCGCGCACGCCCGGTGCGTACGTTGGTGGCCGGGATGAAAAGCTTCAAGGCAGCGTGTTGTACAGCTTCGAAGTCTATGTGCTCTGTCAAAAAATCCTTTAAGGGATTGATGTTAAGCGGATTGAGTTCGTAGGGCGATGCCAGCCGGCTAATCAGATCCAGCATCATGTAGCCTGGCGAGTTATTGAGACTCCAGTTTCCTGTGGCCCTGTCCCAAGGCGTGCGTTGGATCAGACTAAGCCAGGCCCCTTCGCTTGCTGATTTCCAGAAGTTGTGCAAAGCAGCACGGGCACCCTCATGGCCGCCTCGATGCAGGCCGTCGGCAAGCGCCACGGCATTCATAGCGCCGGCGCTTGTCCCACTAATAGCTTCGATGGTGATGCGTTCGTCTTCCAATATTCTATCGAGCACACCCCACGTAAAGGCACCGTGTGAACCGCCGCCCTGTAACGCCAAGCTGATCGATTTCGTTTGCTTTTGGCCATTGCGCTGGCGCTGGTGCACCGGTTGCTGAGCTGTGCTGATGATTGTTCTCCTGGTGTTAATAAGGGGAGTGCGTCTGACTGGTCGCTTAGCTATGGAAATAATGATAACGGATGTAATCAATAGGCACCATTTTTGCTGCACTGAGGTACCTGGTTACGGTTAAACTGAGCCAGCCTTTCCCGCGTGATTGCGATACTTCCATTGATTCAAACTCCAACTTCCAGTTCTCTGCCGCCTGTGCTTGCCGGCCCCATCTTGCGCCGCCTAGAGCCGGATCGCCTTGTGTTGTGGCTAGTCGGCAGCGCACCGTTGCGTCTGACGCTAATCCTTGAGCCCACTGGTGGTTCGGCCCGGCGAATCGCCCTTGATGCTACATGCTGTCGCGTCCTTCCCATAGGCCGCCATGCCTGTTTGCACTTCATTAACGTGAGTCTGCCAGAGCCGCTACCGCAGGACACGGTCATTCAGTACGACCTGATCGTGGCGCTGGACGACGGCGGCGAAGCGAATATCGCGCAATGGGCGCCACACCTGCTGCATGAGGGCGCGACGCGGCCCAGCTTGGTGCTGCGCAGCCGTGCAGACGACATTCTTTTCGGCTCATGCCGCAAGCCGCACCATCCCTCGCGCGACGGGCTCGCGCGCGCCGACAGTCTATTGGCCGACCATATCGGGCGGGCCGACGCGCGGCCTGCCATGCTCATGCTGTGCGGCGATCAGGTCTATGCCGATGATGTGGCCGGTCCCATGCTCGCAGCGATCCATTCGCTGATTCATCGTCTTGGTCTATATGGCGAGTGCCTGGAAGGCGCAGTCGTTTCAGATAGCGTAGCGCTTTTTGCCCATCCCGCCAGCTATTACCGCAGAGAAGATCTGTTGCCCGCGTTCAAGTCCAACGAGGCGCTGCGCGAGCGCTTCTTCGGCGGCGTGGAAAAGCCAATTTTCACCACGGCCAATGCGCACAACCACCTGATGACGCTGGCCGAGGTGATGGCTATGTATCTGCTAGTCTGGTCACCTGTACCATGGCAACTCGTGCCCCAGCCGACTATGCCCGTACTTGATGCCGAGTACGCGCACCGCTGGCGACGCGAGGCCAAAGCGCTGCAGGGATTCTGCAGCGATCTCCCACAGGCCGCACGTCTGCTCGCCCATGTTCAGACGCTGATGATCTTTGACGACCACGACATCACTGATGACTGGAACCTCTCGGCCAAGTGGGAAACCACTGCCTATGAACATCCATTCTCGCGGCGCATCGTAGGCAATGCGTTGATGGCCTACATGCTGTGCCAGGGTTGGGGAAACCGTCCCGATGTCTTCGGCGCGCTGCTCGACGACATGGACGCACTGACAGCCACGCTCGACGCCAAAGACCGGCTTGACGCTGCCACGCAGGACGTGCTGATCAGTCGACTGCTATCTTTTGACCAGTGGGACTACGTGTTGCGCACGCAACCTACTGTAATCGTGCTCGATACACGCACACGTCGCTGGCGTAGCCAGCGATTTCCCAGCCGTCCCTCGGGACTGATGGACTGGGAGTCGCTGACCGATCTGCAGCATGAATTGCTTGATGAAACGGCAGCCGTGATTGTCTCGCCAACGCCCATGTTTGGCGTCAAACTTATCGAGGTAATACAGCGGGCATGCGCCTTTGCTGGCCAGGCCCTAACCGTCGACGCCGAGAACTGGATGGCGCATCGCGGCGCTGCCAGTGTAATGCTCAACATATTCCGCCATTCTCGCACGCCGGGCAATTACGTTATCCTGTCGGGCGATGTACATTACTCCTTTGCCTATGATGTGCAGGTTCGCGACCGAGATCGCACGCCGCACATCTGGCAGATAACAAGCAGCGGCATCAAAAACGAATTTCCGCGAGGGCTGCTCGACTGGTTGGATCGCCTCAACCGCTGGCTTTACGCGCCGCGCTCGCCTTTGAACTGGCTCACCCAGCGCCGAGACTTAGCTATCCGTCCGCGCTTGCCAGATCAGCGTCGCCGCGGTGAACGCTTGTGGAACGGTGCGGGCATAGGCCAAGTGTGGCTTGACGCGCAGGGCCGGCCCGCCCGCATCCTGCAGCACAACGCCGATGGACGTCCTTCCACTCAGTTCCTTGCGCCAGACCACCCCGCATCGACAACGCAGACTGTCGAACAACCAAGCCCAAGGAGTTCAGGAACATGAATCACGTCACCCTAACCAGTAAAGAAGGTAAGTCTTTTGGTGCCTACGTCGTGGAGGCCGCAAGCCAGAACGCCCCAGGCATCGTTCTGGTTCAGGAGATTTTCGGGGTCAATGCAGCCATGCGCGCGGCCGCAGAGCGTTGGGCGAGCTTGGGCTATCACGTCATCTGCCCGGATTTGTTCTGGCGTAAAGAGGCAGGCGTTGAGCTTGATCCAACCAAACCCGAGGAGTTCGCACGCGGCGTCGAGCTTATGCTCAGCATAGACGAAGACCTTGTTGTTGCTGACTTAGAAGTGGCTAGAGCCTGGCTTGAGGACAAAGGCGGAAGCGACCGCATTGCCGGGCTGGGTTACTGCTGGGGTGGCCGTTTGGTAGTACGCATGGCCGCAGATACCGGCGTCAAATGCGCGGTCAGCTACTACGGCGTGGGGTTGGAGCAGCTGGTTCCCATCACACCGGCCTTAGCTGCGCCTACCTTGCTGCACATCGCTGCGCTGGACAGTTACGTGCCCGAGCCTGTGCGCAACACCATTCAAGCCGGCGTCAAACACCGCGACGAATGGGAAACGCATATCTATGAAGGGTGTGATCATGCTTTCGCACGGCCAGGTAGTCAGCGTCGTAACGAGCAGGCAGCCCAACTGGCGGAACAGCGATCACTGGCCTTTATGCAGCAATATTTGCAGTAATGCCCAGTAGGCTGAGAGCGACAGAGGTCGCGGCTCAGCCAAAACACTTAGGCCTTGACCACTGCCGTGACACCAATCTCAACGGTGTATTGCGGAAAAGCCAGCTTGGACTCAACGCAGGCTCGTGCCGGCGTGTGACCCTGTGGCACCCATGCGTCCCATACAGAGTTCATTTCATTGAATGTCGCTGCATCTGCGATCCAGATGTTTGCGCTGACGATATCTTCTTTGGATGCGCCGGCTTCAGCAAGGATGCTGTCGATCTTGGCAAGGATCTGTTCTGTTTGCCCGGCAACGTTGGCGTTGGTGTCGTCTGCGACTTGGCCAGACAAAAATATAAAGCCGTTGGCGACGACTGCAGCGCTCATTCGGGCGTTGGACTGAATACGTTGAATGCTCATCCTGGAATTCCTTTTATTAAACTCATCAAAGTGTATTTGATGTGTGTATCTACATAAGTGTCGACACATCAGTAGGCAGAAGTATATTCAGGTATTTCCATTGAAAATATTAGGGATTCTCCTAATATAAAAAATAAATGCAATCTTCATAATGTGGCCTATGTATCGAAGTGTCGACAATCATGTAGACAATAATTCGATCGACAAAGAAGTGGGTGCAATCAGTGGAGACCAGCATGACATTAAAAGTCGTTCAGCTTGATGATAAGTACACGTTAAAGAAAGGGCGTGTGTTTATTACCGGAACCCAGGCATTAGTGCGCCTGCCAATGACGCAGCATTTGCGTGACGCGCAGACGGGCAAAAGCACCGCTGGCTACATTACCGGGTATCGCGGTTCACCTTTAGGCGCGCTGGACGATCAACTGGGCAAAGCCAAAAAATTCTTGACCGAACACAATGTGGTGTTTCAGCCTGGTGTCAATGAAGATCTGGCAGCGACCGCCGTGTGGGGTTCGCAACAGGCCGAAGCTAGTGGTGAGGGGCAGTACGACGGCGTGTTCTCCATTTGGTATGGCAAGGGGCCAGGCGTGGACCGCACGGGTGATGCGTTCCGTCACGGCAATTTGGCGGGCTCGTCCAAGCATGGTGGCGTACTTGTGTTGATGGGCGATGACCACACCTGTGAGTCGTCCACCACATGTCACCAAAGCGAGTTTGCGATGGTTGACGCAATGATTCCTGTGCTTAGCCCATCCGGTGTGCAAGAAATTCTGGACTATGGCGTGCTGGGCTGGGCGCTGTCGCGCTACAGCGGGTGTTGGGTTGGTATGAAGTGTGTGAAGGATACGGTCGAGGCGACTGCCTCTATTGACGTGGATGTCGATCGCGTGAAACTTCAACTACCAGAGGGCGTCGAATTTCCGCAGGATGGATTGAATCTGCGCCAGCCCGATACTCCGCATGCGCAGGAAGCGCGCCTGCATCGTTACAAGCTTACTGCTGTCAAGGCTTTTGCACGTGTCAACCAGCTTGACCGCATCGTCATCGATAGTGATGCGCCCACCTTGGGGATCATCACCCATGGGAAGAGCTACCTGGACGTACTGCAGGCGCTTGATGAGTTGAATCTGACAGAAGAAGCTGCAGCACAGCTGGGCTTGCGTCTGTACAAAGTAGGTATGACCTGGCCGCTGGAACCCCAAGGCGCTGCGGCATTCGCCCGCGGGACGCAAAAAGTGCTGGTTGTGGAAGAAAAACGCAGCCTGCTGGAATTCCAGTTGAAGGAGCTGTTATACGGCACGTCGCAAGCGCCCGCAATTGTGGGCAAGCTGGACGAGCAGGGCAATACTCTGCTTCAGTCGGAGATGGCGCTGGACTCCAACCAGATTGCCATTGCCATTGGCGAGCGACTGGTGGAGTTGGGCCATGGCGATACAGAGGCCTTGCGTGCACGGGTAGAGGAAGTCCGTAGCTATCGCGAACCCAAGGGCGTGATTGACGTCCTGGCGCGCAGCTTCTACTTTTGCAGTGGATGCCCACACAGCTCTTCCACTGTTTTGCCCGAGGGCAGCAAGGCTTACGCCGGGATTGGTTGCAGTTGGATGGCTCAGTCCATGGAGCGGTCAACGACGGGTTATACGCAAATGGGCGCCGAGGGCTTATCTTGGGTGGGTGAGGCGCCTTTCTCAAAACGCAAACACATGTTTCAAAACCTGGGGGATGGTACGTACTTCCATTCTGGTTTGCTGGCAATCCGTGCAGCGGTCGCCGCCAAGACGAATATCACCTACAAAATTTTGTACAACGACGCCGTGGCCATGACGGGCGGACAGCGTCACGATGGGCCGCTGGATGCCCCCACCATTGCCCATCAAGTATTTGCCGAGGGCGTCAAGCGCGTGGTTGTCGTCACGGACGAGCCGGACAAGTATCCGGCGGGTATTGTGTGGCCAAAAGGCACCACGGTTCATCATCGCGACACCATCAACGCTGTGCAAAAGGAGTTGCGCGAAGTTGAGGGCACCACGGTGTTGATTTACGACCAAACGTGTGCCGCCGAGAAGCGTCGCAGGCGTAAACGTGGTGCTTTTCCAGATCCCGCCAAGCGTATTTTAATTAACGATCTGGTGTGCGAAGGCTGCGGGGATTGCGGCGTCAAGTCAAACTGCGTATCGGTGCAGCCACTGGAGACAGAGCTGGGCCGCAAGCGAACCATCGATCAATCGTCGTGTAATAAAGATTACTCCTGTGTCAAAGGCTTTTGCCCCAGCTTTGTGACCGTACTGGGCGGCCAGTTGCGCAAGCCGGAAAAAGTCGACAGCGGCGGTGTATTCCCTGCTCTGGCCGAACCGATACTGCCCTCTTTGGATAAGGACGTCTACAGCATTTTGGTGACGGGCATGGGCGGCACTGGCGTCGTGACCATAGGTGCCATTCTTGGCATGGCCGCACACTTGGAGGGGCGTGGTTGCGGCTTACTGGATATGGCTGGGCTGGCACAAAAAGGCGGTTCAGTCTGGAGCCACCTGCGTTTTGGCAAGTCGCCAGAAGCCATCAAGACTATACGCATCGCCCCTGGAGGCGCGGACTTGGTGTTGGGATGCGACATGATCGTGGCGGGCAACTCTAAAACCTTGGCGCTGACGCACAAGGGCAAGACGCGCATGCTGGTCAATACGCAAGAGACCATGCCCGGTGACTTTGCCCGGAATGCCGACATGCAGTATCCATCCGGTGGCTTGCGCAAGAACATCACCGATGCCGTCGGTGAAGACAATGCCGAATTTGTGCAGGCTGGGCGTATAGCAGTGGCGCTGCTGGGGGACACCATCGCCGCCAATATGTTCATGATGGGTTTTGCTTACCAGCGCGGACTTATACCTATCTCTGCGCAAGCGATTGATAAGGCCATTGAGCTCAATGGAACCGCGCAGCAAATGAACAAGGATGCCTTCCTATGGGGGCGGCGCGCCGCTGTCGATGCCAAAGCGGTAGAGAAGCTGCTGCTTGCAAGGAAAACGAGCGAGAACGCAGGGGTTTCGCCCAAGCCCATGAAAAGCCAGGAGCAGTCGATAGCGTGGCGCGGGAGCTTTCTGGTGGATTACCAGAATAAAGCCTACGCCCAGCGCTATCTGGATTTCGTCGAGCGGGTTCGCCATGCCGAGCAGGCTGCATTTCCTGGACAGAGCGAATTGACGGAGGCCGTCGCCAAGTACTACTTCAAGCTGCTGGCCATCAAGGACGAGTACGAAGTCGCCCGGCTATATGTCGATAGCGGTTTTCTTGACAGCGTAAAACAGAGCTTCGAGGGCGACTATAAGTTGGTCTTCAATCTGGCACCACCCCTTTTAGCCAAGCCTGACCCTGTGACGGGCGAGCCGACAAAGAAAGAGTTCGGTGCTTGGATCGTGCCTGCGTTCCGTCTGCTGGCCAAGATGAAAGCGCTACGTTCCACCGTGTTTGACGTGTTTGGCTATACCGAAGAGCGCCGTACCGAGAGGGACCTTATTACCGACTATGAGCAGAACATAGCCAAGATTCTGGACAAGCTAAATAGCACCCGCCTTCCCGATTATGAAACCATCGTTGCGCTGGCATCGCTACCGGAGGATATCAGGGGCTATGGGCATGTGCGGGCACGAAGCATCCAGGAAACACGCAAGAAACAAGACGAACTGTTGCTTGCACTAGAGCGCAAAATAATTCAAATCAAGCGAGCGGCCTGAGTACCTGGCGGTTGGCTTGAGTGCGGGGCGCCCGGCTTACCCGAGGCGATTCAGTCTGCACGGTGCAGGTTGCAAGGAAAATAAGGAAAACACAATGAATTTTGAATTATCAGCTGAGCTGCAAGCATTGCAGAGCAAGACCAAGGCGTTCATCCAGGATGTGGTGATGCCGTTCGAGAACGATCCACGCAAGGACTCGCACGGCCCGCATGAATCCTTACGGAATGAATTGGTAGCGCTAGCGCGGGATGCGGGCTTACTGACTCCGCATGCATCGGTAGCGATGGGGGGGCTGGGTCTTTCACATATCGCCAAGGCTGTGGTGTTCGAGGAAGCAGGCTATTCGTGGCTGGGCCCGACCGCAATGAATATTCATGCGCCCGACGAGGGAAATATCCATTTGATGGAAGCGGTGGGAACGCCTGCGCAAAAAGAGCGTTGGCTCAAGCCACAGGTGCAGGGCCATATTCGTTCGTGCTTTGCAATGACGGAGCCTTCACCCGGAGCGGGTGCCGATCCCTCGATGCTGCAAACCACAGCAACGCGTGATGGCAAGGGTTATCGCATCAACGGCGTAAAGTGGTTTATCACTGGCGCGGATGGGGCCAGCTACGTCATCATTATGGCCAAGATGGATGATGGGTCGGCGACCATGTTCTTGGCCGATATGGACCAGACTGGCATAGCCCTGGAACGCAGTATGGAAGCCATGGATAGCTGCTTTACCGGCGGACACGGCGTATTACGGTTTGACAACCTGTATGTGCCCGAAGAGGACGTTCTGGGTGAAGTAGGGAAAGGTTTTCGCTATGCGCAGGTGCGCTTGGCGCCGGCTCGGCTGACGCATTGCATGCGCTGGTTGGGGCAAGCGCGCCGTGCGCACGATGCGGCCTTGGACTATGCCAGCCAACGCATGGCGTTTAACAAGCCGCTTGCCGAGCACGAAGGTGTAGGCTTCATGCTGGCCGACAACGACATGGACCTGCATACCGCGCGTCTGCACATTTGGCATACGGCCTGGATGCTTGATCAGGGACATCGCTGCAACTTTGAGTCGAGCCGAGCCAAAGTGGTTTGCTCGGAAGCCGAATGGCGTGTGGTTGACCGTAGCGTGCAGATACTTGGCGGCCAAGGCGTGACGGCTGAAAAAGAAGTCATGCGCATCTTCTGCGATATGCGCGCTTTCAGAATTTATGACGGCCCCAGCGAAGTGCACCGCTGGAGCATGGCCCGCAAGCTGGTTCATGCTGCCCAGAAAGTAAAGGACGAAGCATGAGTCCATCCGCTATGAATCGTTTTGCGCTTGTAGGCAAGGTTGCTTTAGTCACTGGCGCTTCTAGCGGCTTGGGGCGCCATTTCGCGCAGTTGTTGGCGCAATCGGGTGCACGTGTCGTACTGGCCGCCCGGCGCGTAAGCAAGTTGGAAGAAGATGTGCAGGCTATTGAAGGCCAGGGTGGTCAGGCACGCGCCGTGGCACTGGATGTAACGGATGCCGCCAGCGTTTCAGCCTGCTTTGATCAACTGGCGGACTGGGGCCAAGACTGGGCTGTGCCGGACGTGCTGGTCAATAACGCAGGCGTGACGGTCACTCGCCCCTTGCTGGAGCAGACCGAGGCTGACTGGGATCAGGTGATGGATACCAATCTAAAGGGCAGCTGGCTGGTAGCTACAGAAGCAGCACGGCGCATGGTGGCTGTCAAAAAGGGTGGGGCGATTGTTAATGTGGCCTCTATCTTGGGTAAGCGTGTGGCGGGCGGTGTAGCACCCTATGCCATCAGCAAGGCCGGGGTTATCCAGGCCACCAATGCCATGGCACTTGAGCTGGCGCGTTACGGGATACGCGTTAATGCCTTGCTGCCCGGCTACATTGCCACCGATTTGAATAAGGATTTTTTGGAAAGCGAGGCGGGACAAAAGCTGCGCGCTCGTATTCCCAGCCGGCGCTTTGGCGTACTGACGGATCTGGATGGCCCGCTGCTGTTGCTGGCCAGTGATGCGGGTGCCGCCATGTCGGGAGCTTGCATTGCCGTCGATGGTGCACACTTGGTGAGTTCCTTATGAAACCAGATACTTTCGCCTTGTTGGACGTGCAGCGTCTGGAAAGCTATATGCAAACGCTGGGGCTGGCGGATGCAAATACAGTCACCGTGACCCCGTTGACCGGCGGTCAGTCCAACCCAACCTTTCGCGTTCAGGCTGGCGAGCGCCAGTATGTGTTGCGCACCAAGCCCAGTGGCAAGCTATTGCCTGGGGCTCATGCCATCGATCGTGAATATAAGGTCATGAATGCCTTGCACGGCTCGGCGGTCCCAGTACCCCGGATGTTGGCGTATTGCGACGACCTATCCGTCATAGGCACCTCGTTTTACCTGATGGAGTGGCTAGAAGGGCGGGTGATGATAGATCAGTCCCTACCTGGTATGGAAAAGTCAGAGCGTGCCCAGATCTATGCCGAAATGAACCGTGTCATTGCCGCGCTGCATGCCATCGATCCTGCTGCCGTTGGGTTGGCGGACTTTGGTAAGCCAGGCAACTACTTTGGGCGCCAAATCAGCAGGTGGTCCAGGCAATGTCTGGAGGCCAGCCTGCCTATGGGTGACTCCATGCGTAGGCTTATAGAGTGGCTACCTGAACATATTCCTGCTGGTGACGAAACAACGGTGGTGCATGGTGACTTCCGCTTGGATAACCTGATGTTCCATCCTACCGAGGCCCGTGTCATTGGAGTGCTGGATTGGGAGTTGTCCACCCTGGGTCATCCCTTGGCGGACTTTTCCTACCACTGCATGAGCTGGCATATACCAGCTTCACTTTGGCGCGGAATTGCCGGTAGTGATTTGGCCGCCTTGGGTATCCCCAACGAACATGACTATGTTCAGACCTATGCCAAGGCGACCGGCCGCGATCCCGCCGAACATTGGGATTTCTACATGGCCTACAACCTGTTTCGCATGGCAGCTATTTTGCACGGCATCGGGCAGCGAGCGCTGGATGGAACCGCCGCTGCGGCGGACGCTATGCAAACGGCTGCCAAGGCGGAACCGTTGGCTGCCATCGGTTGGGCCTGCGCCCAGCGCTATCGCAACTGATCAAGATTAACGACTAAAGGAGCAGGTCATGAAAACCATAGTAATGGGGGCGGGTCTGGCGGGGGTGACCACGGCATGGTATTTGGCGGCGCAAGGCAGGCAGGTGACGGTAATTGACCGCCAGGGGTTGGCGGCGTCCGAGACCAGCTACGCCAATGCGGGCATGATCGCCCCCGGGCATGCCTATACGTGGGCCTCGCCCAGGGCGCCGGGTATCTTGTGGCGATCGCTGCGGGACGATTCGCAGGCCCTGTTGCTGAAACCTAAGCTGGATCCACACATGTGGGCGTGGCTATGGAAGTTTCTGCTCAACTGCACTGCGGAAAAAGCGCACAACAACACCTCTCGCAAACTGGTGTTGTGTCGCTACTCACAGGAAGAGTTGCGCACGCTGACGCTATCCATCGACCTGCAATATGACTTGCTTAGCACCGGTGCGCTGTACTTGTATCGTGACGAGGCCTTACTTCAAAAAGGCATCGCCAACATGCGGATACTGATGGATGGCGGCATGCCTTTGCGGGGCATCTCACGCGAAGAGGCGCTGAAACTTGAGCCTGCGCTGATCAATAGCCAGTTTGCCGGCGCGATTCACAGCCCCACCGATGAAAGCGGCGATGCCAGAGCATTTACCCGCAACCTGGCCAAAAAGTGCGCTGATGCTGGGGTGGAGTTCATGCTGGATACCACTATTGAACGCATTGAAGCCCAAGGTGACCGTATTGTTGGTATTCATACTGACAAGGGGCTGGTGACTGGCGATGAATATGTGCTGGCCATGGGTTGCGATTCACCGCTGATATCGCGCTCGCTGGGATACCGCCTGCCGATTTACCCGGTCAAAGGCTATTCGGTGACCTTTCCCATCCGCGAGGACGATGAGGCGCCCACAATGTCGGGCGTGGATGAGCAGGCGCTGGTCGCCTGGGCGCGCTTTGGCGACCGCTTGCGTCTGACATCCACCGCCGAATTCACGGGTTATGACCGTAGCCACACCCCGGCTAACTTCGCACCCATGCTGAAAGTGGCCAAACAGCTTTTCCCCAAAGGGGCGGACTACAGCCAGCCGGAGTATTGGGCCGGCCTGCGTCCAATGACGCCAGAGGGCACGCCTATTTTGGGCAAGAGCCGCCATCGCAATCTATACCTGAACACTGGCCATGGGCATATGGGCTGGACCATGGCTTGCGGCACCGCTCGTGTGGTGACCGACATTATGCAGGGTAAACAACCTGAAATTGATATCACTGGAATGACACTTAAATGACACGCAATCAGAGCACACCTTACGAGATTCTGCCATTTACCATGGACGACGGACTGATGTCACGGGCTGCCATTGGCCTGGTGGTACTTGCTACCGACCAGACCATGGAGCACGAGTGGCGCAAGATCGTCAACATCCCGGGTGTGGCATTTTTTCAAGCACGCATGCCCAGCCCAGCCAGTATCACACCCCAGACACTGGCGGCAATGGAAAAGGATATTGCCGGTGCAGTCGATATGATTTTGCCTGACGTCGATTTGCAGGTCGTGGCTTTTGGATGCACCTCTGGCGCGATCGTTATTGGCGAAGACAAGGTTTTTGAAGGCATTCGCAAGGCAAGGCCTGGTGTGTCCTGCACTAGTCCAATTACAGCCGCCAAGCAGGGGTTGAAAAAATTGGGTGTCAAGCGTATAGCGTTGCTGACGCCATACGTGAGCTCCATCAATCAACTGTTCAAGGATCATATCGATGCGGCAGGTATACAAGTCACCCGCATTTCCACGTTCAACCATGCCGACGATTCCGACGTGGCGCGTATCGATGCGGCATCGCTGAAAAGCGCCATCCTGGATGTTGGCGGTCACGACGATGTAGAGGCGGTTTTTGTGTCCTGCACCAGCCTGCGCATGTGTGAATTGACCAGCGAAGTTGAACAATTGCTAGGAAAACCAGTGTTATCCAGCAACAGCGCCATGGCTTGGCACGCATTGCGATTGGCCGGCGTCAATGATCCGCAGCCACAGTGGGGCAAGCTTTTCGAACTTTGAGCGTGTGCGTTGGTGCGATCAAGGTGAGTAGGGCAGTACTACCGACGATAAGAGTATTTATTTCAACTTTTGTTTTAATTTTTACTACAAATTCAGACTGACTGAAGGAGACAATCATGAAAAAACGTAATTTTCTTTCTTTTTGCGCAAGCGCTTTAGTAGCGGGCTACTGCAGTACTGCGTTCGCACAGGAAACGATACAAATCGGCGCGGTGTTGCCGCTGACCGGCCCGTCAGCAACCGTGGGCGAGGATATTCGACGTGGTATCCAGCTGGGCGTTGATAAGGTCAATGAAAACGGTGGCGTGCTGGGCAAGAAGCTGGCCGTGGTCGTTGAGGATTCTGCCAACAACCCTACGACGGCCCTGACCGCCGCGCGCAAGCTCACCTCCGTTGACAAGGTTCCAGCGGTTATGGGGGAATATTCGTCAAGCATCACCTTGCCGATGGCGCAGTACCTGGTCAAGGAAGGCGTGACCCATTTCAATATCGGCAGCAGCAGCTCCAAAGTTCGCCAACTAGGTGAGTCCGCTTTCAATATCATCGGTCTGGAAGACGCAGGTAATCGTTACGCCGCCCAAGACGCCTATGGCATGGGTTGGCGCAACATTGCTGTGATTGCACCCAACAATGCCTACGGACAAGGCGTGGCTCATGGTTTCAAGGACGAGTTTGAAAAACTGGGCGGAAAAGTGGTGACAGAAGTGCTCTACACCGGCGGGCAATCCACCTATAGGCGCGAGCTGCAGCAGCTCGCGCGCAGCCAGCCTGACGCTTATCTTTACACGGCTTACGGGCACGAGGCATCGGCAATAAATCGTGAAGCCAAGGAATTGGGTCTGCGCAGTCAGCCCTGGTATGCCTACATCATGAGCATGTCGGTGTCAGATACCCCGGCTGAAATCGCCGAGGGGCAGATCGGTATGGAGTTGGGGTCAGTCAAGGGCGACGTGGGCAAGGGATACGAGCAAGCCTTCTCCAAAAAGCATAACGAAGGCTTCAAGACGGCATTCAACGGTTACGGCTACGACGCGGTATTGATGATTGCGGCCGCGATGAACGAAGCCGGAGGCAGCACCTCGGCGGACATTCAAAAAGGCCTCAAGAGCGTAAGCGAAAAAGGCTTTACCGGTGTGACGGGCCCGATCAAGTTTGATGCCGAAGGGCAGCGCATCGACCCTCCGTACGACAACCTGAAATACCAAGGCGGCAAGCTAGTCGCTCGCTAGGCTTTATGGCTTGACCAACTGCTGCGGTGCATGTATTGCACCGCAGCCAACTGGAGGAGGGACTGCGATGCTCCAATTCTTACTAGATACTTTACTGCGTACGGCCGATCTGGCACTGATTACGTTGGGGCTGAGCTTGCTGTATGGGCTGGTGAAGTTTCCCAACATCGCCCATGTTCAATATGCCATGGTCGGGGCATTCTTAGCGTATGCGTTTTTCAGCTACGGCGTGCCGCTGATTGGTGCCCTGGGATTAAGCGCTTTACTTACTGGGGTGATCACACTTGTAGTGCAGTTGCTGGTGTTCAACCGTCTGCTTAAAAGCGGTCCAGCAATCGCTATGATCGGGTCGTTGGCAATCTCGATGCTGCTGATTGCCACGGTGTTGGGCATTGCAGGATCATTTCCACATATGTTCTCGCTGCCTTACATGGAGCCGGCGGTCATTGGTGATGCGCGGCTGTCCAAGACCCAATTGTGGTTCATGCTGGCTACTGCTGCATTGCTGATTATTTTTGTGCTGTTGTTGTTTTATACCCAGGTGGGGCGTGCCATGCGGGCATTGGCAAGCAATCCCGCGTTGGCGGATGCCTCGGGTCTTAATGCCGCGCGCATTACAAATGGCGTCACGCTACTTAGCGGCGCATTGGCGGGGTTGGGCGGGGGCATGCTGGCGCTATCGGGCGGTGCTCACGTGAACCTAGGCAATGACTTGTTGCTGCCGGTTTTTGCAGCCGCCATTCTTGGTGGACTGGGTAACCCGTTGGGTGCCGTAGGTGGGGCCTTGCTTATTGCATTGACCGAAACAGTCGTTACCAACATCGATTTTGGCTTCTTGTTCGGACGAAATCTGGTGTTTTTACCAGTGTCCTACATCAGCGCTGCGTCTTTCCTGATTCTTCTGCTGGCTCTGTTGTTCAAACCGCACGGGCTGTTTGACCGGGAGGTGCGCCGTGTTTGATTTTCTTATCTCTGTCATAACGATAGGCGGCATCTACGGCATCATGGCGTTGGGTCTGAATATTCAGGCGGGCTACGGTGGATTGCTGAACTTTGGTCATATTGCTTTTGCGGGTATCGGTGCCTATGCCGTCGGTGTGACGCATATGCAGGGCTGGCCGATTTGGTTGGGCATTCCTCTGGGCATGACGGTCGCCATTGTGCTGGGCTATGCAGTCTCACGGCTGGGACGCAGGTTAGCGGCTGATTATTGGGGCATTGCGACCCTGGCCGTAGCGGAAATTCTGCGTACCATGGCGATCAACGAGGATTGGCTTACCGGTGGCGCTAACGGTATTGCCATGATTCCAGGTCTTTTTGAATCGATTGCCCGGCCTTGGAATAGCGTGCTGGCCATGGTTCTGGTTCTGGTGATTGTGTGTCTGGTTGCTTTCTTTTCTTCCCGTCTGGGCGATGGTCGCTTTGGCCGTGCCTTGCGCTTGATGCGTGAACAACCGTCGATGGCGATTTGCCTGGGCTACAACCTACAGTCATTGCGGGCTCGCGCCATCATGAGCGGTGCTGCGGTAACGGCAATGGCTGGCGGCTTGTATGCACACTATTTTAGTTTCGCCGCACCCGAATTCATGCTGGCGGGGGAAACCTTTGTGCTGTGGACCATGGTCATGATAGGGGGCTTAGGCCGTACGACAGGCGTGATACTGGGCGTGATACTGGTGCAGGCCATGTACGCCTTTGTTCCGTTCATCAAGGACATGCTAGGTTTTGATTCCGACATGGCTGGCGCGCTGCGTCTAGGTTTGATTGGCCTGATGCTGCTGGGCTGTCTTATGTGGCGCCGCGAGGGTCTATTGCCCGAGAAATTAAGGAGTCCGGCATGAAAGCGGGTGTAATGCTTGAAGTCAAAGGCGTCGCCAAGGCGTTTGGCGCCCATAAGGTATTGGAAGGGGTCAACTTTGAGGTAGGTGAGGGCGAAATTGTGGGTTTGCTAGGCCCCAATGGCTCAGGAAAAAGCACCTTGCTCAATATCGCCAGTGGCTTTATTAATCCGGATGTCGGCGAGATTCGATTGTCAGGCAAACCGATCGCCGGGATGCGTACGCACGAGATCGTGCAAGAAGGTATGACACGTACTTTCCAACTGCCTATCATGCCACAGAAAATGTCGGTGCTGGAAGTGGCGATGGCCGCGGCAACGGAAAGCCACGGGGTGTTTTCAACCGTGTTTCGCACCGCCGCCGATCGCGCAGCGGAGCGTTCGTCTCATGAGCGTGCCATAGGCCTGCTGGACGAGCTGCTGTTGACGCCGGTATCGCACCTGCCCGCATCCGCAATTTCCGGGGGGCAGAAAAAGCTCCTGGGCATCGTCTGCGCTTTGATGGCCCAGCCGCGCATTCTGATGCTTGATGAGCCGACTGCCGGCGTACACCCCAACTTGCGTCGCGACATCGTTACCGTCTTGCAGCGCCTGAATGAAAAAGGCATGACCTTGGTCATCGTCGAGCACGACATGCACTTTATTCGCGAAGTGTGTAACCGCTGCATAGTGCTTGATCAAGGCGAGATTGTGGCCAGTTGCCGGCCCGATGAACTGGCTTCGAACGAGCGAGTCGTGGAAGCCTATCTTGGTGCCAGCGTAGCAGGAGCAAAGTCATGAATACCCTAGTGAAAGTAGAGAATGTCGTGGCTGGCTATACCAAAGATGTTGATATTCTTAACGGTATTTCGCTAGAGGCGCGGCACAAGGAAATTGTCACCTTGCTTGGTCCTAATGGGTGTGGCAAGTCCACCCTGTTAAAGACGATCACCGGCTATCTTCGTCCCAGGAAGGGGCAGTTGCACCTTAATGGCAAGGACGTAACGTCCTTGCCGGTGCACCAAAAGATTCGGACCTGCAAGCTGGGTTTTGTGCCTCAAACAGAAAATATTTTTACCGCGCTAAGTGTGCGCGAGAATTTGTTGATTGGCGGCTATTACCAAAGCAACACAGAGCGCATGGAGCGGATCGAACAGTTGGGTGAGCTATACCCAGTTTTGCGGCGTAAGCTGGATGCCCCCGCAGCGTCGCTGTCCGGTGGCGAGCGGCAGATTCTTGCACTGGGCCGTGCTTTGATGCCACGGCCGCAAATCCTGTTGCTGGACGAACCCTCGGCGGGGCTTTCCCCCAAAGTGTTGCATGAAGTCTTTGATGCCATCGTGCAGGTTCGCGACCAAGAGGGCGTAACCATTCTTATGGTGGAACAAAACGCGATAGAAGCCATGCGTATCTCGGATCGTGCGTACATCCTTTCGTTGGGTACCGTGGCGCTAACCGGTTACACCAAGGATTTGTTGCATGACCCTAAGGTGCGCGAGCTATACATGGGCGGCCGTGCAGACTGAGCCTTGTCAGTGCAGGGCAAATTTTAACGACAGAATCATTTAGGAAGTTGTATGGCTGTTCTTATTACAGGCAGTATTGTTGCCTTGGTTACACCCTTGAAAGAAGATGGCCGGATCGATTATGCCGTGTTGCGTCGTTTGATCGACTGGCATATCGAACAAGGTACCAGCTGCATTTGCGTGGTGGGTACCACGGGCGAATCGCCGACGGTTACTGTTGACGAGCATCATGAAGTTATTCGCGTCGCCGTGGAACATGCCGCGGGGCGTGTTCCCATCATGGCGGGATGTGGCGCCAATTCCACGGCAGAGGCGATATCGCTGGCCAGGTATGCACAAGATGTTGGCGCACACAGCCAGCTTCAGGTGGCGCCCTACTACAACAGGCCGTCCCAAGAGGGCTTGTACCAGCACTTTCGCGCCATTGCAGAAGCCACGCCAGAACTACCCATGGTGATTTACAACGTGCCGGGGCGCACGGTGGTCGACATACAGCGCGATACCGTACTGCGCTTGGCCGAAATACCAAGCATTGTTGGCATCAAGGAAGCCACGGGCGACATTACGCGTGCCCAGTGGCTGATTCGCGATGTACCCAAGGACTTCGCCGTGTACTCGGGTGACGATTTTTCGGCGGTAGCGTTAATGCTTTGCGGCGGGCATGGCAGCATCAGCGTGACCGCCAACGCTGCACCGCAGGCCTGTGCGCGTTTGTGTGCCGCGGCCATTGCGGGCGATACACAAACGGCTAATGCCATTCAGCACCAGTTATTGCCGTTGCATGAAGCTTTGTTTGTGCAGGCCAATCCTATTCCGCTGAAGTGGATCATGGGTCGATTGGGGTTGTGTGGGCCCACCTTGCGGCTGCCGCTGACGCCACTGGATACAGACTACGAGCCGATGCTTGAACAGGTGCTCAAGTGCGCGGCGCTGCAGAAATAAGTCTGTTGAAAGGACGATGACCATGCCCTCAATTATGCCCCCCGCGTCTCATGGCTTATGGGGTCAGACGGCGAGCCCAGCACCGCTGACTCATGCGCTGAACCAAAATATAGAGGTGGACATTGCCGTGATTGGTGCCGGATACACGGGGCTTTCCACCGCCCTGCATCTGGTATCTAACGCTGATCCCACCGTTGCCGTATTGGAAGCGTCGGACATTGGTTTTGGCGCCTCTGGAAGAAATGCGGGGATGGTGAATGCCGGCGCGTGGGTCGAACCCGACGAACTGCCAAAAAGCCTGGGGCAGGACTATGGGAATCGCTTGCTTACCCTGTTGGATGAAGGGCCTAGCCTGGTGTATGACCTTATCCGGGCCCATGGAATTGAGTGCGATGCTGTACAAAACGGCAACCTGCACTGCGCCGTTGGCGCCAAGGGTTTGGCCAATATTACAGAGCGGGCACGGCAGTGGCGATCTTATGGGGTTGAGGTGGAACTGCTTAACGCCCAGCGGACAGCGCAATTGGTGGGAAGCTATGCCTATACCGGCGCCTTGTTGGACCCACGCACAGGGACGATACAACCGCTAAGTTACGTCAGAGGCCTGGCGGGGGCAGCCCAGTCCAAAGGCGCAAGCATCTACACGCATACCGCCGTGCTCGACGCAAAGCACGATAACCAGCTCTGGAGCCTGACGACCTCTACCGGGCATGTGGTCAAGGCCCGCCATGTGGTCGTGGCTACCAATACCACCCAGGCCTGCGGCCCGGATGCGTGGCCGCAGCTGCAACGCGACTTGTTGCGCCTGCCGTATTTCAATATGGCGACCGAGCCTTTGCCGGCATCCAGCTTGAAACGCATATTGCCCCAGGGGCGGGGTGCTTGGGATACCAAGACTATTATGTCGTCCTATAGGCTCGATGCCAGCGGGCGCCTGGTCTATGGTAGTGTGGGGGCCTTAGGATCGGGCGAGCGCCATGCGCATGTGGAATGGGTCAAGCGTTCGATAACCCGGCTATTCCCTGAGCTGCGCGGTATTCAGATTGAATACCAATGGTATGGGTGGATAGACACCACGGCCGATTATTTGCCGCGTTTACATCAGCTTGCGCCAAATGCATGGGCGCTGAGCGGTTACAATGGACGTGGCATTGCTCCGGGCACGATACTGGGCAGGGAACTGGCAAAAATGCTGCTTGGCATCTTGAAACCCCAGGAAATGCCTCTGCCTGTGACTGGAATCACGCCCATAGGATTCAAGAAGTTGCGCGAGACGTTCTACAAAAAGGGCGCAGTGGTGGGCCATGCACTGACCAATCGTTTGTAGGTTTGCGTACCATGTCAATCGTTTTTGGAAGGGCTTATGTCATCAGCATCACAACAAACTAGCAATCAACTGTATTTCTCTGAAGCGGAACTGTTAGCGTTTGCAGAGCAAACCTGCTTGGGTTTGGGCTTGACCTTGCCGCATGCGCAAGCTATTGCCAGGGTCGTGGTGGCGGGCCAGCGGGACGATTGCCAGTCTCATGGGCTTTACCGCCTACTGACCGTGGCGCAAACCATACAGGCAGGAAAGGTGGTTTTGGATGCCGAACCCCAGCTCACGACCCAAGGGACATCCATTATCCGGGTCGACGCAAAGTTTGGCTTTTCTCCTCTGGCCTTCGAGCTTGGCTTGCCAGAGCTGGTCAAGGGGGCGCGCCAGGCGGGCATCGCCGCATTGGTGATTAATCGTTGCGTGCATTTTTCAGCACTTTGGCCCGAGATCGAAGCTATCACTGGACAAGGCTTGGCGGCGTTGGCGTTGACTCCATCGCATGCCTGGGTTGCGCCGGCCGGCGGTAAACGGCCCACTTTTGGCACCAACCCTATCGCATTTGGCTGGCCGCGTCCTGGCCCATTCCCCTATGTATTTGACTTTGCCACCAGCGCGATCGCACGAGGCGATCTGGAACTGCATCGCAGGGCGCAAACGCAGTTGCCCCCCAATTGTGGCGTCGATGTAAACGGCCAGCCGACCAACGATCCCGTAAAAGTCGTGCAAGGGGCCATGCTGACTTTTGGCGGTCACAAGGGTTCGGCTTTAGCGACCATGGTTGAAATTATGGCGGGGGCGTTGATTGGTGATTGGAATAGTCAGCAGTCCCTGGACTATGACAATGGTGCGAAAGTCGCGCCCGCCCATGGCGAGCTGATACTGGCTTTTGACCCAGTCAGCTTTGGCGGCAAGACATTGGCAGAGCAGCAGGAGATGGCAGAAGGTTTGTTCGCCAGTATTGTCGAGCAAGGGGCGCGCTTGCCATCCGAGCGTCGCTATGCGGCACGCACCCGTAGTCAGGAGAATGGCATAGCGGTACCCCGCGCCTTATATGAAGAGATAGCCGCGCTGGTCGGTCAAGGATGAATTCAATGCATGTGATGACGAACACTCGTAGCCCTGTAGGCAGAAAAACAAGCAAAGCACTCCCCAAACCGCGAGAGGAGAGCTCGGTAGAGCGTTTGTATCTTGATTTGCGTGATCGAGCGATGCGCTACGATTTTCGCCCTGGAACCCGAATCAACGAACAGGCTTTGGGACGGGAGTTCGGTGTCAGCAGGGCACCGCTGCGGGAAGCGCTTAACAGGTTGGTTGCCGAGGGCTTGTTGACCTCGGTCATGAATAAGGGCTTTTATCGCAAGGGTATCAGTGTCGATGAAGTCATGGACCTGTATCAGATCCGAATTGCCTTAGAGCGGCGTGCTGTATTCCTGGCCATTCAGCGAGCGACGGATGCGGAACTCCAATCGGTTCAGGAGTATTGGAGCAGCGTCATGTCCAATTCGGCGCACATGTCGCCCGCAGACTATTTGTTCGCCGACGAGGAGTTCCATAGGCGCATGGTAGCCACGGCAAAAAATAAAGAGTTAAGCACCTTTTTAGATATAGTGAGCCGCAGAATTCATATCGCCAGGAATATCGATATCGAGCAGACCGTCTGGAACGCCAAAGCCTTTGATGCGCATTATGGTGTTCTCAAGTACATGCGCGAGCGTAACACCGAGCAAGCCTTGGCGTGCATCACGGAACATATCGACATGAGCCTGAATCGCGCAGTTCAGATCACCAGGGAAATGGCTGCAAAGTTTTTCCTGGTCGATAGCGTATCGTCGCAAGAACAGCAGAGGTTCGATCGCCCAGCTGAGCTGGAGTCCGAGTAGGGCTCCATCAGCCCCCGCCTGTACTAGTTCCTCGGATATGCTCGGTTGCCGTGTGGCTTCCTCGCCGTCGGCTGGACGAGATATCGATCGCCAGATCGAAGCGCACATCGTGCGGTTCAGTTCCTGTCCGGACGAACCGGACGCTTGGTGGATTGGCGTTTTGTTGTCGATGGCAAGGAACGTACCATTCGCGTATCTGGAAACCTTGCCGTCAACGATACCGATGCGTATGTCACCTGTGGTCTGGAAGGACTAGGCTTGATCCGGATCGCCACCTTTCGCCAGCCGTGCGTGCGTTCGTGAGCTGGGTCAGCCTACTGGTACGCGAAGCGGAACCAACGTGGCGTCTGTCTCAGTAGCGTGGCGGCTCACTCAACTCTTTCCCTTGCCATGTCGATAAATGCCCTTAGGCTTACCGGTACATGGCGATTGTTAGGAAAGTAAAGACACAGGCCTGGAATATGCGGGCACCAGTCTTCTAGCACGGCAACCAAACTGCCCTTATCAATGAATGGGCGGGCATAGGCCTCTGGGACATAGGCGATGCCTGCACCGGCCGCCGACGCCTCTACCATCAACTGATTGTTGTCCAGCGTTAGCGTACCCGGTACGTCGATCGCCAGCTCCTGTTCGCGTTTGCGGAATTCCCAGCGATAACGTTTGCCACTGGGAAGACGTTGCCGAATGCACCGATGTCTGGCAAGCCCATCGGGCGTCTCCGGGGCCGGGTGGGCCGCAAGATAATCCGGCGACGCAACTGTCAAGAAACGCACGTCTGGACCAAGGCGCACTGCCACCATATCCTTGGGCACCGCTTCGCCCAACCTGACGCCCGCGTCAAATCCCTGCTCGACGATGTCCACTAATTGCCCTTGTGCCACAAGGTCGAGCTCTACGTCGGGATAACGCGCCAGAAATTCCGGCACCAACGTGTCGAGTAGCAAGCGGATGGCTACCTCGCTGCCATTGATCCTTAGCGTGCCTGTCGGTCGCCCTTGTGCTCCCGCAACTTCCTCCAGCAATTGGCTCAAACTGCTCAACAAGGGGTCCAGGCGAGCAAGGAATTGTTCGCCTGCATGCGTCAGCGAAACACTGCGTGTCGTCCGGTGCAATAGACGGGTACCTAGCCTTCCTTCCAGACCCCGCACCGTATGGCTAAGCGACGAACGGGTTACGCCCAGAAATTCAGCAGCGCGTCGGAAACTGCGGTGTTCCGCGACGGCCATGAAGGCCTGCAGGTCTTTCAGTGTTGGGGAACCTATTGGTGATTTCATTTCACCTCTTCATGCGGTTTATTAGTCATTCTAATCACAATGATAATCCCATACCATTCATTCAGTCGTTCATCTTTTCTTTTTTTGGGCTTACAACATGACTAAGACATGGTTTATTACCGGAACCTCAACCGGCCTTGGCCGCCTTCTTACTGAACGCTTGCTGGAGCGCGGTGATCGTGTGGTTGCAACGCTTCGCCGGCCTGACGCATTGAATACGCTGGCAACACAGTATGGTGATCAGCTGCATGCTCTCACGCTTGATGTTACTGACACGCAGGCCATAAAAGCCGTGGTTGCGGACGCTTTCCAGCGTGTCGGGCAAATCGACGTAGTGGTAAGCAACGCGGGATATGCGCTCTTTGGTGCAGCTGAAGAAGCCAGCGATGCTCAAGTCGAGCGGCAGATTGCAACGAACTTAGTGGGTTCCATCCAGCTCATTCGGGCTGTGCTGCCTTACTTACGCGCCCAAGGTGGTGGTCGCATCGTTCAAGTCTCCTCGGAGGGCGGACAAATCGCCTATCCGAACTTCAGTTTCTATCATGCCACTAAATGGGGAGTTGAAGGTTTTGTGGAATCGGTTGCTAAGGAGGTTGCACCGTTTGGCATAGACTTTCTGATTGTCGAACCCGGTCCGACCGGTACCAATTTCGTCGAAGGGCTGGATCGCGCACAGATTATGGCCTGCTATGAAGACACCCCAGCTGGTGAAGTGCGCCGCGCGGTAGCCTCGGGTGCCTTTGCCATCAAGGGCGATGCTGCTCGAACCGTCGATGCCATGATTGCAGCAGCCGATGCGGTGAACCCGCCCTTGCGTCTAGCGCTGGGCAGCACGGCCTACGCATCGATTAGTCAGGCACTGATGGATCGGCTGCACCTGCTGGAAGCGCAAAAAGAGGTAGCGCTTTCCGCTGATCGACATGACTGAACTCGGAGCAAGCTTTCTAACCTTGCTTGACGACATTGCCGGAGAGTTAGACGAAGTCGCCATCGACATAAAACCAGCGGCCGTCTTCACGAAGGAATCGGCTGACCTCGTGCAGCCGATTCGCCTTTCCGTTGTGGCGAGAACGGGCAACGAATTCCACCGTGGCATGATCGTCGTCTTGGCGAACATGGCCACGCAGTTGTAGGCCCAACCATTTAACACCCGCTGTATTGCCCTCCAGGCCAGTTGGGCGAGTGCTTGCATGCCAGGTGTCCAGCAGATAATCCAGCTCGTCCAGTACGAATGCTGTGTACCGAGACCGCATCAACGTTTCCGCATCCGGAGCCATTAGACGCTGCGCACCATGATGCCAGCGTGCGCAGCACGCCTTGTAACCTGCAGTGTTTCCGCAGGGGCAGGGCGGACACCTCTGACTCATAGCCCTTCAAAGCCCCAGGAATTTGAACGGTTGGGTTTCTTTGAATTTGTCATTGGCCATACCGGAATAGATCCGTTCCTGATCGGGCCCCAGATCAAGCGTCATGACTTTCCCCGTCTTTTCCGAGAAGTCCAGTTTTTCCAGGTCGACCCAGAAAACATTCGGTGTCAGCGCTGATTCAAAGAAATACAATTTGCGTTTCTGGTCGGCGACTGTACGCCAGCGCGTCGAGGAAATATTTGGCTCCTCGGGCGTAGTAATGCCGTAGGGGACCGAAACATTCCGGATGACAGAAAAGACGCTCGCGATTGATTCAGTGCTGTTCGTGCTTTTCGGAATTGCGTTCACATAGAACATGGCGCGCGCAAACCGGTCGGCGGCGCGGTTCGTACCAGGCAGCATGACAGTGCCGCCAATCTGTTTCCAGTATTCCTCCATCGCAAGCTGCTTGTCGAAGGTCGGCGAATTGGTCATTACTTGATAAGCGCGGTTGTGGTGGATAACCTGATTGCCGTCGATATATTCAATGATCGCGCTGTCGCCCGAGGCGTCCGAGATTGACAGGTGCAACGTGGCAAGGCGTTTTTCGCCCGGCACGTTGTCCGTTACCAGAGTGTAGGGCTGCTTCTGCAGCGCATCAACGGCACCCTGCACGGTGGCAAAGTTATCGAGTACATATTGCGCCCAAGCTGCGATCGACAGACCAGGCGTTGTGCCATCATATTTTGGGTAGGAGGACTCCACCAGCCACAGGACATTGGCAACTAGGCCGGCCTCGTTCATGCCATCCGTGGTGGAAATGTCGTAACCCGAAGCAATGACACTGCCGTATTTCGACGTCCACTGAACGGAGTTTGGTCCCGCCTCTCCGGAACGTTGCATACCTCGTGGAAAAACCCAGAGGTTGGTCCCGACATCTGTTTTCCAATCCATGGACCGCGCTGTGATAACGTCATCGCCCGCACCCTGATAGACAAAGCGTGTGCATGCGTTGGCCGAAGGGGAAAACATACTCGTGGACATCAATACTGCAGCACACAAGACCGCTAATGAACTCTGCTTTAAGGACATACAATCCCTCATGTGAAAATGCGATATAACTGTCTGGAATTTAATATGCAGTTACAGTATACGTAAACTATTAAAACTCATTGGCTGCCGATGGACATCAACACGAAAACATACTCGCAGCCTACGGGAGAGACCTCATTGAGTAGATATGCCCATACCATCGCGGTTACCCTAGGTCTTTGCATCACTCCCGTCGTTTACGCTACTAATGTGGCCCCCGCTAAAGCAGAGCTGACTGCGTCAAGCGTGGCAGATCAGCCAAGTCGGGCCTTGCAGGTCACGCCTTACCTATGGGCGGCCGGACTTGACGGCCATATCTCGCCATTTCGGCGTGGACCCACCATAGGCATCGATAAATCTTTTTCGGATGTACTGAGCGATCTCAAGGTCGGCGGATTCATCAATATATGGGGACGCTACGATCGCTACGTTCTGTCTGGTGACGTGGTGTATGTCAACACAAAGGAAAGCCAGGCGATCGGCCCACTGCCGCCTATCGGTCCAAGACCGTCCGGAACCGCCGTGAATGGCAGTGTCGACACCAAACAGTTCGTGGCAACACTGCTAGGCGGTTACCGCCTGCTGGAGACTCCCGATTTTACATTGGACACACTGGGAGGCGTGCGCTTCTGGCATATCTCGAACAAGGTGAAAGTTAGTGCCCTGGGGTTGTCGCGCAACTATAACGAAAGCTTCGGCTGGGTAGAACCCGTGATCGGCGCACGCACTTTCATGCGCCTGACAAATAAGTTTTCCTTACAGGTGCAGGCGGATATTGGCGGTTTCGGCACAGGCTCTGATTTAGCCTGGTCAGCGCTCGCGACCATCAACTACACCTTTACCGACAAGTTATCCGTCTCCGCGGGCTACAAAGTACTTGATGTCGACTACGATCACAATGGCCACGTCTACGACACCCGCTTGAGCGGCCCGGTTTTGGGCTTAACCTATCGGTTTTGATCGCAACTGGGCGAGTGTCGTTGCCGAGCATTCCGCCTGTATCGGGGCCGCACAGTCGTACGTATAATACTGGCGTATGAACCCCTCTACCCTTATTGGTATCGTCGCAAGCGTGGTCTTGCTAGTTGCCGTGCTGGCCTTTTCCGCAGAGGACGCCGCTGCGTTCATCGATATGCCCAGTCTGGGCATCGTGGTGATAGGCACGTTGGCGGCAACCTTCATCAGCTATCCGCTTAGCGAAGTGCTGCGTGTCTTCCGTCTGCTTGGAACCGTGCTGCGTAACGAACGTCTGCATACCGAGCAGGACATCGATGACCTTATATCCATTTCGCGGTTATGGATGAAGGCAGACATCCGCAAGGTCGAGGACGCACTGGAAAATGTTTCTAACCCTTTCCTTAAAACGGGCGTGCAACTGGTTATAGACCATGCACCCGAGCAGGAGATCGTCGATCTTATGCAATGGCGCGTATCCCGACTCCGTGCCCGCGAGCGTGCTGAAGCACAGCTGTTTCGGACTATGGCAGGCTTCGCCCCGGCGTTCGGCATGCTGGGGACACTGGTCGGGTTGGTGAATTTGCTTTTTCTGTTGGGGGACGGCGACATGGCCGCCATCGGCCAGCAAATGGCGTTGGCCTTGATGACGACCTTCTACGGCATCTTGTTCGCCAATTTGTTGCTGAAGCCAGTGGCCGTCAAGCTAGAGCGGCGTACCGAACAGCGCGTGATTGTCATGAGCATGATCATGCAAGGGGTTTCCATGATGTGCCAGAAGCGTAGCCCCTCGCTGATGCGCGCGACCCTGAATTCCTTCATGGAAGAGCACGACGACGAAATTAACGACCATCAGGGCAGGCTGGCCAAAGAGCAACTGACCCCGCCTACCAAGGCGATGTGGTTCCGGTTCTGGTCCAAACCCAAGGCCAAGTCGCAGACCAGGCCGTCATGAGCGTGGTGGGCCAGAATAAATGGTATGTCGAGCCGGTACCCGACGAAGAAACCGATGCTTGGCTCTTGACCTACCTAGACCTGATCACCTTGTTGCTGGTGCTGCTGGTGGTCATGCTGGCCTTGTCGGGACAGGCGGCCAAACTGTCGTCTGCTCCGACGACATCCGGTCTGCTGCCAGCGCATAGCGGTTTATTGCCAGGCGGGTCTGCTCCTGACACTATTCAGATCATTCCAATGCCCCAGGCGCTAGTGCACGCTAGGCCTGCCATCGCTGCATCGATCCCGGCTTCCGCTAACGCCGACCCATTGCTGACTATGATTGCGGATACCGAGTGGGACCGGCCGGCGTATGCCCCCGACTTGTCTGACCTGGGCCTTCAGGAATCCACACTTTTCGTCGATTTGCCTTCCCACTTCCAGGCCGAGACAGACCCGGACGCGGTCGTGCAGCATGTGATGGGACAAGAGGGGGGTAAGCTGGTATCCACCGCTTTAATGCCCGCCGCCCCCGATTTGATAGCTGAAGACGAGGACTTTCTGGCGTTGCTGGACTTGCCTGAGCTTGGCGACGATATCGAGATTATCCGTAATCGGGAATCCATCAGTTTCCGGATTAACAGCGAGATCCTGTACAGCTCCGCTAAAGTCGACCTTAGCCTGGAAGGCATTGCCGTTTTGCGCAAGCTCCTTCCTGTGCTCAAAGACAGCAAGTACACCATTACTGTCGAAGGGCATACCGACGCCTTGCCTATACGCGGAGGGCAATATCCTTCGAATTGGGAGCTGTCTAGCGCCCGGGCGGGCAGGGTGGTCCGATATCTGGCAGCCAACGGCGTAGGGCGCACGCGCCTGCGCGCCATTGGCTACGCTGATACCCAGGCGCTGGTCAGCAATAACACCGAGCAAGGCCGCAGAAGTAATCGGCGCGTGGAAATTATTCTGGAACAGCCGCGGGTTGGCCAACCCTAGGTGATTACGCCAGATGTACGCAGTTGCGGCCAGCCACCTTTGCACGGTAAAGCGCCGCGTCAGCCAGTACTAGTAAGTCGTGGACGTTAGCACCGTGCTCGGGATAGCAGGCAACACCAAGGGAAATGGTCACGTTTCCTACGCTGTCAAAGTGGGTTTGTTCGATGGCGGATCGTAATCGTTCGGCAAAACGCTTTGCTGGATCTAGTCCTGCTGTAGGCAACAAGATAACGAACTCTTCGCCACCCATGCGGGCGACCACGTCTTCCCTACGAGCTTCAGCCATAATCAAGGCGGCAATGGTTTTAAGCACATCATCGCCAACGGCATGACCATACCTGTCATTGACGGTCTTGAAATGGTCTACGTCGACCATCACTACAGCCACGTTTTGCGCAGCCTCCATCAGTTTTTCGATGGCTGCGTCCAGTCCTCGGCGGTTGACCAAACCGGTAAGCAGATCCGTTGAACCTTCCTTGTGAAGCTTGCGAATTCGGTTGCCAACCGCTGAAAAACTCTGCATCAGGCCTTTTCGAATCAGAGCTGCCTCGACGTACCAACCTTTTATAAGGCGGATACGCAAGAACTTGGCGCGGTTGTCCAAATTGGCGGCAACATCAGCCAGTTCGCGCAAGGGGTGAGCAATAAATCGCGCCACCCACCAGATGGCCAGCAAGCTAATAATGAACAATGGCAATGAATAGTAAAGCGTCCGTAAAAATAGCTCACCGATGTTGGATAACGCGACATTGGTGGGTCGCTGGGCGACGACACCCCAGTTCGCGAACGGTATTGGTGCGTAGCTGACAAGGCGGTCATTCGATTCGATATCGCTTGTGCGCTGCGTTCCCGTCTCGCCACGCAGCACTGCAGGCACGGGTTTGGTATCTTTGAACGAAGAGCCTATAAGGCTCTGGTCTGGATGGTGGACAAGCGTTCCCATTTCATCCACGATGTAAAAGTAAGAGCCGCCTTGGTAATGGAGTTTGTCCAAAGCGTTTTGCAGAGCACTGCCACCCTGCAGGTGCATTGCGCCGCCGACAAACCCGGCATAGCTGCCATCGGTGGCAAAGATGGGGCGGGTGATTATGCTCAACCATCGGTCGTCTGGCCCTTTGAACACGACGCTAATCGCTGTTTCCCCTTTCGCATTGAGTAACTGACTGGCCTGCGAATCCTGTAGGTGGGTACCTACCAAGAAAGCACTTTTAGGCCTGACGGCAAAGACTTTACCCGATGAGTCGACCGCAATAATGGCGTTGAAGGTGTTAGTAAGACTGGCAAGCTGGTCCAGTTCCTTTTGTGTGGCAACAGGGTCGAGCCGACTCTCAGTTACGTCCAGCGCAGCAGCTTCAAGGGCCTGCGCAGATGATTCAAGGAACGAGTTCGTTACTTGCGCCAGCTTTTCAGCGTAGGCGCGGTTCGTGTCCAGACTGTGCTGAAGTAGTAAGCCATGCTGGACTTGATAAGCGGCATGTAAGCCATTACCCAAGGCCAAAAACACGAAGAACAGGCACATAAACATGATAAGGCGTCGTAGGTCGACACGGAAAAGTGATCTGGGCATTTCTTTCGAGTTGAACTTGATGATTGATGGGAGAGGGGGAGCTTGGTGACCTACAGAAAGTGATCCAGCAGGCGGCGGCTGGCTTTGTCTAGCGCCGCCATATCGCGAATCAAAAATTGCACGCCGTGCGCATCGGCGATAAGCAGCCTGGCTGCCGACAACCGGCGTATGTCTTCTTCGGCTTTTAACAGCAGGACAGCATCGCCCCTGTCGGTCTCCACCTGCCAACGGCTGGGCGTGGCAAAGCTGGAGACCTGGCGGATACGATGTATTTCCGGCATGAATTCACGGCTGGCCAGTTCGTCCTCCAGCAGGCGGTGGATGTCGGCAGGCAAGTCGGCCAGATTATCTATCCAGAACAGTTCCGAACCATCGGTGCCCACCAGGGCTATGCCTTCGTTGGGGGCTGAAATGGGAAAGCTGCGCACGGGTACAACGTCTTCGTAAACCTGTCCGCCCAGGCTTAGCACCAGGCGGCCATAAGGGTTGCGGCTAAGACGAAAGGAATCGGTGCTCATGTTGGCGGCCTGTGTCATGCAATACTTTCTTCGGTTTCTTCATCCCAGCGCTTACTGCTGGAATCGGTTTTTGCTTCTTGCGCCTGGTGCAAACGGAAATAGGGGCCGTTGCGAGCCATGAGTTCGTCATGCTTGCCGACTTCAACGATGACGCCTTTGTCCAGTACCACCAAGCGGTCTGCCTGGTGCAGCGTGCTCAGGCGGTGGGCAATCGATATGGTCGTGCGTCCTCGCACCAGGTTGTCTAGCGCCTTTTGTATCTCTTTTTCGGTGGCGGTATCGACCGAGGATGTGGCTTCGTCCAGTATCAGTATGGGCGGGTCGATCAGCAGCGCTCGGGCAATGGAAATGCGCTGGCGCTCGCCGCCGGACAAGGCTTGGCCGCGTTCGCCAACCAGGGAGTCGTAGCCGTGGGGCAGGCGCAGTATGAATTCATGAGCATTGGCCGCTCGGGCTGCGGTAATGATGTCGTCGCGGCTGGCTTCAGGCTTGCCGTAGGCGATGTTGTCAGCGATGGTGCCAAAGAACAGAAAAGGCTCTTGCAGTACCAGGCCGATATGGCGCCGGTACTCGGCGATGGGTAAAGATCGGATATCGACGCCATCCAGGCGTATCGCCCCCTGTGATACATCGTAGAAACGGCAAATCAGGTTGACCAGTGTGCTTTTGCCCGACCCGCTATGGCCGACCAGACCAATCATTTCACCCGGCGCTATGTCCAGGTCTATGCCGCGCATGACGGTGCGGTTGCCGTAGCGGAAGCCGACGTTGCGCAGTTCAATGCGCCCTTTGACATGCTCGATATGCACTGGCTTGGCCGGTTCGGGCACGCTGGATACATGGTCCAGAATATCGAAGATGCGTTTGGCGCCCGCCGCTGCTTTTTGGGTAAAGGAAACAATGCGGCTCATAGAGTCCAGCCGGATGTAAAAGCGGCTGATGTAGGTCAGGAAGGCAGTGAGCACTCCAACGGTAATCTCGTTATGAGAGACCAGCCAGATGCCAAAGGCCCACACGACCAGCAGCCCTATTTCGGTCAATAGCGTCACCGTGGGTGAAAACAGCGACCATATCCGGTTGACGCGGTCATTGACCGCCAAGTTGCGGTTGTTGGCTTCGCGAAAGCGCGCCACTTCGCGCCGTTCCTGGGCAAATGCCTTGACGACCCGAATGCCGGGGATGGTGTCGGCCAGCACATTGGTGATTTCCGACCAGATGCGATCCACTTTTTCAAATCCGCGACGCAAGCGGTCACGCACCAGGTGGATCAGCCACACGATGAACGGCAGTGGCATCAGGGTCACCACGGCTAGCCACGGATTAATGGAAATCAGGATTACCGCCGTCATGGCGATCATCAGCACATCAGTGGCGAAATCCAGCAAATGCAGCGACAGAAACACGCAGATGCGGTCTGATTCCGATCCTATGCGCGAAATCAGGTCGCCAGTGCGCTTGCCCCCGTAGTATTGCAAAGGTAATTGCTGTAAATGTTCGTAAGTAGCGGTGCGCAGGTCGGCGCCTATGCGTTCACTGACCCAGGCCAGTATGTAGGTGCGCCCCCAGCCCAATAACCAGGCCAGTAACGACGAGCCCAGCAGCGCGCCCAAGTAAATGCGTACCAGCGCCCAGTCTATGGGCACCCCATTCTGGTAGGGGATGAGTATCTTGTCCATCAGGGGCATGGTCAGGTAGGGGGCGACCAAGGCGGCGGCGGTGGACGCCAGCGTCAGCAGAAAACCGGTCAGCAGCAGCAAACGATAAGGCTGGGCAAAACGCCACAGGCGCAGCAACGCCCACGTCGAGGATGGCGCCAGGCTGTGCGCTACGCTGTCTGGCTTGAACTCAAGTTCGCGTGCGGGTGCACGGGCCACGCCCAGTTTCAAGTCGCGCTGGCGTTCGAAGTGGGCAATCAGTTCCAAGGCGGCCGTATTGTGCGCCAGCGTATAGCGCCAGACGGCCAGGCGTGATTGAGGATCGCGTAATTCCAGTGTGCCTACACCGGCATGATCGTGGTGCGCCAAAGTCAGGCCGTGCTGAAAGGGCCAGGCTTGCCAGTCGGTGTTCCCAGGCCCTTTGGCCAGCAACTGGCGGTCTGTCACAACCAGTATGCCAGTGGCAAAATGCAAGTGCGGGTCCAGATCCAGCATGAGCCAGGAAACCACGATTTCCCGTTCAGACAGCCTATTGTCCAGGGACGTGCGCCAGGGGTCTGGCAAGTCGTCCGCGACATAGCTTATATCGCCAGTTTCTGTTTTCATGGATTGCGTGTGACGTATCGCCAAAGAAGACAGCAGGTAAGGGGGATGGGGCGCTATTGTCACGCCGAAGCGGTGTGCCGTGTAATAGGAAGGGAATATATGTGGTTTTTTTGCGTCTGATACTGTTATTTTCTTCTCTATGGATAAACTTAGCAAACACTTGACGCAATAATGGCCGTTAAATACGTGTCGTGTCTTCCCCTTCGTTTAGCCCCTCCTCTTTTTCCACTTCAGATGCAAAAGAAATCCATAGAATTCATCAAAATGATGTATCTGCGTGGGCCGAATATTTGGGCCTATCGCCCTGTCATCGAGGCCTGGGTTGATATCGGCGAACTGGAAGATTTCCCTTCCAACACGATACCCGGTTTTTACGAGCGTTTAAGTGCCTGGCTGCCCTCTCTGGTAGAACACCGCTGCAGCGTAGGCGAGCGCGGCGGCTTCCTGCAACGCCTGCGACAAGGCACCTGGCCGGCTCATATCATGGAGCACGTCACGCTGGAGTTGCAGAATCTGGCCGGTATGCCCGGTGGCTTGGGCCGGGCGCGTGAAACGCCGGTGCGCGGGGTGTACAAGGTCATAGTGCGCGCCTGGCACGAGCCAGTCACCAAAGCCGCGCTTTATGCGGCGCGCGATCTGGTGATGGCAGCCATAGAAGACCGGCCATTCGATGTGGATGCCGCCATCGAGGCATTGCGTGAGCTGACCGAAGACTTGCGCCTGGGGCCCAGCACTGCCTGCATTGTCGATGCCGCCGACGATAGGGATATTCCGACCATACGTTTAAGCGAAAACAACCTGGTGCAGTTGGGCTATGGCGCGCTGCAGCGCCGTATCTGGACTGCCGAAACGGATCGCACCAGCGCGATTGCGGAAAGCATTTCCAGCGATAAGGACTTGACCAAGAGCCTGCTGCAGGCCTGTGGCGTGCCGGTGCCTGAAGGCCATCTGGTGGAAACCGTACAAGAAGCCTGGGAGGCCGCCGAGTCTATAGGGCTGCCGGTGGTCGTCAAGCCTAGCGATGGCAATCACGGGCGTGGCGTGTTCACGAATCTGATGAGTCGTGCCGAAGTGGAAACGGCCTACGCCGTGGCGGTGGATGAGGGCACTGGTGTTGTGGTCGAGCGCTTTATTCGCGGCGACGAACACCGCCTGCTGGTCGTGGGCGACCGTATGGTGGCTGCGGCGCGCGGTGATGCGGCGACCATCATGGGCGATGGCGTCGGTACGGTGGAAGAACTGATGGAAAGCCAGTTGAACTCCGATCCCAGACGCGGGCGCGATGAAGATCATCCATTGAACTTTATTCGTCTGGATTCAGCCGCGTTGCTGGAACTGGGCCGCCAGAACCTGGCCCCCGACTCTGTACCGCCAGCGGGCACACGGGTGCTGATCCAGCGCAATGGCAATGTATCGATTGATGTGACGGATGCCGTGCACCCCAGCGTGGCGGCCGCTGTGGCGCTGGCGGCGCGCGTGGTGGGGCTGGATATCGCTGGCATAGACCTGGTGGCCGAAGATATTTCGCAGCCGCTGGAAGGGCAGCGCGGCGCCATTGTCGAGGTGAACGCTGGGCCCGGCCTGCTGATGCACCTGAAGCCCGCAGCTGGCGAACCGCGCCCGGTGGGCAAGGCGATTATCGACTACTTGTTTCCCGAAGGCGATACCGGCCATATTCCTATCGTTGGCGTAAGCGGCAGCAAAGGCAAAACCACGGTGGCCCGCCTGGTTGCGCGCCTGCTTCAGTTGAACGGGCAATATACCGGCCTGGCCTGCAGCACCGGGCTGTTTTTTGCACGCCGGCATGTACAGCAAGCTGATGGCGCGAACTGGGCGGCGGGGCGCCGTGTTCTGCTGAACCGCGCCGTGCATGCGGCAGTCATAGAAAACGGCTGCCGCAGCATACTGGGGGAAGGCCTGGCTTATGATCGCTGCCACGTAGGCGTAGTGACCAATCTGGATCAGGCCGAGATATTCCCGGAATATTACGTGCAAGACGCTGAACACGTCGCCAAGGTCTTGCGCACGCAAGTCGATGTCGTGCTGCCAGAAGGCGTGGCGGTGCTGAACGCCGATGATGCCATGGTCGCCGAGATGGCTCCGCTATGCGATGGCGAGGTGATTTTCTTTGGCATGGATGCGGCGGCGCCCATTATGGCGCACCACCTGGCGCAGGGTGGCCGTGCCGTGTTTGCACATCAGGGCCAGATCGTGCAGGCCCAAGGGCAGGAAATCAGCATCTTGGCCGATATAAACAGCGTGCCCTTGACCCAGGCGGGCCAGCTTGTCTTTCAAGTTCAGAATGTGCTGGCGGCTGCGGCGGCGGCTTGGGCGCTGGGCGTAGGCCCCGAATTGATACGCGCTGGCATAGCAACCTTCGATGTCTCACCCCTGGATCAGGTTTGGGAAACCACTGCGACAGCATCGGAATCGCTGGCCTGAGGCTGGTGACGGCGATGGCAGGCAAGATCAACATGGCCCTGGCGGCATTTGTGGCAATAAGGAAGATAGGCTCATGCAAATTTCACGTGTAAGGGCTTTGCGGGGCCCCAATCTTTGGTGCCGCCAGACGGTGATAGAAGCGATAGTGGCCTGTACCGAGGCAGAGCGCGTTATTGGTGACATCGACGCCTTTGAAACGCGGATGCGCGCCCGCTTTCCCGATATTGATATTCTGAAGCCCCCCGGGCAGGAGCAGCCTAATTCCATGGCGCATGCCCTGGCCGCTGCGGCCTTGTGTCTGCAAACCAAGGTCGGCTGCCTGCTGGGCTATAGCCGCACATCGCTCACTATTGAACCTGGCGTGTACCAGGTTGTTATTGAATATAGCGAAGAGGCCGTTGGCCGCCTGGCTTTCGATCTGGCCCAGGAACTTTGCCAGGCGGCCATGAAAGACCTGCCCTTCGATCTGGGCAGCGCGTTATCGCGTTTGCGTGAACTGAATGAGGATGAGCGTCTGGGGCCCAGTACCGCGTCCATAGTGCAGGCCGCATTGAAACGCAATATTCCGTACCGCCGGCTAACGCGCGGCAGCCTGGTGCAGTTTGGCTGGGGCAGCAAGCAGCGGCGCATACAAGCAGCGGAAACCGACCGCAGCAGCGCAATTGCCGAGGCCATTGCTCAAGATAAAGAGCTGACCAAGACCTTGCTGGCGGCAGCTGGCGTATCGGTGCCCGATGGGCGTTGCGTCAATAATGCTGATGATGCCTGGGTGGTGGCCTGCGAAATCGGTGCGCCTGTGGTGATCAAGCCGCGCGATGGTAATCAGGGCAAGGGCGTGGCCGTCAATGTACAAGGCCGCGAGCAGGTGCTGGCCGCCTACGAAGGTGCGCGCGTTATTTGTTCCGATGTAATCGTTGAGCGCTATTTCCCAGGCCATGATTTTCGCTTGCTGGTGGTGGGCAATAAGCTAGTGGCTGCGGCGCGGCGCGACCCGCCCCAGGTGATAGGCGATGGCAAGCGCAGCATTGCGCAATTGGTCGAGCTGATCAATGCCGATCCGGAACGCGGTGAAGGCCATGGCACATCGTTGACCAAGATCAGGCTGGACGACATCGCGCTGGCAACCATGGCTACGCAAGGCTACAAGGCCGATTCGGTGCCTGAAAAAGGCGTGCTGGTCATCTTGCGTAATAATGCGAATTTAAGCACGGGCGGCACGGCCACTGACGTTACCGACCACGTACACCCCGAATTGGCGGCGGGCGCGGTTGCGGCGGCGCAAATGGTGGGCCTTGATATTTGTGGCCTGGACCTGGTCAGCGACAACGTTTACGAGCCGCTTGAGCAGCAGGGCGGCTGCATAGTCGAAGTTAATGCTGCGCCCGGTTTGCGCATGCATTTAAGCCCCTCTTTTGGCAAAGCCCGCGACGTGGGGGAAGCCATCATTCAGGAGATGTTTGCAGACGGGGAAAACGGCCGTATTCCCCTGGTTGCCGTAGCTGGCACAAATGGCAAAACCACAACGGTGCGCCTGATTGCCCACCTGATCGCCTGCAGTGGCCAACGTGTTGGCATGACAAATTCCGATGGTGTTTATATCGGTGCGCAACGCATAGATACGGGCGATTGCAGCGGCCCGCGCAGCGCGCGCAATGTATTGCTGCACCCCGATGTGGATGCGGCGGTATTTGAAACCGCACGGGGCGGCATACTGCGCGAAGGCCTGGGTTTTGATCACTGTGATGTGGCGGTGATAACCAATATAGGCATGGGCGACCACCTGGGCTTGAGCTATATCAGCACGGTGGAAGACTTGGCCATCGTCAAGCGCGTCATCGTAGAGAATGTCTCCCCCAACGGGGTGGCGGTGTTGAACGCGGCTGATCCCATTGTGGCGGCCATGGCGTATAACTGCCAAGGCTCCGTCACTTTTTTCGCCTGCGACCGGAACCATCCACTGCTGGCGACAAGCAGGGCGCAGGGCCGGCCTGTAGCCTGCGTGGAAGACAACGACATTGTGCTGGCAGAGGGTAGCTTCGAGCGGCGTTTCCCCTTGAGTGCGATTCCATTGACGCATAACGGCGCCATAGGTTTTCAGGTTGAAAATGTCTTGGCGGCCCTGGCTGCAGTGTGGGCGCTGGGCCTGGATCTGGACGGGGTGCAGCGCGGGTTGGCTACTTTTGTCAGCGACGCGGCAACCGCGCCAGGCCGCTTTAATTTGTTTGCTTATCGTGGTGCAACCGTGATTGCCGATTATGGCCATAACCCCGATGCCATCCTGGCCCTGGTGCAAGCCATAGACGCCATGCCGGCGCGTAATCGTTATGTGGTGATCAGCGGTGCCGGCGACAGGCGCGATGTGGACATCATCCGCCAGACGGAAATCCTGGGCGACGCTTTCGATCATGTGGTGTTGTATCAAGACATGTGTCAGCGTGGCCGCAGCGACGGCGAGGTCGTAGGCTTATTGCGCAAAGGATTGGAACATGCGCAACGCACTACTCACATTCAGGAAATTCAGGGCGAATTCCTGGCCATAGATACTGCGCTAGCGCAATTGCAGGAAGGTGACCTTTGCCTGATCTTGGTCGATCAGGTAGAAGAAGCGCTGGCCCATATTGCGCAACGGGTCGCGTAAACGGCGGATGTTGAGTAAGCCACTGTGGATTTAGACTGGCCTGTGCGGAGATTGCCTAGCGTATTCGCCGCGATTAATGCGGTGATTATGACAGGGTGCTGACTTTGTCGGCGACGATCTGACTTGCGGTCAATAAGTCGGTAACGATACGATCATCGACATTCAAATCACCTTCATATTCGCCCAAATTGCGAATATTGTGACACTTTGCCAGCACGCGCCAAACTTCGGGGCCTAGGTTCAGTGTATTAGGCAATAGCTGGAATACGACGTATCGATTACTTGATCGGTAGCCATGCCAGCGCAAAGCGGCCAGACACAGCGCATGCGCCGCGTTATAGGCTAGGTCGAATCGGCTTTCTATTGAGAGTGTGGTGTTCAAGGCATCATGCAGTCTGGCGTGTCCGGAACGAATCAAGCCTTCGAACTCTGTCTTGTCCGGAGGTTCAGCTCGCAAGGGCTTTCCTGGACCGCACAGGTTTTCAAATGCTGAGGTCATTGCTTCCTCCTATGATCCAAACTTTGGGTTGCTTCATCACACGAGTCAAAAACGACTCTTGGTTAGCCAGACGTTTTTTGAATTCTTCGAGCGTCAAAATTGTTGGGTTTACCGGCCGGCCAAGCTGCGCGCTGGCATCTTCTAGCGCAGAGAATAGTTCACCATAGCTGATTTCATCACTGATCAGCATCAAGTCAATATCACTGCTGGCAGTGTCGGTTTTCTTGGCGACGGAACCATAGACAAACGCAGCAATAATTTGGGCAGCCATGGGCTCAAGCGCTTGGCGCAGTGGATCTGCCAGACCTGTGGTTTTTTGTATGATCGCACACAGCTCGGAGAAAATGGGCGAGTCTGGGTTGGCTTGATAGTGTTTTTGGTTGCCAATTGCCTTTACAGTAAGCAGGCCGGTGTTGGCGAGTGTGGCCAATTCACGTTGGACGGCACCTGAGCCACTGGCTGCCAGCTTGATTAATTCGTTTGCATAAAAGCTACGCGACGGTTGTCCGTATAGAATCCCCAGTACCCGTTGCTTGGTGCCGGAAAAGAGCGCATCAGCAAAACTGGTGTGCGATGATGGTGCTGTGTTTTTTATACCCATATTGGGTTTTATTATACCTAATTTGGGTGTTTGTAACTATCCTTATTCATACGATATACCCATATTGGGTTTGATCGTACTTAATATGGGTATTATATTTTCTGCTGGACCAGCATGCATTGACCCAATCCGACCGGTACCAATTTCGTCGAAGGGCTGGATCGCGCGCAAATTAAGGCCTGCTATGAAGACACCCCGGCTGCACCTGCTGGAAGCGCAAAAAGAGGTGGCGCTTTCCGCTGATCGACATGACTGAGCTGAGCAGGCAGTTGCGCGGGGATGGACTCCCCGAAGCCTTCCAATGTTCCCTTTGAGTTTCCCCCAGCGGCACGGATACCTCCTTTCAAAATAAGCGACATGGCTTTCTTGAACACGCTTTTTTATTATATCTAAAAGCTATTAAGTAATGATTTTTAATAAAATTAAATGATATAGAATTGTGTATTCGAATCTACTCTAATTCACGCACACAATGAATCATTTAATCAAAAAAGTCACTGTTATTTCGGCACTTGCCATGTCCTGCGCATCGGCATTTGCCGCAGAAACGCTTGATGCGAAAGTTGTGTCCGTTGACGGGGGCAAGGTTGCGCTGCAGGTCGACGGCACAGTTCCTGAGTGGGTAACTCAAGGAGGGAAGGTGCATGCACTGGGTTGGCAGAGCAGTGTGGTGGGGATCGACGGGTCGACCTTTGTTGTCGAAATATCCAAAGCCAAGGCGTCCCGGGTCAGCCTGAATAGTGACGTGGTCGTACGCGAAATAAGCAAGCAACAACGGTTTGGTTGCTAGGCCATGCTTGCCGTAACGCAAGAATCATTTTCCAGTATTTATAAAGAGCAATCATGTTTAAATATTTAAAAACGTGGGTCCTGGCCATTGCCACACTAAGCATTGCCTCGGTGTCCGGTGCTGCCTTGGCGCAGTCCGGAAACTTGGTCACAGCCAAGTGGCTGAGCGACAACCTGGGCAATCCCGATATCTTGTTATTGGATGCATCACCCACCAAGCTCTACACTGCAGATCACATTCCCGGCGCTCAAAGTGTATCCTTTCGTCCTGACGAAAATACGTCTCTGGGCGTAAGCCTATCGTACGGTGGCGGTGTGGATTACTTCACCGATACCAATGCCGAAGTACCGTTTCAGGAACTACCTCCCGAGCAGATAGAAGCGCTGTTCCAGCGTTGGGGTGTTAGTCCGGACCGCACCGTTGTGGTTTATGACCAAGGCGCAAGTATGTTTGCGACCCGGCTGTTTTATTCTTTTTATTATCATGGTTACCCCACGGATAAGTTGTTCATCCTGGATGGTGGGCTGTCAAAGTGGAAAGAGCAGGGCTTGCCTGTTACGCAGGAACTGCCTCCAGAGCCTAAAAAAGGCACGTTCAAAGTGGATGCCGTTAAAGCCGAGTCGAAAGCCAGTGTATCGGAAGTTGTTGCTGCATCGGGCGACCCGAAGCGCAACGCACTGGTCGAAGGTCTGGGTCCAGACTGGCACTTTGGCGAGGCCTTGAACTATGACCGTCGCGGTCATATCCCCCATGCCAAAATGATGCCCTACAACACGTTCTACAACGAAGATAAGACCTTTAAGTCGCCTGAAGAACTGCGCAAGCTATTGGGTTTATTGGACATCAATGATGACCAAACTATCTACACCCATTGCGGAGGGGGTATTGCGGGCAGCGTGCCGTTCTTTGCTATTAAGTTTATGGCCGGCTACGAAAAGGTTAAACATTTCCCAGAATCACAATTGGGCTGGCTGCGCGACGACCGCCAGTTGCCTTTCTGGACCTATGACGCACCGTATATGCTGCGCGATAGCCAGTGGCTGAACTGGTGGGGCGGTCAGCGTACCCGTACGCTAGGTAGCATTCACACCAGTATTGTCGATGTGCGTACTGAGCAGGAATACCAAGAAGGTCACATTCCCTTTGCGCTGAATATTCCCGCCAAAACATTCGGTGCCCATTTGGACCAACCTGCTAAGCTGGCCGCGTTACTGGGCCAGGCAGGCGTAAACCCAGCGCATGAAGCCGTTATTGTCTCGGACAATGGGCTGGACAAGAATGCTGCGCTTGCATTTGTTGCATTGGAGGCACAAGGGCAGCGGAAGGTTTCCATCCTGACAGATAACTTGGGCACTTGGGCTAATTTGGGGTTTTCGCTTCAGGAAGAACCCACTGTGGTAGGTGAACAAAAAGTCCGCCATGATCTGGTGATTCCTGTCGTTGATTACAAGGCAGAAGTCCGTAAGCACGTGCTTTTCGATTCAGCAAGCGCAGCCAAGTCTGACTTCCCCCGCGTGTATATTGCTTCTGGCGACACCTTGCCCAGCGATGCAACTAAGCTGGATAGCAAGCTTGTGCACGTGCCTTACCATAGCTTGCTCGACGAAAGTGGCAAGCCCAAGGCCGCGCAGGACATCTGGAATACGCTTGAAAAGGCAGGTGTGCCACGCTTTGCTGAACTGATCACTGTGTCAGATGATGCAGGTGAAGCAGCGGTAAATTACACTGTCCTGAAGCTGATGGGCTATCCTAGCGTCAGCCTAAAGACGCTGTAATAGTAAAAAACCACAGTCAGGAAAACCAAAAAGGAGCCCCAGGGCTCCTTTCTTGTTGGAACAATTACCATGGTAAAAAGCGGCATTGAAGATGACTTGCAAAAGACGCTGGCTACTATCGCTCGCATGACAGCCGCCGGTACACCAGGGAATGACGTATTAACAGAGGTTTCGCGATGCCTTACCGCATTCGTCGCCCGGCATCGCACGGTGTTTTCATTTGAAAACTTTCCATTGCCTTCTGGTAAGGAGGATGTACTGACGTCATATGCGCTTAACGAAAGTGGCGAGTATGGGCCATCACTTTTGGTCAATGTTATCCGGGGTGGGGTGGATAGCGTTGTGCACAATCACGGCACTTGGGCCGTCATCGTGGGGATAGCAGGCGCCGAGCATCATCGAATCTACCGCCGTCTTGATGACGCACCTGGCGATCACGTTGCAACGCTTGAGCTTGTGCGCGAGATAACGATATCCGATGGTCAGTCGCTGATACTTGAGGAAAACCTTTTTCACAGCATCCACACAGATACCAACCAGACTGCGCTGCAATTGCACCTGTACGGGCGACTTATCGATACGATCCACGGTAGGCAGATCGTAGATCCGCGTACTGGCCAGATAATCTGCCTAGGTGGGCAGGGGTAAGAGTAGCGGCAAAGTCAATTATAAAACTGATGATTCGCTTAAATTTGATTATGAGGGCTTGGGCTGGCGAAGTCAGTAATCTGTACCAGAGGATATCTTCCGATGTTGCTTGGCCGAAATTCGTCGTGACTAGTGATTCTGGGAGGATTACCCTTTGTCCAGTGCCAGTGGGGCATTTCACTAGCGGTGGGGGATTTTGAGAATGAAAAAATTTGAGAAGATAAAATCCTCTGGAGCACGCTAAGCCTTGCTGGGCTTGGTTTTCAGGAGGATTAGTCCGGGTTAGTCTTACGCTTCAACTAGACGATTTTGGATGGGTTTTACCCTCCCTTGGCTCCTATTTGGCTCCTATAAATCGTCACTGACAGGAGGCGTCATGGCTACCGTAAAGCTTACCAAGACCGTAATAGAAACCGCATCGTACCAATTCGGGAGAGCGTCGAAAACCCACGATCGGAAAATTCGGTGAGTTGACCGTTGAACAGGCTCGCGACATTGCGCGAGACTGGTTTGCTGATATTCGCAAAGGACATGATCCAAGTGCGGAGAAGGCAGCGGCACGACAAGCGCTTACTGTTAAGGAATTATGCAAAAAATTCATTGAAGAATACTCAACGCCGCGCAATAAGCCGAGCACCGTTGTGACCTATCAGGACCATATCAACCGCTACACCATACCGACCTTAGGTCGCATCAAGGTGCCGGATCTGACACGGGCCGACGTGAGTGAAATGATGCAGCGATATTCGCATATCCCCTCTACGATAAATCGGGGGTTCGCCTGCTTACGCAAAATGCTGAACATGGCGGAGGTATGGGGTTATCGTCCGGACGGTTCCAACTCCTGCCGTCATGTTCCGATGTACTCCGAAAAAGGCATAACGCGATTTATCACCGATGATGAGCTGGTGCGCATTTACGAGTATCTGGATCGAGCCGACGCAGAAGGCCTGGAACATCCCTTATTGACATTAGGCATCCGCCTGCAGTTTTCATTTGCCGCTCGCATGTCAGAGATTCGGCTGTTGGAATGGGCATGGGTGGATTTTGAGAATCGCCGCATCGCGTGGCCGGACAGTAAGACCGGGAAAATGTCCAAGCCCATGGGCGAAGATGCTTATCAGCTTCTTTCGTCGGCCCCACGCATTGAAGGGTCGCCCTACGTATGTCCGAGCGTCTTCGACGGCGACCACCCGATGTCAGAGGGAACCTATAAGAACGGCTGGACGCGCATTCTGGAGCGTGCCGAGGTTCCCCATGTCGGTACGCACGGCATTCGCCATCGAGCGGCGACAGACATTGCTAATCCCGGGGTGTCGGTCAAGATCGGTATGGCGTTGACGGCGCATAAAACGGCAACTATGTTCATGCGGTATGTTCACGCCGAGGATAACCCGGTGCGGGAAGCTGCCGAGAGAGTAGCGACTTTGCGCAAGGAACTCGTTGGGGGAGGCCAAGAGCAAAGAGATTTGCAGGATACCCCCCCAACTGCTGCCGAAAAGACGGGCGGGAGGACTAGCCTGGGGAAGTATCAACCATATCGGCATCGCCGGGTGCTCGCGCGTGCCATCCCGCCTGGAACGAAACGCGCCGATTCGTCGCAAGAGTAGCAGCTATGACAGTTGACGGAATGACGACAGAGGTACAACTTATTGAGCGCTACGGCATCCTCTTATCTCTGGATGATTTAGCAGAGGTTCTCAAACGTAGCCGGGACGGATTGCGCATAGCGTTGCGTGGTGACTCGGAGTTTGCAAGAACGTGGTGCCCAGTTAAGAAAAAAATCGGCCGGCGTGTTTATTTTCGAGCAAGCGATGTTGCTCGGTTAATTGATGAACGCTGGCAATGCTGAGCTGGTCAAACTCTCAGTGTAATGACGTTGTCGGGTGTCAGCCTGTCTCGTAGGAATAAAGACTGCTGGCTCACAGGCAGAATACTTAATTTGGATGAGAGAGTAGGTTCGACAAAATATGCCCGCAGGTTGTCTCCGTTTTTAAAGAAGAATTCGTTCAGAGATTGGTTGATGTGTATTAACTCTATCGCATCTGACATGTACTGTCAGATGCGATAGAGTTGTGCTTTCAACTGCTGTCTTTGGCCAGAAGCGGTCAGTAGTGAGAGCGGCATTGGCTTGCCGACCAATTTTTACTAAGCTTTCCGTGTGGCTCAAGCTGTCTTAAACGCGGAATTTCTGACACTCCCGACCGCTTATTAACTATTGGACGCCTTGAGTATGACCTCACCGATTTGGCAGTACAGCAGCTACACACAATCCGCTCCTCTACTCATGTCCGTATTTCGCAACAGCATTTGCCCTTGTTGCGAGAACGGTCGGAGCCTTACCGTTTCTGAACGCAATGATGAATCAGACGGCCGACGTTATTCCGAATACATCAAAGTGATGTGCTGTGACCTGTGTGGTTGGTGGTTTGTGTCCAAAGATACTTGGGATAGCTCCTGCGGTTCAGTACCTGATCGTGCGCTTCGTAGCCTTACCGCAACGGGAGCTGCACTGAAAACATTTTCCCTGGGTCCTGATGATAAAGAGTTAGCCGTCCTGGAAAGCGAGATTCAAGCCCATTTGGTTGGCAACGGGCCTTCAGCAGCATGGGCTACTCTCGAGGATGTAACTAAGGGTGTTTTTCGTGAATTTGGCTACCAAGCACGTGTTACAGCCAGGTCCAAAGACGGAGGCATTGACGTCATAGTTGACCATGCCAAGTTCGGTGACGTTTATGCTCAGGTCAAGCACACAAAGAACAAAGTTGGTGTGCGAGTGCTTCGGGAGCTTGTTGGAAGCATGGCGATCAACGGCGCTACAAACTCACTGCTTGTTACGTCATCAGGTTTTACGCGTGGAGTCACAAAGGAACAAGCTCTGGCGGCGCAGAAGGGATTTATTGTGGAGCTTGTAGACGGTAGCCGTTTACTTGCCTCACTCAATCTCACCTATCGGCGCGCGCGCCCCACGATATCCGAGGTCATGGATGTAGCCAGACCGAATATTCAACTCATCTGGGACGAAGTCGATCTCTGACCGTCAGACGTCCTATCCATCACTCCATCGGGCCTGCGCGCAAAGCCACGCAGGCGGGTGAATAGAGACGTTTCAGAACGTTCGCTTTTCCAAACGGCCTGCTTCTGCTTTGGATGGTTTTCTGCCTAGCTAATTGGACAGAGCATGTCAGGTTAAGTCTGAGTCAGTGCAGTCGATGGCTGATCGATGTCTCTGTCAGTGCTTCCCATGACCGTCTTTAGCCACCATGAGTCGCGCAGTATCCGCCTGCCTTGTGTGTGGCCTGCCAGGCGGCCGGCTCCAGTTGCGTGGCGCCGACGACAGTATTGCGGCAGCGATCACCTTTTCGGGTCTTGGCCGAACAGTACACGCTTCCCTGGCTGGAGACCCATTCGATATAGTCAGTCCGGCTTAAGCCCACCAACTCCCCATAGATTTCGCTTTTGTCCTCCAGCAGGCGCAACGCCTGTTCAGGCGTTGCAACGGCAGTTCTGCCTCCGCCCAGTGCCGGAACATTCACGGCCAGTTCACAACCTGCATTGACCAGTGCTCTGAGAAGTTGCAACTTTTCCATGTTATTTCCTTAAGGAGTGTTCATAGGTAAGCCGACGGGCCATGCGGAACGAGGCGCGTGTTGTGTGGAGTGACAGCCAGAGTGTACGGGGAAACGCCCATACATTCGAAACGAGGCACGAGGAGAACGAACTATAGAGGATATGGGTGTAGATCGTATTCCATTCTGATACGTTTTGATTCAACTGGTATAGTTGGGATTCGAACATTGTTTGGAGCGGCAGTGGGTGATATCGAGGTTGCAGTGCTGAAGTCGGGCACAGAGATCGCCAGAATCGTGCGTCCGCTACGAATGCATGGCGGCGTGTCGGCAGTCACTTATCGCCGGAAGCTGTGGCGGGTGACTGGCTCCAGCATTGATCTTGATGAAGGAGCGCTGAACGCCGAGGAAATGTTGTCTGAAATTTCGGAACAACATGTGACGGAGACTTCTGCTGACTTTGGAGTATCTCAAGGTTTCGTTCAGGGGGAGCCGGAAAGCTCGAGAATTCTTGTAGACGCCGGGCCGGGAACCGGTAAGACGTATACGGCCTGTGCCCGAATCGCGGCGTTGATTCGGGGTGGTGTGCCTGCCGCACGGATCTGGATTGTCAGCTTTACGAGAACGGCGGTGGTTGAGTTACGCAATCGCATTGCTTCAGCTCTTGACGACCCCGCCGAGGCTGGCGCTATTCGCATAGCTACGCTGGACTCTCACGCCTGGGCGCTGCAATCAGGGTTTTCTAGTGACGTTGTTCTTACCAATGGGTATGAGAGGAACATTGAGAACACTCTGGCGCAGGTGCGGGAGGACCCGGATGTTGTCGATTACATGGGACGTCTGCGGCATCTGGTGATCGATGAGGCTCAGGATATCATCGGCGTCCGGGCCGAATTGATGCTGGCTATCATTGATATATTGGATCCGGAATGCGGTGTAACGGTCTTCGCAGATGAGGCGCAGGCCATTTACGGGTTTACCGAGGAGGAAGGCTCGATCGAGGGCCTATCTATGTTGAAGAGTTTGCAGGAACGTGGCTTTCAGGAGAGAAGCCTTAGCCATGTGTACAGGACGCACAGCCCAACTTTGCGAGAAATTTTCACCTCTGTCCGTCAGCGGGTTCTTGCCAGGAAAGGTACTACAGAATCCAGGTTTCAGAAAGTCCGTGCAGAGATTGAGCGCCTCGCTGATAACAACGTTGGCAATATCAGCGATCTTGACTTGGGAGGATTGAGTAAGAACACGCTTGTGCTGATGCGGCGCCGGGTGGATGTACTTATGGCATCTAGTTACGCTAAGGTGCCTCACCGACTAAGAGTTTCCGGGCTTCCCGCTTGCCTTGCACCATGGGTCGCTGTACTTTTTTGGGACTGGACCGATCGGCGAATAGCCAGAACGACTTTCGAAGAACGTTGGTCCGCACGTGGTCTTTCGTCAAGCTCGGGAGCAAAAGAGGAGTCTGCCGCATGGCAGCTATTATTCGAAATAGCAGGAGACAGCCCTACTACCATTGACCTCCACCAATTGCGTACGGTCCTGGGGCGCTCGACGCCTCCAATGCTTTTTTGCTCTCCAGAGTTCGGACTTGAAGGGCCTGTGTTAGGGACGATCCATGCGAGCAAGGGACGCGAGGCGTCTGAGGTTTTGCTCTATCTGCCTCCTGATAGTGACTGTCCAGATGAAGACGGTGATGAGGAAATTAGAGTCATGTTTGTTGGTGCTACCCGGGCCCGCGAAGAGTTCGGAGTGGGTACATCTTCCGGGGTCCGAGCTGGGTCTGTAAGCGGTCGTGTGTGGCGACGTCTCCCTGGTGAGAAAGTTCAGATTGAAATTGGAAGAGTATCGGATCTCGAGCCGGAGGGGCTGGTCGGCCTTGCTACGTTTACAACTGCGGAAGACGCACGCGCCGCCCAGTCAGCATGGTTTGATGTTCCGCAACGGACAGGAATCAGCGCAAGGGCCGAAAGGGATATTGACTGGAGGTTAGCTCTCGTCAAGGACGGTGTTCGTCTGGGAGCGTTGAGTAGGCACGTTACTGGTGATCTGAGGCAAATAGCATCTCAATGCAATAAGTGGCCGCCGCCGAATTTCTTACCGCATTTACGGTCAGTGGGGCTGCGTACGGTGGTGCTTCCTCCAGATAGCGGGCTAGTTGAGCGGCTTCATGAGCCCTGGCGTTCCAGTGGTTTTTTGTTTGCGCCACTGCTACTCGGATTGTCGACTGCTAAATTTCCAGGGAATAAGTAAATGAATCAAGAGTTGGAGACATTATTGGCGCGGGAGGAGGTTGTTGAGCGGTTGAAAGGAGACCTGATCGGCCCAGGATCAGTGAACGAGGTACTTCACGCACGTCCTTCCGATATTTATCTAACGGGAATTCTATGGCCAAGAAATACAAAGATTACGCCGGAAGAGGATGAGCGCCTGGCCGTTGCTCCGGGCGAAGGTGAGGAGGGTGACGATGCCGACGATCAGAGCCAGCCTGTCTCTGTACCCATGCGACGTCCTTCAACTGCAGGTCTGTCATTCGCTGCACATTCTGAAGGTGAAAGTGCTCCGGAAGTCCTGGTTCGTATTTCGCTGGGGATATATCTTCCTATCGACGAGGAAGGAAGGTCCTGCTGGCGTCGGTCAGAGGTGACTCCAGAGCCTCTAAGGCTGATACTGGCTGCAGGTGGACAGGATTATCACATCGATGCTCCTGACCTGCCAAGAGGTCTCAGGCTGAATCTGCGATCCAGCCCATATCAACATGGGATGCTCGCGACGGTCACCCTTGTAAACGATTGCCCGCCACAGGGGTATGAGCGCGATGAAATCGAGCGGGTGACTCTTTTCCAGGTGAGCCTTTTAGTTGAGGCTGCTGGAACGACTGTACTGGCTGCAAGGCCGAGTCGTCGTGCTGCTGTGGATGATGAGGATCATAGTGCAGCGCTTCTTCACAGGAATGCGCGTGAATATGCTGCAGGCCATACGTGCTCAGCAGACTGGTCGGTCAGTAAACGTGGAGAGACGGAATGTGTGGAGAATGTGCGTACGACCTGGATTCCTCAGGCAATAGTTCCTGCGATCAGTGCTGATGGCCATGCGTTGTTCAAGCGTCTTCAGTCGGAAACAGGCCATGTATTCTCGGCAGCATGGCTGTCTGTTGCGACGCATGATGAGCTCGGCGTAGTGCTGAGACAGTTCTGTGACACCTACGAGCGATGGATGTATGTGCAGGCGCGCGAGGCAAAGAAGCTATTGGGCTCAGCGGCGCTGACTGCAGACCGGCATCTGAAAGATATAGGGATCGTGCTTCTGCGTATGAGAGGTGGCGTAGAGCGTTTGGTCTACGATGAACAAGCTGCCAGCAGCTTCCGCCTTGCAAATCTCGCTATGGAAACGCAGCGAACGTGGGGAGGACATGACTCACTATTGTGGCGCCCTTTTCAGCTCGGCTTTCTGCTTCTGACTTTCGAGTCAGCAATCGATGGTAGACATGAAGACCGGGAAGTGATGGACCTGTTATGGTTTCCGACGGGTGGAGGTAAGACTGAAGCTTATCTGGCGCTTGTTGCGCTGGTGGCATTTCATCGGCGCCTGTCACATGTAGAGCCAGATGATGGCGGTGGGGTCGCGTGCATTATGCGGTATACGCTTCGCTTGCTGACAACGCAACAGTTCACCCGGGCAGCAGCGATGATTTGTGCGTGTGAGGCAATCCGGAGAAAGAGTATTGGGTCCCGGGATGCTGATCGCCTTGGAGTAAGCCCGTTTTCGATTGGGTTGTGGGTAGGCGAAGGGGCAACTCCAAACACGCGAAAAAGAGCCTTTGAGAGTAAATCAGATGGCTCGATAGCTACTCCTCAACAATTAATGAAGTGCCCTTGCTGCCATAACCTCTTGCATTACAAGCAAGAGTACCCGACTGAAGCAGTCAGCATATTTTGCATCAATCAGGATTGTGTGCTTGCTGGCCCCGAGCCACTTCCAGTCTGGACTGTTGATGAGGATGTATACATAGTACGGCCGACAATGCTTATCGGTACAGTAGATAAGTTTGCGCAGATTGTTCGGAAGCCTGAGACAACAAATTTATTCGGTGTCGGCACGGCCGCTCAACCGCAGCTTATCCTGCAAGATGAGTTGCATCTGATTTCTGGCCCGTTGGGCACGCTGTGCGGGCTTTATGAAGCGGCGCTGGACCTAATTCTTTCTGCAAACGGAACACGGCCTAAGATCATCGGCTCAACCGCTACTATCCGGCGTGCTGCTGAGCAGGTGCTAGCACTGTTCGACCGCCGGACCTGTCAGTTTCCGCCAGCTGGTCTGGACGCTTCTGACTCGGGCTTTGCCGTCGTAAATCCAGATGCGCCGGGGCGTCGCTACGTCGGTCTCACGACTGCTGGCCGGTCCGCCAAGTTTACGCTTCAGGCTGTCGCAGCGTCGTTGCTGCAGTCGGCATCGGCCGGGCTGGCAGCAACAGACCGTGATCCTTACTGGACGCTGGTAGCGTATTTTAACTCGCTTCGTGAGCTGGGCGGGGCTCTTGTTCTGATGCAGGATGACGTTAATGATACCCTGCGCCTGCTGGCTCAAGCACGAGATGAGCCTCAGCGACAGCTGGCGGCGGTGGAGGAGCTTACTTCGCGTCGCTCGCAGAAAGATGTCCGCCATATGTTGGAGTTGCTGGATACTCCAGCCGACAAAGATGGTGCGCTTGATGTCGTTCTGGCGACAAATATGCTCAGCGTTGGAGTTGACATTCCCCGCCTGGGGCTGATGCTGGTGAACGGTCAGCCTAAAACAATCGCGGAATATATACAGGCTACCAGCCGCGTTGGACGGGGGAAGGTCGCTGGTCTCGTCATACCGATTTTGAACCATGCTAAGCCGCGAGACCGGTCGCATTACGAAACTTTCAGGACTTGGCACGCCACTTTGTATCGTGATGTTGAGGCGACTAGCGTTACCCCTTTTGCCTCCAGGGCCCGTGATCGTGCCCTGCATGCAGTACTGGTTGCACTTGTCCGTCATCTGGTGCCTGGCATGCTCGACAGTCCAGTGCTCGATGACGGAGCTGTTGCTGCGGTGAGAGTGCTTATCGATCGGGTCTCTGAGCGCGCAGCGCGTATTGACGATTTTGAGACTGATGTAAAGGCAGACTTGCTTGAACGGCTCGATCGTTGGCTCAGACGGGCGCCTCAGCAATACTGGAATCCGGTCTCATCAAAGACATCCTTACTTCAGGGAGCGGAAGCTGCTGCTGCACGGCGAGCAGCTGGCCGTTCTGTCGGCCAAGCTTGGCCGACACCAAACACGATGCGTGGCGTGGAGCCTGCAACTCCGTACCGACTCGCAGAAGCTCTTCGGAGAACTACTGATAATGGCTAAGAACGATCTGGGTGAGCTTCGCCGTAGCGCTGCGGCAGCAACTTTTGGACCTGGCGCAATTATTGACTTCAGGGCTGGCGGTGCCCCCATATCAGCCGTTGCTGCGGGTCTTGATGAGTGGGACTCAAATTTCCCACCAGGAGGAATGCTGCATCCTCAGGCAATCCGTGAGGAAAGGTTGCAAAAGAAGCTTGGAGTCAAAGGGTTCAGGCTACCGCCTGTGCGTGATCCGTCGATAGAAAAAGATGCTGAGCGTTCCCTCGTTGCTGTCCGCTTCCCAAACTGGTTGCAATGTCCGCATTGTGATCGGATAGGATCGGAGGACCGGTGGTCAGATGAGCCTGGTCACGCAGGGCGTTGGTGTCCAGCCTGCACGCAGAAAGCGCCGGGTCAACACAAGGTGTTCGTTGTGCCTGTGCGCTTCGTGATGGCGTGTGAAGCGGGACATCTCGACGAATTCCCGTGGCATATGTGGGTCGGTCATTCTGAGGAGTGTAAGAACCGTCGGGGATTTTTGAAACTGACGTCAGAGCGGCCTGGCTTGGCCGGACTCATCCTGAGCTGCCTTGAATGTAAAAGCAGGCGGTCCATGGATCGGATTTTCTCAGCGGACACCTGGGAGCGTTTTCCAGATTGTCGGGGGAAAAGGCCTTGGTTGTCTGCAGGTAACGAACCTTGCACACACAAGGCGAGAGCAGTACAGCGCGGTGCCTCTAATCTTTACTTCCCTGTTATTGAATCTGCTCTCAGTATCCCGCCCTGGTCTGACCGTCTACAGGAAGCACTGGGCGTTCATTGGGAGCCGATCGTAGACACGCACCCTGATGACCGGGCTATGTATATCAAGATACTTGCGCGTGGCGCACTGGAGCCGGTGCTGAATGAGCTTGGTCTTACGTCCGAAATGCTGGCCCAGGAGATTGAGCGTCGCCTCAGTGCTCACCGCGTGATTGAGACGGCAGATCTGCGCCGTGAGGAATATCGCCAGCTCACGGGCGGTGTTGCGACGCAGGGTCTGGACCGCGAATTTGAGATAAGGCCGCAGGCTGTCCCCGCTTCCTTGGCTGGGTTTTTTACTCGTTTGGTTAAAGTGGTCCGTCTCAGAGAAGTGCGTGCTGTTACAGGGTTTACGCGGATTCAACCTCCAGGTGATCCCGACTCCCGGAATATAGCCCGTCTGTCGGTCCGTACAGATCTGGACTGGCTTCCGGCTATTGAGGTCCGTGGAGAAGGAATCTTTCTGGAGTTTGATCCCAGGGTAGTTTCAGCGTGGGAAAATCAGAGTGATATTCAGTCCAGGGCTTCATCAATCGACGCGAAATGGCAATCTGAGTGGCGTCAGCGCCATGACACCACATCTACCTCGCGCACGATTACGCCGCGATTTCTTCTTTTGCATACCTTTACCCATGCTCTGATGCGGCAACTGACACTTGAGTGCGGCTACTCTTCCACTGCTTTACGAGAACGTCTCTATGTTGGCCCGGCAGACACGGAAATAGCCGGCGTCCTGATATATACCGCGACGACAGATGATGATGGGACGCTTGGTGGATTGCAGCGACAGGGGGATCCCGGGAGGATTGCGCGTACGATTATTTCTGCGCTCCATGCGCAGACTTGGTGCTCCTCCGATCCACTTTGTATAGAGGACATGATGGCACCGGATGACGGGCTTTCTCTGGCTGCCTGCCATTCCTGCGTACTAGCTCCAGAGACTTCCTGCGAGGAATTCAACCGGTTCCTGGATCGCGTAACGCTCGTGGGTACGCCGAACCGGCCAGAACTGGGATTTTTTCGGCAGATACTGGGGCTGGAACACAGATGAGTTCAAGTCCGAAAATGTGGCCTGAAACACTGCCAGCGTCTGTTCGACAGGATACTCTTCGAAGAGCTGAAGTCAGAGTTTATGATCTGCTACGGGAGCAGCTGGGCTCAGGCTGGACTGTTTTTTATAGTCGGCCCTGGCTGGGGCTGACGCCTACAGGTGGTGAAAAGGATGGTGAATGTGATTTCGTGATCGTCCACCCTCAACACGGTTTTCTTGCTATTGAGGTCAAAGGTGGCGGTATTTCCTACGATCCCGTCAACGACTCCTGGTTGAGTACCGATCGTCATGGACTTCGCCATACGATCAAGAATCCTATAGAGCAGGCGCGGCGTGCGAAGCACGAACTGCTCCGAGGAGCAAAGCAGCAGCGCAGCTGGCCAACTGGCTATCATTTTGTCAGGGCGCGACACGCAGTTATATTTCCTGATGCGGAGAGTCCGCCTGGAAATCTTGGTGCTGACAGACCGAGAGAGATTTTCTGCTGTCGCCCCCAGCTTACACAGCTTGTTCAGTGGGTTGAGGGTCGCCTAAGTGGGGGGCAGCATGATGAGCTGGGCCAGGGAGGGGTGCTTGCCTTTGAGCGCCTGCTTGCCGCACCATTTACTTTACGTGTTCCTCTTGGTTATGTGCTGGCTGATGATGAGCAGTACATTCTGCATCTGACACCCCAGCAATTTCATATTCTTGATTCAATAGAGCATCTTCCCCGGGTTGCGGTTGGTGGTGGTGCCGGAACGGGAAAAACGATTGTTGCCATGGAGGATGCATTGCGTATGGCGGATACAGGGAATCGTACACTTCTGACATGTCTCAGTGAGGAACTGGCTGCTGAGCTGCGCCGCCACTTGCATGGTACGACTGTTGAAGTGTTGAGCTTTTCCCGATTGTGTGAGCAGTTGGCACAGCAAGCCGGTATTGCACATGTATCAACTGCGTTTTCCTCCGATAGTAGTCCGGGACTGCTGTTTGATGCGGTCATGCAGGAGCCATCTCTCCGATTTGATGCAATCGTGGTGGATGAGGCACAAGACTTCAAGCCCCATTGGTGGGTAGCGTTGGAGTCAGCATTAAAGCAGGAGACGAGTTCGCGTTTGCACGTTTTCTACGATACGAATCAGCGAGTCTACGGAGAATTGGCCGGATTGCTGAGCAGCTTTGCCATGATTCCTGTTCGTCTCAGCCGGAATCTGCGAAATACTCAGACAATTCATAATGCAGCCACCCATTTTTACAACGGGTTTCCTATCATCGCTGATGGCCCGGACGGGGTCGAGGTGCAATGGGTGGAGTGTTCCGCAGACGAGATTGGAAAAATTGTGGCGAACCTAGCTCAGAATTTATGCAAACAAGCAATAAATCCTGACGAAATTGTAATATTGTCAGAGAACTTACGATTGCTTCAACCGCTGCAGGAGAAGATCAGAGGTCTGCTGGATCGGGGCTTAACCGTCTCCAGTGTGCGAAACTTCAAAGGTCTCGAGCGAAAGGTGGTAATCCTTGCCGCAACCAAAGAGCTGGCAGACGAAGTCGAATTGGCCTATGTGGCTCTTTCGCGTGCGCGTGTGCTTCTGTCTGTTGTGGGCGAGCCTGTAATACTTAGCTGGTTACAAGGCAGAACTTAAGAGTACCGTTCTGTGAATGCCAAGTAAGCTTCCCATCTTCTTATGAGAGGAGCTTGCGCAGGTTTGCTACTAGTCGGAAGCTGAAGAACGTTCCCCTCAAGCGACTGATATCCTGCATTTCTGACGTGCGCTGGAAACCGCAAGGTCAGGGAGTCGGGATCGATACCCATCAGGTTCAAATCGAACAGTGTATGCAGATCTGCCCTGAGTAGCAGTCCGTTCTCGGGGTGATGGTCGTTGGCGTCGCGAAACGGGTCGATATGGGCCGCTTCGACAATATCCATCAGTTCGCAGCCGGATGCAAGGCAACGGGCTCCATACCGTCGGATAAGTTTGTCGCGGAACGTTTTCTGCCCCCGCCGGATCCGGATGGACCGGAGCACGCTTTCGCGGGTGTCGGTCAGGGTCGCAATGAAAGCGAGGTCTGAAGCGTTGTCCGCTCCCGTCTCTGCTTCTGAATCCGCCTCCGAGGGACTGAGTACATGACGATGTAGAAAATGCTCAATCAGTGCTCGTGTCTGAGGATAACTGGAGAGAAGTGTCTGTTCGATTCTGGCGAGATCTAACTCCTCAATTGAAAGCTGATCGTTGGGGCGAAGGGCTGCGGCCTTCAGCTCTCCGACGGCTACGGCTTCTGGCGTTTGAACGAAACTCCGTTCATATCTGGCCTCGTAGCCCGAGACGTTGATGATTTCCTCTCGGGGCGCCTGAAACTCGTTTGATACCGGTCTGCCCGCATACGGGGCACCGCCTCCGGATTTTCTCGATAGTGGAAACTGAAATGCTTTCGATACGGGCGACTCCCAGCAGGCGCTTCGAATCCCTGACAAAAACCAAGTCTCCCATCGCAAGCTGTTTATGATTGGGAACACTGCTATCGTAACGGTAGACCCGTTGTGTCTCATCGAGGTAGCCGGTATTTCCACCGTACTGACGGGCTTCAGGCTCCAGGGAGATAAGAGACCAGGTACGGGGCGTCGCCATCAGTCTGTGTCCTCGTCATACGAGCTTGCGAGAATAATCTCGTCCGTATCGAAGTCCAGGAAAGCAGGCCGGACGGAAATGCCGTCCGCCGTTACGCCCGAGGAAAGAGCACTCAGCTGGTCCAGAGTCTCACGCAGTTGGGGACCAATGTCGCGCGCAATCCGCATCTTTGCGGTCTCTTCAGTCACGTCATACAGGCGGTAGATGTCATAAATTTCCGGGCCGTGAACAGCCCGATACACTTCTCCGAGTGAAAGATGGAGCGGATTGGTAAACGCTCCGCTGGTGCTTTTGGCGTCAATGACACGGGTATCGCCAGGTGTTGTGGTCACCCGAAAGTCAAAAGGTGCGACGGCATTGATGCTGGCCGTCCATTCGAATTCACTGATCCGGCTTTGCGAGCGCTCATAGTCCAGATAGGCGTTCAGAAGATTTTCACCTGTCACACCCGTTTGCTCTGCGGCCTGCCGGGAACGGATGAAATCTTCAGGGCTGATGCCACGGCCCGCTGATCGGGTGTTGATAGTTGTCGCTCCAGCGGCACCTCCCAGCGCGGCATCCTCGAGAGCGTCGCTTTCAATCCAGCTGTAAAGCGGATGTCCAAGCGGGGGAGATGCCGCCGTCAGTACGTCCACGACAGAGGTTTCCTGGAGTACCCACATAGAACCTGAAGGGTATCTGTGGGCAAGCTCCTGGTGTATTCCTGAGTCAGCCGTAATCCCGCTTGCAACAAAGTTGATCTTTACCGCTTCCGGCCTGTCGTTGCCGGAGAACTCAAACAATGCGAAGTCGCCCGGTGCGAGGATGTTGTAGCGCTCCGGGTCGTCGTCTGGATTGTCAATCTGTTCACCGTTCAGGCGCCAGTTTTTCTGTTGTTTCAGTATCTTTCGGGCCAGCGTGTATGGCTGTACCAGGCCCGGTCCGAACAGATGAACCGCGAGCAGATAGACTGGGGTCCGTTGTGCGGAGGGCTTGCCCAGTTCTGGATACAGCGTATCAGCGATGATCCGGGTATCCAGATTGAACGCTTTCTGATTACCTGCAGGGTGATTACGGAAATGCCACTTGAAAAATGTCAGATCTGAGGCCGTAAGCCGCTTCAGGGCCAGTTTGCGCGACATGGAATTTCCTTCTTATTCTGAGTGTGTGGGATCTTCTACTGCATCGCCCTGACGGGCGATTGCGGAGGTGGTGCAGAGGTATGCATAGTGGTGCATAATAGCACCATTACCATCCAACTGATGGACATTCAATCTATGGCCCGTAGCCCTATCGCTCCTGCCCGAAAGACCGTGAGAACCTCCGTGATGCTGCCGGAGGGCGCGCATCTGCGCGTACAGGCTCTTGCTGATGCCAACCATGTTTCTGCTGCCTGGGTCATCCGTATGGCAGTACAACGTTTTCTGGATGAGCATCAGGGGCAGCTCGAGCTGCCCCTGCGCTTGTCCTCCCGAGAAGGATCCGATTCAAATGAATAATGATGCCATTGTTCGCAAGCTGGCGCGTCTTCGGACAGGCGCGAAGCCCCGCGTTCTGGATTTGTTCGCCGGTTGCGGTGGCATATCCATTGGTTTTGAAAGCGCTGGCTTTGAAATAGTGGGGGCCGTCGAGTTTGATCCAGCTGCCGCGAAGTCTCATGGCCTGAACTTCCATAATGGTGCTGAGGCACACAGTCAGGCGATCGATATCACGAAGACTTCTCCTGCTGAACTTTGTTTACAGCTTGGGCTGGACAATGTGGAGGATGCGTTCGACGTGGTTGTTGGAGGGCCTCCTTGTCAGGCGTTTGCCCGGGTGGGCCGATCGAAATTGCGTGAGATTGAGGAGCATCCTGAAGCCTTTATTCATGACCCTAGGGCACAGCTTTATAAAAAATATCTCGAGTACGTCAAGGCCTTTCAGCCGCTGGCGGTTCTCATGGAAAATGTGCCAGATATTTTGAACCATGGCGGTCAGAATATTGCCGAACAAACCTGCGAAGTGCTGGAAGCGAAAGGCTATAGCGGTGCCTATACTTTGCTTAACTCAGCGTTCTATGGCGTTCCTCAGATGAGAGAGCGTATGTTTTTGATTGCCTACCGAAATGAGTTGGGGGCTAAGGTTTCGTTCCCGTCTCCGACGAACTGGCTTGTGTTACCTCCGGGCTATGAAGGTTCGCGTTCGGTCGCGCTTAATGCGCTTCGTCGTCTGGAAAACGAGGCACACTCTTATATCGTGCCTCCGGCAGCCACCCAGGATCTCCCCCCGGCGGTGACGGCTGAAGATGCGCTTGGGGATTTGCCGGCAATTAATGCTCGTGAACTGCTCGCTGCGGGGAAGATTACCCGGGGCGCACGGCGCTTCGACATGCCTGTCAGTTATGGTCGTAAAAAAACTTCAGCTTATGCTGATCTGATGCGTAACTGGCCCGGGCATGAAGCACCCAAAGAAGGTTTAACGGATCATGTCATCAGATACTTGCCCCGGGATTATGCGTTATTCGCGCGTATGAATCCCGGTGATCAGTATCCGCAGGCTCATGCGCACGCGGTTCAGATGTTCGAAGAGCAACTGGCTGCGGCGCGGGCCCAGGGTGAAAAGCTTACAGAGGGCTCTGCGAAATACAAAGCACTTTGGGCATCTATCGTGCCTCCGTATGATGCGAGTAAGTTTCCGAACAAGTGGCGTAAGATGTGGCGCCACCAGCCTGCACGTACGCTCATGGCGCATCTTGGCAAAGACGGCTATAGCCATATCCATTACGACAGTAAGCAGGCGCGGACGATCTCCGTACGTGAAGCGGCCCGTCTGCAATCGTTCCCGGATGGCTTCCGCTTTAGCGGCACGATGAATCCTGCGTTCAAGCAGATTGGTAATGCCGTACCGCCTTTGCTGGCTAAGGCGCTTGCCACACAAATGATGCAGACAATTAAGTTAGCAATGACAGCAAAGGAGATGGCAGATGAGCCTCGTCGAGCGGCAGCAGCAGTTTCTTGAGGCAGCGCAGGCGCATTTTCGTGCCACGAAAGCGACCCGCACCAGCAAGCTGTTTGGTGTGTCCAACAGTGCGAAGGTGGTCGAGGGGGGCGTTCAGATCGGCGTCGCCAACTTGAATAGCGCCAAGGAGGATGCCGAGGCATTCATTATCGCGACAGTAATGAGGTTTCCTCCGGAAGACGAGGTGTACTTTGCAGTGCTCATTCGCAAGGATAAAGAGAAATTCCTCGCGCGTCTCGCTGAGATGAAAAGGCTTGGCGCAGTGGCAAAGGCGGGTGGCGGCAGTGAGGAGGGGGACGACGATGGCGATGATGAGGCTGACGAGGCCAGTAAGCAGTTCAAGTACAGTAATAGGAACAATCTTGTTCCGGTTTATCTGGCTGCAGACGGCCTGCTCTGGATGCGGAACTCAGGTTTCTGGAACAGCCTGGACTTCGATCGCTCTTCTTTCGGGCCGGCGGTCGAGCCTGACGAGATCATTGTAGCCCTTCACCCGCCCACAGCATCGGCACGACGCAGCCTGCTCGCCCGTGAGTTCATCGGCTGGCTCGGTAGCTTGGTGGGGAGTGAAAAAATTCATGAGATGTCTGTCTGGTCAGACACGGCTACGCTGAGTCCTGAGATGCGTCGTATGCCTGTGACCATTCCGATCAGCGAAATTGAGACGGCGGTCAGAGCGCTCGGTGGTCACTACCCGAATGGTGAGGTGCGGCGCTTTCATGCAGCCCTGAATTTTTTGGATCACAAGCATTTTGTGATTCTGGCAGGTCTGTCTGGTACAGGTAAGACTCAGTTGGCATTAAAATATGCACGGGCAGTTCATGGTCTGACTTCAGATACGGCAGCCGATCCGCTAATTTTTGAATGCCCGGTACGGCCGGAATGGACAGACCCTTCCGGGCTGACAGGTTACTACGACGTACTGACCAATCGTTATGTGGTGCCAACATTCCTTGAGGCCGTACTGGTGGCGACTGCCCACCGTGAGTCTCCTGTGTTTGTACTGCTTGATGAAATGAATCTGGCGCGTGTGGAGTATTACTTATCGGATGTTTTGTCTGCCATTGAAACCCGTGGTGCGCTGCAACTGCATTCCAATAGTGTCCCGTTGGAGGGTACTACCGGCACTAGCATCCGTGCGGAAATTCCTTTGCCTTCTAACCTGTTCATCATCGGCACAATTAACGTTGATGAAACGACCAATCCGGTCAGTGATAAGGTACTTGACCGCGCATCGGTTATTGATATGTCTGTCGTGGATGTTCCGGGCTTTCTAGCCTCTTTTGAAAGCCGTTACCCTGGACTCGCGGCAGCACGTGCCGTATCCGAGTCAAAGCTGACCGAAATTCATGGGCTGATGCAGCAGCACGGCCTGGGGTTCGGATACCGTTTGATTGAAGAGTTTGTGCGTTACCACGTTTTTGATGCCCAATACCTGCAAAGTAAGCCGGAGGAGGTGACAGATCAGTTGCTGGTGCAGAAGGTTCTGATTAAGCTGCGCGGCGCGGAGCGTCAGCGGTCTTTGCTCAATAGTCTGGACAAGGCCTGTGAAGGCTTGCCCCGTGCGCAAGCCTTCATCCGGAAACTGCTGGGTGATTTGGATGAGTTTGGCTCCTTTCAGGCAATGAGGTAAGTGCGTGACTGCACTTTATATTCGGCGGGAAAGCGGCGGGCAGGCATGGCAGGTCTGGCCGGTACAGGAGGTAATCCCAGCCGGTGAAGTGCGCGAGGCAGTTTCGTATTTGTTTGAATTGCAGGGTAGCGATGATGCGCTTAATGCGGATCTGCTGATTGACGATGTGTCTGTCGAGGCATTGCGATCGCGCCAGCCCCGGGTCGCGCTCTGGCGCTGGACGCCGGGCTTTCATGCTGGCGTAGCAGAGGTGGTACTGCGTATTCCTGGTATAGGTACGTGTCGCTTTGATATCACGACTGATCCGGATTTGCGCAAACTCACGCGCAATGACTTTGATGCGATGGTGCGGGAGGTTCTGGAAGACACCTTTGCACTTTTTTCGCTCAGTGCGTTCCGTAAAGGTATCGCCCGTCAGCCGGGCAACCGGGCACCGCCGCTGGCCCGGTTGGAGTTCCTGCGCTCGCGTGCCGATGAGATTACAGAGACGATCGCAGCGATCAACCGCGCTCCTCGTCATTTTCTGCGAGCCGAGGAAGTGACTGTACCGCTGCACCGGGCAGCACGGGCTACGGGGCCAGAGATTATCAAGTCGTTTCGGACAGGGCTGGTGCGGACCGAAGTAGCTAGGCCATCCAGGTTACCCCCGGCGCTGGGGGGACGCCTGCCGGCGCAGATTACGTTGCGCCAGCGTCGTAGCAGTGTGGATATTCCAGAGCATCGGCAGATCAAGGCCTGCCTCAGAGCCTGGGCCGCCTGGCTATCAGGCGTTGCCGAGTTGCTTGCAAAGACAGGTAAAACGGATGATCCGGAAATCCTCACCACTGCCGGAAACTGGGCGGTCCGTGCACGGCATATAGCCCGCCGGTTCAACGATGCAACCAATACAGGTTTCATGGCTGAAGTCAGTGACGGACCGGCGATGCTGCAAATGTCTTCATTGTTTCGAAATGACCCGGTATACCATCGCTTCTACCGGCTCTGGCAGGATATGAATCTGGGGCTGGCGGCGCTGTTTGGCGACTTCCTGCAGATGCCGCTGGCCAGGACGTATGAACTGTATGAGCTGTGGTGTTTTTTGCGCCTGTTGCGTACGGCCATCCAGGAGTACAGCCCGGCCGGTACAGATCTGGGGAATCTTTTTATCTCCGATGTCTCAGGTGGCGTGACGATTGCGACCGGTGCTGTCATCGTGCCGATCGGTGCGGACAAGGTGCTGTGTTTTCAGCGGCAATATCGGGAGTACTGGATCGAGCCTGAAGGCGAAGGCAGCTTCAGCCGTACGATGGTCCCTGATATCGTTTTTGCTGGGACGGGTCTTGGCAGCTCCGGACGGCGAGTGATTGTGCTCGATGCGAAGTATCGCATCAATGACGGTCTGAATGACGCTCTGAATTCAATCCATACGTATCGTGACGCTCTGGTTCAGGAGGCTGAAAGCGGGCAGGTAGAGGGCGTTGTAACCGCTGCCTATCTGCTCACACCACACGTACCAACGCTTACATCCGATTTTCGCACTACACCGGTACCGGGGCGCCTGTTCCATCCTAAGTACCGCGAACAATTTCGTTTTGGTGCAGTTACGCTGCGGCCGGGTATGAGCGCGGATGATTTGCGAGCGAGTCTTAAGAGCATCATTGCAGATGCCGGGTAGGAAGGTTTATGGCAGATGTACTCACACCGGAACAGCGTCAGTTAAACATGAGCCGTATTCGAGGGCGGGATACCAAGCCCGAAATGCTGATCCGGCGAGGACTACATGCGCGCGGGCTTCGCTATCGTCTGCAAGACCGTAGTCTGCCGGGACGCCCGGACCTCGTTTTTCCGCGTCACCATGCGGTCATCCTGGTGCACGGTTGCTTCTGGCATGGTCATGACTGCCCGATGTTCCGTCTGCCAGCCACACGACGGGAGTTCTGGAGTGCCAAAATCGACGCTAATCGGCTCCGCGATGCCAAAGCGCATGACGCGCTGCTTGCATTGGGCTGGCGTGTATTAACTGTCTGGGAGTGCAGTTTAAAGGGCAAGGAGCGCTTGTCGTTCGGATCTGTGCTGGAGGCTTGTGTCGGATTCATTGAGGGGAGTCAGGCAGAGCTGACAATCTCCGGCGCGCGACCGCCTGCTCCGCTGGAGAGCTGAGTGGTTGAGTCCACAACTCAAGGCGGCCGCCTGATCATTTAGGCTGTGATCGCCTTGTCTGCTTCAAACGCAAAGTACCGCGGGTCGGCTATCGTTTCGCCAAGAAGATTCCAGCTGATTTAAACGGTCACGAGGCTGTCACCAGCATACGCGGGACTGAGTTCCAGCGTTAGATAGTCGAATAGTGCCCGCTCATGCACAGCCACGATAAGCTACTTGCCAAGTCCTTTTGAAAGGGTTCGAAGCAAGGCAGCAAACTGCGCCACATGCACATCATCGTCCGAATTAAACCGATGCTATTTGCCGCGGTTGGCTTGGATGATTTTTCGGCTTACCACTTGCGTGAAAAGTTTGCTTTAACAACGCGAGAGATATATGAATTTAGCCCATGCCCTTGTGCAGCTAATAGCTTCATTTGATCAACAGTGGATTTCCCTGGACGGGCATGGCTATAAAGATAATTGCGCTGTGCGCCAGATCTAAAAACTACATGTATAGATTCCTCGCTGGTTTCGTATGAGGCCACATTGGAATTTCCACTTAAGTTGCGATAGGGTGTCATGTAAGCTCCTTCTCTATTAGTCTGGATTGCACCAATCCCGAGGCCAGATCTGGCGCCGGCAACATAGGTGAGGGGTTTTGTTACATATACTATATCTGGTTGATGCGGAATAGTCCACGCTATCCAGACTTCATAAAATGACCGGAGTTTAGATCGTCATGGTGAGGGGCTGCTTGTACGCTCAAACGCATCGTCTGCAAAGGGTCGTTTTCTGCCGATGAATGGAGGTTGGCCAATGTTGGACTGCGGCGAACGCCAGCGTAGAGCCCGTTTCTCTAAATCCAACGGGATTACAGAAGGTTTCCATACTAAAATGGAAATGCTCTCACGCCGGGCGTATGGCTTTAGGAATTTTGAGAATTACCGCTTGCGGGTCTTAGCCCAGTGCGGTTGGAACGGCGTGATTAACCGTGTTTGATGAATGCCCATCCCCCGTTAATGGGGTAGAGCCACAAAACCCCCAGACAAAAAAATAGACGCCAATTAGACGTCTATTAATTTTTGCTGGTGCCCGGGGCCGGAATCGAACCGGCACGCCTTGCGGCGGGGGATTTTGAGTCCCCTGCGTCTACCAATTTCACCACCCGGGCAGTTCAAGCAGATCGCACCGTTTGATACAGTGCGTGGCAGAAAGGCGTAATTATACGCGCTCTTGAAAAATTTTGCATTGCCCCCATATTCTGGTCACTGTTAATTTTTTGCGTGGTGATACATGAGCACTTCTGATACCTCCGTTGCATCCTCTGAAACCCTGGGGTTCCAGGCTGAAGTGAAGCAACTGCTGCACTTGATGATACATTCCTTGTACAGCAACAAAGAGATTTTTCTGCGCGAGTTGGTGTCCAACGCGTCCGACGCTTGCGACAAACTGCGCTTCGAAGCGATCGATAACCCCAGCCTGTTTGATGGCGACTCCGACTTGCGGATACGGGTGGATTTCGATAAGGCTCAGCGCACTATTACGATTTCCGATAACGGTATCGGGATGTCCCGCGACGAGGCCGTAGCCAATCTGGGTACCATCGCCCGTTCCGGCACTAAGGAATTCTTCAGCCAGTTGACTGGCGACAATCAAAAAGACGCCCAATTGATTGGTCAGTTTGGGGTGGGCTTTTACTCTTCGTTCATCGTGGCAGAAAAGGTTGCTGTCCTGACGCGCCGTGCAGGTGCTGATGCAACCGACGCTGTGCTGTGGGAATCTGATGGTCAGGGCGAGTTTTCCATCACGACGGTGGAAAAGGCGGATCGCGGTACATCGGTAACCTTGTACTTGCGTGCTGACGAAGACGATTTCTTAAGCGGCTGGAAGCTGCGTGAAGTATTACGCCGTTATTCCGATCATATTTCTTTGCCCATTCAGATGTTAAAAGAAGAATGGGATGAAGAAAAGTCCGAGCAGGTGAAGTCCAACGATTGGGAAATGGTGAACCAGGCGAATGCCTTGTGGACGCGTTCCAAGTCTGAAATCGACGACGAGCAGTATCAGGAATTCTACAAACACGTTGCCCATGATTTCGACAATCCTTTGGCGTGGACGCATAACCGTGTTGAAGGTCGCAGTGAATATACCCAACTCCTGTATATCCCCAAGCGCGCACCCATGGATATGTGGGACCGCGAGGGGCGTCGTGGGGTGAAGTTGTACGTTAGGCGTATTTTCATTATGGATGACGCCGAACAGTTGCTGCCCAACTACCTGCGCTTTGTGCGTGGCGTTATTGATTCGGCCGATTTGCCGCTGAACGTGTCGCGTGAAATTCTGCAGGAAAGCCGCGATGTGCGGGTGATACGCGAAGGTTCGGCCAAGCGTGTGTTGTCGTTGCTGGAAGATCTGGCTGAAAATAAACCCGAGCAGTATGCTGACTTCTGGGCACAGTTCGGTCAGGTGCTTAAGGAAGGCATAGGCGAAGACGCGTCCAACAAGGATCGCATCGCCAAGTTGCTGCGCTTTGCGTCCACTGCGGGTAACTCGTCAGCACAAACGGTGTCCTTGGCTGACTACTTGGGTCGCGTCAAAGAAGGCCAGGACAAAATCTACTATGTGTCGGCCGATACCTACGCTGCAGCCAGCAATAGTCCGCACCTGGAAATTTTCCGCAAAAAAGGTCTGGAAGTTCTGGTGCTGTCCGACAGGGTAGACGAGTGGATGTTGTCCTTCTTGCGTGAATTCGAAGGCAAGTCGCTGGTGTCTATCGCCAAGGGCGGGTTGGATCTTGAGCAGTTGGCGAATGATGACGAGAAAAAGCATCAGGCCGAGATCGCAGAAACCTTCAAGCCTTTGGTCGAGCGCTTACAGGCTGCGCTGGATGGCAAGGTCAAGGAAGTGCGCGTTACTGGTCGTTTGGTGGATTCACCCGCTTGCGTGGTGGTCGATGAAAATGAACTTAGCCCGCACTTGATGCGTATGTTGCAGGCGGCTGGTCAGGAAGCACCCGATGTGCAGCCTATCCTGGAAATTAATCCTGAACATGCCTTGGTGACACGCATACAAACAGCGTCTGACGACGACTTTACAGACTGGTCTTTGTTGTTGCTGGATCAGGCGATGTTGGCCGAGGGCGCTAGCCTAGCCGACCCTGCCGCCTTTGTGAAACGCATGAACAGGTTGTTGTTGAATCTGCCTGCATAAGGCAGTGTAGGGCTTAGGCGGGCAGTTGCCGCCTGGGCCAATCAGCATCACGAGCATACCGGGCCCAGTCAAATGACGGGCCCGGGTCCGTTTTACGGCCCGGTGCGATATGTTCATGTCCCCGCACTGCCCGCAAGGGGTGGCGTGCCTGCAAGGCGGGCGTCAACTGGCTTAAGCACAGGTATTGGCTGGCGGTATAGGGCAGGGTGTCTGTGCCTTCCAGTTCTATGCCTATGGAAAAGTCATTGCAGCCCTGCCGGCCTTTGTGGCTGGAAACACCGGCGTGCCAGGCGCGTTGGGCTGTGGATACAAACTGGATGATGCTGCCATTACGGCGTATGAAAAAATGCGCTGACACTTTCAGGTCCCGCAAGCGGGGCAGCCAGGGGTGGGAATCCAGGTCCAATTGGTTCAGAAACAGGTCAGCTACCTGCGAGCCGCCAAAGACGCCGGGCGGCAGGCTGATGTTGTGTATCACCAGTAGTGTTGCATCGTCACCAGCGGGCCGTAGGTCGCAATTAGGCGAGGGCTGCAGGGTGGCGTAGGGGTGCTTGCGCAGCCAGCCGTGGCGGTCCAGCTGTAGGGCTGGAAAGCTGTCAGGAACATCGTCTAAGGGTTTGGGCGATGTTCGCATCATGCTGGCGCGCCGGCGTATCATTTGTTTAGCCCGATTTTGGCGTGTTCGGGGCTGCACCAGGTGCGCCCGCCACTAAGCACGGCTTCCGATCGTGGCAAATGGATGCCGCAGTGATCGCAACGCACCATGGATTCGGGATCGGCCTTGGGGCCGTTACGTAGGCCTTTAGCGGGCTTGGCCACAGGCGGCACCTTGGGTTGTTGGCTGGCGGCGTTATGGCGGGCCAAAACACGGGCCAGCAGCAGTCCGCCAATAATTAATACTACCCAGAATAGAACTTTTCCCACGTTGTTCAGCCTCGTTGCAAAATGACGTCAAGCACGAAATGGCTGCCCGTATAGGACAGCAGCAAAAAGGCAAAGCCTACCAGGGTCCAGCGCAGGGCGATGCGGCCGCGCCAGCCACGCAGGTAGCGACCAGTTAGCAGGCAGCCAAAAGTCAGCCATGACAGTAGCGTAAATATGGTTTTGTGATCCATGGGCAGCCATTGCCCGGTAAGGCGCAGGGACACGATAGAGCCCGTAATGACCGTCAAGGTCAGGATGGCGAAGCCGAACCAGATCAGGCGAAACAGCAGCACTTCCTGCACCAGTAGCGGCGGCATGGAGTCCAGGGCACGGTTGACTATGGAACGGTTGGCTGCGGCTTCGACCGGGCGGTGTAATTGGCGATCCAGCGCGGCCATTAGCATGGCGTGTAGGGCAGCCACGGTGATTAGGCCGTAGGCAGTCAGGGCAATCAGTAGGTGGATGCGCAGCCATTCGTTGTTGGCGTGGCCTACCAGGTGCCCGCTAGGGAACAAGCCGGTGATTAGGCTGACGGCGGCCGCTGCAGGCAGTAGAATAAGCAGCAGGCCATCGATGCGCATGACCATGTTTTCCAGCCAGAAAACCACCATGCCCAGCCAGATGGCGGCAGACAAGGCTAATACCCAGCTTAGATGTAGGCTATGCTGGTGTAGCATCATGGCTTGTGCCAGCCCAATACCGTGCAGGGCGATAGCGCCGCCCAAGCAAACACGGCGAATTTTTCCGGTGCTTACATTGGTTTTGCCCTTGAATAGCGGGCGCCAAAGCCAGATAGCCAGCGAGGCATACGCCAGCGCTGCTAACAAGTGAAATACAATGCCTGCAGACATAGACCCTTAAATTCTGATTAAACAGCCCAAGGCTACTCGCCCCGGCTGACCATTTTAGTCGGTTTAACGGAAGACCAACTAGTTTAAGCGAAACTACCCTTATGCTCGACAATCTTACCAATCGTCTTTCCCGCGTCGTTAAAACCATGCGAGGCGAGGCCAGGCTTACCGAGGCCAACACCCAAGAAATGCTGCGCGAAGTGCGCATGGCCTTGCTGGAAGCCGACGTGTCCTTGCCCGTGGTGCGCGACTTTGTCGCCCAGGTCAAAGAAAAGGCGATGGGCCAGGACGTAGTGGGCAGCCTGAACCCCGGCCAGGCGCTGGTGGGGGTCGTCAGCAAAGAATTGACCGCCTTGATGGGCGGCGACTTGGGCCCAGAAGCCAGTGAACTGTCGCTGGCTACCCAGCCCCCGGCGGTGATCCTAATGGCTGGCCTGCAGGGCGCGGGTAAAACCACGACCACAGGTAAGTTGGCCAAGTGGCTGAACGAAGGCAACCACATACAGAACGGTCGTAAAACCGGCAAGAAAAAAGTTCTGGTGGTTAGTGCCGACGTTTACCGTCCCGCCGCGATCGAGCAGCTTAAAACCGTGGCGGCTCAGGTCAATGTGGATTTCATGCCGTCCGACGTGACGCAAAAGCCGGCAGACATTGCCGCGGCGGCCCTGGACCACGCTAAAAAGCATCACTACGATGTCTTGATTGTGGATACGGCCGGTCGTCTGGGTATTGATGCCGCCATGATGGCTGAAATACGTGCCCTGCATGACTTACTTAAGCCTATAGAAACCCTGTTTGTGGTGGATGCCATGCAGGGGCAGGATGCTGTTAACGTAGCGCGCGCCTTTGGCGAAGCCTTGCCGCTGACCGGGGTGGTGCTGACCAAGCTGGATGGTGATGCCCGTGGTGGTGCCGCGTTATCGGTACGCCACGTTACTGGCAAGCCACTGAAGTTTGTTGGTGTTTCCGAAAAGCTGGATGGCCTGGAACCTTTCCACCCAGAACGCATGGCGCAGCGGGTATTGGGCATGGGCGATATTGTCGCCTTGGTCGAACAAGCCCAGAAAAATATTGATATTGCCGACGCCCAGAAGCTGGCGGCCAAGATCAAATCCGGCAATCGTTTTGACCTGAATGATTTTCGTGATCAGCTGCAGCAGGTCAAGAAAATGGGTGATATGGGGTCGTTGCTGGAAAAGCTACCCGCGCAGTTTGCGCAGGCCGCTGGGCAGTTGCAGGGCGGTCAGGCTGAAAAACAGCTGCGTCGTACCGAAGGCATACTAAATTCCATGACGCCAACAGAACGCGCCAAGCCCGACCTTCTAAAAGCCTCGCGCAAACGGCGTATTGCCATGGGTGCTGGCGTGCCTGTTCAAGAAGTGAACCGCATGTTGAAACAGTTCGAGCAAATGCAGGGCATGATGAAGCAGATGAAGAAGGGCGGTATGGCCAAAATGATGCGTGCCATGGGCGGCATGAAAGGCCTGGGCAAAGGCGGCTTTGGCGGCATGCAGTAAGCCGCGGGCTTAACCGCCGCCTACGGCCACCACAATTTCTATGGCGTCTTGGTCAGCGATGGCTTCGACGCCATGTTGGCTTTTGGGCACGATTTCGCCATTGCGTTCTACCGCGATGCGTTTGTCCTGGTAGCCCAGGAAGGTAATTAGGTCGGCAACGGTGTGTACGTTTTGCAGTGTCTGGGCTTTGCCGTTTAAGGTGATATTCATTTCGGTACCAAAATAAGAACAGCGTCAGGCGCTGAATTTGTCGGTGGCAGCAAGTAAATGGGCCAATGTGCCGGGTTCGTCAAAGGCATGGCCCGCGTTGTCAACGATATGGAACTCTGCCTCGGGCCAGGCCTGGTGCAGTGCCCAGGCCGTTTTGATAGGGGTGCATACATCATAACGACCTTGCACAATCACGCCGGGAATATGGCGAATCTTGCTGACATCGCGCAGTAACTGGCCTTCTTCCATGAAACCATCATGGAAAAAATAATGATTTTCTATACGAGCAAAGGCAATGCCAGGATCCTCGTCCCCATGCACCGGCAACTGCCTGACTTTAGGCAGTAAGGTAATGGTGTGGTCTTCCCAGCCGCACCAGGCACGCGCGGCTTGGGCTTGTTCCTGCTGGTCGCTGCTGGTTAACCGCTTGTGATAGGCGGTGACCATGTCATGCCTTTCGTCTGGCGGTATGGGGGCCAGGTAGTTTTCCCACAGATCGGGAAACAACCACGATGCGCCTTCCTGATAAAACCATTGCACTTCGGCCTTGCGCAGCGTAAATATGCCGCGCACTATCAGTTCACTGACGCGGTCGGGGTGGGTCTGGGCATAGGCCAAGGCCAGGGTAGAACCCCAGGAGCCCCCGAAGATCAATGCCTGCTCGACCTGCAGGACGTCTAGTCTTAGGCGTTCTATGTCGGCCACCAGATGCCAGGTCGTATTGTTTTCCAGACTGGCGTGTGGCCGCGAGCGACCGCAGCCGCGTTGGTCAAACAACAGTATCTTATAGCGTTCAGGATTAAACAGACGCCTGTGTGCGGCCGAGCAACCGCTGCCCGGGCCACCATGCAGGAAGATGGCAGGTTTACCTTGCGGGTTGCCGCACAGTTCCCAATACACCTGATGGCCATCGCCAGTATCTAAAAACCCATGATCATAGGGTTCGATTTCAGGGTACATATCTGTCGTCTTCATCAGCATGTCTGTCGTCTCCGTAAGCATGTCTGTCGTCCTGTCAGGCTGTGTCGCGGCGGGTAAAGATCAGATCCCAGACGCCATGCCCCAGGCGCAGTCCACGCGTTTCAAACTTGGTCTGGGGCCGGTAATCGGGCCTGGGTGCGTAACCGTCGCTGGTGTTGGCCAGGGTGGGCTCGCCACTTAGCACTTCCAGCATTTGCTGGGCATAGTTTTCCCAATCGGTGGCGCAATGTATATAGCCACCGGGCGCAATGCGGCTGGCCAGTAGTTTGGTAAATTCGGGTTGTATCAGGCGCCGTTTATGGTGGCGGGTTTTAGACCAGGGGTCAGGAAAGTAGATATGCACGCCAGCCAGGGAATTGGGCTCTATCATGTCGCGCACTACCTCGACCGCGTCATGCTGAATGATGCGTATGTTTTGTAGCCCCGACGTCTCTATGCGTTTTAGCATGGCGCCAACACCGGCGTTGAACACCTCGACACCCAGAAAGTTGTCGTCAGGTCTGGCCGTGGCAATTTTTTCAGTGGTCTCGCCCATGCCAAAGCCAATTTCCAGGACAGTGGGGGCGCTACGGCCAAACGCCTGTGCCATATCCAACAAGGCTGGCTGGTAATTAATGGCCCATAGCGGCATCAGGCGGTCCAGCGCTTCTTGTTGGCCCAGCGTGATGTGGCTGCGTCTGTGGACGAAGCTGCGTATGTGCCCATAATCAGGGTGTTTTTCCTGGCTTTCAGCGTCAGGCACGGTGAAATCAGCGGATGGTGTAGGTGTGGTCGAATTCATAAACTGAATTGTAGCGGCTGCGTGGGGCTTATGCAGCAGACGTAATCTGGGGTCCGTTTGCGCAGCCGCTTAAAATCCGCGTAAAATGCGAGTCTACGCGGGTGTAGTTCAATGGTAGAACTTCTGCTTCCCAAGCAGATAGCGTGGGTTCGATTCCCATCACCCGCTCCACTGTGACAATCTAAAGACTTCTATTGAACTCCAGGGGACGTCATAAGTTATTGTCAAAATTGAGGTTTTGAACCAATCTCGATTTACTGGCTTCCAGCAAAAACCACTGACAGCTACTCCAAACTGGTACGAAAAGTGGCCCAAAACAATGTGTGAGGTTCCCAAATCGTATTGTTGCTGGAGGAGCCACGGCTAGATGGGGACGATGGCATACGACTCGCTTTCTGGCGTTGGACATATGCTTTCAGACCTCATGGCTCGGCAAGCGAGGGCGCATCACCTTTGGCGGCTATCCGGCCCTCTCCCTGAAAGAGGCCAGTGACTTGACTCCAGTTTTCTCGGCACAAGTACATGCTTGTGCCTTTTATGAAGCCTATGGTTTTATTGCTGAAGGCAGTACTTACCTGGATGCAGACATAGAACATATTTCCATGCGTTTACAATTCTAGCCATGAACCCTGAAGACCTTGAACTGTTGGTCACCCGTGTGATGCCCTACGGGAAATACCAAGGCCGTCTGATTGCCGACTTGCCTGGCCACTATCTGCATTGGTTTGCTCGCGAGGGCTTCCCTAAGGGCGAAATCGGTCGCTTACTGGCCCTGATGCAAGAAATAGACCATAACGGCCTGGCACCGTTGCTGGTGCCCTTGCGTAAGCATGGTACGCAAAAAACAGGTTAAAGCAACAGGCTAAAAAATCGATAAACTTTGCGACTTGTTATTTTCCATGTTGGTATCGCTTACTAATGAATGCAATATACGTAACACGTTCGGTAGCAAGTCAATGGCTGCGGCCATTTATAAACCACGCAAACACAATTACCTTGGCCTTCGAGTCATATCGGAAAAACAGCCGAAACCGCCTCCCGATCTTGGCCCGTCGCCAATGGCGATAGGCTGGCCCAAGCGTGTTGCCTTGGCGATATTCATCCCGACTGGGATCACTGGGCACCACTTCCAGCATTAAGTGGCTCAAGGCATTGATCAGTTTGACGTTGGCGGACTCGAAGCCCTGCGGGTCATTCTGCTTGGCACGTCGGGCGGCAGTATCGAGCTTCTGCAATTGTTCCACGACGCAATCATGAAACAGCAATGTCCATCCATGCCGCTGCATCAGAGCGCCACGTCGCCTTCGATTTCTTCATCAAGTCGGATGTCTGCGCCAGTGGTACGTTTTAGCATCGACTCGGCCAGTTCTTCGGGCAGCGAGTTCAGATTCCGGCCAGCTTGGACATCTGCTGCCAGCAAGTCGAGGAACGCCGCGATGGCAGGGTCTTCGTGTTCGGACTCGGCGCGACCTGCTGCTCAATCGCACGCCCGTCATTTT
>JAGOAJ010000050.1 GCA_017983955.1 Burkholderiaceae bacterium
TTGCCGTTTAGCCAGTTGGCGTGTGGCGGCTATGGCCCGCTCTACGGCGTCGTCCAGGTCCGCCTTGCCGTCCAGGTAGTCCCATATTTGGCGATACCCCACGCAGCGTACCGACGGCAGGCCAGGATGAAGATCGGCCCGCTGATGCAGTTGCGCGACTTCACGCACCAAACCCAAATCTATCATGGCACGATAACGCTGCTCTATGCGCTGATGAAGCGCCAGTCGGTTTGACGGCTCCAGGCTAAGGGTAATGTAGCGTAGCGTGGGGTCGGCGGCTGGACGGTCCTCTAATAGCCAGTCTGACATGGATTTGCCGCTAATACGCCAGATTTCCGTGGCTCGCTGTATGCGTTGGCTATCATTGGGCGCCAAGCGGGCAGCGGTAGCAGGGTCTATCAGGGCTAACTGTCTGTGCAGTTCCGGCCAGCCCAGGGCCTGGGCTTCCAGATCGATTTGGGTGCGTATCACGGCGTCAGCAGAGGGTAGCTGGTTCAGGCCTTCGCGCAAGGCTTTGTAATACAACATGGTGCCGCCACACAATAGCGGCAGGCGGCCGCGTTGTAGAATTTCATGTATCAATGACGTGGCGTCGCGATGGAATTCGGCTGCCGAATAACTAGTGGACGGGTCGCGGATATCCAATAAATGATGCGGTGCCACGGCCTGTTCCTGGGCAGATGGCTTGGCTGTTCCTATGTCCATACCACGATAAATTGTGGCTGAATCTACGGTGATAATTTCCACCGGCCAGCGCGCAGCCAGCGCCAGGGTGGCGGCGCTTTTGCCAGCCGCCGTGGGGCCTGCCAGGCAAAGTATGGGCGTGATGCTTGGTGCGGCGGTCATGCGCTTATTGTCCTCGCATGAATAGTTTGTCAATTTCGCCCAGTTGCCACTGTACCCAGGTGGGGCGGCCGTGATTGCATTGGTCAGCGCGTTCTGTGTGTTCCATCTTGCGCAGCAAACCATTCATTTCGTCTAGCGTCAGGCGGCGATTGGCCCGTACCGAGCCGTGGCAGGCCATGGTGGACAGCAATTCGTTACGTTGTTCAGTAAGCCTGGGCGAGCTGCCTACACTGGCCAGATCGCGCAGCACGCCGCGTGCCAGTGACTCTATGTCACCGCCTGCTAGCAGGGCGGGCACAGCACGGACCGCAATTGAGGCGGGGCCGGTGGCGTTCAGACTAAGGCCAAGTTCAGCCAGGGTCTGGCCATGTTCTTCCAGCAGGGCTACATCTTTTTCGCTGGCGCCAAACACCACGGGCACCAACAATTCCTGGCAGGGCAGGGTTTGCGCATCCATAGAGCGTTTCAGCTGCTCATACACGACGCGTTCGTGGGCAGCATGCATGTCCACCAGGATTAGACCAGTTTGATTTTGCGCCAATATATAAATGCCGTGCAACTGCCCCAGCGCCATGCCCAGGGGAAAGGATGCCGCCTGATAGTGGTCATCCATGCCCGGACGCAACTGGGCAGGCGTAGGCACAGCGGATGCTCCGGTCGTTTGATCCAATGGGCGGTACAGGGTTTGCCAGTCCAGGCTTTGGCTGTGGTCACGTAAGGCAAAGGCGTGCTGTTGCTGGTGGGGTTGAAATGGCGGGACGGAGCCGGGCTGATAAGCGGCAGGGGCATACCTGCTGTCGGGATGAAGAGGCGTTTGCTGCTGGGCTGGGTTGGCGTCAGCGGCTAGGGGTGCACCATCAGATGCTGCTGGTTCGGGCGCATCCTGGGCGTCCAGAGTGTGCCCACCCGATGCGCTTAGAGTGTGGGCCAGGGACTGCCCTACAAAACGATGTATGGCGCCGCTGTCGCGAAAGCGTACTTCATGTTTGGCGGGATGCACGTTGACATCCACGGTGGCCGGATCAACGCTTAGAAATAGCACATACGCAGGCTGTCTATCGCCATGCAGCACATCGGCATAGGCCTGGCGTATAGCGTGGGCTACGGTCCTATCCTTGACGTAGCGGCCATTGACATACAGGTACTGACGATCGGCGCGGTGGCGGGCGTAAGTGGGGCGGGTAATGATGCCTTCCAGCTGTATAAGGCCATGTTCGTTATGCACATCCAGGCCATGCTCGACAAATTCAGCCCCCAGCACATCCAGCACACGTTGGCGTATGCTGGCGGCTCGCCAGTTGCGCTGTGGCTTCTCGTTGTGAAACAACCTGAAGGCGATGTCGGGTTGGGCCAACGCAATGCGCTCCAGCGCATCCACGCAATGGCCGTATTCCGTAGCTTCCGAGCGTAAAAACTTACGGCGTGCAGGCACATCGTCGAATAACTGGCGTACATCTATGGTGGTGCCTGGTTGGCCAGAAGACGCGGCAGGCGTGTCGTAGGCCGATTCGATTTCCCAGGCATGGGGTGCGTCGGCGGTACGCGAGGTGATTTTTACCCGCGCTACTGACGTCACCGAGGCCAAGGCTTCGCCTCGAAACCCCATGGATGCGACAGACTCCAGTTCGTCCAGACTGCGGATTTTACTGGTGGCATGGCGGGTTAGCGCTAACTGTAGTTCTGATGGAGGTATGCCGTTGCCATCGTCTATGACGGCAATACGGCGTATGCCGCCCCCGTCCAGGCGCACTTCAATGGAGCGCGCGCCAGCATCCAGGGCATTTTCCAGCAATTCCTTGAGCACGGAAGCAGGGCGTTCTATGACTTCGCCTGCGGCAATTTGGCTGATCAGTTTATCGGGGAGGGGGGCTATGGAGCGACGTTCTAACATGTGATCATTTTAGTGGATGATAGAGGATTCGTATCTCCGCTTTTTTTAGTCGCCTGAACAGGCTATATTGCGGTATCTTTTTTTGGTAGACGGTAATGGCAGACATCTTGAACATGATTCTTCATATTGACCAGTTCCTGGACGCTTGGGTGACGCAATATGGGGCATGGATTTACTTGGTGCTGTTCCTGATTGTGTTTGGTGAAACGGGTTTAGTAATTTTGCCGTTTCTACCGGGTGACTCGCTGTTGTTTATTGCGGGGGCTTTTGGGGCCTCTGGGCTGTTGAACCCCGTATTGATGGGGGCGCTGCTGATTGTGGCTGCCGTATTGGGCAATACGCTTAATTACAGCATAGGCCGTTATATAGGGCCGCGCGTTTTTACTAAAAACTACCGTTTCCTGGATCGCAAGGCGCTGCTAAGAACCCATGCTTTCTACGAAAAACATGGTGGAAAAACCATAGTGTTATCACGCTTCTTGCCGGTTTTTCGTACCTTTGCACCTTTTGTGGCCGGCGTTGGTTACATGAATGTGGTGCGCTTTCAGCTGTTTAATATTTCAGGTGCCATCCTGTGGGTAGCTGGTTTGATCACGCTGGGCTATTTCTTTGGTAACGTACCTATTATCAAAGATCATCTGAACACTATAGTCTTGATCGGCGTGGGCGCCGCGGCAGTCCCTGTCATATTGGGCGCTGCCTGGAAGCTATTCAAGAAGAAAGAAGTCGCTGGCGACTAGGTCGCCAAGCTAATTGATCAAGCCTTGCGCGCCAGGGCAGGGCTGGTCGAAAAATACCCATTGATGCCGCTAAGCAGGGCCTGGGCAATACGGTCCTGATGCGCTGGGCTGCGTAGCAGGCGCTCTTCTTCGGGGTTGCTGATAAAGGCCGTCTCTACCAGGATGGACGGAATGTCAGGGGCTTTCAGGACGGCAAAGCCTGCCTGTTCCACACGGTTTTTGTGCAGACGATTGATTTTGCCAATTTCGCCCAGCACTTGGCTGCCCACGCGTACTGAGTCATTGATTTGCGCTGAGGTGGACAGATCCAGCAGCACCTGCGCGACCTGCTTATTATGGGAGCCCAGATTGACGCCGCCTATCAAGTCAGCTTCGTTTTCACGTTGTGCCATATAGCGCGCTGCCGCGCTGGTAGCGCCATTTTGTGACAGGGCGAATACCGACGAGCCACGTGCGCTGGGCTTGGTCCAGGCGTCAGCGTGTATGGAAATGAATAAATCAGCCTTCACACGTCTGGCCTTTTGCACCCGTACATGTAGGGGGACAAAGTAATCATTGTCACGTGTCAGGTAGGCGCGCATATTGGGCTGGGCGTCTATCAACTTTTTCAGTCGCTTGGCGATGCTTAACACCACGTCTTTTTCCCGCGTGCCATTGCGTCCGATAGCACCAGGGTCTTCACCGCCATGACCGGGGTCTAGCGCAATCAGTATGGGGCCTTGGCGGCCTGCCGCTGGTGGTGGTGTGGATTTTGGCACGCTGGGCGGCGTTACCCGGGGGGCGGGGGCCGGTGGTGTCTGTGGAATTTTCGCAACAGGTGGCAGTTTTTGGCCCTGTACGGACGGAATCGGAGCTTCAGTAGGCGAGTTAAGTGCCAGGTTTTCCAGTATTTCGGCCAGTGGGTCGGTATCGGCGCTGTTCATGATGGCCAGCAGCGGATCTTGCGCGACCAGTGGGTATAAGTCCAAGACCAAGCGGTATTTGTATTCGCCTATGGGCTTCAGTGTAAATACCTGAGGCGCAATCGGTTGCTTGAGGTCCAGCACCAGGCGTATTACATCAGGACGGTTTTGCGCTACCCGCACCGAGTCTATATAGGGGTCATTGGGCCGTATTTTCGACACCAGGTCGCTGATGGCCCGGCTCATGCTTAAGCCCTGTATGTCCACGACCAGACGATCAGGGCCCTGCAGCACGAAGTGTTCGGCCTTGAGCTCGCTGTCCATCTCTAGGGTGACACGGGTGTACTCATCGGCTGGCCAGGTACGCACGGCCAAGATAGTGCCCGCCATCGCCAGGCGGGGGATTACAGGCAGTAAGAAAAGAGTGGTAGCGCTAGCAACCAGGCGTCGTCGTGTCAGGCCGTTGGCAGAGATCCCTGTGGGGGAAGGGCGAGTGTCGTCAGCCATAGTTTTCCTTTGTTGCTGTGGGCAGTTAAGCTGGCGTATCGTCCGGTGTCCGCATATTCAAGATGAATATCAAGGTCAGGAGGGGGTAATAAGGCCCCTGCTTGTTCCGGCCATTCGATTAAAACTACCGCATTTTCCTGAAGTATATCGCGAAAACCCGCGTCTGCCCATTCTTTGGGATTGTTAAATCTATAAAAATCAAGATGATAGAACTGTAAGCTAGAAACATTATAGCTTTCCATCAGGGCATAGCTTGGGCTTTTAATTCTGCCTTGCACGCCGCAGGCTCGTAATAGGGCACGAGCAAAGCTGGTTTTTCCCGCCCCCAGGTCGCCGCGCAAATGGATGCGTCCTCCCATGCCGGTCGCAGTGGGCCCGCTGCCTGCGCCCATCAACAGTGGAGCCAAGCGAGTAGCTAGGGAGTTGGTGGCATCTTCGTCAGCCAGATATAGATTTACAACAGTCGCAGCAGGCGTGGTCATGATTTCTGTCTCTACGAAGTGGTAACAGTCATCAACCACAGAGGGATGGTGATGGCTGAAAATAAGGTGCCTATGGACATGGTGACTGCGGTTAGCCTGGCGTCGCCCCCCAGCCTGGCGGACAATACATGGGCTGACGATGAGGTGGGCAAGGTGCTGAACAGAAACAGCATTTGACGCTCTATCAGGGACAAATCCAGTGCCCAGCCTATCGCCAGCGCGCCCAGCGGCATCACCAGCAAGCGTACCGCTATCATCCAGCCCATCAAGGCGGCCGATGCCCGCGCTCCATGCAAGGATAGCGTAGCGCCCACGCACATCAGGCCTATCGCCAGGGCGCAGGCACCCAGTCGGACCAATGCGGTGTCTATCGGCTTGGGGACAGGGATTTGCAGCAGGTTGAATAGCAGGCCGCCTACGGTGGCAAGTATGAAAGGGTTGCGTAAAATCTCACTGAATACCTTGCCATTGCTTTGCCGTGCCAAGCCGTGCACCGCTGCTATGTTCGCCAGCGGTACGGCAAACCCTACTATGACTGCCATGATGCTTTGTGCTGCTGCCCCGCCCAGGCTGCCAGCGATGGATAAGCCTATATAGGTATTAAAGCGATAGGCGCATTGCGCCACCGAGGCGTGGGCTATTGGATTGGGACGTAGTGCAGGTACGGCCAACCATGCCATCAACACGCCAAAGCCACACAAGGCCAGCGTGGCTTGAAATATCAGCCAGGCGCCCGATGGGCTTAATGGAGCTTGGCTGATGGATTGGAACAGCAGTGCAGGAAACAGCACAAAATACACCAGCTTTTCTGCCGAGCGAAAAAAGTCCGCCGAAAAGTTCAGCTTGTGCAGCAACACCCAGCCCAAAGCAATAAGCATGAAGTCGGGCAAAACCAGCAAAATAACGTACATGGAGTGGCGCAGTCAGGAAGCGGCTAAGACGGAAACCGCAATTGTAGGGCAGGTCGGCTTTTTTTGGCGCCGGTCTGATTTATACTAGCGGGCTAGCGCTAAATGTCTCCTTAGTTAAATGGATATAACTTTCCCCTCCTAAGGGAAGATTGCAGGTTCGATTCCTGCAGGAGACGCCATTGCATGGACACGGATTTCACCGTGCTCCACCTCAATTCCCACCTGATATCGGCCTAGGGGTTTTCACCCTATTTTCTGGCTATTCCTTGTCTTTCTTATCTCATGCATCTAAAGTTTGCGTGTAATTAGTACGTGCAAATTTATTTGCGTAAAGATATTAATAACCCCAGGAGTAGACATGAAGACTTTATTCAGCCGCATCGCCGTGGGTGCTTTAGCGGCTACGGTATTTTTTAGCCCGATCGCCCTAGGTAAGACCTTGTTGGTAACGGTGGATACGGCCTTTGTGCCGTTCGAGTTCCGAGAGGGCGGAAAATACGTAGGCTTTGACATCGATATTTGGGATGCCGTGGCTAAAGACCTTGATGTGAAGTATGAAATCCGCCCCATGGATTTCAACGGCATACTGCCTGCGCTACAAACCAAAAACGTCGATGTGGCCCTGGCAGGTATCACCATCACCGCAGAGCGCCAAAAAGTCATAGACTTTTCCGATGGTTACTATGACAGTGGCTTTTTGCTGATGGTGGGCACGGATAGCGACATTACCGGCTTCAAGGATTTGACGGGGAAAAGCGTGGCCATGAAAATGGGTACTTCGGCGGCGCAATATGCCAATGAACACTTTAAGGGCACTGAAATACGCTTGTTCCCTAACATTGATAATGCCTATCTGGAGCTGCAGACAGGCCGCGTGGATGCTGCCATGCACGATACGCCCAATGTGCTTTACTACATTGCCAAGGCGGGTGAAGGCAAGCTAAAAACAGTGGGCGAGCAAATGATGGCGCACGAGTACGGCATAGGCTTTCCCAAAGGCAGTGACCTGGTACCTAAGGTAAATGCCGCATTGACCAACATCAAAGCCGATGGCCGCTACGACGCTATTTATAAAAAATGGTTTGGAACCGAGCCGCCCAAGCGCTAAGCCATTCATTAACATTTAACCGATATTTATTATGCAGACTCATGCCAATACCTTGTCTACCCTCGCCGTGCAGGGAACGCCCTTCGAGGTAGGTAGGCAGTTGGGCCAGTTTGGCGCAGCCGCGGTTCACGGCTATTTGTTGCAGTCGTCGGCCTGGGCCACTGTGCAGGCATGGAAGGGATCCAGCCAGGCCCAGGCTATGGCTCAACTGACGCGGGAACGCTTTCCGTTGATCTGGACAGAGCTTGAAGGTCTGGCTAGTGGACTGGGTTTGCCTTTGGATGATGTGTTTTTGTGGAATGCCCGGGGCGATTTTTGGGCGATGGCGCCAGATGGCTGTACCACCTTGCTGCTACCTGGCAAGGCGGTACGCCAGATTGCTCATAACGAAGATGGCGACCCCGGCTTTACCGGGCAGTGTGCCATTGCTGAATGCCGTATCGACGGTGGGGCAAGCTTTGCTTCGTTTATTTACCCGGGCTCTTTGCCGGGGCATACTTTGGCCGTCACCGACGCCGGTTTGGCGATGACGGTGAATAATATCCGGGGCTTGCATGTGGCTGTGGGCGTGCCGCGCATGGTGTTGACCCGTGCGCTGCTGGATACAGGCAGTGTCGCCCAGGCCGTGAAGGTACTGGAAGCATCGCCACGGTCTGGCGCATTTCACCTAAGTTTGGCAGACTGCCACAGCGGACAGATTGCCAGTGTGGAATTTAGCGCTTATGGCTGTTCGGTGATCCCTGTTGTAAATCCTATGCTGCATGCCAACCACGCTATACACCCCGATATGCGTGACTACCCGCAAATCATTACGGGTTCGTCGGGGCATAGGCAAATCCGTGGCAATCAGTTGCTTGACCAGCATCAGGTGCAGGCCCGGGAATTGGACTGCTTACAGATACTTGGGGATACGGCAGATCCGGTCTTTCCAATTTATCGACAACAGGCCGACGATAGCGACCATGAAAATACCCATGCAACGGCAGATATCCGTATTACGTCTGATGGCATAGCGTGGCAGGTGTATGAGCATCCGCAGCAGCCCGCGCGTATCACCTTGCATAATGGCCGCTTGGTTAGCGTCGGTGACTGAAATGACGCTACCTCCCGAACCTATTCCATCACGTGCGCCGCAAAACATTCAGGAATTGCGCCAGTTGGTGGTTAGTATCAATCGTCATGAAACAACGGTATCGCTGGGCGACAAGGCGCTTAAAGTGGTGGGTCAACTGGTGGATCGACCGGAAGTTGCGGCCCTAGGAACCATCACCGAACTTGCACAAATGCTGCAGGTCCATGCTTCTACCTTGTCGCGTATTGCACGGTCTTTAGGGTATCAGGGCTTTGCTGAATTTCAGCGTGTTTTCCGCAACACGGTAGCTGACCAGCACAAGGGGTTTTATAGTGGGCAAGGCCATAGGCTGTTGGACCGTCATGCGACGGGCGATGATTACCTAAACGTGGTGGCACAACTTGCCCAAGAGTCAGCGGCGAATGTGGATGACTGCATTGCCCAGTTGGAAACGACGGAGCTGCGTGCAGCGACCGCGTTATTGGCCGTAGCACCCCGTATACGGGTTTATGGCGTACGTCAGATTCATGCGATCGCCAGTCTGCTGACCTATGGGTTGGGTTTGGTTAGGCCTGATGTGTCCTTGCTCGAGGTGCCTGGTCTGGGGATCACAGAAAGCCTGGCCCATATGCAAACTGGGGATGTACTGGTGGTGTCTAGCGTATCGCCATACAGCCGCCGTGTGGTTGATGTTGCCCGGGTGGCTCAGTTAGCGGGTATTACCGTGGTTGCCATCACGGACACGCGGGCCTCGCCATTGGCGGCTCATGCTCGCCATGCATTTTTTATACCGCATCAAAGCAGTTTCATTAGTAACAGCATGGGGGCTTATGTTGTGTTCTGCGAAGGCTTGATCAATCTGGTGGCCAAGGCCTTAGATGAAAAGGCCTTACGGACTCTAGAGCGTCATGAACACTTCATCGACGCCTTGAATATTGAAATGGACTGATCAAGCTGCTTAACGCTGTGCCAGCAGACCCTCTATAGCAAGGCCCACCTCCAGGATATGTCTATCCCAGCCGCCTGCGCCTGCAACCATCAACCCGACAGGGGCTGTGTCAGCAGGGTGGCAGGGCAGTGACAGCGCGCAGCCATCTAAAAAGTTAATCAGTGCGGGGTTGCGCAAGATCAGGCCGTTGGCGGCAAAGTAGGCCTCGTCGGTTTCTTGGAGTGCAGCAATCGTAGGCGCCACTATTGGTGTGGTCGGCATAAGCAACGCATCATAATGTTGGATGCGGTCTTCGACAGCGGCTATCCAGTCCTGTCGTGCTTGTGTCAGCTCGATGTAGTCGGCTGCGTCCTGTTCGCGGCCACGCATGATGCGCGATGACACGCGTGGGTCGTAGGCGGCGGCGTGGTCTTTTAGCAGTTCCCTGTGCATGGCCCAGGCTTCTGCGCACACCAGGCCGCCCATGCGGTTCAGGTAAGGCAGTTGGGCGAATTCTGGGATATCCACGGTGTCTATGATGGCGCCTGCACTAGCCAGCAAGGCTATCGTATCTTCAAAGGTCTGCCGCACGTGCTGGTCGGCGTCGTCCAATACCACATCGGCAGGGATGGCAAAGCGTAGTTGTCGTAGCAAGGGCGCATGCAGGCGGACATAGGGCTCACCGGCCAGTACGGCATCCAGGATGGCGCAACATTGCACTGATGGGGCCAGTGGGCCTGTCGAGTCCAAGCTAAACGACAAGGGTAGGGTGCCGTCGCTGGGAATGCGTGCCGCAGTTGGCTTAAAGCCGGTAATGCCGCAGTAAGCCGATGGAATGCGTATGGATCCACCGGTATCCGTGCCTATGGCAGCGACGGCCATTTGGTCGGCTACCGACACGCCAGCTCCAGACGACGACCCGCCGGGTATATGGCCCGTGCTGCGTTCCCAGGGGCTGCGCGGCGTGCCATAGTGGGGGTTGATGCCCAGTCCTGAAAAGGCAAATTCCGTCATGTTGGTTGTTCCTACAATGACGGCGCCAGCCTGCATCAGGCGCTGAACGATGACGGCGCTGTGTTCAGCCGGATCAGCGTCTTTGAGCACGACAGAGCCTGCCGTGGTGATTTCACCGGCAATGTCGAACAGGTCTTTGACCGAGATGGGCAGGCCGTCTATGGGCGAACGTGTCAGCCCCGCAGCGCGTAATAGGTCCGAGGCCTGCGCCGCTGCCATCGCCTGTGCATGAAAGACCTTGGTAAATGTAGTGCTGCCTTCGCCGTCGGGGTCATCTATGCGTTTCAGGGCGGCCCGGGTCAATTCGACCGAGGTAACTATGCCCTCATCCAGGGCTTCTTGCAGTTCAGTGACGGTAGGCAGCATGGTATGCACCTTAGAGAAAATATTTAATGTGAAAACAATTAAAGAGCTGATCGTAGCGCCTGGACGCATTCGGTGATCAATGCCGGGCCACGATAAATCAGACCAGTGTATAGCTGGATGGCATTGGCACCCGCCGCCATTTTTTCCTGGGCTTGTCGTCCAGATGCAATCCCACCTACCCCGATAATGGCAAAG
>JAGOAJ010000008.1 GCA_017983955.1 Burkholderiaceae bacterium
ATGTGGAAGATAGCCCACACCGACCCCGCCAGCACATGCCCTATACCCAAGCCTATGCTTGAGCCATTAAATCCGGTCCATGCGCCGCCCAACAAGGCAATCAGCATGAAAATAAGTTCGCCAGCAAACATGTTGCCGAACAACCGCATACCCAGCGAAACCGACTTGGCGGCGTACTCGATGCAGTTCAATAAAAAGTTAAATGGCGCCAGAACCAGACCCGCCAAGCCCGTCGCGCTAAAGGGCGCGGTAAATAGGCTTTTAACGAAACCAGCCGGGTTCTTGATTTTGATACCGTAATAAAGCATCAGCATCAACACGCCCAGCGACATGCCCATGGGGATGTTCAGGTCGGCGGTAGGAAGAATACGGTGGTAATACAGGACATCGCCGTGCTCGGCGCCCAAGCCGGTAACCCGTAGTATCCAAGGCAACAAGTCAACCGGCAGCAAGTCCAAAGTGTTCATCAAGATGATCCACATGAACACAGTCAAGGCCAGTGGCGATACAAATCGGCGTGTTACTTCGTTAGGAATAATGCTGCGCGCTTGGTCTTCGACCATGCCTATCAGCATTTCAACGGACATCTGAAAACGACCAGGCACACCGGAAGTGACCGCTTTGGCAGCACGCCAGAACACGAACACAACGATCAGGCCCATAAATATGGACCAGAACAGCGAGTCGTAGTTAACGATATTGAAATCGGCGACTTCAGTTTGCTTGGCACCGATGTTATTCAGGTGAACCAGGTGATGCTGAATGTAGTCAGACTGTGGCGAAATATCACTGGCAGCCATCGGTATCCTTATCCTGTTATCGAAATGCGGGCACTAGGCCCGCGGGCAATACATTAAAAAAACTACGGCAGCTTGCGAAACAACAGCAATAGCACATAGCCTTTCAGAACTCCGACCAAACCAAGCAGCAACGCAGGCCATACTAGCCATTCGCGCCCATACCAGGCCGCCAGAGCGAGAACAACCACCGCTGAACCCAGCTTAAACGCCTCGCCTACAAAAAACGTAAACGGGTTTGATTTAACTGGGCCAAACAAACCAAACAACAAACGCATGGCAAACAATGCATTTGGTACAAAATATGCTGCAGCGCCAATTAATGCGGATACTGCTGCCGCACTACCTGACACCAAACCACACAACACGACAACAACAAGCCCCAATACCGCCTGCGCTACGATCGCTCGTACCAGACCACGACTGGCCCGTCGCATAATCATCATGCGCTCTTGGTCGGACAATACCAACCTTTGGTCCGCATCATCCCCAGCGTCGGTCAAATCCGCGCCCGTGACGTTGTCATTACTACTTAAGTTCTTCCCAATGTCGGACTGGTTTGCCGCAGTGCTGCCACTAGGCCGATACTGCTGTTTCATGGCAAAAATCCGGGAATATTTTGTGTGGAGCTAACTTCAAGCCCGTAGAGTATAGCTTTATTTTTTACTTGATAGCAAATCGACCGGCAAAAGCCGGTCGGTCGCCTAGTATGAAACTACTACTGGTGCTTGAAATCCGGCTTGCGCTTTTCGACAAAAGCCCTCATGCCTTCCTTCTGATCGTCAGTGGCGAACAAGGCATGGAAATTACGCCGCTCAAACATTAATGTGTCGTTCAAAGTCCCTTCGTAAGCAGCATTAATGCACTCCTTGGCCATTAACACGGATGGCAAAGACATAGAAGCGATGATAGTAGCTGCTTCCATAGCTTCGTCCATTAAGCGCTCTTGGGGCACCACACGAGACACCAAACCGGCGCGTTCGGCTTCGTCAGCATCCATCATGCGCGCTGTCAGCACCAAATCCATCGCTTTAGCTTTGCTGATGGCGCGCGGCAGACGCTGGGTGCCACCATAGCCGGGGATCACACCCAGTTTAATTTCCGGCTGCCCAAAACGGGCGCTTTCAGCAGCAATAATGAAATCACACAGCATAGCCAGCTCGCAGCCACCACCCAGTGCGTAACCTGAGACTGCAGCAATAATGGGTTTACGTATACGTTTTAAGGATTCCCAGTTGCCACCCAGATAGTCCTGCTTGTAAACATCCATGTAATTCCAGCCCTGCATGGCTGAAATATCTGCCCCTGCAGCAAAGGCCTTTTCGCTACCAGTCAGCACCATGGCGCCGATATTGTCATCGGCGTCAAAAGCACGCATGGCCTCGGCCAATTCGTCTATGACCTCGTTACTTAGGGCATTGAGTGCTTTGGGCCGATTCAGCGTGAGCAAGGCAACACGACCGTGCACCTCGGTTTTTACTAAAGGTTCAGACATTCATTTCTCCTGGTTGCGAAGTAAAATACGAAAATGGAAAACAAAACGATACTTTACACGGTGACCCCGTCAGATCCCGCAGGCCACCGACTTAGCGTGCAGTTGCACATACCCCACCCCGATCCACAAGGTCAGGCACTGTTCCTGCCAGCCTGGATTCCTGGCAGCTATCTTATTCGAGATTTCTCACGCCAAGTAGAGTCCATACAGGCCAGTTCGGGCAAGCATAGCGTTGCGGTCAACAAAACCGGCAACCATACTTGGCAATGCGCGCCCTGCACAGGGCCGCTAACCTTGGACTATACCGTTTATGCCTGGGATCTTTCCGTGCGTAGCGCCCACGTAGACGAAACCCACGCGTTCTTTAACGGCACCAGTGTATTTCTAGGCGTGCAGGATCAAACCCAAGACGCCTGCATGCTTTTGCTTAATCCACCACCCCATACCGCCGACTGGAAGGTTTACACCAGCCTGCCAGAAGCCAACTTGCACCCGCAAGCAGCGGCGCGCCACGGCTTTGGCATGTATCAGGCCCCAGACTACGACGCACTGATCGACCATCCAGTCGAAATGGGCACACCGCAAGTCATCAGCTTCCAGGCGGGCGGCGCATTGCACGAAATGGTGTTTACCGGTGTCGCCCCTAATCTGGACCTGGAGCGCATAGCCGCTGACACCCAAAAAATCTGTGCGGCTCAGATCGAATTTTTTGAGCCTGACACGCAACTCCCGCCGTTTCTTGATTCCTCAGATCGCTACGTATTCATGACCATGATTACTGGCGACGGCTATGGCGGCCTGGAACACCGGTCATCTACGGCGCTGATGGCATCGCGTGGCGACCTGCCGGTTAAAAGCCCTGCCGCTACGGACACATCCGCCGACACTGGCTATCAAAGCTTCCTGGGCTTGGTCAGCCACGAATACTTTCATACCTGGAACGTAAAGCGCATCAAGCCCGCTGTATTTGCGCCCTACGACACCTTGCGCGAAAACCATAGCCGTTTGCTGTGGGTGTTCGAAGGCTTTACCTCTTACTACGATGATCTGATGCTGTTGCGCTCGGGTGTGGTGACCCAGCCCGACTACCTGCGCCTGCTGGGGAAAACCATCAGCAATGTGCAGCGGTCCCCTGGCCGGCTCAAGCAAAGCGTGGCCGAAAGCTCGTTCGACACGTGGACACGCTTTTACAAGCAGGACGAAAACTCGCCCAATGCCCTGGTCAGCTACTACACCAAGGGGGCCCTGGTCGCCCTAGGCCTGGATCTGACCCTACGCCATGCCAGCAAAGGCAAATATTCTTTAGACGACGTTATGCGCCTGATGTGGCAGCGCTATGGACGGGACTTCTACCAAGGCCAACCACAAGGCATCCCCGAGGACGCCATGGCTAGCCTGATCCAGGAAGCCTGTGGCATAGACGTGTCAGACTTCATCACGCGTTATGCCTACGGTACGCAAGAACTGCCCCTACAGCAGCTACTGGCTGACGCTGACATTGCCTTAACCTGGGCGCCTGAATCCACCCTGCCATCGCTGGATGCGCGCTGGCGAGTGGTCAACGGAGAAACGCAGTTAACCACGGTATACAGCGGCGGCGCAGCCCACCAGGCGGGCTTGTCGGCCCACGACGTGCTAGTTGCCATTAACGGCTTGCGCGTTGGGTCAACCAATACTGTAGAACGTCTGCTACGCCCCAGCCAGTCGGGCGACACGATAACCATACATGTGTTCCGCCGCGACGAACTGCGCTGCTTTACGCTTAAATTAAGCGTTCCTGTTGCAACTGAGGCCACGCTGTCTCGAATCGCGCCTGTATAGCCTTTGCAGCGGCCACCCCATCAGCCAGCGCCGTTACTACACACGGATGCTGGCGCTGGGTGACCTCGCCAATGGCATATACGCCGGGGCTGCTGGTTTGTGCGGTGTGGGTTTCGGTAGCAACAAAGCCACGTGACGAGCGTTGCAGGCCCAGCTTATCGGCAAAGCGCACACAAGGGTCCCAGCCATAAAACACAAGAATCAGGTCATAGCGCTTGTCATTGATGGTGCGCGTGTCCGCATCCACGTTATAGCCGCCCTGAATGATGTGTTGTTTGGGTACGCGATGGGTGAATTGACGTTGCGCCCTGACCGTGCGGGCATAAACATCCACGAAACTGGCGCCGTGATCCATGGCATATAACGCGTTCTCAAAGGCGTTATCGCCGCCGCCCAGCACTGCCACTCGCTTACCCTGAAAATCCTGCTCTACGATATGCTGACCTGGCCCGGTCAATATGCCATAAGCATGCGTTACGCCCCCACTATCTTGCCTTGCCTTTCTAGCCTTGGCGCGCTCGCTAAGCGTCAGTTCCTCTTCGTTGGCATCTGCCAAACCGCGTGCCCGCACACCGGTTGCCAGCACCAAGTGACGGGCGCGCAAGCGTTGCGGCACACCTTGGGTGACAACCACAAAGCCCTCGCCTTCGCGGTAAACATCACTGGCAGCGCTATTCAGCCAAAAAGGTACTTTTGCATGCTGCAAGCTAAGCAATAGGTTGTCAGCTACCTGCGGACCCGTCATGCCCGGCAAAGAAGCATTCCACTCGTCTAGAAATGGATGTTTGCGGCATAGGCCTCCAATTTCGGCCCCCGCCTCAATCAATGCTGGAGCATACCCAAGGCGTGCCAGCCAGACGGCACACGACACCCCGGCGGGACCGCCCCCTATCACTACCGCATCGAAAATCTTATCTTCTGTTGTCATCACCACCCCCATAGCCTGCCAGCGCCAAGCCACTATAGACCCTTGCGCTTTCAGCGTACCCATTAAGGCATTACAATCGCCCAACTACTTATAGGCCAGACCATACTTATGTCCACCCGACGCATTTTTTTTAGCCAGATAGCACTGGACGCCCGCATAGGGATATTGGAACACGAGCTCCAGTCTACCCAGCCGCTACATATTGACGCCGAGTTCGATGTCTCCATCACCCAAGATGTCCACGACCAGAACATACAAACCGTGCTTGATTATCGCCTACTGCGCCACGCCATAGTGGACGAATGCACGCATAGCCACATCAACTTGCTGGAAACTTTAAGCGAGCGCGTTGTCAACCGCATTTTGGCAGAATTTCCAGATGTACTAAGCGCCAGAATACGTATAGGCAAGCCCAACGCATTTGCCGACTGCGCCGCTGTCGGCATCGAAGTTCATCGCAGCCGTTAAGGCCACGCGCATCATTCCATAGATATGTTTTCCGCCCCATCATGCTTGATACTGTTAACTTAGCCCCGCCGTCCATACCCACCACACCAGTTGAACCAACTGTACAGCCCGACGCCAGCAGCACTGCACGGCTAGCCGCAAAGCAGCGTGTCGACGACAACAAGCTAAGCAAACGCCTGCTGCGCGAAACTGGACGGGCCATCGCCGACTTCAATATGATAGAAGAAGGCGACAAAATCATGGTGTGCTTGTCGGGCGGCAAGGACTCCTATGGTTTGCTGGATATATTGCTGACCCTACAAGCGCGTTCCCCAGTGAAATTCGAGCTGATCGCCGTCAATCTGGATCAGAAGCAGCCAGGATTTCCCGACCATGTATTGCCCGATTATCTAAGCACACTGAAGGTGCCCTTTCATATCGAAACTCAGGACACCTACTCCATAGTGACCCGGGTTATCGCTGAAGGCAAAACCATGTGTTCGCTGTGTTCGCGCCTGCGACGGGGCATACTGTATCGGGTAGCCGACGAGCTGGGTGCTACAAAAATAGCCCTGGGCCATCATCGCGACGACATCCTGGCAACCTTTTTCCTGAACTTGTTTTATGGTGGCCGCATGAAGGCTATGCCACCCAAGCTGATGTCGGATGACGGCAAGCATATTGTGATCCGTCCCTTGGCCTATGTGCCGGAAAAAGACCTGATCGCCTATGCCCAACTAAAACAGTTTCCTATCATTCCGTGCAATCTATGCGGCACTCAGGAAAACCTGAAGCGCCAAGAAATTGGGCGCATGATCCAGCAATGGGACAAGCAAAACCCAGGCCGATCCTGGAATGTATTCGGCGCGCTGACCCGGGTGGTGCCTAGCCACTTAATGGATAACTCGCTGTTTGATTTTGCAGGGTTAGCCGTTACCGGCATACCCGATGCGCAAGGCGACATTGCGTTTGACACCGTAGATTATCCGGATCACAACGCAGCCCTGGACCCCGACGCAGATCACGATGCACCAGGGGTCGTGCCTAGACCTGGTCGTTAATAGCTAGCGCCCGCTGGTGTTGCCGCACCGCCCTTGCATTGCTGCAGCAACTGTGTTGCCGCATGGCGCAACAACAGAGTGTCTATCCCTACTCCGATAAAATTCGCGCCATGATCCCGGTAGCGTTGTATCCCGGCCATGTCACCCGAGAATATCCCGGCTGCCTTGCCCGCCGCAATAATGCGCGGCAAGGAGTCCAATACGGCCTGCTCGACCTGAGGCTGTCCTGACTGCCCTGGATACCCCATGGACGCAGCCAGGTCAGCGGGACCGATGAACACCGCATCCACGCCGTCCACCGCCAGGATTTCATCCAAAGCGTGTAAGCCCGCTACGGACTCCATCTGCACAATAAGGCAAATTTCGTCGTTGGCTCGGTCCATATAATCACTGACGCCATTCCACTGCGCAGCCCGGGCCATAGCCGTCGCCACACCACGCACACCTGCTGGGGGATAACGCGTGGCCTGCACCAGGGCACGCGCCTGGTCGGCAGACTCCACCATAGGCACCAACAGATTCTGCACTCCAGCATCCAGCAATTGCTTGATGGTGGTAGGGTTATGATCGGGCATTCTGACCAAGGTTGCGCCAGGCCAAGGCGCCACAGCTTGCAACTGCCTCAGTATGGACCGCAAATCGTTGGGCCCGTGCTCGCCATCTATCAATAACCAGTCAAATCCAGTAGTCGCCAGCAATTCAGCGCTATATGAATCGGCCAGCGCCAAAAACAAGCCAAACTGGACGTCGCCAGACTTCAAAGCACGCTTGAATGCGTTGTCCTGCATCAACATAAGGAGTCCTTTGTGTACAACAAAAAAAACGACGCCATGATCAGCCTTAAGGCCCGTCATGGCGTCATCTACTACCTACTGATCAATGCCAGTGGTTTATTCCAGCGCGCCTGCGTCTTTCAGGGTGGTGAGCAACTCGTCGCTTTCGTACATTTCAGCGATGATGTCGGAGCCGCCAATAAATTCACCAGCGACATATAGCTGGGGGATGGTGGGCCAGTTGGAATAATCTTTGATGCCCTGGCGAACCAGGTCGTCATCCAAGACGTTCACGGTGACCAATTTGGTTACGCCCGATGCCTTAAGGATCTGGATGGCACGGCCCGAAAAGCCGCACTGTGGAAACTGGGCTGTGCCCTTCATGAACAGCACCACGGGGTTGCTGGTCACGGTTTCACGAATAAATTCTTGAACGTCGCTCATTGTTGATTCCAGGTAAAAATGGTTTATAGATATCCGCCTGTGACCCGTTCAATACCGGCCAGGTCTTTCAAGCTTAACACCCGTTCGAAACGGGAAAATTCAAAAAGTTCACGTACTGCTTCTGCCTGATCCCAGCCATGCTCCAAGAACAAGGCCCCACCTGGCTTTAACCATTGACGCGCACCGCTGATAATATCGCGCACTGCGCCCAGGCCATCGCCATGATCGGTTAATGCACCCAGCGGTTCGTGACGTACATCGCCTTGCGCCAGATGCGGATCGCATGCCGCAATATACGGCGGATTCGACACAATCAGGTCAAAACCCTTATTGTCCATCAGGGCATCATACCAACTACCTTGGGCAAACTGCACCACAGCGCCCAGGCGGCCTGCATTCTTGCTAGCCACGGCCAAGGCCTGTTGACTAAGGTCGGTAGCCACCACGACTGCCTGCGGGCAGGCCAACGCGATGGAAATAGCCACGGCACCCGAACCCGTGCCCAAATCCAGCACACGGGCGGACCGCTTGCCGTCCAGCACCGTTAGCGCTGTCTCAGCCAGTAGCTCGGTTTCAGGCCTGGGAATAAGCACATCCGGGGACACCTCAAAGTCGTGCCCCATAAATTCGCGCCGCCCCACAATATAGGCCATGGGCTCGCCCGCGAAGCGCCGGGCCTCTAGCCGCCTGAACTGCTGCACCTGGACTGACGATAAAGTATCCGTATCATGGGCAATTAGCCACACGCGAGGTACATCCAGCACATACTGCCATAGCATCTGGAATTCCAGTCGCGGTAAGGTACTGTCCGCCATGATGCTGCGTAAAGTAAACACTGTCTTATTCGTGACCCAGCGCCGCCAGCTGTTCGGCTTGATGCTCCGCCAGCAAGGCGTTGGTCAATTCATCCAGATCGCCATCCATGATGTAGGCCAGCTTGTATAGCGTCAGGTTAATACGGTGATCCGTCACCCGTCCTTGCGGATAGTTATACGTGCGTATGCGCTCGGAGCGATCCCCAGAACCCACCAGACTTTTACGCTGGGCAGCTTCCTGATCGTGGTGTTCCTGCTGCTGCTTGGCTTTCAGACGCGCCGCCAGCACCTGCATGGCCTGGTCACGATTACGGTGTTGCGAACGGTCGTCCTGACACTCCACCACCAGACCTGTGGGCAAGTGCGTGATACGCACAGCAGAATCCGTTTTATTAACGTGCTGACCACCCGCGCCACTGGCCCGGAAGGTATCAATGCGCAATTCCGACGGATTAATAATAATGGCGCTAAGCTCGTCGGCCTCGGGCAAAATAGCTACCGTGCACGCCGACGTGTGAATACGACCCTGGGTTTCGGTTTCGGGCACGCGCTGCACCCTATGGGCACCGGACTCAAACTTCAGCTGCCCGTACACACCATCGCCATTAATGCGCGCAATGACTTCTTTATAGCCACCGACCTCGGAACTGCTTTCCGACATCATCTCGACCCGCCAGCCTTTGCTTTCGGCATAACGCGTATACATACGCAGTAAATCGCCCGCAAACAAGGCGCTTTCGTCGCCACCTGTACCTGCGCGTATTTCCAGGAAAACACTGCGTTTGTCATCGGGGTCGCGCGGCAGCAGCAACACCTGCAGATCGGCCTCTAGTTGCTCTAGTGTGGCCTTACCGGTTTCGATTTCCTCTTCGGCCATGGCGCGCATTTCCGGATCGGACAGCATGTCCTGAGCCGCCATCACATCTGATTCAGCGGCGGTAAAGGCGGTAAACACCGCAACCACAGGGTCCAGTTCAGCGCGCTCGCGGGACAGCTTGCGATAACGATCCATATCGCCCGCGATCTCGGGTTCGGCCAACATGGCATCAATTTCAATCAGCCGATGAGCAAATTGCTCTAATCGGTCGCGCATAGATAGTTTCATAGAGAGCTGGAACGTAAAACAGTGGATAAGGCGTACAACAACAACCGCAGTGCGTCGCTAACGACGACGCTCGACAGTAGGCTGCAGCTGTGGCAGCAAATCCAGCAGTTGTTGCTGACGCTCTTGGCTTTCGCTGCGATTCAGGGCAGCCAGCGGACCGTGGGTGTACTTTTGGGTTAGCCCATGGGCCAATTGCTCAAGTACAGCTTCGGGCGCCATGCCGCGTGCCAACAAACGTCGCGCGCGTTCCAGTTCAGCCAAACGCACCTGTTCGGCTGCCATGCGGTAATCCAGAATGGCAGGCACATTGGCACGGCTTTGCAGCCAATGCATGAAATTTTGCACCCGAGTTTCGATAATGCCTTCTGCCTGAACCACGGCGGCGCGACGGGCATCCGTGCCGCTTTGGACCATACGACCCAAATCATCGACCGAATACAGGTAAACGTCAGCCAGGCGCCCAACTTCGGCTTCGATATCGCGTGGCACCGCCAAATCTATCATCACCATAGGGCGGTGGCGACGCAAGCGCGTAGCCCTTTCGACCATCCCGAGTCCAAGGATGGGCAAGGTGCTTGCCGTACAGGAGACGATGACATCGAATTCGTGAATTTTGTCGGGAATATCCGACAGCTTCATGGTTTGCGCCACAAAGCGTGTCGCCAAGGCTTCCGCCCTTTCCAGAGTGCGGTTAGCCACCACCATGCGCTTGGGCTGTGACGCCGCAAAGTGCGTGGCACAGAGCTCTATCATTTCGCCCGCGCCAATAAACAGCACATTGGCCTGGGACAGATCGCCCAGCACCCGTTCAGCCAACCGCACGCCTGCCGCCGCCATCGACACTGAATGCGCCCCAATAGCAGTCTGTGAGCGGACTTCCTTGGCCACCGAAAAAGTACGCTGGAACAATTGATGCAACAAAGTGCCCAAAGAACCCGCGTCATTCGCTGCCCGCACTGCGTCTTTCATTTGACCCAGTATCTGGGGCTCGCCCAGCACCATGGAATCCAAACCGCTGGCCACGCGAAACGCATGGCGCACAGCATCATTTTGTTGGTGGCGGTATAAATGAGGCCGCAAACTGCCCGCTTCGACACGGTTGAAATCTGCCAGCCAGGCAGGCAGATTTTCGGACACCATAGGGTCAGCCGCACAATAGATTTCAGTGCGATTACAGGTCGACAAAATTGCTGCTTCTTTGACAGAAGAGCCAAAGGTCGAACGCAGTCCATCCAAGGCCGGCCTAAGTAAATCAGCCGGGAATGACACGCGCTCCCGCACCGCAACGGGAGCAGAAACGTGGTTAAGACCAAAGGTGAAAACGTCAACAGACATGCCGGTTTTTAAAGCCTTTTTAACAATTTGCGCATTTGTGATTATAATCGGCCTTCGCTAGATACTGAAATGCCATAAAGAGACCTATTGATTTATGACAAATTCAGCACACTGAACTGTAGGCTTTCAGCACACTTTTCAAATCTAGTGTAATATCTTGCCTTCTTGATGGCCTGGTAGCTCAGTCGGTAGAGCAGAGGATTGAAAATCCTTGTGTCGGCGGTTCGATTCCGTCCCAGGCCACCATAGATATCAAACATTTAGCCCAGTCTTCGGATTGGGCTTTTTGTTTTTCTGACTACCGCACCTACCGTGCCACATAGTACGCGAGGACGGTTACTGTATATCGGATCTCTCGCACTACTAAAGAGCTGGCCCTTGGGGGCCTTCACTGATTCAGCGTGAATCAGGCAGCCTATGCATAAAGAGCCGATAGTCGCTGTCCGAGACGGGTACGAAGCCCTGCTTCTCGCGCCAAACAAATAAGGGTTGCAGATCGTCTTGTCGCTCAAAAAAAACGCGCTGAATCGCCTGTTTCACGGACTCGCACAGGCCGACCTGGTATACGAACGGATCAGACGGAATCGGATCTGAACGCCAGATAATATGTAGATCGTCCGCTACCGAGCGCCCGTTGTACACTCCTTTTTTAACCCGGCTGTCGGATACAAACGCCGCAGCGACCCGACCATTAAGCACGGCGTCTAACGCCGAATCGTGAGAACCAGCGAAAGACACGCGTCCGAACCAGGCTTCCAGGGACATGCCTGTTATACGCTGCACGGCTACCCTGGGCACTATGCCCCCGGACGTGCTGACAGGATCGACCAGGCTCAGCGCCGATCCCCGCAACGCGTCAATAGACTGAATGCCAGCGTCCTTGCGGGTGATCAAGACCGAACGATAATTAGCTGGCCCGCTTGCATCGATCTGTTGATGCAGCGACGCAAAAGCAGTAATGTTTGCGCCGCGATCCCTGGCCAGGGCGTACGAGCCAGGCCCCAGTTCGGCCAGGTCCACGCTACCATCGAACAGGCCTTCGACCACAGCGCCATAGGAGCCGGCAGGTACCAGCACAACGTTGCGATCCAGCTCATCTTTCAGCGTTTCGATGAGCGCATCATAGTGCCCCATGGCAGTCTGATCCTTCATCTGCGGGATAACAGCAAGGCGCAGTGCGTCGGGATTGCTGCATACCTGCGCTTGAACTGCACCTGCTGCTGTCGCAAGCAGAAATGCGGCACAAAGCCTTGATGTTATCTTGTTCATGTGGTTCCTCAGGATGGCGCAAGTACGCCGTTACGCAACAGTTCACGGGCGCTGGCGGCCGGCACAGGCCGACTGAAGTAATAGCCTTGAGCCTGATCGCAGCCCGCCGTCTTTAAATAGATGAGTTGCTCTAGGGTTTCGACACCTTCTGCGATAACTTGCATCCCCAGATTGTGTGCCAGCGAAATGATGGACGCTACCAACACCGCGTCGTGGGTGCTGTTGCGAATATCGCGGATAAACTGCTTGTCGATCTTGATGACGTGGATAGGCAGGGTTCGCACATAACTAAGGCTTGAGAAGCCGCTGCCAAAGTCGTCCAGCGATATCTGTGCGCCCAGGGCTTCCAACTTTCGAAGCACCGCGACAGCAGTCTCCAGCGACTTAAGCAGCACCGTTTCGGTGATCTCGATCGCGAGCATGTCTGCCGTCACGCCGTACTCGTTAAGCAGGCTTTCTATACGGCTGGGCAGCTCCTCGCGCTGCAACTGCAGGGGCGACATGTTGATCGCCACCGGCACGCAGTCCAATCCTTCCGCCTGCCAGGCCGCTTGCTGGCGGCAACACGAGCGAGCGACCCATTCACCCAGCTCCACGATCAAACCGGCCTCTTCCGCCAGAGGAATGAAGTCATCGGGATAGACCAGGCCCAGCTCCGGATGCTGCCAGCGCACCAGAGCTTCGAACCCTACAATTCTGAAGTCGGACAGCCTGACCTTGGGCTGGAAGTGCAGGACCAGTTCGTCCTCCGCAATGGCCTTGGGAAGACGCTGCTCCAGATTGAATCTCCGTTCGCTTGAAGAATTCAACGCCGTGTCATAGTAGGTGTAGGTGCTGCGCCCCTTGCGCTTGGACTCATACATAGCCGCGTCAGCGTTCTTGCACAGCGAGTCAAAATCCTGTCCGTCACGCGGGAAGACGGCAATGCCGATACTGGGACTGACGTGGATTTCCTGCCCGTCCTGACTTTCGAAAGGTTGGCTAACTTGCCTGATGATCTTGTCTGCAATCAAGGGCAGGTCTTCGATGGACGGGATACCCGGCAGCAATATAGCGAACTCATCGCCCCCTAGCCGTGCCACGATATCGGAATCACGCAGGCATGCACGTAAGCGTATGGCCACCGTCTGCAGCAGGATATCGCCAACGTGGTGCCCCAGCGTGTCATTGACCAGCTTGAAACGGTCCAGGTCCAGATACATCAGGACATAGTGGCCGCGATGTTGTCTAGCATTGACCAGATGGCTCATTGCCAGCTCATTGAAGGCACGTCGGTTAGGAAGCCCGGTAAGGTGATCGTGCGCAGCCAGCAGGAAGGCGCGACCCTTTTCATCCTCGAGTCGGGTGATGAGCGAGCGATTATTTTCATTGGACGTCAGCAGTGCACCAAACAGCCTTCCTTGTCGACCTATGCCGCTGGCAATGAAATAGGCACCTGCGGCAATGATGATCGTCAGGATGCCCAGCGTAGACAACGACTGGGACCGAGCTGTCAGATGGGGTTCCAGAATATCTTGCATATTCCGGCTGACGACAAGCAAAAAAGAAAAGCGCTCTGCGTGTCTAAAGCTCGACAAGTAGATGCGCCCGTCCTGAAACAGGTCCGTCGTCAGCGAGCCCGTTGCCGCGGACTGGCCTGCGAACGCGGTGAAAGAGCGTTTCCTGCTATTGAACATCAGGCCTTCGGGGCGCCATTCCAGCACCTCTTGGGCGTCCCTGGTCAGAATATGAATAACCCCCGAGGCGCCGAACTCGATGTGTTGATAGACCTTCAATAAATGTCCCAGGTCGAGCATCACCATCAGCATTCCCACCGGCGCAGAACCTGGCTTACCCACCGGAAACAGCAGAGGCTTGTGCCAAGCGTCTTCCGGCAAGGCGGATGCCGCAGGTAAGATCAAGCCCTTGGAATCCACATCGGATACCGCTTGCAGGGCATCGCTTACGGCCGCCGCCAGCAACGGGTCGTCAGGAACAGGGGAAGAACTGTAAACACGCACGGCATCGACGTCGTAGAGCGATATCCGCAGGAAAGCCGGATTCGCCGCACGCATGGCGGCCAGGCGATTTGCCACCTCCTGGGGTGAACCTTCCCACCACTCCCTTGAAGCCAAGGCGATGGTGCGCGCGCCATCCAAGAGCTGTTCGAGGTTTTCGGAGACGATGACGGAGAGATTGTTCTGCTGCGTCCGGGCTGTATCCACGGCCATCGCTTTGTTGGCCGCCAGCCGTTGCAGCGTAACTCCCCATGCAAGCGCCAAGACGACGAGCGAGAATCCGACAATAGTGGCCCGTAGCAGGCGCCAGTCGCTTCTCTTTAATAAGGCAAACCACATAGGGTGAACGAGCGGAAATACCGGCCGGGTGCAGTAAATGACCCTACATTGTCGAACACTTACATGTCAAGATTGTTACAAAAAGATAAATCTTTGATTCAGCACGTAGGGGCTCGCTAAGCGCGAACCGACACAATGACAATAATTGTCACGAATCTGTGACCATGACCCATCAAAACAAGACTTTATTACAGTTATATTCTGATGGGTGTTGGCGTATTCAGGCAGGTCTGCGTCGGCCTTTTTCTGTTTTGGACTCCACCGCCGCGGCCGTATCGACCTCCAGCGCAACGTCAAAGAGCCCTGGGTCATCAAGCAGCGCGTCTAATGGCGAGCCTGACAATGACCTTTCGAGCATTTGGGTCAAGGCATAAGCAATCTGTGGTCCTGACCAGTTACCATCGGGTCGATACCATTTTCGACTCCAGTTGAGTGCTCCAGTGACCATAAAAATGGCAAGCTTTGGATTGCATGAAACGATACTGCCATCCGCTATGCCATCCTCCACAAACGCTCGTAGAGAAGATTCAAACTGGTCGCGACGCTTGATAATGGCGCGCATGTGTTCGGGCTTCATTGCATGCTCCTCGAGCAGCACGACATAACTACCGTCTTCCCCCAACATCATTTCAAGATAACTACGCAAAGCTCTAGTTAACTTTTCCAACCCTGTCCCGCTTTCCTTCCTTACAGCCTCCACAATTCCAATTGCAGTATCCATAGCCGAATCATGGCAAAAGTACAGGAGCTCTTCTTTGCTCGGTACGTAGGTGTACAACGCCGCCTTGGTCACACCCAACTTCTTGGCTATTTCCGTAAGAGACGTTCCGTAGTATCCGCGTCGATTAAACGCGGCAGCTGCTTCGCGAATCAACACCTCGCGCTTGCTATTAAATTGCGCGCTAGCCTCGGGAACAGCATTTTTCCATGTCGCCATTGAACTAGTCTCCAATTATTTTCTTCAACTGCTAAACAGCAGCACCCATAGTAGGCCTTGATTATAGTCACAATTACCATACGGCACTCGAACGGTTAGCAAAGTAACTGATCGGTAAGTTTGTTGACGGAACAGTTAGGCTTGCGTAAACTAAGAAAAAATATGGCATTAGGAAACAACAATACTTCAGCCAACTGAAAGCTATAAAAGGCGACACAGAATCGTCTCCCACTACAACTTGGCAACTCACTTTGCCAGGTCAAAAAAACCAGGAGCAGACATGAAAGCATTTGGATTTCCCACTTCTCGAGCATTAATTGGCGCAATGGTTTGCAGCATTGGGCTTGGCACCTCCTCGGCATCTTTCGCGGCCGACACTGTGCGGATTGGCTTCACGGGACCACTGTCAGGGTCGCTTTCTTTACTTGGACAGGGAGTACGAGACGGGCTTGAGGCCTACTTAGGCTATATCAACGATCAAGGCGGCGTAAACGGTCACAAGATCGAACTGATTGCAGAAGATGATGGTTATGAACCTATGCGTACCCTTGCCGCAGTCAAAAAACTGGCCGAGCAAGACAAGGTAGTTGCTATGGTTTCTCCAGTAGGAACGCCGAATGTTGCTGCAATGATCAGCTATACACAGGAAAGGAAACTACCGATCCTGGCACCCTATGCATTCAGCCACACACTCACCACCCCTACAAAATCACACGTGTTTACGACGCTTCCCGAGGTCAGGGTACAGGCGAACGTTTTGGCCGAATACCTTGTGAACGATCTCAAACATAAGAAAATTGCCACCATCTATCAAAACGACGATTTTGGGCAGGATGCAGTAGCAGGCCTTGAAGCTCGCATGGAAAAAAATAGTGTGCCACTCACCAAACTTCCTTTCGACAGAGGCACAACCAACTTCAGCGGTGTGGTAGCTCAGGCGAAACAGTCGGGTGCGGAAGACATCGTTTTTCTCGGCATCCCCAGAGATGCTGCGTTAATAATGAAAGAGGCAAAAAAAATGGGCTGGGCACCGCAATTTAGTGGGCACAACGCCTTAGGCGATCCTCAAACCTTTGCCTTGGCAGGAAAAAACCTGGTTGAAGGCGCTATCGCGGTTGCTGTCATGGAGCCACTGGAATCGAAAAAAACAGAGGTCGCTGAATTCCTTGCTCATCAAAAAAAATACATGCCAAAAACAACGCCGACCACCTACAGCATGCACGGTTACAACGCAGGCCAGGTCTTTGTGGCGGCACTCAAGAATATAGAAGGCGAGGTCACCTCAGACAAAATTGTAGAGCAGCTTAATAAGATCAATGCTCTAAATACCGGGTTGATGGGCCCCATTACGTTTACTCCAGAACAGCACGCGGGCAGTTCATCGGTCGCCTTCATGAAAGCGAAAGACGGCAAGTGGGAAATTGTGACTGACTGGGTCAAGGCCGACTAACAATGGATAAACGCACTGATCTGCGTTCAGCTATCGCCTCGCTACATGAAGGCGATAGTGTCGCATTGGGCGGCATGACGCTCTATAGAAGACCCGTAGCCGCCGCCCTTGCCTTGGCAGCGGCAAAAAAACGGGGTCTGGAAATCATTTGTCTTACGGGAGGCATAGAAACGGATCTTTTGATTGGTGCAGGGTGTGTGCGTACCTTGCGCAGCTGTTATACCGGACTGGAAATTGTCGGGTTAGCACCACATTACACCCGAGCGGTGCAAAACAGCTCAATCACGCTGATCGAAGAGACAGAGTACACACTTAGCTACGGACTACAGGCTGCCTCCATGAGGGTGCCGTTTCTTCCTATGCTGGGTGCGTTGGCACGCACAGATATTTTGACGGTACGTCCTGATCTTAAACAGTTTGAATGCCCGATAACCGGACAAAATCTGATCGCTGTCCCAGCGCTTGAAATCGATGTCGCCATCATCCATGTCACCGCCGCCGACCATGCCGGCAACTGCAACCTGCAAGGACAACTGGCATTTGACCCCTACCTCCCGACCGTCGCCAAACTTACTATAGTCACGGCTGAACACATCGTCGATACAGAAGACTTGATGACCATGCGAGGCGGTATACAAATTCCGGGAATGTTTGTGGACCATGTTGTTCCGGCAAAAGGAGGTAGCTTGCCCACCTCGTGCTTTCCTAAAAGCAAACTCGATCTAGCAGGCATCCTTGACTACGCCGACGCATGCAATGACTCCGTGTCTTGGCAGCAATGGCTTACGGTTGCCACGGAGGCATATCAATAATGACTTGGACAGAAACAGGCCTTGATAGCCGGCATAGCCAGCAAATTGATCAGATTGTAATTTCGATGGCACATCTGATTCAAAATCATGATTTTCTAGCAGAAGGGATAGGAACTTTCTTGCCTACTGCAGCCTACATGCTGGCAAAAAAAACCCATGCGCCCGACTGCACCAGCCTCTGCCCCAATGGGAATTCGCTAGTAGCCGGCACACGCACACTTACTTTAGGTTACGACGAATTTGACTCTATTCCTAACGCCTCCGTATGGTTGGACTATGTCCAGATCAATCTGGTTCTGATGCCAACCATCCTCCTAGGAGGGACTCCCCGGTGGACAGAGTTTATGCGCCCCGCCCAAGTCGATCCGTTCGGCGCATCTAACAATGTCTGCATTGGCACCTATGCCAATCCGGTTGTTCGCTTGCCGGGCGCCGCCGGTATCCCCGATGCCTCCACGGCGGCCAAACGGTTTTACTACTATACGCCCCGCCATACCAAACAGGTGTTTGTGGAAAAGCTCGATTTCTGTAGCGGGGCTGGACATCCGGCCAACAGCCAGGCAGGCCGCCCTCAACAAATTATCGTGCTATCGAATCTTTGCATCATGGCCAGTGGATCCGACGGACGGCTGCAGGTCACTCATATGCATCCCGGCGTCACTCGCGAGGAAATTGAAGAAAACACAGGCTTTGTCCTGCATTGGGATCATCCGCCAAAAATAAGCACCGCGCCGACGCAAGATGAACTGATTCTACTCAATCAGCTTATCGATCCCGAAGGCCTGCGCTACCTAGAAGCACTCAACAGCAAGACCCGGCGGGAACGATTACGACAACTATTACGCCATAACGCTGGAGACTCTCAATGATTGCTGAACTTATTCTTGGTGGCTTGGCCTCTGGAAGCCTCTACGCCCTGATAGGGATTGCAATAGTCCTGGTGTTGCAAGCGACAGACATTCCTAATTTTGCCCAGGGTGAAATGGCGATGTTCTCCACTTTTGTCGCTTACAGCCTGCTCACTATTTACGGCATGAGCTGGTGGCTGGTATTGCCCCTGACAGTTGCTTTTGCTGCTGTGCAAGGAGTAATCGTGCAGCAAGCGGTCATACGCCCCCTGCTGGGCAAGCCAGTGATGAACGCTGTTATTGCAACCTTGGGGCTTAATATGGCTCTACATAGTGTAGCCGGTATGATCTGGGGCAATCAAACCCACATCATGCAAAGTCCCGTGTCCGACCTGCCTACATTCAAGTTATTTGGTGTCAATGTCTCACCTGACACGGCCCTGACCATTGTTGTATCGGTCGCGATGATCATAGGCTTCACGCTTATTCTGAAGCACACGCGCGCAGGGATTGCTTTACGGGCCGCCAGTCAAAATCAAACGGTCGCTAAGCTAATGGGAATACCCATCAGTCGCAGCTTTTCCCTGGCATGGGCCATGGGGTCAGTCGCCGGCGCAATTGCTGGCCTTTTAGTAGCGCCCATCCTTTTTCTGGATGTCAATATTATGGGTGCTCTGTTGATTAAAGGATTTGCAGGAGCCGTGCTCGGTGGGCTTTCAAGCCTGTTGGGAGTATTTATAGGAGGGATGATGCTAGGCGTAATAGAGAATCTAATAGGAGCATATGTATCGGGAAGCTTTGGCGAGGCACTATCTTTCGTCCTGATCATAACTGTTCTGATCGTTGCCCCAACGGGAATCTTCGGTAAAGTCAAATTAAGCAAGGTATGAATATGACCCCGGTACATAAACCCTCCTCGTGGCATCTGGGCATAACAGTGATTGCCATCACTGCACTCATCGCAGCCGTTACTCTGTTCGGTGGCGGATACTTTATTTACCTTCTGAATCTTGTGGGCATCTTCTCTTTAGTCGCCATCGGACTAAACATTCTTACGGGAACCTCTGGGCAGATCAGTTTGGGTCATGCGGGATTCTTTGCCATCGGCGCTTACGCTGCCGCATTGCTCTCATCAAAGGTTGGCATGCCTTTCTGGATAGCAATCCCCATTGCCAGCATCTTCACCACCCTGATCGGTGCCCTAGTGGCATTACCCGCCTTGCGTCTGAAGAATCTGTACTTGGCCATAGCCACTTTAGGGTTTGGCATAGTCGCCCAGAAAATGATCTTCGAATGGCGTGATATTACTGGCGGAGGCGGTGGTATGGAAGTTCCCATCCCGTATTTTTTTGGTGTCTCCCTGGCGGACGGTGGCCGCATGACCTGGGTCATCGCCCTGGTTCTGGCACTGGGTACCCTGGCTGCACATCGGATCGTAAGCGGCCGTACCGGCAGAGCATTCACTATGCTAAACGAAAACGAGCTGGCAGCCGGATGCCTGGGCATCCAAGTGTCGCGATACAAGGTGATTGCATTTGCAATCAGTGCCTTTTATACCGCGGTAGCCGGTGGCTTATATGCAAACCTGGTTCGTTATATCAACCCCGAAAGCTTTAATGTGAATATGTCCATTATGTTTCTGGCAATGATAGTCATTGGTGGAATGGGAAGTGTCCGAGGCTCACTTTTAGGCGCAGCGTTTTATGTATTAATGCCGGAAGCTGTGCGCGGCTTCAAAGACGCACCCGGCCTTATTTTTGGACTGTCATTAATGCTGGTCGTTATATTATTGCCGGGCGGGTTGACTAGCATGTTCAAACCCCGGCCAAAGAAGGTGGGTCCATGAGCACACCATCCTCACTTCATGTCAACGATGTCAGCGTAAGCTTCGGTGGCATACACGCCGTACAGAATGTAACCATGGAAGTTGCGCCCGGCAGCATAGTCGGGCTGATCGGGCCCAATGGCGCAGGGAAAAGCACATTGCTTAATGTCGTTTCCGGCATATTAAGACCCACATCCGGGACGGTCACACTCGGAGATCAAAACCTCCATGGCTTGCGACCGGATCAAATTGCCAATCTGGGGCTAGGTCGTGTATTTCAACACCCGCAAATTGTTGCCAACATGACCGTCATGGAAAACCTGATAATAGCCAGGCACAGAAAACTAGGCTATTCGGTTATATCGGAAATGCTCAGCCTGCCATTTGTACGCAGAGCGGAACAAGAAGCGCGTGACTCAGCCTATACCGTCGCCAACCGCCTAGGCCTAAGCGACTACCTGGATATGGAAACAGGTAGCCTGCCTTATGGCTATAGAAAGCTCCTGGAGTTGGGGCGCGTTATGTTGCTGGAGGCTAACTATTTACTTTTGGATGAGCCGATCGCTGGCCTTAATGATGCAGAGACTGAGCATCTTGGCAATCTGGTCCTTGAGCTACGCGCGGAACAACAGATGTCCGTACTAGTCGTGGAACATAATATGGGTTTGGTGCGTAAGCTTTGCGATCATGTAGTCGTACTCGATACGGGGCGGATTATCGCCCAAGGGACCTCCGACCACGTGTTGAACGATCCGCAGGTTCTCCTAGCCTATTTGGGAGAGGTACCCGAGCATGCTTGAAATATCCAATATGTCCGTGAAGTATGGGGCTATACAGGCGCTTACAGACGTGTCGCTACGTGTTGGCCAAGGTCAGTTAGTCGGGATACTAGGAGCCAACGGTGCTGGAAAGACCACGCTACTGAAAGCTATCAGCGGTATCGTCAACCAAAGCGGTGGTTCCATTACCTTTAAAAACCAGGTAATCACCAAACGCACGCCCAACGATATTGTTCGAATGGGCATTGCACATGTTCCCGAAGGTCGCGGTATATTTCCCGACTTGACTGTACGTGAGAATCTAATAGTAGGCGCACACTCTCAGTCTAAACGCTCGCAAATTCATGCGGACTATTTGAGCATGCTAGAGATGTTCCCATCGCTGGCACGCCGTGAGTCTCAAGACGGCTCAATGCTAAGCGGCGGTGAACAGCAAATGCTGGCACTGGCGCGCGCGCTTATGGCGAGGCCTACCCTATTGCTGGCCGATGAAATCAGCTTGGGGCTTGCTCCGGTCATCACCCAACAAGTATTCGAACATCTGAAAGCACTACGAGAGCGAGGAATTACCGTCATGCTGGTAGAACAAAATGCCAATCTAGTTATGAAAAACGCGGACTATATTTATGTTTTGAAGCATGGACAAATTGTCCTGGAAGGCACTGCCACGGAACTTGCCGCCAAACGAGAGTTGGCCGATGCCTACCTTGGAGAGTAACGCCATGGAAAAACTGACTATCCACGACTATCCTTTAGAGCAGCGGACCATAGGCCGTATTCTGGCAGAGAAGGCGCAGCGTGTGCCCAACCACACATTCCTGCGATTCCAGGGAACAGACTACACCTATGCCGACTTAGAACGCATCACAAACCAATATGCTAACGGCTGCATCGCGCAAGGACTTAGCTTCGGTGACCATGCGGCTGTCATGCTTCCGAATTGCCCAGAGTTTTTATGGGTGAACTGGGCGCTAGGAAAAATCGGAGCGGTTTCTGTTCCGCTGAATACGGCAGCCAAAGGAGACATGCTGCGCTATTTTATTGACCACTCTGATGCCACCGTACTAATCATCGACGACGAATGGACTAGCAACATCAATGCTATTGCCGACAAGATCCCCAAGATTAAAAAAATATTTTATCGTGGGGACAAGCCAGTTACAGACTGTGGACTTAACCAATGTCTAGTACCCATAAAAAAGCTTGAAGAGTTAGCAATAAATAATGCGTCTGCCCCCCCAGTCGACAAGGTCCAACACGACGACATACATCTTATTATGTACACATCGGGGACTACAGGACCATCGAAAGGGGTTATGTGCCCTCATTCGCAGGGCCACGCCGTCGGGCGCGCATTGGCAATAGACTTCGGCTATACCCACGACGATGTTCTCTATACATGCCTTCCGCTATTCCACGCTAATGCCATGTGGTACACCTGCTATGCCGCGTTATGGGCAGATGCCACTATCGCTGTTTCACACCGATTTTCGGCAACCCGGTTCTGGGATGAAATTCGCGACAGCCGAGCTACTCAGTTCAATACTCTAGGGGCAATGACCAACATTATCTGGAAACTTCCACCCGGGCCGCAAGACAGGGCTCATTCCCTGCGTCAGTGCATGACTGTCCCAGTCCCTAAGGAAATATACGCGGAAATGCAAGCACGGTACGGCGTCACACTGACCTCTGTTTATGCCATGACAGAGAACTTTGCCATGACGCGATTCAAACCCGACGACTCTTCCGAGAAAGCTGGCTCTGCAGGCCGTCCATCGGGCGACTGTATATTGAAGATAGTGGATGATGACCAAAAGGATCTAGCAACAGGACAGGTCGGAGAAATATGGATGCGCGCCCTGGAGCCGGGAGCCATGATGAAGGGATATTACAAGATGCCGGTAGAAACCGAACGCGAGTTTGTCGATGGCTGGTTTCGCACCGGAGATCGTGGCTACCTTGATTCCGATGGTTATCTCTACTTTGTTGATCGCAAGAAAGAAGCTATCCGGCGTCGTGGGGAGAACATCTCAGCCTACGAGGTTGAACTGATACTTTCACGTCACCCAGCTATTCTGGAAGTCGCCGCTATCCCAGTCAGCTCCGAGCTTAGCGAAGACGACGTGATGGTTTACGTAGTGTTAAAGCCTGATGCAACCCTAAGCCATGCTGAAGTAATACATTTTGCTGTAGAGCACATGAGCTATTTTATGGTTCCACGATTTGTCGAGTTTATTGACGAGCTGCCTAAGACAGCCAGTTCAAAACTTGAAAAATATAAGCTCAAGCAAGACGCTGAATTACGCCGTCACGAACTATGGGACAGAGAAAAAGCGGGCATTATCGTTACGCGCTGATCTGGAAAGGGACGGCGCTGCCGCCCCTGGAATCAACTCTGAGCACGCGCCAGAATACGATGTGCGATCCGCAGATGCGGCGCATCAACCATCTTCCCATCAACCACAGCTACCCCGTCGTCCTGCAACGCGGCTACCACTCGGCTAGCCCATGAAAGCTCTTGGGCATTCGCAGAAAAACTGGCATTGATAAGGTCAATCTGAGCCGGATGCACAGCGGCTTTCGACGTAAAGCCGTCAACGCGCGCCTCTGCACACTCTTGCGCCAAGCCCTTCAAGTCTTTGAAATCAACATTGACGGCATCAATGGCCTGACACTCAGTGGCTGCTGCCGCATACAACGCCATGATGCGCGCATGCTGAAATAGCGCTCGGTAACGCCCATTCGCATCCCGATTGTTGATCACCCCCATATCCGCCGCCAAGTCTTCTGCACCCCATAAAATAGCACTCAAGCGCGGAACAGGTTTGCGGAATTCGGATAATGCAAGAACAGATGCAGCCGTTTCGGTCGCGATGGCAACAACTTTCAATGTACCGGGACGCATGCCCGCAGTCGACTCACGCTCTAGCAACAGCCTATCAAGCACGGCCAAATCTGCCGGGCCGCAGCATTTAGGTATAACCACACCGACAATTCGCTCTACTGGAAGAGCCGCTATATCATCTGCAAACCAGCCAGTGTCCAACCCATTGACACGTATCCATACTTGCTGCTTGGGACATTCTGATGCCTCAAGGGCCGAGATAGTCGTTGCGCGCCCACCAAGCTTATTTGATGGACCTATGGCATCTTCCCAATCAAATATAAGCGCATCAGCGTCACTTTGAAACGCGCTCGCGATCTTGCGCGGACTATCGCCTGGCACAAACAACCAAGAACGCAAAGTCATATAGTCGGCTCTCTATGCATCAATGCCGAGCGCGTGCAACGCGCCACTTCTGTACCTTTCTGGTTATAGGCTAGGTGCAAAAATTCTACTATACCTGCATTGGGACGAGACGCACTTGCACGCATGGCCACCACCTCCGTTATTACAGATAAGGTATCGCCTTGAAATACAGGAGCAGGAAAGGCAATCTCACGCATCCCCAGATTGGCAATAGTTGTGCGCAAGGTCGTATCCCCCACGGATATTCCTATCATCAGCCCTAATGTAAAAAGGCTATTCACCAGAGGTTGCCCGAACTCCGTGCCTGATGAATAGTGGGCATCTATATGCAATGGTTGCGGGTTCATGGTCATCGTAGAAAACTGAACGTTATCCCACTCTGTAACCGTGCGCGTCAAGGTATGCTCAAAACGCATACCAACACTGAACTCTTCGTAATATAAGCCGCGCATAATATCTCCTAATTAGTCTCTAAGACAAGATCTTGCTGCTCGAGCTCCTGGAGCAGTACTAACACTTGCCCGCTGGAAACAATCTCGCCTATCCCACAATGTATGGACTCCACCTTACCTTTACGTGGCGCAACCAATGAAAATATCAACTTCATGGCCTCCATGATCACCAGAACATCTCCGGCTTCAACCTCGTCGCCGGGGGCGACATTGACTGTAGTTACGCTGCCCGGCATCTCGGCCTTAACTTCGCTTTCGCGTGCGCCCACTGCAGCATCTACGCGCGCTAGGGCCTGCAGCTCAGACAATACCTGCAGGCGCCATTGCATTCCAGCAGTACTAACAACCGTGGTATCGTTATCTTGGCTCACCAAGTAGTCACTTGCAACACCATGCTTAGGCATGACCCGAAAACGTCCATCTGCTAAAAGATCGACATCAACAACTAGTGTCTGACCGTCGATGTCGACCTTCCAACCGTTTGCGTGCCTTTCAAATGCCAATAAGGTTTCAACATCGTCCAGGATCACCCGCACCCGGGTGATCGCACGGCGGCCCGTGGCCGACATAAACCGATAGCCATGGCGTTGCTGCCAATAATCACGTGTCTGACACTTGCCCAAGGGGAAATCCATCGCCACTAGGCTAGCCACAATCTGAGCTCCAGAAAGTGCGTTCGCGCAAGGGCTCCATCCCGTCGGAAATGCCTCACCAAGAAACCCGGTCGTTAAGCGCCCTGCTGTAAACAGGCTATGCTCAACGACTGACATCAAAAACGCCTGATTTGTGCCTATGCCCCCAGCCTCAAATGTCCGCAGTCCTTCGTGCAAGCGCTCTGCAGCCAAATGCCGTTGAGGGCCATAGCCGATAATCTTCGCGACCATGGAGTCGTAGTAAGGGCTTATCGTTGAACCTTGAGCTATACCACTATCAACCCGCACACCAGCAATAGATGGCTCGCTATATCGGTCCACTTCACCTAATAGTGGTCGATAATCATTGCCAGGGTCTTCACAGTTAATACGAGCCTCAATAGCCCATCCGTTACACTGGATTTGCTCTTGAGTTAGAGGAAGCTGCTCTCCATAAGCGATGCGCAACTGCCACTCCACAAGATCAAGCCCGGTAATGGTTTCTGTTACTGGATGCTCAACTTGCAAGCGCGTATTCATTTCCAGGAAGTAAGGGTCTTCAGAGCCTTCGCCTAAAACAAACTCAACCGTTCCCAACGAGTCATAACCAATTTCTCGGCCAAGCCGGATCGCCGCATCAAATAACTTATTCCTCACCAACGGCTGTAAACTGGGTGCTGGCGCCTCTTCAATGACTTTCTGATAATTGCGCTGAATCGAACATTCACGCTCGAAAATATGCACCAGATTGCCGTGATGATCACCTGCCAGCTGAACCTCAAGATGGCGAGGCCGAAGTATCAGCTTTTCGATCAACATCCTATCGTCACCGAACGCACGCTGGGCTTCGCGCTTGGCAAGCTCCAGCTGTGCAAGGAAATCGCTCAGGTCATCTACTCGGCGCATCCCCTTACCACCACCGCCAGCACTAGCCTTGATAAGCAAAGGAACACCTATCGTCTTTGCTTGATTGTATAAAAACCCAGAGTCCTGATCATCGCCGTGATAGCCTGGTACACACGGAACACCGGCAGCCAGCGCTATGCGCTTGGACTCTATCTTGGAGCCCATGGACTCAATAACCTCAGCACGCGGACCTATCCAGACTATGCCGTGTTCTTTGCAAGCCCTGACTAAGCTTGTGGACTCCGCTAGAAAGCCATATCCCGGGTGTATAGCCTGGGCCTTGGTCTGAATCGCTGCGTGAATAATTGCTTCGGTGCTGAGGTAACTCTGTGAGACCTCGGCTTCACCTATGCAAATAGCCTCATGGGCTTCATGCACATGCCGGGCTTGCGCATCGGCGGTTGAGTAAACAGCAATAGATCGAATACCCAGACGGCGGCAACTGCGAATTACACGGCAGGCAATTTCACCGCGATTAGCTATCAATACTGATTCAAACATTTTCTCTCGCCTTTACATACGGAATACAGGTGACGGGCCGGTGATGGGCGCCTCGGCTGCTGCAAGCGCCAGACACATCCCGATAACCTCACGTGTTTCTGAAGGTTCAATGATTCCATCGTCCCAAAGACGGGCAGTGGCGTAATACGGACTACTTTGCTCGCCGAACTGCGCGCGAGTAGCGCGCTCGATCTCGGTGATCTCCTCATCCGAAGCGGGCGACTTGAGGCTGCTACGTCTCAAGTCTGTGAGCACGGTGGTGGCAATATCTGCGCTCATGGTTGCAATCTGCGAGTTGGGCCATGCGAAGAGAAACCGGGGATCAAATCCGCGCCCACACATTCCATAGTTCCCAGCCCCAAACGAACCCCCGATAATCACCGTCAAACGGGGGACTCGTGCAGTAGCCATGGCGTACACGAGCTTTGCGCTATGCCTGGCAATACCGCCCCGCTCTGCTTCTGTACCCACCATAAACCCGGTAATATTCTGTAAAAACAACAGAGGAATGTTCCTCTGATTGCACAGTTCGATGAAGTGCGCCCCCTTAACCGCAGCATCGGAAAACAATACGCCATTGTTAGCCAGTATTCCGACAGGGTAACCACAGCAATAGGCTGTTCCACACACCAATGTGGTGCCAAAATCCGGCTTAAACTCTTGGAAATCGGAATCATCAATCACCCGTGCTATGACCTCGCGGACGTCATAGGGCTCTTTCAAATTGGGCGGCACGACACCGCGTAACTCGCTGATATCGTAGCGAGGGGCCCGTGGCTCTTTAACCGCTCCATGAATCGGCCGGTCGCGGTTCAGTTTGGCTACAATTTCACGGACTCTTACCAAAGCTTGAGCTTCGTTTTCAGCCAAGTAATCTGCAACACCTGAGACCTTCACATGCATTTCTGCACCACCCAGGGTCTCACCATCCACGATCTCATTGATGGCCGCTTTGACGATCTGGGGCCCGCCCAAATGTATACGTGCCTGCCCGCGTACCATTACGGTTTCATCGGACAAGGCTGGAATATATGCGCCGCCGGCAGTGCAACCGCCAAACACTGCCGCTATCTGTGGAATTCCAGCCGCTGACATTTGGCATTGCCGGTAAAAAGTATTGCCAAAATGATCCTTGTCCGGAAAGACTTTATCTTGCTCGGGCAAATAGGCGCCTCCGCAATCCACAAGATAAATCACGGGGAGTTTATGCTGTTGAGCAATGTCCTGGGCTCGTACATGTTTCTTTACTGTTTCAGCAAAAAAAGATCCACCTTTGACGGTTGCGTCATTCGCAATCAACATGCAAGGCGTTCCGGCAATCAACCCTATGCCAGTGATAATTCCAGCAGATGGCACCGCATTGCCGTACATACCCCACGCTGCAAGCGGGGAAAGCTCCATAAAACTAGACTGTGGATCCAGCAGCAGATCAATCCGCTCCCGGGCGAGCATCTTGTTACGGGCATGGTGACGCTCTACCAGCTTAGGGCCACCACCTTGCTGTACCTTAGTATGCCGCGCTCGAAGATCGGTAAGCAGGGCATCACTGTGTTGTAAATTGCGCGCAAAGGACTCGCTCCTGGCGTCGATACGGGATTTAATAACACTCATGTCAGCTCACTCCAGCACGTAGTGGAAGTCAGTAATCTTGCCTTCAGGGGCTTCATTGAATACGACTTTTACACGAGTGCCTGGCTTCAATAGCTGAGCAGCTAAAGGAACGTCATCAAGATCCATACCTTTTACGAAATTGACCATTGCTGTGTCCACACCACTTAGCCTTACAAAGGCAATTGCGTACGGTGGCGTCGGTAAATTGTCGAACGCTGCTGTAACAATCGTTGCTGCCTCAATAACACCATGCTGCCCCGCTTCGACCCATGCATCGCACACTTCAAAGCTACGTTCGCAATATCCACGTGGTGGCAAATAGGTAATACCCGAGCTTGTACAATGGGTTGCCAAAATTTTCTTTTCTTTCAGGCCATCAAAGAATCGTGCACCGACTTCCCCCAAAGGGTAACGGTAGCGTACATTCCATTCGGTACTAATCATGTGATTAGCTGGCGTCATTTCATGCTTACTCATTTATTTCGTACTCCTTTCAGGCAGCGACTATCGCGCGCGGTTCATCACTCAACATAGTGACGGTGAAAAACTGAGTTGACCCACCAATGGCAGTTGCAATGGCATTGCTTACATTCGGCACCTGCATTTCACCGGCCTTACCCATAACTTGACGAGCGGCATCAGCGACCCGTACAAGCCCCGTGACCCCAATGGGATTAGTGCATAGCGTCCCGCCTGAAGGATTCACGGCAACTTTGCCATCCATATCAAATACCCCTTCGTCGCTCAAGTGTTGAGCAGTGCCCCTGCTGCAAAAGCCCAAGGACTCTAGCTGAGGAAACTGGAATGAACTGAAAGGATCGTAGATTTCTACTGCCTGAACCTGCGTAGTCACGTCGGTAATACCCGCCTGGCGATAACATTGCGCAGCGGCTTGGCTCAGTTCAGAAAAATCCGCGAAATCCGTGTCTCCAGAAGGCACCATCCTGTCGCCCATGAAAACTGTATTTGACACACCGGAGGTTCCCGTGATGAATGCTGGTTTGGTGCAATGCTTACGCGCAAAGTTTTCGCTAGTAACAACTAACGCCGCAGCTCCCGCCGATCGCGGACAAATATCAAACCGCTTGTAGGGCCACGCAATCCGCGGAGAGTCCATGACGGCGTCAATATCTATCAACCCCTTCAAATGTGCCGATGGATTATTCATGGCATTACGACGTGCCCTGACGACGACATTTGCATATTGCTCTTCTGTTGTGCCATATTTATGCATATAGCGCTGCGTCGCCAACGCTGTCATGGTTACAGTATTAAGCGCAAAATCCTGCTCGTAAAAAGGATCCCAGATTAGATTTAGAATGAACTGCGCATCTGGCGTTTCTGTCAATCGGTCAGCGCCAACAACCAAGACTGTCTGGTGCTGCCCTGATGCAATATGGGCATAAGCGGCTTGCAAAGCGGAACCCCCGGTCGCACCACCGGTATGGACCCTCATGAAAGGCTTCCCTCTAGCCCAAACATAATCGACAGACCACTTGTCGGCATCAGCAACACCCATAAACGTCGTGGGCGCCATCGAAAAAACCACCGCATCTATCTGATCTATCCCTAACCCCGAGTCTTGCAGCGCAAGCACTACAGCATCTTGTGCCAATTCAGGATATGTCTTTTCATCAAACCGCGATTTAAACGGTGTTTGACCGACGCCTATGATGGCAACATTCTGCGCCCTCATGATTGAACTCCTTCGAAAACCATAAAGCTATGCGTTTGCTGTGCAAAACCCGATACACCATGCGCCATTGAGATCTTGGCGTTGTCCACTTGAGTAGCGCCCGCCAACCCGCTCACCTGCAATACCGCTTCTGCCGCGTTAACCAGACTGGTGCAGAAATATGGGTTCTGGGCCCATGCCCCTCCGGAAGGACTGATAACTGCCTTGCCGTGGCGGCGAAATACTTGCGTCATTGCCAAATCCGACCAGCCCGTCTGGGCTTCAAGCTCGATAACATCCAGACTATCCGCGGACTCCAAACCGGCGCGTTTTACCGCCTCCAACAATGCACGCTCGAAGGCCTTCAGTGTCAGGCGCTCTGCATCAAGCTGATACCGGTCTACCACCGAGCTCATCCCTGCTATGCGAGCCAACGGCTTGCACTCTGGATGGTCCTGTACCCATTTTCCGGATGCCAACACCATAGCAACCGCACCATCAGTAATAGATGCACAGTGTTCAGTGCGCAATGGATAAGCAATATAGGAAGACGAGGCGATATCTGCTGTTGAACGCTTCTTACGCGCGACGGCACGAGTATTTGCTGCAGCAGCCATCATGCGGCTATGTACTTGCATGGCTACGGCATCTTCTGTAAGACCATCATGGTGCATCAACGAATTAGCAAACAATCCGTCGGCTATTGCAAAATTCAACCCTATTGGGCGCAAGTAAAAGGGTTCTGCGCGCATACGTGCAATGTCTTGCATCGGACTCGCCGACGCCTGGACCGTGCTCACGACTAAGCCCAAATTCAAGTCGCCCGCCGCCACTCGCATTGCACCAAGCTGCAAGCCAGTCATCCCGGAATCCGTAACTCGCATTTCATCTTTTAAATAAGCGCCTGATGGCGCCGCAAGCAGCATGCTGCTGATTCCCCGGGCGTCAATCTCGTCACTGGCTGCCAGCGTGACGTGGTCTATTTGCTCACGCTTGACGCCAGCACTATCCAAAGCTGACCGTGCAGTCCGATAGGCCATTTCCTCAAGCCGCAGGCTATCAACCACATCTGCTGGGGGCAGCATCCCCACTCCTATCACAAAAACATCCATTTCTTGTCCTTGGCTTTTACCGTTAGTCCAATCATGCTTCAGGCCGCGCACGGAATATGCGAAATGTTCCTGTGGCCTTGCAACACACCTCACCTTGCTCGCTACGAAATTCACTTTCTGCATAAGCAACAGCGCTTCCGTGGCGTACCACTCGCCCTTCCCCATGCAACACATGCTCTACAGAGGCAAGCGATAAATAAGAAATATTCAAATTCAATGTCGCAATTGCTCGGTTAGGCTGCACCAGAGTGCCTACCGCGGCCCCCTGAAGAATGTCGTGCAAATACGCCAAAATCGCACCATTTACAGCAGACGTCCCAGCTCCACCACGGTGATGCTCACCCACCAGCAACTGGATACGACTAACACCGCGTTCCAGAGAAACCATGCGTGCGCCAACCCAATCAACATATAGCTGATGGTTCCAGTACTCCAACGTCCAGCGAGTCGGTTGTGTCTCCATGAAAGACATTCTATACTGGACATTCTACACAGTCAATTAATTAACCGACCGGTTAGTTTGCTTCCTAACCAAGATGAAAATGCGTCGTTCAGGCATCTATACCTGAACATCATCCCAACCATAGCCAACCCAGTACGGGTTATAGATCTGAACTTCTTGGAGATTTCTGATGATAAAAAATTACGAAGGACCTGCATTTGAAGGTGTGGCCGTACACCTCACCTGGATAGAACGCGCTGTCGCCCTCATCACGTTGACGCGCCCGGAACAAATGAACACGCTTTCTATGGAGCTGATACAAGAGTTCAATCAGGCACTGAACTTAGTTGATGCCGCCGGGGCCCGCGCTCTGATAATCACAGGGCAAGACCGAGCCTTTTGTTGTGGAGCCCATTTACGCTACTTCGCCGGACCAGACGCGTCACTTCTCAATTCATTTGATGCACGAGACCGTTATCTTGCAGATATCGCGGTGCTATTTGACCGTCTTGAAGAGCTCCCTTTCCCGACTATTGCTGCGATTAATGGCTACGCAATGGGCGGCGGGTGCGAACTGGCGTTGTCTTGTGATATCCGAGTCCTGGCGGAAGATGCAAAAATCGGACTGCCAGAAACAAAATTAGGCGCCGTGGCGGCTGCTGGCGGCGTTCAGAAACTGATACGTCATGTAGGCCGAAGCCGGGCTCTGGATTGGATACTACGGGCCACCCATCTTGACTCAGCTACGGTTGAACGTTATGGGCTTTGCTCAGATGTTGTACCCACCTCCGAGCTGATAACCACAGCCTTGAATATAGCGCTGGAGCTACGTAAACTTGGCCCACGTGCTATCGCTCAATCTAAACGGGCTATCTACCTTAGTGAAGACGCAGACTTACGCACGGCGCGACGCTATGGTCTTGAAGCCATATCTATTCTTGTCGGCGGTGATGAATGGAAAGAAGGAATGTCAGCCTTCACAGAGAAGCGGACACCTGAATTCGACAGCTGGTAACAAATATGCTGCAAGATCAAAAAACTTCTCAAGAAACGGCGATATCTTTCGAGGATGTGCTTGCATCCCGATACAGCTGCCGGGGATACCTGGAAAACCCAGTGCCTCCTACCATCTTGCAGCATATTCTGCGGCTAGCCCAACGCACGCCATCATGGTGTAACTGCCAGCCCTGGGAACTCATAATCACATCAAAAAATGCAACTGAAAAATTTCGTAAAACCCTGCTTGAACAGGCTCTACTTCCGCCAGAAGAACCCGATTTTACGTGGCCGACAAACTACAACGAGCCGTATTTAAAGCGGCGTAGAGAATGCGGGTTTGCCCTTTATAACAGCGTTGGCATCAGCAAAAGCGACCGTGTTGGCAGAGCCCGCCAAGAGCAGGAGAATTTCCGCTTTTTTGGAGCCCCTCATGTAGCAATCGTTACGGTGGATAAAGGGCTGGGCATTTATGGCGCTATAGACTGCGGCGGCTACATCAACACTTTTATGATGGCTGCCTCGGTTTACGGCGTTGCTTCTATCGCACAAGCCTCCCTGGCATCCCGGCCCGATTTTATACGGGCCTATTTTGGGATACCCTCAACACGGCACATAGTGTGCGGAATTTCGTTCGGATACGCCGATAACAGCCATCCTGCAAACCAATTCAGAACCTCACGTGCGGAGCTGTGTGAAAACATCCAATTCATTGAATGAACTTTTTGTTTGTCTACCGCGGAAATATGAAAATGCGCAAACGCTAACGTACTGACTGTTATGACTAGGCGCGCAGCACTACCACATCAAATCATCCGGAACCTGATATGCGGCATACGGATCATCTTCGTCGATCTCGGTACTGGTCTTGCTTACCCGTACAACAAGCGAGGGGTCGCGTTCGGCGATCTTGTCGGCGACAGTCCTGGGCACTAGCTCAGTTGCTTCGCCTAAGCGGACAATCACAAGGTGCCCGGCCGCCAGCTGCTCACGCACGGCGGCCGACACAAACATACGTTCTATCTTCGTGCCATAGGTAAAGTTGTAAGCGATGTCGCCAGCGCCCTTGCTTTGGCGACTCTGCTGCACCATCTGGACAATTTGCGCCATGATGGCCTTTTGCTTAGCCGCGGCATCGCGCTGGGCATTAAGCTCACGGGTGCGCTCGATATTTTTCTGTTGCGCCTCGAGGGCGGCCACACGCGCTTCATCAACGCTTTGCGTGCCAGTGCGACGCTCGACCTTCTTCTGCTGGCTTTTATCCTGATGGACCCGTTTGGCTTTCTTTTTGTCGATCAGACCCGCTTTTAAAAGTTGCTCTTGCAACGAGACCATCTTGTGCTACTCCGTAAATATAGGGACCGCCCAATTCGGGCTCAATGAACAGTGATAATTTCGGCTGAGCGACCCGACACGCCCTGGCCGCGGCTGCCCAGCCCGATTATCGATCTTAACGTAAGTGTTATCAAATTCCCGCCTTCGCATACTATCCCAACCGAACAAAAACCATTCGTAAAGAATCGGCTGCAATGGTAATGCGGTAAGCCTAAAGCGACGCTGACAAGCGTAGAATAAAATATTCATGGAAGGAAAAACATCATGCGCAACTTCACGACTAAAAGCGCTTGCGTTACTTGGGCAACTCGCAAAGTGGTTTTAACTTCAGCAACGGCCATTATTCTGCTGGGCGGAATCCTCGGCGCCAATTTTGCCCACGCCCAGTTGCCTGCAGCCCAACACTACAATCAAATCGAATATGTAAGCGGTGGCATTGGTATTGATGAGTCCACCGCCTTCAAAGATGCCATGTCGCAATTCCCGCTAGCCCTGACTTTTGCTGAAAAGTATGGCCACACGGCTGCATACGTCTCCGACGTGCCGGTCGTTATACGCAACAAGAAGGGCGATACTATTTTAAAGACCAACACAAATGGCCCCTACCTTCTGGTTAAGCTGCCAGCTGGCAGCTACAAGGTTTCTGCGACCTACAACGACAAAACCATATCGCAAACCGCCAACGTAGGTACAAAAGGAACGACCCGCGCCGTATTCGAATGGGGACAGTAAACTTATTATCGCGCACGTCGCCTTGCAAAGTTCACCAAGAGCCACACACATGACCCGCGACTTCAACGCCCAACTCGCCAAAACCGAGCTGAACGACACACCTGTACCTTCCAACCAAGGCTACAGCCGAATGGCCAAGCTTATGCATTGGCTGATCGTACTTTTGGTCCTGAGTCAATTTCTGGTTGCCATTCTGATGCCCGATATCAAGCCCGCAATGGTGCCTGGACTCTTGATCAATCTGCATTTTTCACTCGGTGTGCTTATCCTCGTCTTAATGGCGATACGTGGACTTTTGCGCGTGCTACACCCGGTACCACTTGATATGCCAGGTGCCCCAACCTGGGAACGTTGGCTTGCTTTGACCACACACAGGACTTTTTATTTCATTTTGTTGGTTGGACCATTTCTTGGCTGGGCGTCAGCTTCTGCTCACAAACTTTCCGTAAGCGTGTTTGGTATGTTTGTCTTGCCCGATCTTGCAGCCCCCAAGGCCCGTTGGGCACTTGTCGCTGGCGATGCTCATGCCCTGATTATGTGGGTTTTGCTTGCCCTTATCGGACTGCATGTGGCGGGTGCGTTTTACCATTACTTCTTTCGGCACGATCAGGTATTGCAACGCATGTTGCCCACACGCGGCAAATAAGGGGATGCCAAACCCGCAGTAGTCCACAACCACTGCGGGCTTGATCTTAGCTTAGGCTTCCACCCCAGCCGCGCGACGCCCAACCAGATAGCCGAATGTCAGCGCAGGCCCCAGCGTAATCCCGGCACCTGGATAAGAGCCAGACATCAGGGAGTTGGCATCGTTGCCTACCGCGTATAGGCCAGGAATAACCAAAGCGTCTCGGTCACGCACTTCGCCATAGGCATTGATATCCAACCCCATGGTGGTGCCGATATCACCGGGGAAGATTTCCACGGCATACAAGCGCCCTTCCAGTGGCTTCACACACTGATTAGGCTGGTGATCGGGGTCGCCCAGTGCCGTCTGGTAAGGCGTGGAACCCTTGCCAAAGGCTGGGTCTTCCCCCCGTTCTGCTGGCCCATTGAACTGCGCAATTGTGCTTTCAAGGCCCGCAGCGTCTATGCCGGTTGCTTGGGCAAGCTCATCTACCGTGGCCCCAGTCTTAAGATAGCCCGAGCGCAGGAACGATCCGATACGACCCGGGGCACATGGAACCGCCCCAAGGCCATAACGGCGCAACGCCGCGTGATCGCAAATCAACCATGCTGACTTCTGCTGATCTGCCAGCAGCTTGGCCACCATGTTCTGGACAAAATCATGATAGCTCAGCGCCTCGTTAGTGAATCGGGAACCATCACGCGCTACTGCCATCACACCGGGCTTGGCCCGGTCCATGAACAGATGGGGGAAAGGTCGCTTGGAACCGTCCGCCTGCGGAATCAGCGAAACTGGCGCCCAACTGGCAGCATCGGAGTTAGAGGTCAGAAAATGTGCCCCTGCGGCTTCTGCCGCCGTCAGCGCACCACCAGTGGAGCTTTCCGGAGCCATAGAGTAATGCGGTAGGCCTTGTTGCACATGGGGGACTGTCTTCGCACGACGTACAGCATCTTGCGGAAAACCGCCCGCCGCCAAGACAACTCCACGATCGGTAGCGATGCGCTTGTCCCCCTGAGGCGTCGTTACGACAGCCGCTACGACACGTCCCTGCGCATCTCGTTCAATAGAACGCAACTCGTGTCGGGTCAGTACCGGTATGCCTAGTTCGAAGGCCGTCTCAGCCAGACGTGTTACAAGAGCCGCGCCAAGCTTGATTTTGGTATCGCGCCCGTGAATTAGACGGTCTTTGTAATAACCCAACACCGTCTGAGTAGCCCAGATAAAAGACTTGAGCTGCCGAGTCATGCGGGTGAAATGATAGAGACCCATGCGTCCCAGTTGCAGACCCCCAAGGATGGTGAACTCGGGGATGGGCGGGCGTAGACGTGTCAGCTCTTTACCTAGACGCAAACCGTCATGCTCCACTGGATCCAGGGCTCGACCGCCCAACGCGGCTCCCTCAAAATCCGGATGATAGTCTGGAGAATAAGGCCGATGCGTCATCTGCAAGGCCGTCTCTTCGTGGAAGAAACGTATGGCCTTGGGTCCATTTTCCAAAAAGCTGTCGACCAGTTCAGCGTTAAAACGGTCGCCAGCCTCGATCTGAAGATAACGGCGGGCCGCGGCCCGGTCATCTTTCATGCCTGCCGCTTCCATTAAGTGATTGCCTGGGCACCAAATAGCACCGCCAGAAAGGGCTGTTGAACCGCCGAACCATTCCGCTTTTTCGATGATGATGGGGTTCAGGCCGTGCTTGGCCGCCGAAATCGCAGCTGCAAATCCAGCGGCTCCCGAACCGACTACCAGCAAATCACAACGTTCGGGCAGTTGCTCAGTCGACATGAATGGGCTCCGGACGTGGGAACCGGCCTATCGTCCAGCCACCATCGATGGCTATCACCTGACCCGTGATGAATGAGGCTTCGTCAGAAGCTAAAAAGCGCACTGCCCTAGCAATGTCCAAAGGCGTACCCACGCGAGGCAAAGGAGTCTGCTCTATCATGAGTTGGCGGCGCCATGCTTCGGAGCGTATGCGTTCCGCCGTCAGTGGAGTCTCGATCAAACCTGGGGCTACAGCATTCACTCTGACGCCGGAAGGACCAAAGTCCGTCGCCATTTGGCGAGTCATGCCGATAACCGCGGCCTTCGATATGGAATAGCCTGCCGAGTTGTACGCACCGATCAGTCCGAATACGGAGGCGGTATTCACGATAGACCCACCTCCCCGGCGTATCATGCGCGGAATAGCCCAGCGAGACAGTGAAAAGACACCCTTGACGTTAATGTCGAGGTAACGCTGCAGATCGTCGTCCGATGTTTCTAGTGCATGGGTGCCACGAGCAATACCGGCGTTGTTGATCAGAATATCGATGTCTAGCCCGGCTGCTACCAGCGCGGCATCGATTTTTTCCAGCAGGCTGGGATCGGTCACATCGCCGGCAACGGGCACGACACGTTCGGAACGAGCCGCCAAGGCCTCAATACCTGCAGCCTCGCGATCGATGGCAACCACATGCGCGCCCGTAGCCAAAAGTGCCTCGGCAATAGCTTCGCCTATACCTTGACCCGCACCGGTAACTAAGGCCGTGCGGCCTTTCAGAGAAGTAAGTTCAAAAGACATCATCGCTTCCTTAGAACGCCGCCGTGCCGCCGACCGAGCGGCCACCGTCAACGATCAACACCTGACCCGTCACAAAATTGGCACGGGCGTCGGCAAAGTAAGACACCGCATGGGCAATGTCTTCTGGGATACCAAGTTCGCCGGTGGGCTGCTGCTCACGCAGCAGATGCACATCGGAACGCTCAAGCAGCATCTCGGTCTGGATCACGCCAGGCGCCACGGCGTTGACCGTGATCTGTTTAGCGCCTAAATCCAGAGCAAGAGCCTTGGTGAAACCGGCCACTGCCGCCTTGGACGAAACGTAATGCGCATAGTTACGGGCGCCAAACGCGGCGCGCGAAGCCAGATTGATGATGCGACCCCATTGCGGCAACTTGCGAGCAGCCTGCTGAGACAGAGTGAACATGCTCACCAGGTTGACTTCATACATTTTGCGAAAGTCATCGACTGTTAGCTCGTCAAAGGCTTTGACGTTGAAAATGCCTGCGTTGTTGACCAACACACGCAGTTGATCAGCCCCGTCAATCAGCGCCTGTGTCGCTACCGAATCTGTGATATCCAGGATCTCGGCACGTGCGTTGTAGCCTTTGGCCTGAAGCTGGTTGACTGTCTCGCGAGCAGGCGCTTCGGCACGGTCGGCCACAATCACATAAAAGCCGTCTTCGGCCAGACGATGTGCAATGGCGCGGCCAATGCCCGAGCCTGCGCCGGTGACAATTGCGGTTTGTTGAATAGATACAGACATAGGTTTCACTTTCTTAATTCACATTACGTCAAGGTCACAGGCCGTAGCCGTTCTCGTCGATTTTGCTATAGATTTCATCCATCACCAATTGAGTAACAACGTCCTCGTTTTGGCGATCCACCTGATCCAGCAGTTTGGTCCATTTAGCCTGCAAAGCCAGAAACTCATTTGCAACCTCGGTCGGATCTGCAACGCGGCGCTCTTTCTCGGTACGGCCAGGATATGTCGCGATCACATTGGCGCGAAACTTGTCCAGCGCATCAACCAGTGTTGGGTCCGGCTGGTCGATAGACACACCACGCTCTTTGGAACCCTGAAGAGCGGACTCCGCCTCCTGGGCATAAACAATCTGTGTGCGCACGACATTGCGTGCAGTCACATCAAGCAGCTTGCGACGGTTCTGGGCACCGATCTCCTTCCAGAAGTCCTTGTTATAGACGTAAGTCAGGCCAAGCGTAGCACCCTGCTCCAGCATGGTGATGGTCTTTGCCACTTCCCAGAACTTATAGCCTGACGACAGGTTGGTAGCCTCGGAAAGCGTGCAGTCAATTGAGCCACGCTCCAGTCCTGAATAAACGTCGGTGATGGGCACAGCCACGGGGATAGCGCCCAGCGAAGCAGCCCATTCGTTTTGGGCTGTCCCGGCTGTACGAATTTTCACCCCCTTAAGCGAATCCAGATCACCCAGAGTACGCATGCACAGAAAAAGGTAGGGTGGTGTCGAATAGGCGCCCACGGTTACGGTGTTGTGCTTTGCAAGTTCATCCAGCAAGCGCTGATTGGTCATAGAAATCTCAGTGATCGCAAAACCAGTGGCCATACCGTCGGTGGCCACGAAAGCCAAGTCATTGATCATTCCCGATAGAGGCAGATCAGATGGGGTGTAAGAAGCAGAAACTATCCCCAATTGCGCTACACCATCGCCCACCGCACCCAATGTGGTCTGGGCGGGGACCAGAGAACCCGACGAAAAAATCTCGAAGTCAATGTCGCCACCAGTCACTTGCTTGACATCTGCGGCAAAGGTTCCGTAGGCTACGTTATTAAGAACGTGCGCCGGGCCCAACCAATTGGTCGCCTGATAGGTATCGGCATGCGCCGACGCGAACGCCAGAGCGGAAACAGCAGTAAACAATAGTTTTTTCACGATCACAATCCGTAGCTGTTTTCGTCGATCTTGCTGTAGATTTCATCGCCCACCAGCTTGGCCAGTGCTTGTTGGTCATAGCGGTCGATCTGAGCCAACAACTTCACCCACTTGTCTTGCAACGCCAAAAACTCTGTTGCAATCTCGGTAGGATCAGCAACGCGACGCTCTTTCTCGGTACGGCCGGGATATGTCTCAATTACATTGGCGCGGAATTTTTCCAATGCCTCAACGAGAGTCGGATGCGGTTCAACAATCGCCAAACCACGTTCTTTGGAACCTTCCAGGGCAGACTCCACCGCCTTGGAGTAAGCGATCTGCGTGCGGGCCACATTGACAGCGGTCACATCAAGCAGCTTGCGACGGTTCTGAGCGCTGATTTCCTTCCAGAAATCCTTGTTGTAGACATAGGTCAGGCCTAGCGAAGTGCCCTGTGTCAGCATGGTGATGGTCTTTGCCACTTCCCAGAATTTATAACCAGCCTCTAGGTTGGTAGGATCCGAAAGCGTGCAATCAATAGAACCGCGCTCTAGCCCCGAATAAACATCAGTCATGGGCACGGCCACGGGGATGGCGCCCAGCGAAGCAATCCACTCATTCTGGGCGGTACCCGCTGTACGTACTTTTTTGCCCTTCAGGGAGTCCAAATCTCCCAGCTCACGCATGCACAGGAAAACGTAGGTCGGTGTCGAATAGGCGCCCAGAACCAGCGTGTTGTGTTTGGCCAGCTCATCTATCATGCGCTGATTCGTCAAGGAAATCTCGGTCAGCGCAAAAGCCGTGGCCATGTCATCATTAGCCACAAAGGCCAAATCATTGATGAGTCCCGACAGCGGCAAGTCAGATGGAGTGTAAGAGGCCGCAACGATTCCCAATTGCGCTACGCCGTCACCCACGGCACCCAGTGTGGTCTGAGCGGGTACAAGGGAACCGGAAGAAAACAGTTCAAAGTCGATATCGCCGCCAGTCGCTTCCTTGGCATCGGCAATAAAGGCTTCATAGGCCACACCGTTAAGGATGTGCGTCGGCGACATCCAGTTAGATGCCTGGTAGGTATCAGCATGGGCTGACGCGAACGCCAGGGCGGAAATAGCGGTAAAAAGAATTTTTTTCATTACTTAATCCAATATATTTTGATCAGCCTTGCATAAAGCCAGGCAACCATAGTGAAAGTATGGGGAACAAGATCAACAGCGCCAAAGTCACCAAGTCGATGGCTATAAACCAACTTACCCCTTTGAATATCTCACCCAGCGTGACCCTGTCCCCCATAGCGGATTTGATGACGAAAACGTTCATACCCATGGGCGGCGTTACCAGACCGATTTCAAGTAGCTTGATGGTCAAAACACCGAACCAGATCAGATTGATATCGTGCGCCAACAGCAAGGGTCCCAGGACTGGCAAACACAGGAGCATGATAGAAATCGACTCAAGGAAAGCACCCAGCAGTAGAAATAGCAGACAGATAAGTAACAACACCTGCAGGGTCGTGAACCCTTCGAAAGCGCCAATAATCCAGGTAGGAATCGTTGCAAAGCCCACAAAGCGCGAAAACAACGCAGCACCCAGCATGACCATGAAGATTTCAGCCGTGCCCGATGCTGTGTCGATCAACGCTCTCTTCATGATGCTGAAGGACAAACGCTTGCGCGCAAGGGCCAGAACGAAAGCTAGAAACGCGCCTGCGGCTCCGGCTTCCGTCGCGGTCACAATACCCGCGAAAATGCCGCCCATTACTCCAACAATCAAGACTGGTAGCGGCCACGAATCCTTGATCAGCGCCCACTTTTCCTCTTTGCTGACTGTAATTTTCACAGCAGGAGCAAGTGAAGGATTGAAGTAGCAACGCACCGTGATCAATAGCAGGAACATCACCGCGGTCAGAATTCCAGGGATAACACCGGCAATAAACAAGGTTTTAATTGGCGTATCCAGCAGCATCCCAAACACTATCATCAAAATGGATGGCGGGATCAACGCACCCAAGGTCCCAGCTGCAGCCACCGAACCAGTGGCCAAGCCGCGGTTGTAGCCGGCATCAAGCATTTCCGGCACGGCAATACGTGAGAATGCCGCTGCTGTCGCCACAGACGAACCAGATGCAGAGGCAAACAACGCTGACGCAACGGTTGTAGACGAGGCCAGGCCGCCTGGCAACCACGAGAGCAGGACACGCGCCGCACCGAACAGCCCGCGAGTCAGTCCGGCCTCCACGGCAATGAATCCCATCAGCAAGAACATGGGAACTGCGGAAAGGTTCCAGTCACCGATCAAATGAAAGGGTACCGCCTTGACGATACCAACGGCGGGCTTCCAGCCCATCATGGTCCATATGCCCACAAAGGCGGTGCCGCCCATGGCCGCGCCTATCGGCACGCGGATGCCAATCAAGCCCAGTAGAAAGACAATACCGAGCAAACCAATTTCTATGCGATCCATCGTGCTTCCTTAAAGAGCTGCGTGAGTTGACTCAACCGGGTCAACCAGCGTGATCCTGTCGCCGCCGAAGATCTTCAGCAACAGCACGATACAAGCGATCGCCAAGCCCAGCGGCAGCATGAACTTCGCTGGCCAGACCGTAACCCGCCACAACCCGTCGACACTTTCATTGATCCTGAAGGCCCGCATAGCAAGGTCCCAGGAAAACCAACCCAAGCCAACATAGAACGCCAGCGTGCCTACCTGACCGATCTTGCGCATGATAAGTTTGCCCCGCTCGCCAACATTGTCGTAAATAAGATCAACCGATATTGCCGAACCACGGGCTTCTATATATGCCAGCGCCAAAAATACGCAAGCAATCATGTAATAGTTAGCCACGACCTCGGCCGTGCTTGGCACAGGCATGTGCAACAAATACTTGCCCAGCACATCGGCCATCACATGAAACATCATCAATGCCACAGACAAGCCCGCCATCCAGGCCAATGCATCCGTCAGTGTTTTTATCGCTTTAATCATTTTTCATCCTTTGCTCATCACCTGCCTTGCAGACGATCGACGATTTACTGCATTCGGTAGCCACCGTTCACATCAATGACGGCGCCGGTAATATAAGAAGCATCCGGCCCCATCAGAAAGGCGACCGCCCCCGCAATGTCTGCTGTGGTACCTACTCGCTGCAAAGGAATGCTGCCTGTAACCGTGTGATAGTCCTTAGGGGCTAGCGACTGGTGCAACATAGGTGCGTCGATTAGTCCGGGAGCTACGCAGTTGACCGTGATTCCCAAATGCGCAGACTCACGGGCCGCAGCCTTGATAAAGCCCAATACAGCCGATTTCGAGGCGATATAAGCAGAGCTGGAGCGGTAACCGCCTAGTTGCGCTGCAACCGAAGCGAAGCCTACAAAACGCCCATTTTCAATCTTGCGCTGAGTAGCCCCACGCAGATAGGCACGGGTTAGAAGAAAGGTGCCCGTAGAGTTAACGCGCTGGGTAAGCTCCCAGTCCTTCAGTTCCATCTCGGTAATCAAAGGACGCTCGCCATTAGCGGCAAACAAAAGGATGCCAGCTGCAGCCACCACATGGTCAATCTGATACTGCGCGAACAGCGCCTCGACAGCCGCCTCATCGGAAACGTCCAGCGCAACCGCCGCATGGCCCTGGCCGGAAATCCCAACCAGCGACTGAGCCGCCTTTTCAAGTGACAAGTCAGCGGCTAATATCTTGAATCCATCTGCCGCCAAGCGGCTTACAACAGCACTGCCAATACCACCACCGGCGCCCGTTACTAAACAAAAATCTACCATCGTGGCTGAGCCTTTTTCAATCATTGCAAAAAAAATGTACACAATCTATAGTTACGACAGCCTATATCCGCGTAATGGCGCACAATATAACAAGGAATGGATACATTCCAGCCAATTAAAACGACTCACTAGGGAAAACCATGAGCAAGGAGCGCGACAATGACAGGTAGCCAAACAAGCGCAGAAGGCGCCGCGCAAAGATTACGCGAAGCCATACTATCGGGTGAATTCCAGCCGGGGGAAAAGCTGCATCAAGATCAAGTGGCGGAGATGCTTGGCGTGTCGCGCACTCCTTTGCGCACAGCCTTGTCGATGCTGGCGCAAACCGGCTTGGTTGTGTATGAAAGCAACAAGGGGTTTCGTGTCAGAGAACACTCGCCGTCCCATATTCGTCACGCGTTTGTGGTTCGCGCCGAACTGGAAGCGCTGGCTTGCAAGCTAGCGGCTGAAAATATGACAGAAGAACGAGCGCAAGCCTTGCACGAGCTTGTTGTAGAAGGCGATAGGCTTCTGGCTGGCGACACCTTGCTCCCCCAGCACCACGCCGACTACCGGCTCATGAACGTCGCTTTTCACGCCAATATTGTTGATTACTCTGGAAACCTTTGGCTACGGGAAATGATCGACCAAATTCATAACGTACCGTTGATCTCGGATCGCGTAATCATCTGGAAAAACCGCGACATCTTCATTCGCACCCACGACGATCATCACCGTATTGCCCGTGCCTTGGCCAGTCGCGATGGTCAGCGGGCCAGCGCCATCATGCGCGAGCACGTCAGCTTTTCTATCGAATACATGCTTAGCCAACTTAAGGAGTCGACTGACTCCAACCCATCTGAAGTTCGCCATATTGGCATCTAAATTAGACCAGCCTTACTTATTTCTGAATCCACAAGGAGGATCAACATGAAACTATTCCACTCACCCGCTTCACCATATGTACGCAAGGTCATGGTAGCGGCATGGGAACGAGGCGTCCAAGAGTCCATCGAAATTCTTGGTTCGGCCGCAGGCCCAGTGATACGTGACGAAACCATAGTCACCGTAAACTCGTCAGGCAAAGTTCCCTGCGCCATCCTGCCCGATGGCGCACCGCTTTTCGACAGTCGCGTGATTACCCAATATGTAGACAGCCTGGCTAAGCCAGAGGGTTCAATTTATCCAGTTGAGCGCCGCTTTGAAATTTTGACCCTTGAAGCACTGGGCGAGTCCATTCTTGACGCCTGCCTACTGTGCCGCTACGAAACAGCCATGCGCCCCAAAGAGCTTTATTGGGCCGACTGGTATAAAGGCCAGATGGCAAAAATAGATTCCGGGCTAGATGATCTGGAAGGGAAGTGGTTCGAATCACTAACCTCCGGTGACTTCCATGCAGGCGCCATCGCCGTAGCATGTACGCTTGGTTATCTTGACTTCCGCTTTGCTGACAAAGACTGGCGCAACACGCATCCCAAGCTGACCCAGTGGTTTGCCCAGGTATCCGAGCGCAAATCAATGAAAGAAACCTTCCCTGCAGGCTAACTAGTTTAGTTATTATTACCTGGCCGTACACAAAGGCTTTATCCACAGTACGGTCAGGAAATTAGCACAAATAAGACTTGTAGCCAGTCTTACCGCGTCTTTACAATCAATTTATGGATATAGACGATAAATACCTCCGTAAGCTCAAAACGTGGAGACTGATCAAATGACGCGCTATGTGGATGTTAGTCAGATGAGTGCCATGATCCGGGACATTGGCCCGGAAAACATGATAGAGGCCATCGCTCGCTACATCAAGGAAGACTACCTTAGGTGGGACGACTTCGATAAAACAGCCCGCGTCGCTACCCATTCCAAGTTAGGCGTCATTGAACTGATGCCTATCGCCGACAACCGGCTTTACGCATTCAAATACGTTAACGGTCACCCTGCAAATACACGCCAGGGCAAACTCACGGTCATGGCATTTGGCGTACTGGCCGATGTGGCCACAGGCTATCCCTTGCTGCTAAGCGAAATGACCATAGCTACTGCGCTGCGCACTGCCGCCATGTCGGCGCTGGCAGCCCGTACGCTGGCCAGGCCGAACTCGCAATCCATGGCCATCATAGGCAACGGCGCCCAAAGCGAATTCCAGGTATTGGGATTCTACAAACTTCTGGGAATCCGGGAGTTCCTCGCCTACGACATTGACAGCGCAGCGACCCAACGCCTGATCCACAATCTTGAGCACTACGCCGACATTAGCATTACAGCCCCATCATCAGTCGCCCAGGCTGTCCAGGGCGCAGATATTGTCACTACCATCACCGCCGACAAAACCTTTGCCACCGTCTTGACACCCGACCTGATCGTTCCAGGCGTGCACATCAACGCCGTAGGCGGTGATTGTCCGGGCAAAACAGAGCTACACAGCCAGATATTGCTAGAAGGCAAGGTGTTCGTCGAATACGCAAAACAAAGCCGTATAGAAGGGGAAATACAACGCCTGCCTGACGACTTCCCTGTTACCGAGTTCTGGGAGGTTCTGTCCCATTCCAAGGCGGGTAGAACCAGCCCCGACGAGGTTACCATCTTCGACTCAGTCGGATTCGCCCTGGAGGACTACTCGACGCTGCGCTACCTGTACGACCTGGTTGCAGCTACCGATAGTGACACCCTGAACTTGATCCCTACACTGCCAGACCCCAAGAATTTATTCGGTGCAGCGATGGACTTGGCCGCACCGGCCGCCGTACTAGCAACGGGTGCATTCACATGACCACGCCCCTCCCCTTGGTCCACCACACCGGCGTCACGTTACTGGGGGCGCCAACCGATGTTGGTGCTGGTGTTCAAGGTAGCGCCTTGGCGCCACATGCCTTGCGGCTAGCTGGCCTAGCTAGCCGGTTGGCGCAAGCTGGCGTAAACGTGGTTGATAGGGGCGACCTGCAAGGTCCCGATAGACCACCGGACCTAGATCAAGCCCAAGTAGGGCCGCCGCTACACCATTTGAATCAAGTCATAGCGTGGAACCAAACCGTACATGACGCCGTACTGGCTGAGCTGCAACAAGATCGCCTGCCCGTGCTGCTGGGCGGCGATCATAGCTTAGCTATAGGCTCAATTAGCGCCGTTGCCCGCTATTGTCGGCAACAGGGTAAGGCATTGCGGGTAATCTGGCTGGATGCACATGCCGACTTCAACACTGCCGCCTCCAGTCCCAGCGGCAATATTCACGGTATGCCGGTCGCCTGCTTATGCGGCGAAGGGCCACAAGGGCTAACCACTCTGGCAGGCGTGAGCCCGGCGCTTACGCCCGATCAAGTCACCCAATTAGGTGTGCGTAGCGTCGATGCCACAGAAGCCCTGCGTATTCTGGCCAGAGGCCTGAAGATCTACAGCATGGCAGACATTCGGGCGCAGGGAATAGCAAAAGTGATGGAGCTGGCGTTGGCTGGAATAGACGCCAATACCCACCTACACGTCAGTTTTGATGTCGACTTTCTGGACCCATTACTGGCGCCGGGCGTAGGCACCCCAGCAGCACAGGGCCCAACGCTAGCGCAATCCCTGTACTGCATCGATAGGCTAGCCGCCTGCGCGGGCTTGGGGTCCGTGGATGTTGTAGAGCTTAATCCTCGCACTGATAAGGGAACACGCACAACGGAGCTGGTAGCCACGCTGTTGACTCGGCTGTTGAACCAAAAGCCGCGTCAACAATAATCACGGGATAGGAAGCCCTTTTTCTGCGGCGATCAAACGGTAGGCATGGCCCGACAAGCAGTGATTGCTCGCGCCATTCCATCACCACCGTCTTGGCCTTGGCAAGCGCGTCGTTATGCAGCCAAGCTACCAGGAAACCTTGATGTCGCCATTGACGAAGGTTTGGCAGGCCATGCGATAGCCATTGTCAAAGTCTTCGGGCTTCAAGTGCTTACGCTCCTTCGGCTTGATGGCATCGGTATTTTCCACCCCCTCTTCGATACGACATTTACAAGTGCCACAAAGACCGCCGCCGCATTTGAATGGAATACCGCCTTTTTCCCTAAGCGACACACGCAACAGATTGCTGTTTTCGGGTGCAGTGACAGCCAACCCGCCGTTGCTGATAAAAGTAATCTGAACCATAAGTGACACTATCCTGCTACTTGTGCATTCGAGCATGGCACCAACGAGGCGTCCATGCTTCCAAATGATGTTAAATAGTTGAGTTCCTTGCGGGCATCCTCGAGCGAGGCAAATTTTTCCAGAAATTTGGATGGCACATCGTTGACGACATACGGTGGCTCGTCTTCAACCACCCGCACTTTCGTTTCACCGTCCAAGATGGCTATCTGAAAAACCGCTTTGATTTTGCCGTAAAAGTGGTATTCATAAGACTCGACAACGCTTAGCGCGGCTGCCAGTTCTGTATGAAATTTTCCTGGTTTGCTCGTTAATATCACGTACATAAATAACCTCGTCCGTATCTGGCGAAAGTAAGCTTGCGCAATCAGCCCACATCCTGCGTCAGTTCAATATCATGTGTCAGCCATAGCTGGCACGCCAGGCGATAGCCTTCGTCGATGCGCTCGCCCAGTTGTTTCTTTTCCTTCCAATTCACTGGGGGAAGGTTTTCAGCGCCGGCAATAATGCGACATGCGCACTTGGCGCACTTGCCCATGCCGCACTCGTACTTCAAGTGCGGAAAAGGGAACTGTTTGATGCCTGCCCGTACTACGAGATTGGTGTTGTCTTTCACTTCTCCCGTGAACTTCTGGCCAGCCTGATGAAAAACGACAATTGGCATAAAAATGACTCGCTACATAAATCAGTAAATAACGGCTCCCCACTGGGGCTATCACCACATCGATGAATGAATGTCTGGGCACTCTTATCGATACATATGTAGATTGTATACTATCTACATATGATGTCTCTAAGGGAATATACCCAGAGAGCGCCCTAAAGGCGCGCTCTTTTGACGCGAATCGTCAGTCCGTCCGACGCGCAAACCGGGATGCCAGCACCGAACAAAGCATGAGTTGAATTTGGTGAAATATCATTAACGGTAAAACCACCATGCCCACGCCCCCACCTGCAAAAATGACTTGCGCCATGGGTACGCCAGTTGCCAGGCTTTTCTTGGAGCCGCAAAAAAGCGCAGTGATCTGATCCGCCTTGTCGAACTTCATGACTTTGCCGACCAGCACCGACCACAGCAGGATCAGCAACAGAACAACCAGGCTGCAAACTACCAGGCCAAGTATGGCCGTCAACGAGGTAGAGGACCACAGACCTTCATTGATGGCCTGCGAAAAGGCAACATATACCACCAATATGATAGAGCCCTGATCGACAAACTTAAGTATTGCCTTGTGCCGGGTGACCCACGCCCCTATCCAGCGCCGGGCAAATTGCCCAAGCACAAACGGCAGCAGCAACTGCAGCATTATCTTGCCGATCACATCATAAGAAATCGGTGCTGTGGCGGAACTGGCAATCACCAATCCCACCAAAAGTGGCGTTATAAAGATGCCCAGCAAGCTTGACGATGCCGCGCTGCACACAGCAGCGGGCAAGTTGCCCCGCGCAATCGAGGTCAGCGCAATGGCGGACTGAACCGTGGCGGGCAGACAGCACAAAAAGAGCACACCCGTGTAAAGCTGCGCGCCGACCAAGGGTTCCAGCACGGGCCGCAACGCCAGCCCCAAAAGCGGAAACACCAAAAATGTCGTGCTGAAGATGGTCAGATGCAAGCGCCAGTGCGTGACTCCCGCGACGATGGCCTGGCTTGAAAGACGTGCCCCATGCAGGAAAAAAAGCAAGGCAATGGCAATGTTAGTCGCCCATCCTAAACCATGAAGGACGAGTCCCTGCGCGGGCAAAAGGCTGGCTAAGCCCACTGCAATTAACAGATATAGAACGAAACGGTCGGGCAGCAAACGCGTGATGACGGACATGAATAGAGTGCAACTTTAAAGAGGCTGCAGAACGGTGCCTGTAACCCTTGAGGTGAGATAGGCAGACGTAAGCCACCGAAGCCCTTGATCCGTAAGGCGAAAAACGGTATACTTAAATTCGTCAACAAATACAATAGGTGTAAACCATGAATAAGGATTTAGCTCGTTATTTAAGCGCCCCCGTCGGTGAGCAGTTGCTTAAGCATTTCGAAAATCGCGCAGAACTGCGTCGCACGATCCCTTTGTTTCCATTTTCATTTTCCAAGCTGTTTGCTCGTAAGTCGCATACAGACAAAGCTCGTACGCACAAGACGTCACATACGGTGTGTCACCACCACTGAACTGCTGTATACATTGGCGCATAACTAGTCTTACGCAGCCGCTTCAGTCTGGTACTGAAACGTGAAGCTGTCGGCATACATATAGTCCAGGTCGGCGCCATGCTGGGCGAATAGCGACTTGGCATCGCCAATCATGTTTGGCGAGCCACAAAGGTAAATGGCGTGCTCAGACAAGTCATTGAAATCTTGAGCCACCGCCTGCTGCACATGACCGCGGCGGCCTTGCCACTGCGGTCCGCCTTTTGACAGCACCGGCACAAAGTTGAATTCGTACAGACGATTTTTCCAGGATTCGATTTCGTCGCGCAAGTAAAGCTCTTCCTCGGTGCGCATGCCCCAATACAAAGACACTGGCGGGCAATCATCATTGTCCAGTAGCGATTCCAGTATGGCTTTGATGGGCGCCAATCCAGTGCCGTTAGCTACCATCACCAGAGGGCGCCAGTCGTCTTCGTGATAACAAAACGTACCTAGCGGCATTTCAATATTCAGAGCCGACCCTGCTGGCAAGGCCGTTAACAGCTGCTGGGTGAAGTGACCACCGGGTATCTGGCGTACGTGAAAATCAACTAAATTTCCGTTGACTGCCGAAGAGGCCATGGAAAAACTGCGCGATGTACCATCATCCAGCAAAATATTCATGTATTGCCCTGGACGGTAGTCCAGCGGCGTATCGGCTGGGAGCTCTAGCGTCAAATGAACAATGTCGGCCGACAACGGTTGAACAGCGCTTAACCTAGCGCCCACACGCAATGGTTCGGCAAATGTCGGGCCTTTTTTCGCTGCGCTAAGCGTAACGTCTGAAACCGGTCGGGCTTGACAGGCCAACGCATAACCCTGGGCCGCCTCTTCTTCGGTAAGCGCCATCGGAAACTCGTCGTAGCGCACTGACCCGGCTTCTAGCTTTATTCGGCATGTGCCGCAACCGCCAAACTGGCACTCATGCGCCATCTTGACGTTGGCACGCAATGCCCCGTCCAGAATAGACTCATCTTCATTGACCTCGAAGGCCTCGTCAGTTCCCAAAACATGAACACGATAAGACATACCTTCACTCCGACAGTTTTTTGCGGAAAAAAAAGGGCGCATAACTACTGAATGCGCCCCTTTTCACCCTAAGTTTTACTTCTTGATATCTGCTTGCACCAGGACTTTCATACCCTTGTCGGCCAAGGCGTCAGCCAGAGCCTGCAGACCAGCCAGTGCAGCCTTGGTGTCCTGCTCTCCGTTGCCGCCGCTCAGGCCGATACCGCCGATGACTTCATCGTCGACCACAATCGGGAACCCACCCACGAAAGCTGCAAACTTGCCTTCGAAACTGAGCTGTATGCCAAAGGCTTCATTGCCTGGCAAGGCTGGGCCGTTAGGCGCCGTGGTGAACAGATGGGTGGAACGCTTATGGCCGGCGGCCGTAAAGGCCTTGTTCCAAGCGATTTGCGGGCCGGTGATCCGGGCACCGTCCATACGCTCCAGAAGAATCGGGAAGCCACCTTCATCAACTACGCAGACAGTTTCCAGCACGTTGATTTCTTTGGACTTCTTGACTGCGGCAGCCACCATCAAACGGGCTTCTTCCACTTCCAGACGTAAAATCTTTTTCATTGCAAATCCTTTAATACTTTAAAAATAAATCCGAAGCTAAGCTGGTTAGCCCGCGCGATAGACTGTTTTGATCTGGGTATAGAACTCCAGGCCAACACGGCCCGACTCACGAAACGTCGAAGTGCTTGATCGCTTCAGGCCACCAAACGGCGCATTCATCAAGTTGCCAGTTGTTGTACGATTGATCTTGACCGTACCGGACTGGATATCTTGCGCAAAACGGTGGGCATAGACAGCGTTTTTGGTGGCAATAGCTGCCGAAAGACCATATTCCGTGTCATTGGCCTTGACTATGGCATCGTCGTAATCTTTGACTTCTATAATTGCCAGCACCGGTCCAAAGATTTCCTCTTTGGCGATCCGCATATCCTGCGTAACGTCGGTAAACACAGCCGGAGTCACGTAATATCCGTGCTCGAATTCGCCGTCCTCTAGACGGTCACCACCGATCAAGTGGGTAGCTTCGTCTTTTCCGATGGCAATATAAGCCAGCACATTTTCCATCTGGCCCTGTGTAGCCAGGGGGCCCAGATCGAACCCGATTTGCATACCGTTGCCGATTTTCAAAGCTTTGACCTTGGCGATCAGCTTTTCGGTGAAAGCCGCCTTTACCGCAGACTCGACCAATACCCGACTGGTGCCGGTACATGCCTGGCCGCTAAGCGAAAACCCGCCCTTTACAGCCAAATCAACCGCCTTGTCCAGATCGGCGTCCGCCAGAACGATCAAGGGGTTCTTGCCGCCCAGCTCCATTTGCGTGCGTGTTGTCATGCCGACAGCACGATGAATATGTTCACCTGCCGCTGTTGATCCAGTGAAGGAGATCGCCCTGACTTCAGGGGATTCGGTAATGGTTTTGCCTACCGCCGATGCGCGGCCGGTAATGAAGTTAAGCACGCCTGCCGGTATGCCAGCCTTCACAAAGGCCTCGGCCAGACGGTATCCGCTTAGCGGCGTATCGGTTGATGGCTTGAAGACTACGGTATTGCCAGCAATCAAAGCCGGAGCAATTTTTCGCGCCGGTATGGAAACGGGGAAGTTCCATGGCGAAATAACAGTAACAACGCCCAGCGGTTCGCGCTGAGTGTAGACAATCATGTCATTGTCGTCCTGGGGAAAGGTTTCGCCGGTAAATGTCTGGCCTTCCACTGCGTAAAAACGCAGGGTCTGCGCCGACCGAATCACTTCGCCCTTACTAAGATCCAGGCCTTTGCCTTCTTCGCGAGTCAGCTCTTCGGCAATTTGATCTGCATTCTGTTCCAGATAGTCAGCCGCCGAAAACAGGATTTGCGCCCGTTTAGCAATAGGGGTATTTTTCCAGCCAACAAATGCGGCCTGCGCTGCGGCAACTGCCGCTGCGGCGTCGCTGGCATCGCTGGCTTGAAAGTTGCCGACGATATCACGCGTATCAGCCGGACTGATGTTTTTGTATGTATTGCCAGATGCGCTGGAAACCCAGGCGCCGCCAATGTAATTTTGAAATACCTGATTCTTTAAATCTTGCACTTTATTGTTCCCTGAACACCTGCCGATAAGGCTGCCAATCAACCAACAATCCTTTAGTCGGCGGCTGCAATTGCAGTCGCCGATCCCTGATCACAAGCCGATTGGCCGTAATATGCAGCAGTGGCTTAGGCCGCTACTTCCAGTTCTTCCAGCGCAATTTCGGACTGCACGTAATCGGTATACAAGGCGGTTGTGTACAACAGACGCATTTCAGCCCCAATTTCGCAAATCTTCAGGCAACGTTGCTGCAACTCTACGGTATCGGCATGCTCCAGCACGATCTGGTAACCACGTTCGCCGTGGATTTCGTCCGACACAATATGCAGGTCGAAAAACTCGACTTCTTCGTCAGTGAAGCCATAAGTGTCGCGTAGCGTCGGCGTTTGTTTGCGATAAATGGAAGGCACTTGCGATTCCAGACCCACTACCAAGCCGGCAACGGCCACAACGGGATCTTCGCGCATCGCTACGGCATAGCACCATGACTGCAAGGCGCGGGTAGTAGGCGACATATTATCTGGGTTGACCACGCGTTCGCGTGTGGTACCGCAGGCTTCGGCAAAACGGATAAGCAGATCGGTGTGGCGATCGCCACCGATTTCTTCTTCATACATATTAGCCAGCAGGAAGTCTTTTGCTTCAACAAATGCGGCTGGCGTACGGGCATAAAGGTAGCCCAAGTAGTCGGCAAATGGGCCTACATAATGGTAGTGATTTTCAGCCCAGCGAGCCAGGTGTTCGCGGCTTAATTTACCAGTTGCCCAGGCAATGCTGAAAGGCGATTTATTCGCTGTCTTGCCTTTGATAGCATTTTCGAGTGCGGTACGGAAATCGTCGCGGTTCATTAATTCGGCCATGGTCTATCCTTTGTTAAAAGCACCTGCTGGTGCGGGGCAGTGCCAAGCGGCACATTAGTCTGAATCAAGCTTATGTGAATATTGTATACTATCTACTAAGTCGCAAAACTAGGGATATCCCTAGAGTTGGACTGCTATCTGCAACAATAATTATTTTCCTAGCGAAATGCCGTCTTTGCGTGGGTCTGAAGCGCCCACCAAGCCACCATCGTCGGCCCTAAGAACTACTTGGGCACCGCCGAAATCGCTACGCCCCCCCAGTTCACCCACGTTTACAGCCGGCTCGCTATACCCTGCTGCCCGCAAGGCCGCTTCGACTGAAGCGGGCATGCCAGCCTCGATAGCCAAGGTGTTACCGGCCTCGAGCCGCCACCGGGGCGCGTTGACAGCCGCCTGCAGTTCTTCCTTACCGGCAAGAACACGAGTCAGAATTTGAAGCTGGCCCTGGGGCTGCATAAGCCCCCCAACGACCCCCATGCCAAGCAGAAACTTGCCGTTCCGGGTTGTGGCTCCAGGTACCACGGTATGGTAGGGCCGTTTGCCTGGCGCGGCGCCATTGATATGCCCAGGGGCTGCAAAGCCAAAACCTCGGTTTTGCAGCACAAAACCACCGCCCGGCACCGCTATGCCTGAGCCAAAGCGCTTGAAGGTACTGGACATAAGCGTAATTGCCAGCCCATCGGCATCGACAATCACGGTACATACGGTATTACCCGCCGGATCAGCCACGGTTTCACTAGCCCGCCTCATAGCACTGGCAGTGGCATTGACTAATTGCACCGCGGCCTGCGGACTGCCTGGTTCAAAGTCGTGTGTCTGCATCTCTTGCAAGGCATCTAGAACAGCGACCCCATGTGTGTTGGGCGGACACTGATGCACCACAGCACCACAAAACGGCGTAGATAACGCCGGGCGAAAATCACCCGTATGCTGCTCAAAATCTGCTGTCGCCAACACGCCGCCATGCGCCTGTACCGCCTGCGCCGCCGCATGGGCGACCGCGCCGCTATAGAAGGACTGATAACCTTCTGCGGCTATCCCTTCTAGCACACGCGCCAGGTCCGTATTGACAAACTGCTCGCCGGCGCGCGGACTATGGCCTGCTCTGTACAGCTGCGCACAGTACGCATCGTTGTGCAAGACATGGTCAAATATTTGCCATTCATGCGCCACTATGGGGGCGACGGCGAAACCGTCGCGCGCCAGCTGTATTGCGTCGTCAAACAACAAGCGCCAATCCAGCCGTCCATAACGGCTATGCAAATCGTGCCACCCACGTACGGCGCCTGGAGTGGTCACAGAAAGCGGATGACGCTCAGGTATTTTTTGATTAGGCAGGCGAGCGACGTCGTCAGCCGACAACCCCAACGGCGCGCGGCCCGTACCGTTATAGCTTAGGACGCTGCCATCCGGGTGAACCAACATCGCCAGCAAGTCGCCGCCAATGCTGGTGGCCATGGGCTCAACAACCCCTAACACCGCGTCGGCAGCAATGGCTGCATCGATAGCGCTGCCGCCCAGATCCAGCATTTTCTGGGCCGCAGATGCCGCCAAAGGATTGCCTGTGGCGATCATACTGACACGCCCGAATGCTTGTTTGCCCATTATTGCCTTACCCGAAAATTACAATCGCGCAGATAGTGGAGATAAATAAGCCTATCAACACGGGCGGCATCAAGGCCCTGACCAAATCAAGCACATGCACACGCGCAAACCCCGCCACGGCAATCAACGACGACCAGGCGATCAAGGTTCCACCACCAGTCCATATAGCGCCCATCTGACCAATAGCCGCCAAGGTAGCGGGCTCAATGCCAACCACCGGACCCAAGGCTCCTGACAACGTACCTGTTAACGGAAGCCCGGAAAACCCTGACCCGTCAATACCGGAAATCATACCGACCAGCAATACACCAAAGGCCACCATGAAATGGTTATCAGGAATAAGGTGTTGGCCTGCAGAAATGATTTCAAACAACAAGCCTGGAGCTTGGTCGGTCGGAACCCCCAGTATCATTGCCGCGACTTCATTGGCGCCCAGGAAAAAGAAACCAGCAATGGGCAGTACCGAACCCATGGCCTTAAACGCAAACACAAAACCATCGGTTAAGTGATCGGGACAGGTGTCCAGCATCTTACGGGGGCCATCGGTAGCCAGCGCCGCCAGCATCATTAGTACAAATGCCACCCCGCCAACCAACCCGGCTGCATCGCCGCCACGCAAGGCGGGCAGACTGGGGAATATGCTTGGCAAAACCATAATCATGATTACGCCCAAAAATGCCAGCGGTGTGACCACAGCAAACAATTTCGACCATTTGATGCGGGTCCGTTCCTTAGCGGTCATGCCGACCTCAATTGGCTCGTCCGTCACCAGCTCATGTGTCGTACCGCGTGCAATTTCAGCCTTATCGAAACTACCAGAGGACTCGACTTGCGTCAGCGTACTGTCTTGGGCGGTATTCTGCCAGGCCGTCAGCAAAGCGGCATTGGGTGCAACAAAATGCCTGCGCGTGACTATATAGGTAATCAACAGAGCCACGACGCCAGTAATAATCGACAGCACCAGCGCGCGGTTACCCACGTCAATAACACTAACGGCGACCCCTGCTGCTTTGGCACTGATGCCAGGGGCAACGCCAATCACGTAATCAGACGACAAGGCCATGCCCTGACCTGCAATGGCGATAACCATCGCACCGACCAGGGGTGGCAAGCCTGCTGCAATTGCTGCGGGAAGCAAGATGGCCGAAACGAGGGGAACGGCAGGCGTTGGCCAAAAGAACAACGAAATGGTGTACGTACATATCGCAATCACCAAAAACGAGGCAGGCCCGCCCTTCATGACTTTGCGAAACGGCTCGACCATTCTGACATCGGCCTCAAGCACCTTCAGCGAATTAAGCAGTGCGGTCATAAACGTAATGACCAGGAAAATATTGAACAACTCCTTAGCGGCGACAAAGCTGGCCGAAAAAATCCCGATCAAACCGCTGACTGGACTTCCAGTGATGGCAAAAACCACCAGGAATGTGCCTATCACCGAAGGCACGACAACGTTGGCCCGCATGATCATCGTAATGATAATGACGACTACACTGGCTAAATAAACCCAATGTGACACATTGAGCATGACATCTGTTGGCATGTGGTTTTCCCCCTAACTGATCGCTAATATGTCGTTGATACCTTGCCGCCTTGCAGCTGATACCGGGACGTTGATAATAATTAACAGCGAACAGTGACGTTCCTGAAATTGATCGACACGGCATCCTAAGCGCCGCGAACGGTATACTGTATTTCAAAAATGATTTGATAGTTGAAGAAAAAACAGCTTATAAGGGATTACGATAATAAAAAACTGCCGATAACAGGCAAAACCTCTAGGGTATTCCCGCAAATCCTCATCAGACTGTGTCCAGTCCTTTCGATTCCCAACAAAATAGAATATCGTATACCGTTTATAGCGTCCGGATTAGTCAACCATGCATCAACTCGTTATGTTTTCCGACCCATGGCTATACGCCATGATGGCCGTGCTGATATTTTTTGCAGCCTTCATGCAGGGCCTGGGCGGAGTCGGGTTTGCCATGTTTGCCGCACCGATAGCCGCGATATTTTTTCCACAAATGGTGCCCGGCACTCTGTTGACGCTAGGCGGGTTCGTGTCCTTGCTCACCGCATTACGCGAGCGCCACGATACCCTTTGGCCAACGGCCGGCGCAGCTCTGGCTGGGCGCGCCATCGGCACGTTAATCGCTGTCTTTGTCTTGGCTCAGCTGGCGCACAAATCCGTGAACCTGCTGTTTGCTGCCCTTATTCTTATTGCTGTCGTCCTAAGCGTGGCTGGCCTACGCATCGCCACTACTCCTAGAAACATCACGCTGGCAGGAATAGTTTCGGGCATCATGGGCACGCTGACCTCGGTAGGCTCGCCGCCGCTGGTCATCGCGCTACAGCACACCCCGCCGCCCAATCTGCGCGCAACGCTGGGCGTTACCCTATTTTGCGGCTCGGCTTTTTCATTGATCATGCTGTCCTTTACCGGACACTACACCCTAGAGCAGCTCTTGCTAAGCGTGACCCTTGCACCCTTCATGTTTCTGGGCTTTTCACTGTCCAGCCAAATACATCAGAAAGTCAGCCCGGCAGCAATCAGGAAGCTACTGTTGACGTTTTGCGCCACCAGCGCTGTGGGCCTGATATTGAAGACCCTATAAGGCCCTGGCCTGCCGAACCGGCAAGCGTTTATCTAACCGTAACCAAAAGATCATATAATGGAAGCTCCGTCCATCACTTTTACACTCGGCTTAATGAAATTGCCTGCTATTACCGCCGGACTGCCTGCCGCCAAGACTGACCCAGCGTCGTTGAAAATAGGTAATCAGCACTCCTCATTATTTGCGGTCATTGCCGATAAGTTACGGGAACGTATCCTTAGCGGGGAATTCAAGCCAGGCGACCGACTAGTCGAAGGCAAGCTGTCAACCGATATGGCCGTTTCCCGCGTACCTGTGCGCGAAGCCCTGCGTGCGCTGGCTGCCGAAGGCCTGGTCACCATCGAGCCCCGACGCGGTGCCTATGTATCTATCTTGTCCGACGAAATCGCCTATGACATGGTCGAAGTCCGCGCAACGCTTGAAGGCCTGAACGCCAAGCTGGCAGCACAGCGACGCGACGACAACACCATCGCTAACCTGCAAAAGATACTCGCCGAAGGCGCACAGGCCATTAACACTCAAAGCACTGAAAAACTGTTCGCCCTGAATATCCAGTTTCATGAAACGCTGGCGATTATCGCTGGCAATATTGTGCTGACCGAGCTCATGCGCTCATTACGCGACCGTACTGCCCTTCTTTTTGCGCCCAGCAATATGCATCGGATCAAACAGAACTGGGAAGAACATGCGCAAATCCTAAGCGCTGTGATCGCCGGTAACGGCGATCTGGCTAGCCTGCTGGCCACGCAACACGTCCATAACGCCGCCAAGGCGTATGTCGACACCCGCAAGACGCCCTAACGTCTCGCCCTCCCACAAAACCGCTGTACCCCACCCCTTCAGCCACGCCGACCTGCTCGCCTGAGCACGTCGCGCCGCTAGGCAATCCCTGACGACCGACCACCAACACGCGTCGTCACGCTCAATACACGTAAAACCCTAGGGATAACCCCGGATTCTTAAACTGGGCCATCCATGCTATTTTTCACATCTTGTAATAAAGAATACTGTATACGAAAACACAACGCATTGTAGTACTCCAGGACCACCTTAATAAGGAAACCAACCAATGCTTTATTTCTCTACCAGTTCTTCCTCCGTCTTGCGCAAGCTATTGATTGCGTCCACAGCTGCCCTAATCAGCACCCAAGCCATCGCCGACACTGCCCCTACCAAGGTACGCTACGAAGAGGTTGTCAGATCCGTCCTTTATATGCCGATGTATGTCGCCTTGAATCAGAACTACTTCAAGGATGTCGGCCTGGATGTCAGCATGAAAACATCCCAGGGTACAGATAAAGGCATGGCCGCACTGCTATCGGGCAGCGCCGACATTGTGTTGATTGGACCGGAAGCGTCGATTTATGTCGCCAACAGCGAATCGCCAGTAAAACCCAAAGTGTTCGCCGGCCTGACGGCTACCGATGGGTTCCTGCTACTGTCTCGCCAACCCATAGAGAAATTCACTTGGGATATGGTCAAAGGTAAAAAGGTCATGTCGTTCCGGCCTGGCTCTAATCCAGATGTGTTTCTGGAATCGGCCATACGAAAAAACAATTTAGATCCGAAACGCGACCTAACCATGGTCAGTAACATTGGTGCAGCCGCGCGTGCGGGTGCCTGGATGGCCGGACAAAGCGACTTTGCCATCTTTCTAGAGCCTGAAGCAAGCAATCTTCAGAAAGACGGCCATGGGCAGATCGTCGCCTCTGTGGGTCAGGAAGTCGGCCAAGTGGACTTTACCGCTTTTACAGCCACCGACGCCTACTTGGAGAAAAACCCCAAGGTCGCGCAAGCGTGGACCAACGCCATTTACCGCGCACAGAAATACGTAGCCGATGCACCGCCCAGCGACTTGGCCAAGCAGATCAGTTCCTACTTTCCCGGCATCACGCAAGACGAGTTGGTGACAACAATAGAGCGCTATCGCCAATACGACCTATGGAAGAAAACCCCCATGGTCGAACCAGCCGCCATCGAGGCGTTGCAAGATATGCTAATTGCCAGCGGGCTGCTTGAGTCAAAAGACCGTGTGCCCTACGAACAAGTAGTCCTAACCAATTTTGCAACCGAGGCCAAATAACAATGACCACACAAGTTCTGGAAAGAGCCTCGGCCCCCAGCCACGCAGCCGCCATACGGGCACGTATCGAGATCGACAATGTCTCGTTGCACTATTTCACCAAGCAAGGGGAAACACAGGCGCTGGACAACATCTCGCTGGATATCGGCGCAGGTGAATTCGTCAGTATCATCGGACAATCCGGCTGTGGGAAAAGCACGCTGCTGTCGATTATGGCCGGCATTCTTCGTCCATCCCAAGGCAGTATTAAAGTCGACGGCAAGGCTGTCACGGCGCCATCGCCGCGTATAGGCTACATGCTGCAGCAGGACTATCTGTTTGAATGGCGCACCATACTCGATAACACACTGTTAGGCGCCGAGATCCAGAAACGTGACATGAAGCAGGCACGGGAACGTGCCATCTACTTGCTTGAAAAGTGTGGCATGGGCGACTTCCAAGATCACTACCCTAGGGCCTTGTCGGGCGGCATGCGCCAGCGCGTTGCCCTGGCCCGTACCTTGGTGACCGATCCAGACGTCGTCTTGCTAGATGAACCATTTTCCGCCCTGGACTCGCAAACTCGCCTAGCCATCGCCGACGAAGTCGTCGATGTGCTTCGCAGCGAAGGCAAGTCAGTGGTGCTGGTCACGCATGATATTGGCGAAGCCATTGCCATGACCGACCGCGTCATCGTTCTGTCCCGCCGTCCAGGCCGCATCAAATCGCAGTATCTGATGAAGTTCCCTAGTCACGGCGCTGGGCACCCCACTCCGTTCGAGGCACGTTCTTTACCTGAATTCAACACCTACTTCAACATGTTGTGGGACGAGCTTGACGTGCACGTAGAAGGCTAACCCTGGAGCAACACTATGGAACTAAACCCTGCTATGTCTCTGAATAATACATCGGTCCAAACCCAAGTCGCCGATCACGCGTCGGCCGCCCAGGCCAACAAAGGCCCCAGCCCAGCCTATGTTGCCTATTTGAAAAAACAAAGCCGTCGGCAAAACATGATTTCGCTAAGCCGCATCATGCTATTGGTGATATTTTTGGGTCTGTGGGAATTTATGGCCAAGACCAAAATGGTCAATCCCATGCTAACCAGCTACCCCAGCGCACTATGGCCCACCTTTCTTGATCTGCTGCAAAACGGCAATCTTATGCTGCACACCTGGGCTACCTTCAAAGCCACTATCATCGGCTTTATTATCAGCATGATTATGGGCGTGGCTGTAGCTGCCGCATTATGGTGGTCGGATTTTGCCAACAGGGTACTAGACCCCTTTCTGGTCATAGCCAACGCCATGCCAAAAATCGCCTTTGTCCCCATCTTCTACATTTGGCTGGGTTCGGAATATTCTGTGTATGGCATGGCTGTCGCCATTTCGGTCTTTATCACCATAATGGTGGCCTATGAAGGCTTTCGCGGTATCGATCCCAACAAAATCAAGCTGGCCCTTACCCTGGGAGCCTCGCGTTGGCAGATCCTTAATATGGTGGTGCTTCCCGGCAGCGTGCCCACCTTGCTGGCAGCCTTGAAGATGAATATCGGACTTGCACTGGTCGGTGTTATTGTTGGCGAGTTTCAATCAGCCAGCGAAGGCCTAGGATTTTTAATCATCAATGGCAGCCAGGTATTCAAACTGAACATCGTCATGACCGCCATCGCTATCCTGGCCGTCTTGTCCGGCTTGATGTATTTGGCTGTTGCACGCCTGGAAGCAGTCACTTCCCGCCGTTACGCTTAAGGAGCTGAAATGGATTTTCCTCAATGGGTTATTGATCGGGTCGTAGCACGCCAGGGGTGCTTACACCCCTATCCCGAGTTTGACCCCAGCAAGACGGCTTTCGTCATTATTGACCTGCAAAACTACTACACGCAGCCAGGCTTCCAAGGTGAGTGCGCCCCCGCGCGGGCGACGTTCGGCGCAGTCAACAAACTGGCGCAAGCCTTGCGCCAGGCCGGTGGCCACGTGGTTTGGATAAAAACCAGTTCAGACGGCGCCGACCAATTCTGGTCGCACCACCATAACCATATGCTCACGCCTGAACGCAGTGCACGGCGACTGACCGAACTTAGCCCCAATCATGACGGCTTTCGCATGCCGCCCGAACTGGACGTTGACCCGCAAGACCAGCAGGTCATCAAGCGCTGTTATAGCGCTCTGTCACCTGGCTCATCAAGCCTGGATGACGTGCTTAAAGCGAAAGGCATCACTACAGTCCTTATTGGCGGCACGGTGACCAACGTCTGTTGCGAGTCAACCGCGCGCGACGCCATGATGATGGATTACGCCACCATCATGGTCGATGATGCGCTATCGGCTGTTACGCCCGATGAACACGTCAACTCTTTAAACAACTGGATGCTGTTCTTCGGTGATGTGCTTAGCGTTGATGAGGTAATAGAACGCCTTCAACCTGGCGGCATCATCCAAACCGAGGAAGCAGAAATACAAGCTGCGGTGTAGGGCCAAGGTCCAACACAAAAAAAGCCGCATAATGCGGCTTTTTTTGTTTCTGCAACTATTGACGCGCCACCCCAGCCGTTGCACACTAAATCATGGAAAACACTCAGCGCGCCCTTAACACCCGTTGCTGCGTAGTTGGCGGCGGTCCTGCAGGCATGATGCTCGGTTTGCAACTTGCACGAGCAGGGGTGGACGTTATTGTGTTAGAAAAACACGGCGATTTTCTACGTGATTTCCGAGGCGATACAGTACATCCAGCAACGCTGGAAATACTGTCTGAACTGGGACTGAAACAACGTTTCGATGCCTTGCCACAGCATAGAGCAGATAAAATCGAGGGGCTTTTTGCCGATGGCGTCTATGCGATCGGCGACTTTCGCGGGCTAAAACCATTTCCGTATATCGCGCTGGTTCCTCAGTGGGATCTATTGAACCTACTGGCGCAAGAGGCGCAGACCTATCCAAACTTCAGATTGCTTATGCGCTCTGAGGTAACAGATCTCGTCCACGACTCGAATACTAATCGTGTATGCGGTGTAATTGCTGACACGCCACATGGTCCATTACATGTCCATGCCGATTTGGTGGTCGGCTGCGATGGTCGCCATTCACTCTTGCGCCAGGCGTCGGGACTACAGCCTAAGAATCTGGGCGCCCCTATGGACGTGCTGTGGTTTCGACTGCCACGACACGCCAGTGACCCAGACGGCACCTATGGCGTCCCAGGCAAAGGAAGCTTGCTGGTCTTACTGAATCGTAACGACTATTGGCAAGCAGCCCTAGTCATTCCCAAAGGCGGAGCCGGGCAATGGCAGGCGCGCCCAATTAGCGACTTGCATAGGCTAATTGTGCGACGCGTGGCTTTCTTGTCGACCAACGTCGAAGCGCTGACCTCATGGGATGACGTCAAATTGCTAGAGGTCCGTGTAGACAGACTTCCTGACTGGCACCAGCCTGGCCTGCTACTGATCGGAGATGCCGCGCACGCTATGTCACCTATAGGCGGGGTCGGGATTAATCTGGCAATACAGGATGCCGTTGCTACTGCCAACATTTTAGGGCCAGCATTGCTTGCCCCCGGCCTGCCTGACGAGGCCCTGTTAGCAGCGGTGCAACGGCGTCGCTTACTGCCCACGCGAATCATCCAGACGATACAAGTCTTGCTACAACGCCGACTGATTGCCCCGGTGCTGAGTCTACATGACGATGGCCAGCCTTTAGTACTACCTGCGGCGGTTAAGTGGTTATTACGCTGGCGCTTGATTCGCTCAATACCTGCGCGTGTATTCGGGGTGGGTTTTTTCCGCGAGCACGTGAAACTGAATAAGCGCTAGTTCGCTGGCCCTCTTATCGCCACCAACCTGCCTATACGCACCTACCCCATATCATTTAAGTGACAGGCAGATAGCCTGCCACTGGCAATACTCTTCAAAACAGGCGCTTGTTCAAGGCATATAGGCATGGCGTGCGGACATCGAGGATGAAAGTAGCACCCAGCCGGAGGATTAAGCGGGGAAGGGATTTCGCCTTTAATGGGTATATATTCCCGCTTTTCGGCTGTTGCCCGCCCCATTTCGGACAGCAACGCTACGGTATACGGATGATTCGGCTGAGCAAATATATCATCCACCGGACCAGTTTCAACCACCCGCCCCAAATACATGATGACAATACGGTCGCTGATGTGTTGGACCACGCCCAGGTCATGGCTGATAAATAAATAGGTCAGATTCAGCTGAGCGCGTAGATCCAGGAACAGGTTGATGACTTGGGCCTGGATAGACACATCCAATGCCGCCACGGACTCGTCACAAACTAATAACTCTGGATTTACGGCCAGGGCCCGAGCTATACCTATACGTGCTCGCTGACCACCGGAAAACTGGTGCGGGAAACGTCGCATTAATGCAGGGTCCAAGCCAACGCGGCTCAGTTGTTCGCTCACGTATTCATCACGTTGCTTGCGCGGCACCAGGCCGTGAGCAACAGGCGCTTCGCCAACGATATTGGTAACTCGCAAACGCGGGTTAAGGGACGAATAAGGGTCCTGAAAAACCATTTGCATACGTAGTTGCAACTTACGCTTCTCGATGTCGTCCAGGCTCGCAATAGGCACGCCCTTCCAGTAACGCTCACCCTCGGTCATGGGCATCAGGCCCAACACCAATCTGCCTAGTGTTGACTTGCCGCAGCCGGATTCGCCCACTAGACCTACTACTTCGCCAGAGGCAATGGCCAAATTAACGCCATCGACTGCACGCACCACTTGTTCGGAGGCTTTTCCGCCAAACCGATTCACCAGTCTGTCAGCGATATCAAGCGATTTGACGAAACGCTTAGAGGCTCCTTTTACTTCGATCAGCGCCGCAGCCGCCTGAGTCATAGAGGTTCCTTTCAGTTCAGAGGGTGGTGACAACGCACTGTATGCTGGCTGTCACTAGCGCTTACGGGGCGTGCCAGCGGCATAACGCTGCAATCTGCGCTGGCATAGGCGCAACGGGTACGAAATGGGCAGCCCTGCGGCAGGTCCAACAACGAAGGCGTCATGCCAGGAATTTGCTTGAGCTTGCTGCCGCGCGAGGTGCGCGACGGCAAAGAATCCAGCAGACCGCGAGTGTAAGGATGTGCAGACCGCATCAGTACGTCTTCTGTGCTGCCTTCTTCAACGATACGTCCGGCATACATGACGCAGACACGATCAGCCAGCCCGGCGACCACGGAAATATCATGAGTAATCCAGATCAACGCTGCCCCGGTTTCCCGGGTCAGGTTCTGCATTTCATAAAGTATCTGACCTTGAATTGTGACGTCCAAGGCGGTGGTAGGCTCGTCTGCAATGATAAGTTGTGGCTGATTAAGCAAAGCAATGGCAATCGCGACACGCTGTCGCATTCCACCTGAGAACTGGTGCGGATAAGCGCGCAGGCGTTCATCGGGCGACGGGATGCCTACCTTAGCCAGCGCTGCACTGGCCCGTTCCAAAGCAACGGAACGTTTGACCGATGCATGTGCCTGTATGGCCTCTATCATCTGGACGTCAATGCGCAAAACAGGATTAAGCGTCATCATAGGGTCTTGGAATATCATGGCCATGCGGTTGCCCCGCAACTGGCGCATATCTTCCTCGGACAGGGTACGCAAGTCTCGACCTGCAAACATCAAGGTTCCGCCCACGACCTTACCGGGGGGATCTATTAAGCCCATCAAGGAATAACCCGTCATGGACTTACCAGAACCAGACTCGCCCACCAAACCCAGAATTTCGCCTTTACGTAAGGTCAGGGACACATCTTCTACCGCATTCACCACTCCAGCCTTTGTATAAAAACGGGTCTGCAGGCCGGTCACGTCTAACAAGGGAGCGTTCATTTCTGCAACCTGGGATTCAACACATCACGCAACTGATCCGCGACAAGGTTGATGCTAAGTATGGCCAGCAACAGTGCCACGCCGGGAAAGAAGCTAATCCAGTAGTCGCCCGCCAACAGGTATTGATAACCATTGGCAATCAGCAGCCCCAAAGAGGGTTCGGTAATGGGCAGACCCAACCCCAGGAACGACAATGTGGCTTCCAGCGCAATGGCACCAGCAACTTGGACAGTAGCCACAATAATCATGGGCGGTAAACAGTTAGGTAGCAGGTGGCCAACCACAATGCGCCACGGCGACAAGGCCAGACAACGAGCCGCTTCCATGTATTCTTTGTTTCTTTCGACCAAAGCCGCGCTACGTACGGTGCGGGCATAGTAAGCCCACTGTACAGTGACCAGCGCGGCTATCACCTTGCCTGTGCCCTGCCCCAAGGCAGCGATCAGAATAAGCGCCACCAGTATGGCGGGGAAAGACAACTGTATATCCACGAGACGCATAATCAGCATTTGAGTCCTACGGCCGAAATACGCTGCCGATAGCCCGGCGGTCAATCCTATAGCTAAAGCAATGGCGGTACTGATAATTCCCACGCTTAGACTGATACGTAGGCCATAGAAAATTGCCGAAAGCATGTCACGGCCCTGATCGTCGGTCCCCAACCAGAAAGTGCCTCCGGCCGGATTAACCGAGCCTGGCGCCAATCGGCCTGACATCATGTCTAACTGGGCCAGATCGTAAGGGTTTTGTGGCGAAATATGGGGCGCCAAAACTGCAACAATCAAGATAAGCAGCAATAACACAGCGCCAAAAATTGCAACCGTGCTTCCGCAAAAATCGGCAAGTAGGCGACGCCATGGTGACTCGACGGCCACGACTGGGGTGCTGAACTGGGTATTCATTCGCTCTCCGCCAAACGCACCCTGGGGTCCAACATGGAATAAAAGATATCCACCACCAGATTAATGACGATAAAAATCGTAACTATGATCAGCAAATAGGCAACGATCACAGGACGATCAAGGACATTGATTGAATCGATCAATAACTTGCCCATGCCCGGCCAGGAAAACACGGTCTCGGTGACGATAGCAAATGCAATCACAGAACCGAACTCGAGCCCTATTACCGTCACGATGGGTATCATGATATTGCGTAAAACATGCACGCCTATAACCCGGCGGTTGCGTAAACCCTTGGCACGTGCAAACTTTACGTAATCCTGCATCATAGCTTCGCGAGCCCCTGCACGTGTAAGGCGGATCAACAGGGCTATTTGAAAAAGGGCCAGATTCATGGCGGGCAGTATCAGGTGTGACCAGCCCTCTAAGGACAGGAATGACACGGGAAAGACACCAAACAAGTCCACCGTAGGGCCCCGACCACTGGCTGGGAGCCAGCCCAGCATCACGGAAAAAACCATAATAAGCATCAAGCCCACCCAAAATGTGGGCAGTGAAAAACCGAGTATGGAGCCCACCATGATGGTGCGACTGGACATGCCGTTTGGACGCAGGCCCGCCCACAAACCCAGTGGCACGCCCAACACCATGGCCAATAAAGTAGCTATCGCCGCCAGCTCTATGGTGGCCGGCATGCGTTGAGTAATCAGCGCGAGTGCAGAAGTGCCATAAGCGAATGAATCACCCAGGTTGCCCTGAGCTATCCCTTGCAAAAAACTAAGGTACTGCTCGGGCAGGGACTTATCCAGCCCTAGCGCAATAATCGCCTTGGCGCGATCTGCCTGGTCAGCCTGTGGACTGATCAGCGTATCTATAGGATTGCCCAGGGCGTAAATACCTACAAATACAATCAAGGACATGATAAGCAACACCATGACGCTTTGAATGCCACGACGTAGCAGAAAGGCTAGCATGACAGTTCTTGCCCTGACGCCCTGCCCTGCCCGCTGTTGTTGATGCCGCTCATTTACCACCTCCTAGGTGATTCAATGGCAATGCCGTTGTCTTGATCACATTGCGTATTGCAAAAGTGGTTTTTATGCGCTTCACGCCTTCAATTTGACTGATATTGTCTTGCAGGAAATGCTGGATATCGTCCATGTCCTGGGCGACCACATGCAGCATGTAGTCCCAGTCGCCCGTCATGACATAGCATTCAAGGATGCAAGAAAAGCGTTTGATCGTGTCCTCGAAGATATCCAACAGCCTTTTGACCTGGCTGGCCATCTGGACCTGGATAAAAGCGTCGACCCCCAGCGATACGCTGCGCATATCAACCAGCCCGACATAACCCTGTATAACGCCACTTTCCTCCAGAACTTGAACCCGCCTAAGACAGGGGGCTGGCGAAAGCCCCACTGCATTGGCCAAGTCTACATTGGAGATGCGAGCATTTTTTTGCAGCACATCCAGTATCGCCCTGTCCAGACGATCAAACTCAGTTTTTTTAGCTGTCGTCATATCAACCTTGCTGATCGCCTAGAAGCAACTTACGTCATTATTCTGCGATGAAATATTGAGCCAGAGTATATTCGTCAGTACGGGGGATATAGCGTATGCCTTTGCGGCTACCCCAGCTGGTCGCCTGCTGCTGTATGGGCACCACGGCTGTATCCTTCTTGATTAGCCTAATCATATCCTTAAGCAGTTCCTCACGTTGGCCATTATCCAGGGTCTGCAAGGCCTGCCCAAGCATGTTGTCAAAGTCAGGGTTAGAGTAACGCCCCCAGTTATATGCACCCATCCCTGTGTCAGGATTATTCGTGGCAATAAGCGCGCGCATGGGCGAAGATGCTTCGGCGCTAGTGGCCCCCCAACCCAGCAAGACCATACTGAACTCCAGCTTGCTGGCTCGCCCTACATAGACAGAAAAAGGCATGGCTTCAACTTTGGACTGTATGCCCACTTGCGTCAGCATTTGCGCCACGGCCTGTGTGATCCTTGAGTCGTTAACAAAGCGATTATTGGGTGTATGCAGCGTCAATCCGAAACCGTCTGGGTAACCTGCTTCAGCCAGCAGCTTCTTGGCGGCAGCCGGATCGTAGTTTTCCACGGTCACATCAGCAGCATGTCCGAAAATAGATGGAGGCACCAAATTGGCCGTGGGCAGTGACAGCCCCTCCATGACACGGTCAGTAATTCCCTGGCGATTAATCGACTTGGAAATGGCCAGACGCACCTTGGGATCTTTCAACGGGTTCTTGGTTAGCGGCTTACCGGCCTTATCGGTCACGAACGGTGAAACATCGCGATTGCTATCCAGCAGGAACATCAGCGTGCGGTGCGAAACCTTGCTGGCCACATTGAACTTGTCGTTGAGTTTGAGTTTTCCATAATCGGCTGATGGCACGTTCTCGATGGCGTCCACATCGCCTGACAACAATGCAGCCATGCGACCTGCATCGTTTGTCAGAATACGGATGGTAACTTTATCCCATGGGGCCTTATTGCCCCAGTAATCGTCATTGCGGTTAAGCTCGACACGATCACCGCGTGCAAAGCTAGCGAACTTGAATGGGCCGGTACCCACCATGCCCACGCCCTGATCAAAGTCAGCGCTTTTCACATCAGCAGTGGCTTTTTTGGAGACTATATAGATAGCAGTAAGATCGTTGGGTAGCAACGGATGCGGCTGCGCCGTTTGTACACGTACCCTGGTCGGGCCATCTGCGGTGGCGCTGACTATGCCCTTGGTATACGTTGTGAATGGCGCCGTACTATTGGTGAGCGTTGCTGGGCGCTGCAAAGAATAAACCACATCATCGGCGGTCAGCTCTGAGCCGTCATGGAACTTTACCCCTGGACGCAAGGTAAATTCCCACGTCGTTGGGTCTACGGTTTTCCAGGACACAGCCAGCCCGGGCTGCAGAACGGAATCAGCATCGCGTCCCACCAAGGTCTCGAACACATGTTCCATCACGTTGTTATTAGGAAAGATGTTCCCGAAGTGCGGATCCATCGACGTGATCTCGCCACTAACCGCCATTTTAAAGTCGGCAGCGTGGGCTTGCAGGCCAGCACCAAACAAAGCAACTGTAGCAAATACCAGAGAGCCTATACGCCCCTTAAGTTTTCCAATATGCATTTTCTTGTCTCCACAAAAATATACTCCCGCGACCTTGTCGCGGTAGGGGCAAGCATATTCGGACATACGCTTTAACCTCTGGATAACGCCCTCTTATGGTCCAGACTGCAAACACTCCGGGGCTGACAGAAATTATAGGTCAGCAGCCCCACGGAACGATTGCGTGTTTCTATAACTGAAGCACTCAATAAACAACAAACAAGGCATTTTCAACCTTATAAATTAATTTCATTGCGCATAAGCGATAGGAGGTGATGAAAAACTAACGACCAAGGTATTTATAAGCACCGCCTAACCTGAAAAGCTCATTAAGGTCTCAGCCAGCGGGCACAAAACTTTCATGATGCTAAGACAGGAATTACTGTCATTTCATTGCGTTTAAGGCCTGAATTCCAAGCCACAACGCAATCGTCTCTGTCGTGAAACATGCTCTAATTTTGCTAGGACTTACCCTGATCCAATAACCGGGCACGACACACCAAGGAACGTTTACATGATCCCTTTAACCACCGCCGACTTCCAAGCAGCACGCGCGATTGCCGACCCCTATATTCATCGCACCCCCATTATTCCCAGCTCCACCTTAAGCGAACTAACGGGCGCCAACGTATTGCTTAAAGCAGAACTATTTCAGCGCACCGGTTCGTACAAAATTCGCGGCCCTCTGAATGTACTCTCGAAAATGTCGGCAGCGGACAAAGCCAAAGGGATAATCTGTTCATCGGCAGGCAACCACGCCCAAGGCGTAGCCTACGCCGCTAGGGTGCATGGCATACCCGCCACCGTCGTCATGTCGGTGAATGCGCCCGCCGCGAAGGTCAACGCCACGCGCGGCTATGGCGCCACGGTGATTCAGTACGGCGAAATCTGGGACGACGCCTACGCAAAGTCACTAGAAATCCAACAGGAACAGGGGCTGACTTATATACACCCCTTCGACAACCCTCAACTGATAGCAGGCCAAGGCACTGTTGGCCTGGAAATTATCGAGGACGTCCCAGATGTGGACTACGTAATAGTTCCTATAGGCGGCGGCGGACTGATTTCGGGAGTCTCCATGGCCATCAAGGCGGCCAATCCCAATGTCAAGATCATAGGCGTGGAGTCCACCGGTGCTCCATCCATGTCGCGTTCGGTCCAAGCAGGCAAGCGCATACAGCTGGACGAAGTGACCTCAACCGTTGATGGTCTGGTTGTACGCCAGGTTGGGGAAAATAACTTGTGGGCGGTACAGCGCTATGTTGATGACATCGTATTAGTCGACGATGTGGATATCTTCAAAACAGTTACCTGGATCATGGAACGCTGTAAGCTAGTCGCTGAAGGGGCTGCGGCAGCCACTGTCTGCGCCTTACTGACCGGAAAAGTACGCATACCTGCTGGCAAAAAGGTGGTCTGCGTACTTAGCGGGGGCAACCTCAAGGTCGATCAGATACATAACTTGAAGTGGAACTGATTTAAAGCAAGGAACCAGCCATGACAGCGTTGAACGACCAAAAGTCGCAAATCACTACCGATATAGATTACGACAAAGAAGGCATACAGACGGGAAGCTTACGTGTTCCCTACTCCCACGATAGGGACGCTTATGGATATATTCCCATACCCCTGATGGTCGCTAAACGCGGTGATGGTCCAACAGTAGTACTGACCGGCGCCAATCATGGCGACGAGTACGAAGGATCTGTCGCGTTAATGCACTTGATGCATACGCTTGAGTTGGACCGCTTACAGGGTCGGCTCATCATCATCCCCGGGCTTAACTTCCCGGCATATCTGAATGGCACGCGTACCTCGCCGCTAGACAAAGGCAACCTGAATCGCCTCTTCCCCGGGGACCCCAACGGCACGCCGACTCAGATGATTGCCCACTATGTGCAGAATGAGCTCATGCCACGCGCCGACTACCTGCTGGATTTTCACGCTGGTGGCACCACCATGGACTATTTGCCCTTGCTGTTTGTGGGCCGCCCCAAAGACGCCCACCAAGAGGAGCAAACCGAAATGCTGATCAAGGCGTTCGGTGCGCCCAGGGTTATGTATATGGAGTCCATGGAAAGCGAACTCATGATAGGTTCGGCCGCGCGCAAGCATAATGTCTTTTTTGCCACTGGCGAATTTGGCGGCTGCGGTGCCGTCAATCCCGACGGCGTAGACATCATAGATGCGGGCATCGCCGGCCTGCTGGACCAGTTAGGCGTATTGCCATTGGAAACGCCGCGACAGACCGCCGCCCCATCCAAGCGTTACTCATTCCGGCCCGAACACTACGTTTTTGCGCCGGTACCAGGCATTTTTGAGCCTGCCTACCGCATAGGCGACTGGATAGAAGCGGGTCAGCTTGCAGGCACGATCTATGATCCATATCGCCCCTGGAATAAACCCGAATTGGTGTATTTCCAGGCCAGCGGCCTGGCTGTCATGAAACGCATGCTGGCCCGAATTGACGCCGGCGATTGTCTTGGCCATCTTGCACACGAAGAGACCTGAATATGTACGCCGCCCTGCCTACTCCCCACGCCCGCCCGCTGGTCAGCAGCTTACGATCCTCCAAGATACGCGAAGTAGCCAACTTAGGCATGGGCATGAAGAACGTACTGCCCTTCTGGTTTGGCGAACCCGACGAACCCACCCCAGAGTTCATACGCGAGGCGGCGATCCAAGCCTTGCGCGAAGGCCAGACATTTTATGTGCAAACGCATGGCCTGCCGCAACTGCGCACTAGCCTGGCAACGTATCTTAGCGGCTTACACGCCACCGACATCAGCGCACAACGCATTGCCATCGCCAGTTCCGGCACCAGCGCACTGATGATAGCCATCCAAGCCGTCGTAGGGCCAGGCGACCATGTCGTCGCCGTTACCCCGCTATGGCCTAATCTGGTTGAGATGCCCAAATTGCTAGGCGCTACTGTTCAAACAGTTGGACTGGTCTACGAAGGTGGCTGGGCGCTGGATATCCAGCAGTTGCTGGATGCATTGAAACCCGGCACCCGAGCCCTGTTGGTCAATTCGCCGAATAACCCTACAGGCTGGGCCCTGACGCGCGAACAGCAGCAAATCATTCTGGACCATTGCCGCAAACACGGTATTTGGATTATTGCCGATGACGTCTACGAACGCCTTTATTTCGATACGCGCTGCGCCCCATCATTCCTGCAAATTGCTGATGAAAATGACCTGCTGATTAGTTGCAATTCATTTTCCAAGGCCTGGCGCATGACGGGATGGCGACTGGGCTGGATGGTCGCGCCAGCGTCATTGCACGAAGATATAGGCAAGCTGATTGAATACAACATCACCTGCGCCCCCACGTTTACTCAATATGCAGCAGTAGCGGCAATAGAACACGGCGAGGACGAAATCAGCCGTAGCCAGCAACGCTTCAAAATAGCTCGGGATCGGTTAATTGCCGGTTTGCAAACTCTACCAGGCGTGCAGGTTCCTACCCCTCCTGCTGGCGCTATGTACCTATTGTTCAGCGTGCCTGGTGCTAATAACAGCCTAGAATTCTGCAAACATCTGCTCGTCACGGAAGGCCTGGGCCTAGCACCGGGAATAGCCTTTGGTGAATCCGCCGAAGGCTACTTACGATGGTGTTTTGCCAGCAGCCTGGAACGCATAGATCAAGGTGTAGAAAGGCTGGCCAAGGCACTAGGACGGCCTTAATAAAAATCACCGGCTGCTTAAGGCTGACTTACCTGCGTCAACCCCACATCCCCCACCAACCCCAAAAACTGCTGCAGCTCTGGCGTACGGGGGTTGGCAAAAATGTCGTCGGGCCGGCCCATTTCATGGACCATGCCCTTGTGCATGAAAACCACGCGATCGCAGACTTTTTGCGCAAAGCGCATTTCATGCGTCACCATAAGCAAGGTCATGCCATCGGCGGCCAGTTCCCCGACAACAGCTAATACTTCGTTGACCAGCTCTGGATCCAGGGCCGAGGTAATTTCGTCGCATAGCAAGGTTTCAGGCTGCATGGCCAGGGCTCGGGCAATGGCAACGCGCTGCTGCTGGCCACCGGAGAGCTCGTCCGGCCAAGCATCAAATTTTTCAGCCAAGCCTACCCGCTCCATCATGCGACGAGCCAATGGTTCCGCCTCGCGCTCGGGCATGTTTTTGACGACCATGGGTGACAGCATGACATTGCGGCCTGCGCTGTAATGGGGGAACAGGTTGAACTGTTGAAAGATCATGCCCGCTTTCAGCCTAAGCGCGCGCAGTTGTGCCTCGCCGGTAGATACCTGTATACCTGCCACGGTGATGGAACCGCCATCTATGGTTTCAAGCCCGTTAATACAGCGTAATAGCGTGCTTTTCCCTGAGCCGCTTTTGCCTATGATGGCGACGACTTCGCCTGGCTCTACGCTAAGCGTAATGCCTTTAAGGACTTCGTTGTCACCGAAGTGCTTCCTGAGATTATCAATGACGATGAGCGGCATGAAAGCTTTTTTCCAGAAATCGGCTGTAGCGCGACAAAGGCCAGCACAGCGCAAAGTAGATTAAGGCCGTGAACCCATAAACGGTAAAGGGTTCAAAGGTAGCGTTAGTGATCATGGTGCTGGCTTTAAGTACTTCGACAAAACCGATAATGGACGCCAGCGCGGTGCCTTTGATGATTTGAACGGAAAACCCGACCGTGGGCGGGATAGCAATACGCAGCGCCTGTGGCAATACCACATAGCGCATTTGCTGCAAATAGCCCATGGCTAGTCCCGAAGACGCTTCCCATTGTCCTTTTGGCACGGATTCCACGCAGCCCCGCCAGATTTCCGCCAAAAAGGCGGCCGACCAGAAGGTCAGTGCAAGCACTGCCGCCAGCCAAGCGGAAATTTCCATGCCGCCCAACGACAACCCGAAAAACATCAGAAACAACTGCATCAGCAAGGGAGTGCCCTGGAATAATTCGATATACGCCCAGCTAATGCGACGCATCCAAGCTATCTTCGAGGTGCGTAGCAACAGGACGATTAGACCGACTACACCGCCGCCTATGAACGCCACCAGCGACAAGGCCACGGTCCAACGTGCTGCCAACAGCAAGTTGCGCAGTATGTCCCAGAGCGAAAAATCCATCATCAGTGCGCCCTCCGGGTAAACAACCAGGCGCCAATAACACGCAGCACCTGACGCAGCAATATGGCCAGCACCAGATAAATGCCGGTAGTCACAAAATACACTTCGAAGGCACGAAAGTTACGGGACTGGATAAAGTTGGCAGCAAAGGTTAGTTCGTCCGCAGCCACCTGTGAGCACACGGCAGATCCCAGCATGACCAGTATGACTTGAGAGGACAGGGCCGGCCATACGCGCCGCAACGCCGGCTTAAGGACGATATAACGAAACACCTGCAACTGCGTCATCGCCAGGCTAACACTGGCCTCATATTGACCGCGTGGCGTGGCCTGGATACCGGCGCGGATGATCTCGGCGCTATAGGCACCCAGATTGATTACCATAGCCAACGTTGATGCTTCCATGGCGGTTAGCTTGATGCCGGCTGATGGCAGACCAAAGAAAATAAAGAACAACTGGATCAAGAACGGTGTGTTGCGTATCACTTCAATATACGCAACCACCGGAGCCCGAATCGTTTTTGACGCGAATACGCAGGCCCAGGCACACGCAATACCCAGCGCTATTCCCAAACCCGCCCCAACAACAATAAGCTGTGTGGTAACGATAATGCCCTTGATCAGGACGGGGGTGTAATCAAATATGCTGGTGAAGTCGAATTGGTAAGCCATGTTCCCAATCCGGTTCGTTATAGACCAGTTGGCAGATCAGCCCCCAGCCACTTTTTGGAAATAGCATTAAGAGAACCATCTTTTTTTGCTGCCACCAGAATTTCATTAACCTGTGCGCGCAATTCAGGTTCGTTTTTATTCAAGCCTATGTAGCATGGCGAATTCTTGATCAGAAACTTAGTTTCCGGCTTTTTGGGTGGGTTCCTGGCAAGGATGGCGGCAGCGACAACGTTGCCAGTGGCGATCAACTGGACCTGGCCCGACAAGAAGGCCGAGATCGTGCCGTTATTATCTTCGTAGCGATTGACGGTGGCTGAAGCTGGCACTATTTTGCTAAGCTCAATATCTTCCACCGCGCCGCGCGTGACGCCTATGGTTTTGCCAGCCAGGTCGGCTGCATTCTTAATTTCAATATCTGGCGGCCCAAACACACCATTAAAAAATGGCGCATAGGCATCGGTAAAGTCTATGGCTTTTTCACGCTCGGCGTTCTTGCCCATGCTGGAGATAATCAGGTCAGCCTTCTTGGTTTGCAGATAGGGGACTCGATTAGTACTGGTAACGGGTATCAGCTCCAGTTTGACTCCCAGCTTGTCGGCGATAAGCTGAGCTGTGTCGATGTCGTAACCCACGGGCTTAAGGTCTGTACCAACTGATCCAAAAGGTGCAAAGTCCTGCGGCACAGCAACTTTAAGCACCCCCGCCTTCTTGATGTCATCCAAGGTGTTGGCGCTGCCAAGCGAAGGAATACTTAATACGGAGGCAGCGGCCATGGCCAGCAACAATTTCCTGCGATTCATCGTTATTCTCCTTCAAGGACCTACGCAACGGCCGGGTAACCATATAGATAGAGCGTGAAAGAGAACACTATAGGCAGCTTTCGCCGCCGTCAACCGCGTATATGCCCTAGGTGACCTATATGCTGCTGTCCGTCATTGAACGCTTGGAGGTTTCTGGCAGGAAAATCGCCACCACCAAAACCAACAAGGAAATAACGGCCATGTAGGCGGCGGGCGCAATTTTTGATTCTGTCACCATGACCAGATAGGTACCTACAAAAGGCGCGGTTCCACCAAAAATCGTGTATGCCAAGTTATAGCTGATGGCCGATCCGCTGAACCGAGTCTTGGTAGGAAACAACTCTAATAGCGTTATACCCAGCGGTCCCGAAAACATACCCATACCAATCGCCAGCATGGATTGCGCCAGTATGGCGTTGGGCAAATTGCCATTTGATGCCAGCATATACGCAGGAATACTGATGCATGCATTAAAGACCAGACCAGCAATCAAGACTGGCTTGCGCCCAACCTTATCAGATAGATGTCCACTGAATACCATGGCAGCAAACGCAACCAGCATGGCGACGCCGTTGGAAATCAGTGCATCATTGCGACTCATGCCCACTGTCACGGTCAAATAGGTCACGAAATAGCCCGCCAGCGTATAGAAAGCCAGGCTAGAGAATGCCGCCAGGGCAAAGCTAAATCCCATGGCCTTTTTCTGTTCGCGTATCGCATCCTGAACGGGCGCCTTGGATATTTCCTGTTTGCTTTTGGCCTGTTCGAAAGCCGGTGACTCATCAACCTTGCTACGGATATACAACCCGACCAGCGCTAGTGGACCGCTGATCAAGAACGGTATGCGCCAGCCCCAGCTATCGTAAGCATCATTACCCATTAAGTTGACCAGGAACAGAATAATCAGCGCAGCAGCCACTGGCGGCAAGTTCGCAAACGCATAGGTAAACGCAACATGCAAGCCTCGCCGCGCAGAAGGCGCATGTTCAGCCACGAATGAATTCGATCCTATGGTTTCGCCCGCTGCCGACAACCCTTGCAATAACCGCAAAACCACCAGCAACACAGGCGCCCAGATACCTATCTGAGCATAAGTGGGTAGTAGCCCGATACCTACAGTTGCTGCCCCCATCAGCAAGATAATAAATGCCAGTATCGCCTTGCGACCATAGCGATCGCCCAAGCTACCAAATAAGAAGCCGCCCAGGGGGCGCATCACGAAACCCACGCCATACACCGCAAACGTTGACAGCAGTGCTGCGCTGGGATCGGAACCAGGGAAAAAATGCTTGGCAATGACGGTCGCTGAATAGGCATAGATAACAAAGTCATACCACTCAACGAACTGCCCCAATGCTGCAGAGTACAAAACTCGCTTGCCCGACTTGGACTGATGTTTAGTCATTATTCTTCTCCTTTTTTCCAAGCTGCTATCGCGTAACGCCTATGCTCCAAGCACGGCAAGTGTTTCCTGACTTCGGCCAGCCTATGCATGCCAATTTCCGCTGTGACTACACCGGTTTGTTCCGCCATTCCTGCAACCACCAGGCCACTAGGGTCGATCAGCATGCTCATGCCGACCGATGTAGGTGGTGGCTGGCACGACGCCACGGCAAAACAGGTGTTCTCGATCGCCCTGGCCTTTAACAAGGTTTCCCAGTGCATTTCTTTGAGTGACCCAGCTATCCAGCCGGCACTGTAAACCAAGACATCAGCCCCTTTATCTACGGCGATACGCGAGATCTCGGGAAAGCGCAGGTCATAGCAGTTCAGAATGCCGAATTGGATGCCATCAATCGCGGCGACATACACTTCCGCATGCTCCGCCAGCAAATCACCGGGTTTATTTTTCTCGGACTCGACAAAGCTGAAGGCGTCATAGAGGTGTATTTTCTCGTAGCGGCCTTGTACAACGCCAACATCGTCGATATGCAAAATGGTGTTCTTGGTCCGCATATCGTCATACGGCTCATAAATACCAATAAACACATGGATGGCATGCCGTAGCGCTTCGTCGCAGACCGCTTGGACGAAGGGGGCTGTACTGTCGCGCGTAATGGCGACCAGCTCCTGACCCGAGGTCTCGTAGGCGATCATGCTGGCTTCCGGGAAAACAATCAGCCGCGCGCCACTTTCGGCGGCATCGCTAATATGGCGCTTGATTACCTCCAGATTGTCTGGGATGCTGGCTGTACTCTTGAACTGTGATATTGAAACTTTCATGTCTCGTTTCTTATGGCTTTAAAAGCAGCCATGTTATTTTTTGAAGAGCTATGCTGTCCAATACCATTTGCCGCCTGATTGATATAATTATTTGATCAATGAAACATTACCCATCCCTGAAACGCCTGCAACAATTTCAGCATCTTGCGCGCACCCTGAATTTCCGTCGCTCGGCAGAAGAGCTTAATATTGCTCAGCCAGCGCTTAGCCGCTCAATCCGGCTACTAGAGGACGAACTCGGTTTCAGCCTATTTACTCGCTCTACACGCTCGACCACCATTACCGCTGCTGGCGAACACCTACTGAACCAATTGGGCACGCTATTTGGCGGGTTAGAACAAACCTTGCGCGAAGCGCGCCGCATTGCCAGTCACCAAACCAAGCGCAAGCTAAAAATAGGCTACTCAGCCCAGGCCGCCAATGGGGCCATGCCCAGCCTGTTATTTAGCTTTGGCGGTCACCACACTGATGTCGAACTGGGCTTGCTCCAAGCACCATCGGAAGAACTTTATATGTCGGTGCGCGCAGGAACATTGGATGCAGCATTTCTGCTGGGTCCTGCACAACACGGCGAAGATGCAGAGCTAGAGTGCCTGCACGTAGACCGGCAGCCTTTGGTGGCCTTATGTGCGGCACGGCACGCACTGGCAAAGCGCCAGGAAGTCAGCTTGGCGGAGCTACAAAAATACGGTCTGATCATAGGTTCGCCAAGTCGCTGGGGGATATTCCGTGATCTGCTGGATATTATTTTCCAGCGACACCAGATCACGCCACATATTGTGTACGAACCAGACGACACCCCCATTTTGCTGGAGTCCGTGGCGCGTAGCGATAATATCGCCTTGTATGGCAACGGTATTATCGACAAACTGCCTCCAGGCATCGTCGCCATTCCTCTTCAGGAAGCCGATGCCAGTTTAGATATTTATTTTTTATGGCGCCGCACAGCCAACGATCCCTTGGCGGCTCTGGAGACCTTTATTCGTAACCGAACAAGCACACCAGAACGCCCCACTAACATGCTATAGGCACGTGTTTATTCGTCGCACCCGGAAATGACCTTCCCCGACTCTGCAAACTGAATTAACTCATCACCTGCCAAGCGATAACGGGTCCATTCTGTTTGCGGCTGCCCACCCACCGCGTCATATAAGCGTATCGCTGGCTGATTCCAGTTCAATACGCTCCATTCCATGCGGCGGCAGCCTTGCGCCACCCCCGCCTTGGCAACTTCCTGCAGCAGCTTACGCCCAGCGCCTAGGCCACGATATTCTGGCGCCACATACAAATCCTCCAGATAGATGCCATGGCGCCCTAACCAAGTAGAGTAGCTGGAAAAATACACAGCAAAGCCAGCCGCCTGGCCATCTATCTCACAGATCAGGGCCACACAGGACTGCGGTTCATCAAATAGGGTGCGGGAGATATCGTCCACTGTGGCAGAGACTTCATCCTTGGCTTTTTCATAAATAGCCAGATCGATAATAAATTGAAATATCACCGCCACGTCGCTACGAAGGGCCGGACGTATATGTATCACTGCCATAGTGCGTAATTCAGTCTAAGTAAATGGGAGAAAAACGCCCAAGTTTACACGCCCCACTGCCAGTATTAATTTTCGCTTCCCTATCCTTTAATCAAAACCTTCATGTTTTTGATATTTGCTTTATGTTTGGTTGATATTTGTTTGTTGACCGCAGCAGTACTTTGCGCCTGTACCCAACCTTAAGGTCGCATCGTATGAATGTCCTATCTGATCCCTGGCCGCCTGAACCCGAAATCCGCGGCATCACTCTGTCCGTTGTTATCCCCGTCTATAACGAGCGCCCGGTACTGCCCATGCTTTATGAGCGTCTGCGCGCCGTGCTGGACCCGCTGCATATTCGCTACGAGCTGGTACTGGTTGACGATGGCAGCCGGGACGGCAGTGGCGACTATCTGGTTGGCCTGGCCACCGAGGTCCCTTTTATCAAGGCAATACGCCTAAGCCGTAACTTCGGCAAAGAAGCGGCCTTAACTGCAGGCCTGGCTCAGGCCACTGGCGAAGCCGTGATTATCCTGGACGCTGATTTGCAGGATCCGCCAGAACTGATCCCGCAAATGCTGCAAGCCTGGCGCGATGGCGCCGATGTGGTGTGTATGCGGCGACGATCCAGAGCAGGTGAAACCTGGTTCAAGCGCACCAGTGCACATGTATTTTATAGGCTGCTCAATAGCATCAGCGATGTAGATATCCCCGAAGACACGGGCGACTTCAGGCTAATTAGCCGCCAGGCCGTGGAGGCACTGAATCAACTGGGCGAGCGCAAGCGTTATATGAAAGGCTTGTTTGCCTGGATAGGTTTACCCACCAAGGTCATAACATACGACCGCGATGCCCGTGTCGCAGGCATCAGCAAATGGGATTATCTGGGGCTGCTGGGGCTGGCCTTTGAAGGCGTTACCTCGTTTTCGGTAGCACCGCTGCGGCTGGCCATGGGCGCGGGGCTGTTGACCGCCTTGGTAGGCATGCTATTTGGGCTGTGGATAGTCGCTAAAACGCTGATGCTGGGCGAACCCGTGCAAGGCTACACGTCGTTGATCAGCATTATGACTTTTTTAGGTGGTGTGCAACTGATCTCTATAGGCTTGCTGGGCGAGTACGTTGGTAAGACGTATTTCGAGGCAAAACAGCGCCCGGTCTACCTCATCCGTGATGTGGTGCAGGCTCGCCGTCCAGCGCGGCTTAACACGGCCATTCCTTTTAAAACCCGCGCAAACAAACTAGGTAAGAAACATGCTGCGTCGCTTTAACCTATGGTGGGTGCTGGCCGCCTTGTTGTGCCTGCCGCTATTGAGCATGTGGCTACTACCCCTGATCGATACTTCGGAGCCCCGTTACGCCGAGATCGCTCGCCTTATGGCGCAATCTGGCGACTGGATCACACCCTGGTTCGAACCTGGACTGCCCTTTTGGGGCAAGCCCCCCCTATCGTTCTGGGCACAAGCACTATCCTTCAAACTTTTTGGAGTCAGCGAATTTAGCGCACGCCTACCGTCCTGGCTGGCCATGCTGGGAACCGTCAGCCTGCTAATTGCTTATACGCGCTCGGTATTTAGCCTGCGCACTGCGCTTTGGGCCGCCATCATCTATAGCTCGTGCGCCCTGGCCTACCTGACGTCTGGCGCTGTGCTGACTGATCCGTTTTTAGCACTGGCTACCACCTGGGCCATGGTCGCATTTGTCATGGCCAGCCGCCAGCCAACATTCATCTGGCGCTATGGGTTTTTCATAGGCGTAAGCCTAGGTCTGCTGGCCAAAGGCCCGCTTGCGCTGGTTCTAATTGCAGGCCCCTTGGCCCTGTGTCTGCTGGCATACCCATCAGTACGTCACAACTTGCGTGCCTTGCCCTGGGTGACTGGCACGCTATTAACACTAGCAATCAGCCTGCCCTGGTATATCTTGGCTGAAATCAAGACGCCAGGCTTTCTGAATTACTTTATTATCGGCGAGCATTTTTTACGTTTTGTTGATCCCGGCTGGAAAGGAGATCTGTACGGCTCAGCACATCAGCGCATGTACGGCACGATCTGGTGGTACTGGCTGCAAGCAACCTTCCCCTGGGGGATACTGGCTACCGTCATGCTGGCCATGGCCGCCGCCCATAAAACGGGACGACGTCTGGCACGACTAGCCATCTTGCAGCCTGACCTAGGCTATTTGTTGGCTTGGTCCTTGTTCACACCGCTGTTTTTCACTGTGGCTGGCAATATACTTTGGACCTATCTGCTGCCCTGCCTAGGCGCATTCAGCATACTGATGGCGGTCACGCTGCGGGCCTGGCAGACCCAATCACCACGAACGGTGCAGCGCATGCGGTTCTTGGCCGCGATAGCCCCTGTCGCCTTGTTCGTGATGACGCTGGCCACGGTATTGCAGCCTGACCGCGTGAAAACCGAGCGTGAATTGGTGCATTATGCTGAACAGCAGTCCAACCTGGACAGCCATCTACTTTATCTGGATAAACGTCCATTTTCAGCCCGTTTTTATTCGCATGGCACAGCGGGACTACTTAGCCTGGCCCAATTGCCAGAGGCGTTAAGCGGCCAGGAACCATTTTATTTGGCAGTCCCCAAACCCCTGCTCCCAGAAGCAGAAAAGGTACTGACGTCGCCATTACACATACAGTTTGAAAATCAACGCTATGTGCTGCTCAAGGTACAGCCCAGTACCCATATAGCAAGTGCCCAAAATCCTGTACAGTGATGTAAACCGTAAAGACCATACAACATGCTTGCATTTCAGGATCGCATACGCCTGCTGATCGTAGAAGATCACGTAGCACTGGCCGAGAACCTTTTTGAGTTTTTTGGCGACCAGCGCTACGTACTGGATTTCGCATCGGACGGCCTGACTGCCCTGCACCTTGTTGCTACCAACCACTACGATGTGATTATTCTAGATGTCATGCTGCCAGGGCTGTCCGGCTTCGAGGTCTGCCGTCGAATACGCCAGGATATGCAGTGCCCTACCCCGGTTATTCTGATGACTGCCAAGGATCAGCTGACTGACAAAGAGCAAGGTTTCACACTGGGCGCCGACGATTATCTGGTCAAGCCCTTTAACCTGCGCGAACTGCAGCTTAGAGTAGAGGCCATGTACCGCCGCCAACCGGGCAACACCAAAACCGTACTGCTGCAGGCGCCCGGCGTTAGCTTCGATCCCGGCAACCTGTGTGTGCAAACTGACAATGGCACCACACTGGAACTATCCGGCACGGCGGCCAAAATCTTCTCGACCCTGATCCAGGCCTATCCCAACTTTGTCTCCTACGAACAATTACGCAACAGCGTATGGGGCGAACGCGAAGCCGACATGAATACCTTACGTACTCACGTATACGCCCTGCGTAAACAGCTGCAGGATGTTTTTCAGATGCCCATGATCAAAACCCTGCATGGACGCGGCTACCGCTTAATCGCGCCCGCCAAGCACTGACCATGAAATCCATAGGCCGCCGAATTTCACGCGCCATGTTGGCCATCAGCCTGGCCAGCATGGCTGTCATGCTGATCGTGGTCCTGATGGTCAATGAAGACCTGGAAAACACCATGCTGCAGGCAGAGCTGCAAGAACAACGCGATATCTTCCTGGCGCTAAAGCCAGATGCCGCACCCCTGGTGTGGGAAACCACCAACCTAAGCGTCGCCCACTTACCCAAGAACGCGCCCCTGCCTGCCAATATGCCTGCCATATTCGCTAATCTGCCCATCAATTACTCCGGCGAACTAAAACACGATGGCAGGACCTTCTTGGTGCGCATAGACCCAGGTGTGTCCGGTGTTTTTTATGTGGCCAAAGACATTACCCACTTCGAGGAAAGGGAAACCTTATTCCAGATGACTTTGGGGGTTGTGATCATAGTGCTGACTGGCCTAGCCCTGCTGCTGGCCGCGCTAAGCAGCCGCCGCATTGTCATACCCTTGCGACGCCTGTCTTATCAAATTAGCGATACTCCCGTGGGCGCCCACATGCCGCGCATCCCACTGGACTACCAAGACAGCGAACTGCATGCCATCGCCCATACGTTTAATCGCTTCCTGGATGAACTGGAATCATTTGTTAAACGCGAGCAGTCCCTGCTGAATTTGGCCAGCCACGAATTACGCACCCCGATTGCGGTGATTTCAGGCGCGCTGGATGTGCTGGAGCAACGTCGACAATTAGCGGCTAACGATCAGGCCACCGTGGCCCGCATCCGTAGCGCCTGCACGGAGATGGAGGCTAACGTTGCCATGCTACTGACTTTGGCCAGACGTGATCCGAAGCAAGACAAACAACAGCCTGTAGCCTTATTGGCTGCGGTGCACTTGGCCTTAGACAACCTGGATATATCACACCAGGCTGCATCCAGGGTGACGGTAAGCGCGCATCACCCGGCAACTGTCATGGCCGACTCAGTGATCGTAGGTATGCTATTGCGCAACCTGATACAAAACGCTTTGCTGCACACCCCACACGCTATACAAGTACGCCTTACTGGCGATGTAATCGAAATAGCAGATCAAGGCGCGGGATTAAATGAGGATCAGCTCGCCATACTGGCCGGCCAGCAGCGCCTTGCTCAAAGCGGATCGCCGCTTACCGGACTAGGTCTATATATAGTCACCTTAATGTGCGAACGTCTACGCTGGCGTCTGGATGTGGTGCAAAGCACCAACAGTGGCACCATCATTCAACTGCATACTCAGCCATTATCGGTCAGCACCTAGCCAATTCAATACCCCTTGACCCGCCACTCTACCGCTGGCAAAACAGGCGGTTAGCAAATACCCGCCGGTGGGGGCTTCCCAATCCAACATTTCACCCGCGCAAAAAACTCCAGGCATAACCTGCAACATCAGGTCCGGAGTCAATCCATCCAGACACACGCCACCTGCTGAACTAATTGCCTCATCCAAAGGCCGGATACCCAGCAGTTGAACCGGCAGACGCTTAATCGCCCGAGCCACACTTTCTGGGTGATCAAAAGCAGACTTAGGCAGGCACTCGCGTAATAAGCCCGCCTTAACCCCGCGCAAACTTAAGCGACTGGCCAAGTGACTGGACCAGGACCGCGCGCCCCGTGGTCGGGTCACTTCGCTCATAACGTAATTGAGGTCACGCCCCGGCAACAGATCAATGTCTAAAGTGGCTTGGCCATCAGCCAACACAGCACTACGCAACACCGACGACCACGAATAAACCAGCCCGCCTTCCAGGCCATCGTCCGTTACCATGCATTCACCACGACGCAGCTTGAAATCGCCCTGCGGCGCCATGGCGATGGACTTCAGGGGTTGACCTGCAAAACGCTCGGAAAAATATGGGCTCCAGGAAGTTAAGAACCCACAGTTGGCAGGCAACAAGGGCGTCACAGCTACGCCTTGCTGCTGCAACAGAGTCTGCCAGGCGCCGTTCGACCCCAAGCGTGCCCAACTACCGCCGCCCATTGCCAGCACCACAGCATCGGCCCGTTTTGTAATGGGTCCAGCTGCGGTATCCAGCATCAACTCGCCATCATCGCTCCACCCACGCCATACATGGCGGGTATGTACCCTAACCCCAGTGGCCCTTAGCCTTTGGAGCCAACTACGCAGCAATGGCGCAGCCTTCATTTGCTCGGGAAACACCCGGCCGGATGAGCCCACAAACGTGTCTATGCCCAACTGATGCGACCAATCACGTAAAGCCTGGGCATCCAGTTGATCCAGCCACTGCGACACCCGAGGTTGAGCCTGACCAAACCGCGCGCGAAAATCCTGGTCAACTTCATTGTGGGTCAAGTTAAGCCCACCTCGCCCCGCCAGCAGAAACTTACGACCTACCGAGGGCATGGCATCGTAGACGTCCACGCCCATACCCGCCTGGGCCAGGGTTTCAGCAGCCATCAATCCGGCGGGCCCGCCACCAATTACAGCTATCGAATAAGTCGGCATCTTATATAACCATCAAGAATAGGCCAGTGAGGCCCGAAGGAAAGTGCTACGGTAGCAGAAACTGAACCGGGTATAAGACCATGGTATAAACCTGCCCTTGTACATAAGCTTGAAAACAGACAGGTGAAAGACTACCATCTGTGACAGTCGGCCCTTCGTTCATAAGAGCCCCCACATTGAATCCACCAGGAGGGCACGCATATGCGTACCATACAACGTCGAGATTTTCTGAAATTGGCTGGCGCCGCCGGCTTGGCTGGTCTGCCAGGAGCATGGCCACTAGCTTACGCTGCTGACGCGAATCCGCTGGCCAAAGCGCAAGCTCAGGGCAAGGCCGTGTTCTACGCCAACATCACGGCAGTTTCGCCGATTATGAAGGCCTTCGAAGCAGATACCGGCATCAAGGGCGAATACACCCGCACCTCTAGCTCTAAATTTCTGCCCACGATACTGACCGAGTTCAACGCAGGCAAGCTGATGGCTGACGTCATCCAGGCTCCCCAGCCTATGCTGGAGCTGCTTAAAGAACAAGGCGTGCTGGCACCCTACCGCTCGCCAGCCGCTGCGGGCTACCCCGACTGGGCAGTTAAGGACGAATACATCACGCTGTTCGGCATCGAATACGTGTCCTACTTGTACAACACCGACCACGTCAAGAAAGCAGACGCGCCATCGCGCTACGAAGACCTGGCCGACCCCAAGTGGAAAAATCAGATCGTCATGGCCGACCCCAGCACTCATGCCTCGACCATTTCATGGCTGGTTGGCCTGAAAGAACAGGTCTTCGCATCTGAAGCCGAGTGGATGGAGTTCGTCAAGGGACTGGCTGCTAATCGACCCATGTTCGTAGCGTCCTTTGGTCCCACCCCTGCCCCCATAGAAAGCGGTGAAAAGCTGATCAGTATTTCCATGCCGAAATACATCACTACCAAAGCTCCTGCCCCGCTGGCCTGGGCGCCACAATCCGGTCAGCCTTTGCTGGGCTCTTCACGGGCTATCGCTATTAGCTCGCAGTCGCCACGTCCTGATGCGGCGCGCGCTTTTATTGACTACTGGCTGTCCCAAAAAGCCATGAGCCTGCTGGCCAAGGATGTAGGCGAGTACGTTTTGGCTCCTGGCGTTTTCCCACCTATCGAAAACATCGATCAGGCCAAGGTATTGCCCGTACGCGATTTGTCCGACGCGGAAATCCAGACCTGGGGACGTGAATTCAACAAAATATTTGCTGCTAAGTAACACACACAATGGAAATAAAAATCGAAGGCCTGAGCAAAAACTATGTTTCTGAAGGCAAAATCTTCAAGGCTCTGGACAATATCAACCTCACCATACCGTCCAACGAAATCTTCACTTTGCTAGGCCCCAGCGGCTGTGGCAAAACCACCTTGCTGCGCTGCATCGTCGGGCTGGAAACCCCTGACGAAGGCCAGATCAGTATAGGTGGCGAAGTAGTTTGGTCCAAAGCCAAAGGCATAGCCATTCCGCCCGAAAAGCGGGGTCTGGGCATGGTCTTCCAGACCTACGCCATCTGGCCGCACATGAGCGTCTTCGATAATATTGCCTACCCGCTACAAATTCGCGGCATGCGCAAGGACGAAATCCGCGAGCGTGTCGCCAAAACCCTGCGCTTTGTACAGCTTGAAGGCGTGGAAAAACGTTCAGCCACCAAACTGTCGGGGGGCCAGCAACAGCGTGTGGCCTTGGCTCGCGCCTTAGTGGCCGAGCCTAAAGTCATACTGTTTGACGAACCCTTAAGTAATCTTGACGCCAAACTACGTGAAGAAACCCGCAAGGAACTTAGAACCTTCCTAAGCGCTTTAAATATCACTGCCGTCTATGTGACTCACGACCGTGTCGAAGCCCTGGCTTTATCGGACTCTATCGCCGTCATGCGCGCAGGCAATATTGTTGAAATCGGTACTCCGCAGAAAATCTATTTCGATGCCGACCACCGCTTTGTGGCTGATTTCATAGGCCGTGCCAACCTGATAGACGCTACGGTCACCCACCAAGACGGCGATTCAACTACCGTTGACTGTGGACTGGGCACCATCCATTGCCAACACGGCGGACTGGAAGTCGGTAGCAAGGTCACTTTGTGCATACGGCCCGAATTCGTGCGTATCACTAGCAACGATCAAACTACCGGACAAAACATCGTCAATGGCCATGTGGATGCACTGGAATTTATCGGTGAAGTCTACGAAGCTGAAATCCTGGTTGGCAAAGAACGACTGCTGGCCAGAATCGAGCCCGATATACAGGTCAAGGAAGGCGATGCTGTCAGCATCAGCCTAAGCCCCGCCCATTGCCTGCTTGTGTCAGCCTAAAGGGCCATAACTATGAATGCATCCCGGCCAAAGCTGACGTGGTCTCTGATTGCCATTGTCGGCTTCCTGACGCTATGTCCCGTTGTCATGCTGTTTATCGGCAGCTTCTCCGAGGGCTTGACCGCCTTTGGGTCGTTTACCACTCAGAAATATGTAGACGCCTATACCGATCCAGCCCTGTTTGATGTCACCCTTAACACCATCATTTTTGTGTTGGGTTCGTCGGTGCTGGCGACCGTACTGGCCTTGTTTCTGGCGTATCTGAATACCCGCACTGACATCCCTTTCAAGCCAGTGTTTACGGTGTTATCCATCGTCCCGATGATGATACCCCACCTGCTGTTCTCGGTTAGTTGGGCGCTGTTGCTTAACCCCTCGAACGGCCTGATAAACACAGTGCTGAAAGACGTCTTTCAGCTACAAAGCGCACCCTTCGATATTTATTCCTTATGGGGCATGATACTGGTTGAAGGGCTGCTGAACATGCCCATCGCCTACCTGATCATTGCGCCAGCCATGGCTTCCTTCGATGTGGCGCTAGAAGAGTCTTCCCGGGTATTTGGCGCCAGTGTTTGGCGCACCCTGATTCGGGTGACCTTGCCGATATTGCGACCTGCCATACTGGCGGCCTTCATACTGGGCATAGTGCGCGGCCTGGCATCTTATGCCGTACCACGCGTACTGGGTATGCCGGGACGGGTAGAAGTACTGGCCACGTATCTTTATGAGATGGTGGGTACCGGCTTTGCGCCAGACTATGGAAAAGCAGCCGCCCTGGGCATGAGCGTCCTGGTGGCGTCCATTACCCTGATTGTCATCTACCGCGCATTGACCGCCGAAAGCGGCAAGTTCGTGACGATATCTGGCCGTGGCTATCGTCCTACTGTAATAGAGCTGAAAGGCGCTAGAACGCCGCTGTTCATCATCGTCGCCTTGCTATCCTTCCTAATGGTAATCCTGCCGGTAGCGGTACTGCTATATACCTCGTTCGTACCCTATTCCATGGTACCTAGCGCACGGGCATTTTCCCTAATGAGCTGGAAGCATTGGATAGACGTCCTGGAAGACCCTATATCCTTGCTAGCGCTGAAAAACAGCCTGTTCCTGGCTGTGGTCGGGGCCACTCTGGGCGTCATACTGTCGGTCTTTGTGGCTTACGTTATCGTTAAAATACGCACTCGCGCATCAGGGCTCCTGGAGTCGTTAAGCTTTTTATCGTTCTCGTTTCCAGGCATAGTCATCGGCATAGGCTTTATGTGGTTCTTCGTACAAACACCGCTGTACGCAACGCTGACCGCCTTATTGCTGGCCTACATTGCCGCCTACCTGCCCTATGGGGTCAGGCCTATGGCCAGCGCCTTTGTCCAGATGCATGCCCACCTTGAAGAATCATCCTTGGTGTGCGGCGCTAGTGCCATGACCACCATGCGACGCATTATCGTGCCACTGCTGATACCCGGCATAGTGTCCGGGTGGATACTTATGGCCACGATGTTCGTACGCGAGCTAACGGTATCGGTAGTCATGTCACGCCCGGGCAGCGAAGTGCTGGCCGTGCAGATACTAAGCTTCGCTGACGACGGTCTGTGGGGCAAGCTATCCGCCCTGGGCATTATCATGATCGTTATTTCGACTGCCCTGGTCTTGCTGGCGATGTACGCCGGCAAGAAGTTCAGTGCCAGACAAGGCGGCGTATAAGTCGTTTAGTCTTGACCTGCAGTAACTTACAACGCCCGGCCTGATCGCCGGGCGTTGTGCCTTCCATGACATCTGCCGTCTATTTCTTTATCCCACACTAAGCACACTTGCCTGGTAGTTACCCGATGCTTCACGCTAATGCATTGACTCAATACAGACATGTATGTACTATTTCAATACAGATGTGTATGTTGATTTAAAAATAAACACCGAGCCACAGCACGGAGACATCAATGCTTAGCAGCAAAGCGCCCCCACGGTTAGTCAAGTTTTCCGACCTGGCTTTTCAACCCAGGCAAGAACGCCCTGAAATGGCCCAACTTGCCCAGATTTCAGGCGACAGCGACGGTTCAGAACTTGGCACTGGCTTTGCCAGGCTAAGCGACGCACGTATCACCTGGACGGTTAAGTATGACGAAGTCATCACCGTTATTGAAGGCAGCCTGCGCGTGCATACCCCTACGGGCATATTGGAAGCAGGTCCCCAAGACAGCATTTGGCTCCCGCAGGGAACACCGCTGGTCTATGAAGCGCAAAGCGCTCTGATCTTCTACGCCATACACCCTAGCCACTGGGCATCCGAACCAGAACAGGAAAACGCATGACTGCCATCCGCATACTGCCGAAAAACGACAAGACCAACGGATGGAGCCGCATGCTGCCAGCACGCACGCCCAAGGCGCCGCTACAGCAAGACATCGTGGCCGACTGGGTCGTCGTCGGCGCGGGGCTAGCTGGCTTGGCGGCTGCCAGACGTTTGGCGGAAAATCGGCCTAAAGACACAATTATTCTGCTGGATGCAGATGTGGTGGGGGAAGGTGCCCAGGGACGTAACTCTGGCTTTGCCATAGACATCCCGCACAACGTAGGCAGTTCTATGGACGAACTTGGCCATGCCCGTGGCCACCTGCGCCTGGCGCGAACTGCGGTCGATTATCTGGCCACTCAGGTCAAGCAATACGACATCGCCTGTGACTGGGACAGCAGCGGCAAATTTCACGCGGCTGTTTCCCCAGAAGGCGCGGAAAAGGTCTTGAAGCCTACGCTTAAAACACTAGAGTCCCTGGGCGAACCCCATGAATGGCTGGAAGGCAAAGCGTTGCACGACAAACTGGGTTTCAAACACTTCCAGACCGGTATTTATACGCCAGGAACTGTATTGTTGAATCCGGCTGCCTTGTGTCGCGGACTGGTGGACAATATGCCCGCCAACGTCCAGGTCTACGAACACACCCCCGTCACAGAAATTGCCTATACGCCGCAAATACGGCTGACCACACCGGGCGGCGTCATCACCGCAGGCAAGATGATCTTGGCAGTCAATGTGTTTGCGGAACAGTTCGGGTTCTATCGCGACAAGCTGATTCCCCTGGCAGCCCATGCCAGCCTGACTCGCCAAATGACTGAAAAAGAACAGCAGGCGTTAGGCGGCTTGACCTCGTGGGGCCTGACACCAGCCAATGCGTTCGTGGGAATCACCATGCGCCGCACCACGGATCAACGCATACTGATACGCCAGCACATGGATTATGCCCCCAGTCTGCACAAGAGCGATGAATCCCGCCAGGCGGTTCGCCAAATCCACCAACGTCTGTTCGATGAGCGCTTTCCCATGCTGAAAGGCGTCACCATGGAGCACACCTGGACTGGATTTATCTGCGTCTCCCGTAATGGCACCCCGGGGTTTGGCAAGGTCGCGCCCAATGTGTATTCGGCCGTTTGCCAGAATGGGGTTGGCCTGACCAAAGGCACTATCTCCGGCCTGCTGGCTGCCGATCAAGCCTGTGGCATAGACAACCCGCTGATCAACGATATGGAAGCCTTGGGCACGCCCAATCGCTTGCCTCCCAGGCCGTTCCTGGACATAGGGATACGTTCGCGCTTTGCCTGGGAGCTCTGGAGCGCCCGCAAAGAAGCATAAGTCGCTATAGCTCACTATTTGTTTTAAGAGACATCCAAGGAGGATACTCGTGCATCTGCTTAAGAAACTGCTCATTTCCAGCCTGCTCACGGTTGCCGCATCCAGCGTTATTGCTCAAACCAGTTTAAAGATCGCCACCGACTCTGGCGCGAAAGGTTCACCCAGCGGCGACGCCATCGAAAAATGGGCCAAACTCATTGAAGAGGAAAGCCAAGGCCAGTTGAAATCCAGGCTGTTCTACCAGAACCAGCTAGGTGGCCAGGAAGAGGTTTTTGATCAACACATTGCAGGCGATGTGCAATTGATGTTGAATTGGCCCATGACCTCGTATGACAAGCGGATTGGCGTTATCTATACCCCCTATATGTTTACAACATGGGAAGACGCCATCAGCGCTTATCAGCCTGGTGGATGGTTGAACAAAACCATGGACACCATTTATAACGAAAATGGTTTGAAATTTTTTGGCGCCTGGCCTGAAGGCTTCAACGGCGTGGCCACCCGTGGCAAGTATGCCGTAACCATCGCCGACGCCACTAGCATCAAAGTGCGTGTCCCGCCGGTATTCCCTTTTGTGGAAATCCTGCAGTCGTTAGGCTATCAAACAGCCCAAATTGATTGGGGCGAAGTGTTTACATCCATCCAGACCGGGGTGGTAGATGGCGACGCTGCCAACGTCATTTATTACGATTACGAATACTTCCGCGATACCTTGGACTACTACGTACGTTCTAAGCAGCAGTTCATTACCGGCGTTCTGTCCATGAATCTGGAGGCCTGGGAAAAACTGACGCCAGAACAACAAACTGTCGTACAAGAAGCCGCTATCGTCGTCATGCAAGACCAGTTCAAGCAAGCACGTACCGCAGATAACGACATCGTTAAAAAATGGACCGACCTGGGCAAACACTACATAGAACCCGACGCCACGCAATTAGCGGAAATGATGAACAAGGTTCGTAAAGACGTATGGCCGCTAATGGAAAAAGATGTAGGGCCGGAAATCATGCAAAGCATCATGCAAAACGCATCCAACCTGTAACCGCCTAGCCACGAGCCTCAGACATGACGACCAAAGAAAAAAATCGTGGATTTACCCTGCCCATCCTGGAGTGGATCACGCTAGTGTCCTGTGCCGTCGTGGCCTTATCCTTGTTGTACCTGGTTGCGGCCCGCTACTGGCTGAACCTGCCTGACGGCGGGATGCACACCCTGGCCTTGATTGCAGCCATGTGGCTGTATATGACAGGCGCCCTGCTGGCCAGCCGTTCACGCGAACACCTGAGTATTGAGATCCTGGCGCACCAATTGTCCTCGCCCCGGGCTTTAGCCATACACCGCCTGGTTGTCTCAATACTGGTTCTGATCATTGTTGCCATTTTCCTTTATTGGACCTATCGCATGTTCGCATGGGGGTCCAGGTTTTCGGCCACCATGCCATCGTTCAATATTCCAATCTGGGTGCCTCAACTGGCGATTGGCCTGAACGCAGTAGGCAGCCTTTGCTACGCTATCCGGGATGTGCGTGAATCATTCCTTGCTTTGATCCACGGAGATCGCTAATCATGCACGCCGGATTTTCTATACTGATATTGCTGGTTTTATTGGGTGTGGGCGTGCCCGTCGCCTGGTCATTTGCAGGTACGCTGGCCTTCTTGGTCTACCTGTACGACGTCAACCTGAACACCTTGATGCTACAAGGCTTCCGTTCCCTGAACTCGGTGGTATTGCTGGCCTTGCCATTATTCATTATGGCTGGCTACCTGATGCAATCAGGCGGCGTAGCCCGGCGCTTGATTGAGCTTGTAGAGCATATGGTCAAAGGCAAGCGCGGCGGCATGGGGGCCAGCATGGTCCTTGCTTGTGGCGTATTCGGTGCGATTTCTGGCACGGCAACGGCTGCCGTCGCGTCCATAGGCACCATCATGACCGACCCCATGGAACAACGCGGTTACCCACGCCCTTATACGGCCGCGTTATTAGGGATATCGTCCTTGCTAGGGATACTGATACCCCCGTCGATTACCATGATATTGTTTGCTGTCGTCACGCAGCAATCAGTCGCGGCATGTTTTGCCGCCACCATAGGCCCAGGCATACTGCTGATTATTGGGTTGGTAATTTTTAATTATGTATCGGCCAAATCATGGTTCCAGGAGAAAAAGCCTGTCGAAGATGACAGTGTGCCGCAGCGCTCATTTGCAAAAATATTCTTGTTCACTTTACCCGCATTAACCATGCCCATCGTGATCCTAGGTGGCATATACGGCGGTATATTTACCCCTACCGAGGCCGCTGCCGTCACCGTCATGCTAGCAGTGGTCATAGGCCTGTTCGTCTACAAAGACCTGACGTTGTCCAAATTGCGAAGCAGCCTGGTCAGCGCCGCCGAAACTACAGGCATCGTCGTGCTGATACTGTTGTTTTCGTTTTTGATTGGCCGTATTCTGGTTGCCCAGGGCGTTCCACAAGACTTGACCGCCGCCGTCACCAACCTGGTTGATAGCCCCCTTGCCATACTGTTAATGGTCAATGCCTTTCTGATCCTGGTCGGCATGGTCATTGATGACATATCCCTAACCGTCGTCATTGCCCCACTACTGCTGCCCCTGGTCGGGGTCGCCGATGTCAACCCTATCCATTTTGCCGCCATTGTGGCCTGCGCGGTCGTGGTCGGCAGCAATAGCCCACCCATGGCGCCAGTGCTATATATGTCATGCCGTATCGCGCGGGTTGAAGTGCATCGTTCATTTGTACCGGCGATCGCCATGATCGTGCTGGTTGCCATACCCGTGCAGTTGATCACCACCTTTGTACCAGCAGTGTCTTTGTACATACCCAGGTTATTCGGTCTTATCTGAACGTTACACTAAGGCCTGGAGTCCATCTGCTTTAGGCTGTTTTATTTAACGTTGCACGAGTAGGCTTAAGTCATGTCCGATAAATTGCTCATAGAAAACGCCGCGCAGGCTGGTGTCGAAGAAGGCAGCGTAAGCAGCCCTCTGACACGAGCCGACTGGCTAGAGGCAGCGATCAATATTTTCGTCAAAGAAGGCGTCAGCGCAGTGCGCATCACACGCCTTGCGGAAATCCTATCGGTAACACGCGGAAGTTTTTACTGGCACTTTAAAGATCGCGACGACCTGCTATCGGGCATCACGGCGTTTTGGGCGCAAAAAAACGCACGATCCGTGATTACAGCGACCCTGAATGTGGCTACGCTGGACGAAGGAATGCTGGCTTTGTTTTCCTGCTGGCTGAATCCGGCACGCTTCGATCCCGGGCTGGATATGGCTATGCGCGACTGGGCCAGGCGCTCTGGCGTAGTGCAGGCCGAAGTCAGGCAGGCTGACCGCCAGTGCATTGCAGCCATTGCTGATTTTTTTCAGCGCATGGGTGTAGAGCCCATAGAGGCCAACACACGCTCGCGAACTACGTATTTCTGTCAACTGGGTTATTACGCCCTAGGCCTGGACGAGTCCCTAGAGCAACGGCTGACCTATCTGGAACCCACTATTTATATGCTAAGTGGCCGCCACCTGGACCCCGAGTTAGCCGCGCAGTTTCGTGCCAATTACAAATAAGCCACAGGCTATCCTGGACTAAACAGGCACCCACGCTAGAATACCTGGATATTCACTTCATCACCCATGATCGACTCATGCACATAGAAATTACCGCCGCCGACCAACACACCTTAAACGCCTACGTGGTTGGTCCCGAGGACGCTCAGCATGGCTTGGTGGTAGTTCAGGAGATTTTTGGCGTAAACAGTCATATGCGCCATGTGGCCGACACCTTTGCCCAACAAGGCTACCGTGTCATTTGCCCAGCCATTTTTGATCGCGCCGAAAGGGATGTAGAACTAGGTTATCAGTCAGACGACGTACAACGCGGCTTGGCATTGCGCGACAAGATTGCCGTCGCTGATACCTTATTGGACCTGGAGGCTGCTGCCGCTGCATTGGGTAAGCGCACAGGTACAGGAATAGTCGGCTATTGCTGGGGCGGCACCCTGTCTTGGTTAGCAGCCACGCGCAGCAACCGCTTTACGGCAGCGTCATGCTGGTATGGCGGTGGCATTGCCAAGGTCAAAGACGAAACGCCCCAAATACCGGTGCAAATGCATTTTGGTCTGCATGACCAATCCATACCGGTGGGCGACATTGATGCCATACGCAGCGCCCAACCCCAGGTGGATATCCATACTTACCAGGCCGACCACGGTTTTGGCTGCGAACAACGGGCGTCATTTCAGCCCGAAGCGTCCAAGTTAGCCTTGGAACGCACTCTAGAATTTTTTAAGATAAATTTAGGCTAACAACCAAACAAGCGGGTTAGCCTTACTTCGTCTGCCCTGCCTGGCGCCCCGACAGCCACAAGCGTAAGCAATCAGCTGCACGCTGACGTAGCAATAACGGCGCCGAAGCCATGGCCTGTTCTAACGACATGGGGCCAGACACCAGGCTGAAGGCCGCACTAATGCCTGCGCCATATACCGCCTGATAACCATCCCCCAAGGACCCGACAATGGCCACCACAGGAATGCCGTGGCGGCCCGCATACCGAGCCACCCCTACAGGTGTCTTGCCCAGCATGGTCTGGGCATCCATACGCCCTTCGCCCGTCAAGACTAATTGGGCATCGCGCAAGGCGTCGTCCAGGCCACACAAGCCAGCCACCAGATCCACGCCGGTCAGTACCTTGGCGTTGAAGAAACTACTGATGGCAAAACCCAAACCGCCTGCCGCGCCCATGCCAGGGGTATTTCGTTCGTCCTTATGCACATAACGCGCGCACACATCGGCGAACTGACTTAGGCCTGCATCCAAAACAGCCACGTCATCAGGCGTTGCGCCCTTTTGCGGTCCGAAAATAGCCGCTGCACCCCGTGATCCACATAAGGTGTTGTCCACGTCAATTGCAATCTGAAAATCCACGCCTGCCAAACGCGGGTCCAGGCCTGCTATGGACAAGCTATCCAATTGCTGCAATGCTGCGCCACCGTAAGGCAAGGCATTGCCCTGCTTATCCAGCAACTGCGCGCCCAGTGCCTGCAGTAAACCCGCGCCACCATCTGTGGTCGCGCTACCACCCAAGGCCAGCATGATGCGACGCGCCCCAGCGTCCAGCGCCTGGATAATTAACTGCCCCACACCGTAGGTCGTGGCGGTTAAAGGCAGACGCTTATCCGATGGGATTTGCTCCAAACCGGCGGCGGCTGCCATCTCGATGAACGCACTACCCTGACCCAACCAGCCCCAGTCTGCTGACACATATTCCCCGTTGGCATTCACCACCCTGGCTGTACGGCGCTGGCCAGAGGTTGCTGTCAACACCACATCCAGGGAGCCTTCGCCACCATCGGCCATGGGCACGCAAACAATTTCGGCATCCGGGATCACGTCTTTTACGCCAGCGGCCAGCGCCTGTGCAACAGCAACAGCGCTAAGACTTTCCTTGAAGGAATCTGGGGCAATGACTATGCGCATGTTCGTCTACTAAGCAGGATAATTATTAAGGCTGTGCAACGACATTTTTGGCCGTGCCGCACTGAAAGGCATTGATATTGTCGATTAACTGGTCTGCCAGCGCCTGTATGGCCTGACGGCTAGCCCAGGCGATATGCGGCGTAAGTATGAAATTGGGCATATCCAGCAAGGACATCAATGGGTGCGAAGCCGGAGGCGGTTCAGCATCCACAACATCAATACCAGCACCGGCAATTTGTCCGGTGCGCATGGCCTGGACTAGTGCTTCATCGTTAACTAAACCACCCCTGGCCGTGTTGATCAGCAAAGGCTGACGCGCCATTAAGCTGAATTCATGGTCGCTGATCAGATGGTGGGTATCTGCGTTCAGCGGGCAATGCAGGGTAATGACATCGCATTCAGCCAGAAACTGCTGAAATGGCGTATATAGGCTACCCCTAGCTGCGCCATCCTTGCGGCCGGCAAACAATACCCGCATACCCAGAGCGCGGCCTATAGTAGCCACGGCCTGACCCAGCGCACCCTGACCAACAATGCCTAACGTCGATCCAGCCAGATCACTGATGGGATAATCAAAATAACAAAACTGTTGTGCCTGTTGCCAGCGCCCAGCCTGCACAGAAGCGTGATAGGCCACGATATTGCGCCGCAAGGCGAACATCAGGGCAAAGACATGCTCCGGGACGCTATTAACCGCATATCCACGTATGTTTGATACAACCACGCCATGATCCGCGCAAGCGGCAAGGTCAACCATATCAGTGCCCGTAGCAGCTACAGCCACCAGTTTCAAACGGGCGGCTTGCTGTATGGACTGACGCGACAAACGCACTTTATTGGTGATGACGACATCGGCCTGAGCGATACGCTCGGCCACCTGATCATCGGTGGTGTGATCGTATACCTGCAGTTCATGCGGAAACGACAAAGGTCGCAGGGTAGTGTCTGGGGAAAGCGTATTGCGATCCAGAAACACTACCCGCCAGGGGTGTAAGCTCATGATAGTTAAAACCTATAGCCTGTCAGCTATCCATCTGCGACTGCAGGTAGTTTTGCAAACCGACCTTATGAACCAACTCGATCTGGGTTTCCAGCCAGTCTATGTGTTCTTCGGTGTCTTCCAAGATAACCTGGAGCAAATCACGCGACACATAGTCACGCACCGACTCGCAATAGGCAATGCCTTCAACCACGGTTTCCCTGGCACTGCTTTCCAGGCGCAGGTCACAAGACAGAATGTCTGGAACGTCTTCACCGATGAACAGCTTATGAAGATCTTGTAGATTAGGGAGTCCATCCAGCATGAAAATACGCTCAATCAGCAGATCGGCATGCTTCATTTCGCCGATGGATTCATCGTATTCGTGCTTGCCCAGTTTCTTTAAGCCCCAATGATTAAGCATACGGGCATGAAGAAAGTACTGGTTGATGGCGGTCAGTTCATTTTTGAGCTGGCTGTTCAAGTGCTGGATAACGATTTTGTCGCCTTTCATGGCTGTACCCCCGTGAGCTATCTAGTGGAGTCGAGACCAGTCCGGACAGACCATAGGAAGCGCTGCGCAGACCGTGCTCGTTAAGCGTTTAGCTTACCACGACGGAAAGCACACATGAAAAATAAACACCTGACCCTGTTGGTCAGATGTCAGGCACTCAAAGCTACCTTTTGAACCAAACCCTGAAAAGCGGGAATGCCAGAATCGTTGGCCGCACTACCCGTCAAGGCACCAGCCGCCTGAGCGGTGCTGGCCTGACCGGCATAACGCCCCCCGGGTAAATACTCTGTGGCGGTCTCGGCACAACAACCACAACACGTAGCCACACCTAGCTGACCTTGCAGGTCAGTAAGACTTCGGGCCCCTTGGGCGACTGCCGACTGAACTTGACGCTCAGTGATGGCATTACAGATGCAAATGAACATGCGAATAATTATCATCCACATTCATAAGCAATGCAAGCACTCTTGTTGTAACTGTGAAAAAAAGCCCACAACGCCATATGTTCTATCGTTGTGGGCCTTAGCCGTAAAAGTGCTTGCTTAACGCCTGGGCAAACGTGGCGCCTGATCCTCAAGGATCCACTCGCGCCATATCGCCACCAACAGCGCCATCAAGACTGGCCCTATGAAGAGTCCAACTATCCCCATGGTTTTGACGCCACCGACCAGGCCAAAAAATGTCGGCAGAAACGGTAACTTAACGGGGCCGCCCACCAGGCGTGGACGCAAGGTTTTATCCACAATAAACAGTTCCACAGCGCCCCAAATGAACAGCCCCAGCCCAGCCATAGCATGGCCAGAGCCAACTAGGTATAGCGACACCAAAGAAAAAGCCAACGGTGCGCCGCCTGGCACCAAGGCCATAAAGCCAGTCACCACACCCAATAATACCGGCGAAGGAACACCAGCTATCCAGTAAGCAATACCCAGCACCAAGCCTTCACCTAAGGCAATTAACCCCATGCCGGTCACGGTAGAGTTGATGGTGGCTGGGACCACGCGTGAGAAGCGCTGCCACCGTTCGGGAAGTATGCGCTCGCCCACGATGTCTAACTGCCCCAAGATACGTGCGCCGTCTTTGTAGATGAAAAAGAGCGTGATCAGCATGAACAGCACCGTGAGCAACAAGCGGAATACGTCGCCAGTCGCCGATAACAACATACGATAGATATTGCCCAGGTGTTCGCCACTGACCATTTCCACCACCGTGCCCAAGGCATGCGGCTCACCCAGGTAGGTGACCCAGTACTCTGCCAGTCGCTCGCCCACTAAGGGCAGGGCCAGTATCCAGGGCGGTGTAGGCATGCCATTGCGGTTGGCCGCCAAGGCCCAGCCGATAAAACCACTGGCTTCCTGGATGGCATAGGTCAATGCCAGTGACAACGGAACGATCAGCACCAAAATCACTATTATCAGAGCGATGGACGCAGCCAAGGCGGTGCGACCCTTACAGCGTCTAAGCAAACGTTTATATAAAGGCCAGCTGGCCAGGCAGATAATCAGTGCCGCCAGCACAGGCACCAGGAAGCCACTCAGGAAGTAAAGACCAGCCAGAACCACCAGCACGAGCAGCCAGCGGGCAATCAGAAAAGCGGGTAGAACAGGTTGCATAATAAGTTGTTTATTTCGGGTTGATGCTGAACGCATCCGAAAATCACGGGTACGCAAGGTTTCGACAATATCATGGAATGCGACTAGCCTTATGTCTATTGCAAGCGCCTACTCCCAAGCACTATCTATTGGCGCCGCTTGAACCGGCGCATATCGTAAATGCCAGGCAATGTCCTAGGGTCTGTTCCCTGGGGAAATATTCTATGCTTTTGTATCTTCTGGGTTTCCGTAGTCGGTATGCTGTCCGCCAGCCACACCCAACCCGGCGCCTTGTAGTAAGCCAAGTGTTGCTGGCAATAATCAAACAAGTCCTTAACGATGGCGTCACGACTGGCCTGGGTGACGGTGGCGCCATCAACTGAGTCCTGGGGCATATGTACCACTACGCACGCCAAGACCTCCTCTTCACGCACCTCGTCCTTGACGCCCAGCACTGCGACTTGGTCAACCAAGGGATGGGTTAGCAAGTGGGCTTCCACTTCGGCCGCAGCGATGTTTTCACCGGAGCGTCGAATGATGTTCTTGCGCCGGTCGACAAAATGCAACATGCCGTCGTCAGGCGCGCGCACGATCACGTCGCCGGTATGGAACCAACCACCATGCCAGGCGGCTTCGGTCGCTGGTTCATCGTCCAGATAACCCAGGAAAAAATGCTTACGAGGCGTGGCGGCGGAATAACGTATCAGCATCTCGCCCGGCTGCCCGTCGGGTACATCCTGATCCAGTTCATTGACCACACGCACCTCTAGGCCAGGCCCTGCTCGACCAAAGGCGCGGGTACCGACTTTACGGGGCGGCATATTATCTACGAAGGTACGTACCATTTCTGTCATGCCCCACAGTTCCAGCAAAGGAAAGCCGTAGCGTTCTTCGAACACGGCATGCAGTTGCGGCTCTACGCCTGCGCCATAACCCATGCGAACGCAGTGATCCCTATCTTGTTTACCCTTGGGCTGGCTTAATAGCATAGGTACGATAACGCCCAGGTAGTGCACTATAGTGGCCCGGCTTTCACGCACTTCGGTCCACCAGCGTGATGGGCTGAATCGGTCGGTTTGCACCTGGCAGTTACCCGTCAGCATCATGCAATAGAACGACAATATGGATGCATTGACATGAAATAGCGGCAGCGGCGTATATAGGCGCTCTTGTTGGGTACGTATGGATATCAGGCCGCCTTGCCTGGCGTACCAGGCGCCTGACGCTATTTCGTATTCGTGCGACAACACGCAGCCTTTGGGCCTACCGGTAGTCCCAGAGGTGTACAGAATGCTGGCTGGCATTTGCGCATGCAAGGAAATATCCTGACAGGGCTGTCTGGCCGCAGGTAGATCAGTAGCAACGTCATCCAAAGTCACCACGGGTGGCTGGTTGGCCGTAGTGGCCAGCGCTTCACGCACTACGGCCAGGTAGTCCGGCAACACCACTAACAGGTCTACCTGGGAATGGTCTATCAGGTATGCTAATTCACCCGCCCGGTAGTCAGGGTTGACCGGCACGCAGCATACTCCCAGCGAATTCATGGCCAGTTTATGCAGCATATGTTCGGGACGACTTTCCAGCAGCAAGCCTATGCGATGCGGGTAGCCATAACCTGCCTGACGATAGCGTGCCACCAATGCAGCGACAGCAACACCGGCCTGTTCGTAACTAAGCTCCAGGCCATCAGGATAATAACTACGATCTGCATTAACAGGCACTGCCATCAGGGACGCATCGCCATAGGCGGCGACAGCGGCATCAAACGCCTGCGCAATAGTGGTTTCATCAGTGACAGCGATCATATGGTCCTCCGAAATACATACACGCCTGATATTACTCCCAGGGACGCAAGGCCGGTGCAGGGTCTGGTGAAATCCCCTGTGCCAGCGCAGCGGCACGCTCGGCCTGTAAGGCCCGTAAATAAGCGGGGCGCTGCGACAGCCGCTGCCAATAGGCTTGCACCACGGGCCCTGCTTGTTCCAGCAAACCTACATATTGGGCCAGCAATAGTGCATAACCCACCGACACATCAGCGGTGGTAAAGCGGTCGGCGCATAAATAGTCACGCCCCGCCAACCTAGCCTCCAAGACACGCAAACGCGCCAGAAACCATTTGGCGTAATCCTGTGCCACCTGTGGCACTTGCCGTTGTGGCGGCTCAAAGTGCTGGTAACGCAATACCAGTGTTTGAGGAAAGGTCAGCGTTGCTTCGCCAAAATACAGATAATTCAGATAAGAGGCGAAATCCGCCTCGCTAGGGTCTACCGCTAGCGGTGTGGGTCCGTGCTGAGCCACCAAGTACTGGCACATCGCCACAGATTCTGTCATCAATTGGCCGTCCGACAGCATGGCTGGCACGGTGCCCAAAGGATTGATGGCCAAATACTCGCGCTGATGGGCCCGTGGGGGGAAGGCCAGCATCTGCAATTGATAGGGCAGGCCTAGCTCTTCCAGCACCCACAGTGGCCGTAAAGAACGTGCTCCGACACAGTGGTATAGCGTAGTTTCTATCATTAGCGGCTGCCTGAGGTAGTTGGTGGCTGCCAGTGGGCAGGCCGTTTTTCCAAAAAAGCGTCCAGGCCTTCGCGGGCCTCCGGTGTGGCACGCAAACGGGCTATCCGTTCGGCAGTTTCCTGTACCAGGGCATCGGACACCGGTAAACCGGCCACATCGCGTATCAATGCCATGCTGGCTAACTGCGCCAACGGACCACCATTCAACAACGCATCCACTATGTTTTGGACGCAAGCATCCAGGTCGTCTGGGCCCGCTACTTCATGAACCAGTCCTATCTCACGGGCTCGGTGCGCCGAAATGCGTTCCGCAGTCAGGAAATAACGTTGCGCCTGACGCGCCCCTATGGCGCGTAGAACATAAGGGCTGATCACGCATGGCGCCAAACCCAGCTTGACCTCCGATGTAGCAAACAGGGCTGACGTTGACGCCACACACACCGTGCAAGCCGCTGCCAACCCCATGCCCCCGCCCATGGCCGCGCCATGCACACGCGCCACCACAGGCTTGGATAACTGCCCTAGAAGCATAAACAAATCGCCTAACTTACGGGCATCGCGGGTATTTTCTTCTACCGAGGCAGCGCCCTGGCTACGCATCCAGTTCAGGTCAGCGCCCGCCGAAAAGCTTTTCCCGCGCCCTGCCAGCACCATCACACGGACGGTGTCGTCATCATCTATGCTCTGTAGCGTCTGGGTCAGTTCCTCGATCAGATCAGCATCAAACGCATTGTGCGTTTGCGGCCTATCCATCCACACCCAGGTCACGGCACCGCGTCGTTCTATATCCAATGTTTTAGTCATGCTTGTCTACTCCATCGTGTAATAAAAAAACCAGCCCGGCGTCAATAACGCGAGGCTGGTTTCCTGTGGCCGTTAAGCGAGCATGCTTATGCTTGTCCGCTGACGTAACCCCGCCAGACGCGAGGCAATATACCGCCGTGACGCCAGTACTCCACGTCTTCAGTGGTGTCCAGACGGATAATCAGGGGCACAGTTTGGGTGCTGCCATCCTGACGGTGTATTACCCAGTCGATTTGGGCGCCAACGCCCAGACGATCTTCCAGACCGATGATATCAAAGGTTTCCGTACCATCCAGCCCTAAGGTTTCTGCCGTCGTGCCAGGCAGGAACTGCAAGGGCAAGACACCCATACCCACCAGGTTAGTGCGGTGTATGCGCTCGAAGCCACCGGCAATCACTGCTTTCACACCTAGCAAGGCCACGCCCTTGGCTGCCGAGTCACGCGACGAGCCACAACCGTAGTTCTGACCTGCCACCACTACCAAAGGCACATTGCGGCGCTGGTATTCCTGGGCGGCTTCAAAAATACGCATGACATCGCCGTCGGGCATGACTTTGGTAACGCCGCCCTCTATGCCAGGCACTATGCGGTTACGCAAGCGAATATTGGCAAACGTAGCACGCATGACAATTTCGTGGTTGGCACGACGGGTGGTGTAGTTATTGAAGTCAGGCTGCTGTACGCCTTTGGACAGCAGGAAGTCGGCTGCGGGTGTGCCTAGGCTGATGGCGCCTGAAGGTGAAATATGGTCGGTGGTAATGGAGTCGCCCAAAATCGCCAATGGACGCAAGCCGACGATATCCTTGACTTCCGATGTCTGCAGATCCAGGTCATCGAAATAAGGCGGTTTGCGGATATAGGTACTATCTTCTTCCCAAGGATAATGACCTGTGCTTTCACGATCCAGGGCATCCCAAGGTTCGCCACCCTCGTAAAGTTCTGAGTAGCGCTCGATAAACAGTTCACGGTTATATGCACCGTCAATTGCAGCGGTAACTTCAGCGGCTGTTGGCCAGATATCTGTCAGGAAAACCGGCTGGCCTTCAGGGCTATATCCCAAAGGTTCACGGGTAATATCTGTGGTCATGGACCCGGCCAGTGCATAAGCAACCACCAGGGCAGGTGATGCCAAGTACGCAGCACGCACGTTAGGATGTATGCGGCCTTCAAAGTTGCGGTTGCCCGACAACACCGCTGCCGTAACCATTTTCTCGGACTCTATGGCCTGAGCAATAGGCAAAGGCAAGGGGCCGGAACCACCGTTACAGGTCGTGCAACCAAAGCCGGCAATATGAAAGCCCAGTTTATCCAGGTCCACCTGCAAGCCGGCTTTTTCCAGTACATCGGCAGTTACCTGGCTGCCAGGCACCAGCGATGTTTTCACCCAGGGTTTTACGGTTAAGCCATGAGCCACGGCCTTTTGAGCAACCAGGCCAGCGGCCATCATGTTGGCGGGGTTGGAGGTGTTGGTGCAAGACGTAATTGCTGCGATAACCACCGCGCCATCATGCAAACCGAACTCAGCGCCTTCAACTGGCACCAGCCTGTCTGGATCGCTGGGACGGCCGGCAATTTTCTGATGGTGTTCCAGGAAAGCCGTGGCGGCAGTATCCAGGTCCAGCCTGTCTTCGGGGTTGCTGGGGCCGGCAATGCTAGGACGTATGGTATCCAGGTCCAGCGTCAATACGGTTTCAAACGTAGGCGCAGGCGTGGTTTCATCGCGCCACAGCTTTTGCGCCTTGGCATAGGCTTCGACCAAGGCGATTTGTTCTTCGGAACGGCCGGTGGTGTGCAAATAATTGATAGCATGACGGTCGACCGGGAAAAACACCGAGGTCGCACCATATTCAGGCGCCATATTGGCGATCATGCCGCGATCACCCAAGGACAGTACATCCAAGCCAGGGCCGAAGAATTCAACAAACTTACCGACCACGCCCATTTGACGCAGCTTTTCGGTAATGACCAGAACCAGGTCTGTGGGCAACACGCCATCGCGCAACTTGCCTTTAATTTCTATGCCCAGCACTTCGGGTAAGGCTATGGTCACGGGCAAGCCCACCATGACGGCTTCGGCTTCGATACCACCCACGCCCCATCCCAGTATGCCCAGGCCATTGATCATGGGCGTATGGCTGTCCGTGCCTACACAGCTGTCGGGGTAAACCAGTTCACTATCGCCGTCCTTATCAGCCCACACCACGCGGCCTATGCTTTCAATGTGCAACTGGTGCATGATGCCTTTGCCGGGCGGCACTACCTGCACGCCATCAAAGTTGCTGGCACACCAGCGCAGGAAGGCAAAACGTTCGCCATTGCGCTGGTATTCACGCGCCAAGTTGATTTTGGCAGCATCTGGGTTGGCCCAGCTATCGACCTGCAGCGAGTGGTCAATAATCACGTCTATAGGCACTTTGGGGCTGACCAGCGACGGATCGCCGCCACCGGCTTCCACGCCTTCGCGCATGGCTGCCATATCCAGCAGCATCACCAGACCCAGAATATCCTGTCCAAAAACCCTGGCCGGATAAAAAGTAATGCCATCGCCCACGCGACGATTCAGCAAAGAATCGACTTCGGTAGCGATATCTGCGCCACGTACTGCTGCCTGACGTTTCAGGTTTTCCAGCAAAACGCGCAACGAAAACGGCAGAGTATCTATGCCGGGGACATCGCTAATGGGGACGTAATTCACCGCCCTACCGTTAACGTCCAGCTTTTGGAGCACAGGATTCGAATTCATAACACCCTTTTATGAGGTCGGTTGATGCAAAAAACAATTTGATTGTATCCAGGGCGACCATCATACAATACAATCATCAATTGGAACACCGTTGCTACGTGGTTTTCATCCCACAGCGACAACAGACAATGACATGGAATTCGTTTATGGGGACAGGTATCAATTCGCTGCACGTAACGCTAGCCCACAGGCTGATAGAGCATATACGCACAGAGCGTTTGCCAGCGGGCCACCACCTGACCGAGCAGTCGCTGGAAGCCGCCCTGGGCACCTCGCGCTCTCCGATACGCGGGGCGTTGGCTTATTTGGCGCAAAAAGGCATAGTCGCGCCACAGCCACCACGCCGGGGGCTGTATCTGACCCGTGATGCCGCCGATCTGGGCGTAGTCGACAGCGAACTGACCACCACCACCGAAGAACAAGCCTACCTGGCCTTGGCCAGCGACAAGCTGGCGGGACTACTGCCCGCAGTACTTAGCGAAAACGAAGCCATGCGCCGCTATTCACTAACCCGTGAACGGATGCGCCGCGTACTGGCACGCGCCGCCAACGAAGGCTGGATAGAACAACGCGCCAGCAAGGGCTGGTCGTTTTTACCCATGATAGATGGGCCTCAAGCCTGCCAGGAAAGCTATGACTTACGCCTGGCTCTGGAACCTACCGCCATGCTGATGCCCAGCTTCGCCATCGATTCCGACGTGCTGCGCCGCATACGCACCCAACAGCAATCCCTGGCCAGCGGCGGCTATCGCACGGCCGGCCACGTGGAAATGTTTCAGGCCAATGCTACGTTTCACGAAGCCCTGGCTGGTTTATCCGGCAACCGCTTTATCGTGCAAACCATCATCCGCCAGAATCAGTTGCGACGTTTGCTGGAATACCGCGAAACCGATGACCGCGAACGCGTACGACGCCAGTGCGAAGAACACCTGGCCATCCTGGACTTGCTGGAACGCGGCGAACGCGGTGAAGCGGCCCGCCTGCTGACCGAGCATCTGGGCAATGCCAGCCACGAAAAAGTCCTGCAATTAAGTAAAGCAGCCACACCTAAGGCTGCCACCACAAACTCAACCCTAAGCGCGCGCCCTAGTAGCGCCACCACAAGGAAATAGTATGAAGCAACTTGCCCTACCTGCCGTTTTTATGCGTGGCGGCACCAGCAAAGCCCTGATGGTGCAGGCCAGCGACCTGCCCGCCAATCAAGACGACTGGGCACCCTTGTTTACCGCCGCCATGGGTACGCCTGACCCCTATGGACGGCAACTGGACGGCATGGGCGGTGGTGTATCGTCCTTGTCCAAAGTGTGCATCATCGCGCCATCGCAGCATCCCGATGCCGATGTGGATTACACCTTCGCGCAAGTCATGATCAAAGAAGCCAGGGTAGATTACCGTGGCAATTGCGGCAACATGAGCGCTGCCGTCGGCCCCTACGCGGTCGATCAGGGCCTAGTCAAAGCACAGGGCGACAGCGCCACCGTGCGTATTTTGAATACCAATACCCAAAAAATCATACACAGCACCTTCGTCATAGAAGACGGCCAGGCACGCTATGACGGCGACCTGTCGATACCCGGTGTGGGTGGCACAGGCTCGCCCATCAAACTGGACTTTGTCCAGCCCGGCGGCGCATCGACCGGCAAACTGCTGCCCACAGGACAAGTACAGGAAAGTCTGGACGTACCCGGCCTGGGCACCATAGACGTATCCATGGTGGATGCTGCCAACGCGGCTGTATTCGTTCGTGCGCGTGATGTCGGCCTAACCGGCCTGGAACTGCCCGATGAACTGGAAAGCCGCGCCGACATGCTGGAGCTGCTGAACGAAATACGCATACGGGCTTCGGTCAAAATGGGTATAGCGCCCGATCTGGAAAGCGCCCGCAAGATCACCATAGTGCCGTTTGTGTGCATCGTTTCCCCACCCACAGACAACCCCACCCTGTCCGGTGAAACCGTGGCCGCCAGCGACATCGATTTGGTTGCACGAGTAATTTCCAATGGCCAGCCCCACCGCGCGTTGCCGCTGACGATCTCACTGTGCACCGCCGTGGCAGCTCGCATCACCGGCACTGTAGTGGCCGAAGCCTTGTCGCCCACGGCTGGCGATAGCGCTCTACGGCTGGGCATGCCATCAGGGATCTTGACCGTAGGTGCCGAAGTCGCCCAGGAAGACGGCGCATGGGTTGCACGCGCTGGTTCCTTTTACAGAACCGCCCGCCGCCTGTTCGACGGACGTGTCTGGGTACCGGCTCCGAAAGCCAACGTTTAAAGCAGTTGTTTATTAAGCCAAGCCGACGCAGTAGCGTTTAGGCTTGGCTGTTTTAAATCTTTGGGCGCGCTGTACACCACTACAACGTCATGCTAAGCACGGCATTGCTCCATTCATACGCCTTTTGCTGCATCTGCCTTAAATCGTCCACTGCCAAACCCAGCTCTTGCAAAATCGGCAGTACTTTAGAGCAATCATCCTGCTCGCAGTGTTCTATCAAGGTCAGCATATCGCCATAGCGACCCTGATGTTGCAGCAGCGCCGCCTCGACCTCGTCACTGACTACGATCTGCTTAAGGATGTCCTCCATGGGCGAATCCAACAAGGCATCCAGCGATGACATGATGCCTACGGTAAAGGCAATATCAGCTGACTTGGTAGTTTCAGGCCACAGTTTTTCCGCCATGAGTTCCAGCAACCTGCCACGTGTCGTAGCCAGCGCCAGCAAAGGCGAGGTTCTGCTGGACACGCGGCCAGCACCGGCATAAAGCAGTATCTGCAACCAACGCTGCAGCTCACGGCGCCCCAGTAACGACAAGGCCTGGCGCAACGAATCCACTCGCGTTGCCAGCCCAAAGACAGGCGTATTGGCCATACGCAGCAAGGTCAGACTTAAGGACACGTCCTGCTTGATGCTGTCGACGATATCGACATCGTCCGCGTCCTCGATCAACTGCCTAAGCAAGTTCACTATGGTGACTTGAAAAGGTTGTAGTCGGGTACCGGATAACAGTCGCGGACGGGCGAAATAATAGCCCTGGAAATAATCAAAACCCAGGTCATAACAGGCTTGAAACTGTTCGTGAGTTTCAACTTTCTCGGCCACTAGCTTCTTGCCCTGCTGTTTAAGCTCGCCCACCAGCAGTGCCAACTCGCCTTTAGCCACATTAGCAAACTCGACCTTGATAATACTAGCCATGGGCAGCAAACGGCGCACGTCTGGCGTCAAGGCCACCACATCGTCCAGAGCAAAGGTAAATCCAGCCCCTAGAAGGTGCGACATGCGCTGTACCAGTTCAGGTGTAATTCGGACAGTTTCCAGGATCTCTAGCACGACCTGATTGGCAGGCAACAGGCTGATAAAATCAGCCATGATGCTGCGCTGATCGATATTTAGGTAAGCCTGCGACGAGCCCACAACCTTGGATAGACCTATTTCTATGGCATGCGCAATTACGCTGGCCGTTGCCTCTCGGTTATTGCTGTGGCAGACAGTATCCTGAGCCGCCCGCCTAAATAACAGTTCGTAAGCCACCAAAGCCTGTTCACGATTCACAATGGGCTGACGCGCCAGAAAAAAAGTCTGGTTATGGTCATCCGTATCCAACACTGCCGACATGATGTGGCCATCTCCTTTGCCACTAGCATGGCTACAATATAAGGCGCATAGTGCGACGCTATGCTTGGAGTGTATCCAAATACAGGCGTCACAACAGTACAATTACCAGTGAATTCTTTTTATATAGAGAGCAACGTGAGAAAAGTAGTACGCGGCAAACTTCATGGCATACGGGTAACCGGCGCCGATCTTGATTACCACGGCTCCATTACGCTGGATCCGGACCACTGCGAAGCCGCTGGCATTCTGCCCATGGAGTTCGTTGACATCTGGAATAAAAACTCAGGTGCGCGTATTAGCACCTATGTGATTTATGGCGAACGTGGTTCACGGTGCTGTATTTTGAATGGTGCTGCGGCCCGGACCTGTCAGCGTGGTGACGAAGTCATTATTTGTAATTCAGTGTACGTGACCGAGCAAGAACTGCCTGGCATCAAGCCATTTATACTGACCTTCCACCCAGACAACTCGATTAACGAACGCCTGGGTTACGAAGTCGGCCACGACGATCAGGGTCGCCTGACCTTTGATATCGTCCACTTTGACTAGACCCTGACACCAGCCAACACGCCTGACAAGGCCATATACACCCTTGTCAGGCCTGGGCTTTAGTTCAGCGTATCCAGCTTTTGCTTTAGTTGGTCCAGCGGCAACGCACCATTAACCCGGCTGTCATCGGCAAAGAAAATGGCAGGCGTTCCCTGTACCATCAGCTTGGCTGCCAGTGCTTTTACCTCTTCTACTGGGGTATCACACTGCGCTTCGGCAGGCGTTTTACCATTCAGCATCCAGTCTTTCCAGACTTGGGCCTGATCCTTGGCACACCATATATTGCGCGCTTTTACCTCGGAATCAGGGGACAGTATGGGCAGCAAAAAGCTATATACCGTCACGTCGTCGATTTCCTTCAAAGCAGCGTGCAGACGTTTGCAATAGCCGCAATTGGGATCTTCGAATACGGCGATCTGCCGTTTACCATTACCCGTTACCTGTTTGACGGCATGTTCTAGCGGCAACGACGCAAAAGACGTGGCGGTCAGCTTTTCCAGCTTGGCAGCCGTCAAATCTATGCGTTCGCGGGCATCTATCAAGGAACCCTGAAGCACATAATTAACCTGGGCATCGGCATACAACACGTCCATACCTATCTGGACCTCGTACAGACCCGCCACTGGCGTGGCACTGACATTATTTACTTCTATGCCGGGAAAGCGCTGCTCGAAAGCCTTTTTCACGCCATCCAGGCTAGTCTGTGCAGCCTGATCCACGACAACCGCACTTGGCGCTGGTACAGCAGCAGATTCTGATACGGCCGCCGATTGCGACCACGCACTGGAAGACGTCATTACGCCCAGCACCATGGCTAGAAAAAAACCCGAAAAACGCATATAAACTCCTGATAGTGTCGGCATATTGCAGCACGTCACGGCTGCTATACACACAGCACTATAGTATTAAAAAGAAACAACTTAGCAGCCCCTGGATCAACGACCCGCCGCGCCCCCAATCAAGAAACGCTTGACCAGCGGCAAATGATTTACCCCACGCATACCCAGATTCCTAGCCCAGGCCAGCGTTGCCGATTTTGCACCAAACAAGCGGTGCAAACCATCGGTAGCCACGCGCATAGCAAGTATGGGCTCGGCACGCGCACGGCGATAGCGACTAAGCACCCGCAAATCACCCGCTGCGCGGTACTGTTCTTTGTCCGTCAAAACCCGCAGTAGTTCCGCAACATCGGCCAGACCTAGGTTCAACCCCTGGCCGGCCAGCGGATGCACCCTATGCGCTGCATCGCCCACCAACGCCACGCCGGGCGCAATCATGTCGCTACCTTCCAGCGTAAGAGCAAAGCTAAACGTTGGACTACGCAATTGCAACTGGCCCAGCCGCCCGCCAGTAGCAGCAGCCAGCTGACGTTGCAATGCAGCATTGCGCTGGTCTTGCGGTAGCTTCTGCAACTCATCGGCCCTGGATTCAGGCATAGACCACACCATGGATACCTGGTGGCCATGGGCTGTATCTGGCATAGGCAACAAAGCCAATATGCTGTCGCCAGTAAACCACTGCAAGGCAATGTTCTGGTGCGGCAATTGCGTATCCAGATGAGCCACTACGCCATGGTCTGGGTAGGCCTTGAAATCATGGCGTATACCAGCAGCCGACCTGACTGGTGAATGCGCGCCGTCAGCACCCACCAATAAATCGGGCGTCAAGGCGCGCCCGGCATCGGTAAAGACCACACCCGACTCGCGACGCTGAAATTTTTCGGTAATCCAGGTGACTCCAAGTATGCGTACAGCCTGCTGCAATACCCGTTCCAGCTCTCCGGACTCGACGATCCAGGCCAAATTCGCAGACGCTGTCTGCCAGGCATGCAAGTTCAGCTCACCGTCGCCATCGCCATACACTTCCATGGCATCCACAGGGGTTATACGCCCTGCGTCCATCAGGTCCCAGACGCCTAAGTCCATCAAAAACTGCTGACTGGCTACCGAGAGTGCATAAACCCGGGGATGATAAACGTCCACCACTGTCGCTGGCGCATCTACCTTGGGGCCCAAAAGACTAACCTGAAAGCCCCTTTTGGCCAAGCCCAATGCAGCTGCTAGACCAGCGATGCCAGTGCCGCATACCAGTATGTTTTCTTTGCTCATCGTGCTGACGGCACCCCCGCCTGTTTGGGCCATAGCAGCCACATTTCGCCGGTTTGTTTCATACGGCCTGCCTGAGCACCGGCCTCGTCGCCGAACCCCCAGTAGTAGTCAGTGCGCGCGGCACCCTTGATAGCTGCTCCGGTATCCTGCGCAAACACCAGGCGATTCAAAGCTTGATTCGTGGCTGGATAGGATGTGGCCAAATACAGAGGCGTCCCCAGGGGTACAAAGCTGGTGTCTACCGCCACAGCCCTTTGCCCTATCAGGGGTATGCTGTAAGCACCTTTAGGCCCTAACTCAGGATCAATCACGGCCTCTTCATTAAAAAACACCATCGCCGTATTGGCATTCAGCATTTCCTGCACGCGAGCCGGATTACGTTGTGCCCAGGCTTTGATATTTTGCATAGAGGCCTGAGCCAGGGTTAATTCACCCTGCTTGGCCAACCATTGGCCTATCGAGGCATAGGGACGACCATTGTGGTCAGCATAGGCCAACCGTATGGTGTCGCCAGTGTCCAATAAGGCCCTGCCTGAGCCTTGTATTTGCAGGAAGAACGCTTCGACAGGGTCATCCACCCAGACGATCACTGCCGGCTGCCTGTCAGTGCTTGCTGCAATCTGCGCACGGGTGTCATAAGGCACTACCCGCTTGCCCACCAACTTGCCACGTACTCGCTTACCCGCCAAATCGGGGTAAACCTCGCCCAGGTCTATGGTCAATAAATCTTCAGGCGGTGCATACAAGGGCCACTGATAACGGCCATGCCGCGATCTGGAGGCCCGTACCAGCGGCTCGTAATATCCTGTCACTGTGTTTTTGGCGATTTTGCCGCCGCCATCCAGCAAGCGCCAAGCCTGTAAATGCTGCTCGATAAATCCACGCACTGCCGCCGTAGACGCGGCGGCATCGCTGACGCCTGCCTGAGCCGCAGCCGCGCATACTGGCTGCCAAGCCCGCGGTGTAGCGCGCGCAGGCATAGTCAGAGAGCCACCCACTGGCCGCATCAAGCCCTTGCAGTTATTGATGAACCCTTTCCAGACCAGTTGCAGGTCGTCCTTTTGCCAGCCGGGCAAGGCACCCCACTGCACGGCTTGAAACTTCCCAGCCAAAGCACGTGCAGGGGTATCGCGCATGTTGGACAGGGCTGGTACACGCAGAGGCTGTTCAGCCACCGACACAGTTTCAGGCGTAGCGCCAGCAACAGTGGAGGATTCAGGCGGCACAGTGCTGCACGCAGTCAACAGGCCCAGCAGCGATACTGAGATCAGGATTTTTTTCATGACTTACTGCCCCAGTATTTAATGCAGCGTACGCGGCATGGCCAAGACGAATTCGGCAATTTCCACGTCGAAGGGAATGCCATTTTCACCCACACAGTGGTAGCTGCCGCGCATAGTGCCTACCGGCGTAGACAATGGACAACCACTGGTGTATTCAAAGGTTTCACCTGGGGTCAACAAAGGCTGCTGGCCGACCACGCCCAAACCACGGACTTCTTCGGTTTTCTGGTCGCCATCTGTAATCACCCAATGGCGACTGATGACTTGCGCTGCATACTTGCCCTGATTGGTGATGCGCACGGTATAGGCAAACACAAACTGGTGGTCCGCCGGTTCAGACTGATCCGGCAGATACTGTGGAGTCACTGACACCACGATGTTGTATGGTTTCAAAATCAAGCTTCCTGATTCAATGATACGTCGCTGCTTAAACAACTATTTTAAGGACACGCTGCGGATAATTTCGCACTTAACTGCAATAATGGCACACTTGCCTTTTTACTGTTGTACAACCTTAATACTTTGACGCCATGCAACCAGATCCTATTACTCGTATCGCCCCCAGCCTGTTGGCTGCCGACTTTTCCCGCCTGGGCGAAGAAGTCAGAAATGTGATTGCCGCTGGTGCGGACTGGATACACTTGGACGTCATGGACAACCATTACGTACCCAACCTGACCATGGGCCCCATGATATGCGAAGCCTTGCGTCCGCACACTACAGCCCCTATCGATGTCCATCTGATGGTTCAGCCGGTAGATGCCATTATCCCGCAATTTGCCAAGGCAGGCGCTGACATTATCACGTTTCACCCCGAAGCGTCGCAGCACCCTGACCGCACATTGGCCCTGATCAAGGAACAAGGTTGCAAGGCAGGCCTGGTCATCAATCCAGCGACCTCATTAAGCTGGATGGACCATGTCATGGACAAACTGGATGTGGTGCTGCTGATGTCAGTAAACCCTGGTTTTGGCGGTCAACGCTTCATACCTGGCACCCTTGCCAAGCTGGCAGAAGCCCGACGCAAAATTGACGCTTGGGTCAACGCAGGCGGCCAATCCATCGCCCTGGAAATTGACGGTGGTGTGAAAGTCGACAATATTGCCGCCATACACGCGGCGGGTGCCGACACCTTTGTTGCCGGTTCTGCTATTTTCGGCCAACCTGACTACAAAACCGTCATCGACGCCATGCGCCGCGAACTTGCCAAAGGCAAGTCGCTATCCGCCTAAGGCCAGCCCCATGCGCTTCAAAGCCGTTTTGTTTGATCTGGATGGAACCTTGGTTGACACCATCCCGGACATTATCCAGGCGACCAATGCCATGCGTGTCCAACTGGGCCTGATCACCCTGGACGACGCCACCATTACCGCCTACGTAGGACGCGGCACCGAAGAACTGGTGCTACGCGCCTTGGCTCACGATGCATCCAGCCCGCCATCAAAAGACCTGTTCTATCAGGGGCTGACCCTGTTCAAACAGTGCTATCACGAAGTGAATGGCCAGCAATCCGTGCTGTTCGACGGCGTGCTGGATGGTTTACAGGCCTTTGCCCGTGCTGGCGTAGGCATGGCGGTGGTCACCAACAAACAAACTGCTTTCACAGTGCCCCTGCTGCAACAAACCGGCCTGGCCGACTATTTTGATGCAGTCGTCTGCGGCGATACCTGCGCCGAAAAAAAGCCCCACCCCATGCCCTTGCTACATGCCTGCCAGTTGCTGGGGGTGGTTCCAGAGCAAGCGCTAATGGTGGGTGATTCAGTCAACGACGCGCTGGCTGCACGGGCCGCAGGGATGGCTGTAGTGATTCTGCCTTATGGCTATAACGAAGGCCAAGACGTGCGCAATCTGGAAGTCGATGATATAGTGCCATCTATTGCTGCAGCGGCACTATGGGCCGCCAGCCATTCATAAAGAACACCCTATTCATGAAAACCGCTATCTATTATTACGTTACGCCCTGCGCCTACTGGCGCTGGTGGCGTTCGTATTCTGGGTAGCGACTATCTATATGCCCGGCACCTGATTTAATCGTTAACGTGCCGTCAGCATTACAGCAAAACTAGCCCGGAATCCAGTTAATGGCCGGGCTTTTTTTGATTCCTGTCCCGGCCTGTATGTAATCACAACCCAGAGACCCTCATGACAGAAATAGAATTTAATGCACTGGCCGCGCAAGGCTACAACCGCATACCGTTAATCACGGAAACCTACGCTGACCTTGATACCCCCCTGGCCATCTACCTGAAACTAGCCCATAGCGGCCCCGAAGGCGGGCGTAACAGCTGCCTGCTGGAGTCCGTGGTCGGCGGTGAGCGTTTCGGACGGTACTCCTTTATAGGCCTACCGGCTAAAACCGTCATCCGGGCCAGCGGCAATATCACTGAAGTGGTGCATCTGGGCAATGTGATAGAAACCCACAAAGGCGACCCGCTACACTTCATAGAGCAATATCAGAAACGCATCAAAGTGGCCATGCGCCCTGGCATGCCTAGATTTGCGGGTGGTTTGGCGGGCTATTTCGGCTACGACGCCGTACGTCATATAGAACCACGTCTGGGGCCTGCCACCAAGCCCTTCCCCGCCGGCCAGGACGAGGGCACGCCAGACATCATGCTGTTGCAAATAGATGAGCTGGTGATCGTGGATAACCTGGCTGGTCGCACCTACTTGCTGGTATACGCCGACCCTGCACAACCCGAAAGCTACGCACGCGCCAAACGTCGCCTGAAGGAGCTTCGCGAAAAGCTACGTCAGCCCGTAGTCATTCCTTACGCCTACGCCAGCCTGCAAACCGAGGCCCAGCGCGACTTCCACAAGGACGACTACCTGAAGGCCGTCAAAAAGGCCAAAGAATACATAGAAGCGGGCGACCTGATGCAAGTACAGATCGGTCAGGTCATTTCCAAACCCTTCCGTGATTCGCCGCTGTCGCTATACAGGGCGTTGCGTTCGCTGAACCCCTCGCCTTACATGTACTACTGGAATTTCGACAACTTCCAGGTCGTGGGTTCTTCGCCAGAAATTTTGGTACGCCAGGAAATCATCAGCCAAGAAGATCGCCAGAAAACCATGGTTACCATACGCCCTCTGGCTGGCACGCGACCACGTGGCGCGACGCCAGAACTAGACGCCAAACTGGCCGAAGAACTGCTGGCTGACCCCAAAGAGCGTGCCGAACACGTCATGCTTATCGACTTGGCGCGTAACGACATAGGTCGGGTCGCCAAAACCGGTACCGTAGAAGTCAGCGACACCATGACCATAGAGCGCTATTCCCACGTCATGCACCTGGTGTCCAACGTCACCGGCGAACTGAACGACGGCCTAAGCAATATGGACGTGCTTCGCGCCTCGTTCCCAGCCGGCACGCTGACTGGCGCCCCTAAGGTGCGCGCAATGGAAGTTATTGACGAGCTGGAACCCGTGCGCCGCGGCATCTACGGCGGTGCAGCAGGCTACTTAAGCTATGGTGGGGAAATGGACGTGGCCATCGCCATACGCACAGGGATCATCAAAGACGGCATGCTGTATGTGCAGGCTGCAGCAGGCATAGTGGCTGACTCTGATCCAGAAAAGGAATGGCAGGAAACCGAAGCCAAGGCACGTGCGGTATTACGGGCCGCCGAACAAGTCCAATTTGGCCTGGATGAACCGATTTAAGTTAACTATCCTGGTTTACTTAGGCTTAAGGGAATTTTCAGATAGCTGACGCCGTTTGCTTCGGCAGGCGGCAAATTCCCAGCACGGATGTTCACCTGTATGGATGGCAAAAGTAACGCAGGCGCTGCCAAGGTAGCGTCGCGTTGCTCGCGCATGGCAACGAACTGTGCTTCAGTAATACCTTCATGCACATGAACATTATGGGCACGGGCTTGGGCCACTGTGGTTTCCCAAGCATAGTCGTCCCGGCCCGGTGCTTTGTAATCATGGCACATGAATAGACGGGTTGCTGGCGGCAGTGCCAGCAAACGCTGTATCGACTGATACAAAACGTGTGCACTACCCCCAGGAAAATCAGCCCGTGCTGTGCCGTAATCCGGCATGAACATAGTGTCGCCAACAAAAACCGCATCGCCAATACGGTAAGACACGCACGCTGGCGTGTGTCCTGGCGTATGCAGCACCTGTATCGTCAGCTTGCCCAGCGCTACGGTTTCACCGTCACGCAGCAAACGGTCAAACTCGCTGCCATCACCAGAAATATCATCCAGATTAAACACCGGACAAAACAGCTGCTGCACGTCGCGGATATGTTCGCCTATAGCGACCTGGGCGCCCGTGCGCTGTTTGAAATAGAACGCTGCGCTTAAATGATCGGCATGAACGTGGGTTTCCAGCACCCAACTTATGGTCAAACCCTGACTACTGGCAGCAGCCAACACCTGATCTGCTAAATGTGTTGTCGCCTTGCCTGTACTGTGATCGTAATCCAGCACAGGATCTATGACCGCTGCCTGCTGCGTTGCGGGATCGGACACCAGGTAAGTGACCGTATGGGTCTGATGATCAAAAAAAGCCTGGATCGTCACTGGCGGATACATGTATCTCTCCTTACACACTCAATTCTTGTCCAAGACAGTATATTAGATTAAACTAATTTAGGCTTTACAAAACTAAGGATGCTGATGGCGCTCAGTGAAAAAGACCGCCTGTTTCTTCAGGATGGCGCTGCCAAGGCGGCAGCCATGTTACGTGCTGTCGGCAACGAACACCGTCTATTGCTGCTGTGCCTACTGATAGAACACGGAGAGCTTAGCGTAGGTGCTTTGCACCAGCATGTAGCGCTTAGCCAATCGGCGTTGTCCCAACATTTGGCCAAAATGCGCGACGAAGGCCTGGTCACCTACCGACGCGAGTCCCAGACCTTGCACTATCGCATAGACAACCCCGATGTGCAGCAGCTTATTACCACTCTTAAAAACATTTTTTGTCCATGATAACTGCCAGGAGGCCACATCCATGCCATTAAAATCTCTTACACCCCAGGCGGCCCGTGACTTGATGGATAAAGGCGCCGTGCTGATCGACATACGCGCCGCCAACGAACACGCGCGTGAACACATTAAGCAAGCACGCCATATTCCCCTGGAACAATTGACAGGCCAAACCTTGGCTATGACAGATGGTAGTGCCGTGATTTTTCACTGCCGCTCGGGCAACCGCACGCTGATCCAGGCACAGGCGCTAGCTGCCAGTGCCCCAGGTGATGCCTATGTGCTGGCTGGCGGCCTGGATGCCTGGAAAAAAGCGGGCCTGCCTGTGGTTGCCGACCGTTCCCAACCGCTAGAGTTACAACGACAAGTACAAATTACCGCAGGCGCAATCATCGTCCTGGGCGCGGTGCTGGGCGCCACGGTGTCCCCCTGGTTCCACGCGCTATCGGGCTTTGTCGGTGTTGGGCTGATGTTTGCCGGCTTGTCAGGGTACTGCGGCATGGCCCGCCTACTGATAAAAATGCCTTGGAACCGGCGGGCTGTGCAGGGTTAGCCCGGCGCCCCTGGAGTTTTCACTAGCGCATGGTCTGATTTTCGCATTAGCAATAAGTGCCCAGTCTTGGTGACCAGGCACTTATTGCTTAAAACTTCATGCTCTCACCATCCGCAGGAATCATCACACTTTTCTCAATTTCTTGGTCTTTTACAAACTCACTCAGTTCTTTCCGGCTAAGTGACATGTGGTTCACAACATCCATATGTACAGCCACGATTGCCGCATTGGGCGCTGCCTTTGTGGCTTGTAGTGTGTCCTGCTTGCCCATGATGATGGGATGCTGCTCAAAACCACTCATGAGCGCGCTCCCAGTGTTGAGAATCACTACGTCTGGGTTGTATTGCTTCAGCGCCTGATCCACTTCCGGACGCCACACAGTGTCGCCAGCCACGTAGACCGTTTTGGCCTTAGGAGCAGAAAACACGACGCCCATGACTGGACCCATCGCCTCAGAACGTGCAGGGTCTGCAAACCACAAATCGGTGCCATGCTGACCTCCGGTCTTGCTCAGCTTCACACCTTTAAATGTGGTCGAGCCTTCGAGTACGCGTACATCTTTGAAGCCTTGACTACGAATCATCTTTGCATCAGCTTCGTTCTGCGTGAATACAGGCAGGCTCTTGGGAATCGCGTTTTGAGCGGCCTCATCCCAATGGTCCGTATGGGTGTGGGTCACGACCACCGCTTCCACGCTCTCGAGCACATCCTTCGCTGAAAAAGGCAGGTCTACCAAAGGATTTCTCAGTTCACTGCGGTAAGTACCTGGGAAGCCTGGAAACTCGCCTTTAGCCGACAACATAGGGTCTACCAAAAAGGTCGTACCAGAAAAATCGATCTTGACCGTTGCGTTACGGATCAGCTGCACCTCGACTGAGATGTCAGGGGCAGTTTCAGGGGCTGACCAAGCGGTAGCCGCGAAGGTTCCAAGCGACAGCGAGACCATCAAGGGAGCAAAGGCTTTCATCGAGTACATACATAACCACCAGAGTTGAATTTGAAGAAGCCTCTATTGTGGTACTTCAAGCTTTTTTGTAGAATTGACCTTTAAGTCAATCCTCGAAAGGTTTGGGCCACTTCGCTCTTTAACGCCATGTCAAAGCCACTTCCCCTCGTAGCCCTCGTTACCTACCCGCATTTCAGCCCGTTTCACTTTGGCGTGCCGTATTTGATTTTCAGCTCCCTCTTGCCCGAGCACGCTCTGTTCGACCTGAAGATCGTCACGCCGGGAGGCACAGCACTGCCTGCCGAGCGGGCATTGCTTGTTCAGCCCGATGGGGGGCTGGAGTTGCTTGCCGAGGCGGACATCGTAGTGATTCCGGGTTGGCATGATTTGGACGAAAGTCCTGAGCCAAAGCTGATGACCGCCTTGCTCCACGCACGCCAGCGAGGAGCCCATATAGTGGGTCTGTGTTACGGCGCGTATGCGCTCGCCTATGCAGGCTTGCTTGATGGTAAGCGTGCTTCCACACACTGGATGGCGGAGCAAGATTTCAAGCTTCGCTTTCCGCAAGTGCAGTTAGACATGAATGCGCTGTATGTAGATGATGACGGCCTGATCACATCTGCCGGTACAGGGGCTAGTTTGGACTGCTGTCTCTACATCGTGCGTAAGTTCTACGGCCAAAAAACGGCGAATAAGGTAGCCCGGATGATGGTTGTACCGCCTCACCGAGAAGGTGGACAAGCTCAGTTTATTGAGCAGCCTGTTGCCCCATCAACGCAAGACGCCAGGATCAATCAGTTGTTGGACTATTTGCGGGAGCATCTGAACCAGATCCACTCCATCGATGCGCTGGCACAACGCGCCGCTATGAGCCGGCGCACGTTCACGCGCCACTTTAGCAAGGCTACCGGCATGTCATTTAAAGACTGGTTAATCAACGAGCGCCTGCAACGCACACGAGAGTTGCTGGAAAGCACCTCTTTGCCTGTGGAAACTATCTCTGGCTTGGTCGGATTTCAAACCCCTACCTCACTGCGTCAGCACTTCAAACGCAGAAACCAAGTAAGTCCCAGCGAATGGAGAAGAACCTTCGGATGCGGCTGAGCATCGACCGGTTGAATCCAAGGCCAGAAGCAGACATTCGCCAACATAACCTTTGTATTGCCTGTTCAGCTTGCTTCGCGACACGTCTGTTGGAAAGCACGCAACAGTTGTTTTTGTACGTTCATCGGCAAATTTTTTAGCAATTCGCTCCCTACCTGATGCTGCAAATCACGTAATTGGGCGAAAAGCTCTCCACCTTGTGCGCTTAAGCGAAGACAGCGCACACGTTTATCACTATCGCTGGGGATTCGTTCTAATAAGTCTCGACTCTCAAGGCCGGCAAGAATCCGAGCCATCTGGGCTTTATCGGTATGGCTACGCGCAATCAATTCCTTTTGGGTGATGCCTGCATTGCGACCCGTGTGCATCAGTACACGCATTTCATTGAGTGTCAGTTCGGGGTGTAAGAGTTCAATGTGATTACGAGTTCGCGTACGAAAAAGATGCAGCATATCGTGCAAGCTATCAAATATTTCAACGGCAGAGGGTGCGGTCATAAGAATAAATTAAGTTGACAAAGTCCACTACCTAAGTAGAATAGTCGACTTTATCAACTTTTATGCGTGTGTGTCTACACCTTTTGCAATCTGCGCATCTGAGGTTTATTTGCGCGACAATGCTCGAACACTGGTGAGGCCCGTACTGCCTAGCAATTCAATGAAAACTTCAGACTCAACAGCCACATCTTTTGTCAAAAAGCTACATCGCCGCTACACCCCCATCGTCTTCGCTTTCTACATGGCCGGAATCATGGCGTTCCTAATGTGCTGCACCATCGTTGCGTTTCAAAGCGGTTTCGTTACTGGGTATTGGTCTAATGTTCTGAAATCGTACCTATTGGCGATGCCTGTAGCTTTTTGTTGTGTGATTGTTGTGCGTCCATTTGTGATGCGGTTGGTTTCACTTACCGTAGACATCCAGAGCCAGCCCTGAATGGCTGCTTCTGCATTCGTATCCCAGAACCCGTAAGGCGAACTCGTGTCATCGTTTGCCTCTGTTGAGACGCCCAACAAGTAAAGTAAGCTTAACCCTAACGCGTCTGACAGTACATGTCAGATCGACATACCAACCCATCTCGGTTTAAAATGGTACATTAAGCCTATCGGGCCATGTCCAGCATACTTATATGCCACACGGCCACATAAGCAACTCTTGTGGTTTACCGGTAATCTCATGAATACTTACGCAACGTTCAGCTCAGCTCAGTGGTGGCGCTCCTTCTAGGAAGCGGCACGTCGTTGCGATTCAAATCGCGCCCTGCCGTCGTATCGGACAGGCAACGCGAATCAAACAGCATCCGGCACGGCGGCTCCCACACCAAGGAGCACACCCTGATGCTATCTAGCCCCACACTATTATTTTCGGTTCTGTCCCGGCATAACAGCCAGGTCAACGATTGCGCACGCGCAGTAACGTGTGCGCGATGGCGTAGCTCCTTGTCTGCTGTCTTGTCCATAAACATCACACTGAATATTACGGAGCCGCCATGTCTATCTTGATGCTTGATAATTACGATTCATTTACCTATAACCTAGTGCAGTATTTTGGCGAATTAGGCGCCGAAGTACATGTGCATCGCAACGACCAAATCAGTATCGCTGACGTCGTCGCCATGAACCCCTCGCGCATATGTGTATCGCCGGGACCATGCTCGCCCGCCGAGGCCGGTATTTCGGTTCCTCTGATCCAACACTTTGCCGGCAAAGTCCCCATACTGGGCGTATGCCTAGGCCACCAGGCCATAGGCGCGGCCTTTGGGGGACATATCATCAAAGCCAAGCAGCTGATGCACGGTAAGACCTCGCTGATTGCCCATAGCGGCACCGATCTGTTTCAGGGCCTGCCATCGCCCTATACCGTGACTCGCTACCATTCGCTGGCCATAGACCCGGACCGCCTGCCAAATTGTCTGGAAGCCACCGCCCACACTGAAGACGGTGAAATCATGGCCATACGCCACAAGACACTGCCCGTCTACGGGGTGCAGTTCCACCCTGAGTCCATACTCAGCGAGCACGGACACGCCCTGCTTAAAAACTTTCTGACTATTTAATGTGAAGCCATCATGTCAACGTTAATTACCCCTACCCAAGCCCTGACGCGCTGTATAGAGCACCGTGAAATTTTTCATGATGAAATGCTGCACTTGATGCGTATGCTGATGCGTGGCGAAGTGTCGCCCCAGATTGCCAGCGCCTTATTGATGGGTTTACGCGTCAAAAAAGAAACCGTGGGCGAAATCACCGCCGCCGCCCAGGTCATGCGTGAATTCGCACTGCCCGTGCATACCCCAGACCCTGAAAACCTGTTGGATATGTGCGGTACCGGCGGTGACGGCTCGAACACCTTCAATATATCTACGGCTGCCATGTTCGTTGCAGCCGCGGCTGGCGTAAAGATTGCCAAGCATGGCGGTCGCAGCGCCTCGTCGTCGTCAGGCAGCGCCGATGTTCTGGAAGCCCTGGGCGCCTGCGTCACCCTAAGTCCGGAACAGGTCGCCGACAGCATAGCTGCCACCGGCATAGGATTTATGTTTGCGCCTGCTCATCATGCGGCCATGAAAAACGTGGCTGCAGTACGCAAAGAACTGGGCGTACGTACCATATTCAATATCCTGGGGCCATTGACCAATCCGGCCAATGCCGCTAACCAGCTGATGGGTGTATTTCACCCTGATCTGGTGGGCATACAAGTACGCGTGCTGCAGCGTCTGGGTTCTAAGCATGTGCTGGTTGTGCATGGCAAAGACGGCATGGACGAAGCGTCCTTGGGGGCAGCCACCCTGGTGGGCGAATTAAAAGACGGTATTATCAGCGAATACGAAATCCATCCCGAAGATTTTGGCATGACCATGGTGTCGAATCGTTCGGTCAAAGTAAGCAGCCGCGAAGCATCTGCCGCCATGCTGACCGAGGCCCTGGAAAACACACCGGGAACTGCCCGTGATATCGTAGGCTTTAACGCTGGGCTGGCCATTTACGCCGGTAATAAAGCCACGTCCATACAAGACGGCCTGAACCAGGCATTTGATCTTATCGCCAATGGTGCTGCACGCAGCAAATTGGACGAATTCATTACTTACACACGGAAGTGTTCCGCATGAACGATATACTCGCCACGATCTTACAAACCAAGAAAATAGAGGTCGCTACAGCCCGTCAAATGCGCAGCGAAGCTGATTTGCTGCGCGAAGCAAAAATCCGCAAAGATTTGCGCGGTTTTGCCCGTGCCATCGAAGAAAAAATCGCACAGGGAAAACCAGGTGTTATTGCGGAAATTAAGAAAGCTTCGCCATCCAAAGGCGTGATACGGGAAAACTTCAACCCTGTGGAAATCGCCAGTTCGTATGCCGCGCACGGTGCGGCCTGCCTTTCAGTACTGACCGATGTGCAATATTTTCAGGGGTCCTACGACTATCTGCGCCAGGCCCGTGCTGCCTGCACATTGCCCGTACTGCGCAAAGACTTCATGATAGATCCCTACCAGATCATCCATGCGCGCGCCTTGGGGGCAGACTGTATCTTGTTGATCGTGGCCGCCCTAAGCATCCATCAGCTACGGGAATTTGAAGACCTGTCCATAGAACTAGGCATGGACGTGCTGGTTGAAGTGCATGATCAGGATGAATTGGATATTGCCCTGCAGCTGAAAACACCGCTACTGGGGATTAACAACCGCAACCTGCGCACCTTTGAAACCTCGCTACAGAACACCATACAGTTGCTGGATGGAATCCCCAAAGACAAGCGGGTTATTACCGAAAGCGGAATACTTACCCCCCAGGATGTACAGTTGATGCGCGAACACCATGTTGATGCCTTCCTGGTGGGCGAGGCCTTTATGCGTGCACCTGAACCTGGCGTCGCACTACAAGAGTTGTTCTTTACCCCATGACCACACCCGCCTCTTGCCCCTTGTGCCATATTCCCGAAACCGGGCTACTGTGGTCCAACAGCCAGGTGCGGGTCATCGCGGTCAACGAGGCTGATCTACCCGGCTACACCAGGGTGATTTGGGCTGAACATCTGCCCGAAATGACTGACCTATCTAGCGCCCAACGTGCTGAATTGATGGAGATTGTTTGGCGGGTAGAAACGGCCCAGCGCCAGGTGTTACAGCCAGACAAAATCAACCTGGCGCAGCTCGGCAATATGGTGCCACATGTGCATTGGCATGTGATACCGCGCTGGCTGTGTGATCCGTATTTTCCGCAAGCCATCTGGGCGCAACCGGCGGCCCGTAGTGCGTCGCAACTAGCGGCCTGGGAAGGCCAACATGCCACGCTACAAGACAGCCTAGCCACCTACCATCAGGTATTGACGGACTCACTAAACAGCCTGGGCTAAGTACACTCAGCTAACCGCGTACAACCCCAGCCCCGGCCGTGCGCTTATATTTCCAGGTTGTCGATCAACCGGGTGCTGCCCAACTTAGCTGCCGCCAACACCACCAATGGTTCACCAGCCAAGATTTCCGTCGATGTTGGGGCGATCAGGTCGTGCTGCTTGCGCAAGGACACGTAATCAACCGACCAACCGCGCTGGTGCAAATGCGCCATGGCCTGTGCTTCCAACGTAGCCACATCGGTTAGCCCCGCCTGCACGCTGGCTTGCACTGCCTGCAGGCTGGCATACAGCTGAGGCGCTTCGGCGCGCTGTGCATCAGACAGAAAACGATTGCGCGAGGACAAGGCCAAGCCGTCCGTGTCGCGTACGGTTTCATGCGCCAGGATTTCGACTGGCAAATGAAACTGGCGGCACATCTGACGTACTACCATCAATTGCTGGTAGTCTTTTTTACCAAATACCGCCACTCTGGGCTGCACGCAAGAGAACAGCTTCAGAACGACGGTGCTGACTCCGGTAAAAAAGCCAGGACGGAACTCGCCCTCTAGGATGCCGCCCAGGCCTTCCGGAGGCTGTATCTGATAGCTCTGGGGTTCGGGGTACATCTCGCTTTCATTGGGTGCAAACAAGACATAGACATCACGCTCGCGCTCTAGTACCGCAATATCATCCTGCAAGGTGCGGGGATACTTATCGAAGTCTTCGTTAGGACCAAACTGCAGCCGATTGACAAAAATACTGGCAACCACGGGATCGCCATGTTGACGTGCCATCTTCATCAGCGCCAAATGCCCAGCATGCAAATTACCCATAGTAGGCACAAAAGATACACGTAATTGTCCGCGTAACTGATCGCGCAACTCTTCAATGGTGTGAACAACTTTCACGTAATAACTCCGCTTTTCGATTCGGGATGATCCGAGCCAACCTGCCCTTTAGGCGGCGACGCGTAAATAAGTAAGACGCACATAAATGGGCGCGTAAGGTTCAGCCTGGGTGATTTCCAGCAGCGACTCGCGCGCCAGTTCCAGCATAGCCAGGAAATGTACTACAACAATGGCCACAGGGTCACCATTGTCGACCCTATCCATGAACAGCTCACTAAACTCCATAAAGCGTACATCGCCTAGGCGTCGTAAAATCTGGGTCATGTGATCACGCACCGACAATTGTTCGCGGCTGATGTGATGATGGGCATTAAGCTTGGCACGCTTCATGATACTTAACCAGGCATCGCGTAAGTCGTCGGCACTGACATCGGGCAGCAGCTGTTCCAATTGGATATCCATCACCGCCTGGGCACGCATGAAATCCCGGCCCAACTGCGGCAACACATCCAGTTGCTGTGCTGCAAGCTTCATTTGCTCGTATTCCAGCAGGCGTCGCACCAGTTCGGCACGTGGGTCGTCCACTTCTTCACCCGTGTCGGACTTTTTGACGGGGAGCAACATGCGTGATTTGATCTGTATCAGCAGCGCCGCCATCAGCAGGTATTCACCGGCCAATTCCAGATTATGCTCGCGTATCTGATCCACATACGACAAATACTGCTGGGTGACCTCGGCCATGGGGATGTCCAGCACATTGAAGTTTTGCTTGCGTATCAAATACAGCAGCAAATCCAGCGGCCCCTGAAAGGTTTCCAAAAAAACTTCCAGGGCATCCGGTGGAATGTACAAGTCCTGCGGCATGGCAAACAAGGGTTCGCCATATAAACGAGCCAACGCCACGCTATCGACCACGTCGGGAGTTGTGTCAATCAAAGGATCAGTCAGCGCCGCAAAGTCACTGGCAGCATGCGGGCTGGATGCCATAGCCTACTTATGCGTTCTGGTAATAAACGTAAGGGTCCTGTGGCACCTTTGCCGCACGATAGCCTTCCTGCTGTTCTGGATCTATGTATTTGTCCCACAAAAGAAAGCGGCCCTCGCGTTGGCGCACTTCAGTGCCGGGATGCTCTTTTTTGTAGCTGTTCAGAAATTGTGTAATTTCCGATTCGAAATTCTTAGCCATAATTCGGGTACCGATATTGATTAATCGTTAATAAGTCAGTTTACTGTACTTGGCGATGGTAAAGGAGCTGAGCTGTCCAGCAACATCACCAGCTTACAATCTGGGCGCGTGGCCAGACGAAATGTCAGCTGCTGATAACACAGCAAACCCCGCTTTGGGTGCTGAAACTCACGCAAGCCACCCTCGCGATCCACCACCGCATGCCGGGTCCACCAATGCGCAAATACCGGGCTAGAGGTTAATAGCTCTTGCAGCAGCGCTGCCACATCGGCTTCGTCGGCATGCACACCAGCATCAGCACGAAATTCAGCAACAACCCGGCTGGCGCGCTGCTCCCAATCCACAATTAAGGCCCTGGCCGCTGGTTCCATAAAAATATAACGCAACAGATTCGGATTGGTGGCGCTGGCGGGCCAGCCATTAAACAATTGCAATAGTGACTGATTGCAAGCCAGCACATTCCAGCATCGATCCAATATATAAGCAGGTGCGGTAATGCTATGCACACAATCCGCCAACTGGGTGGGCAAGGGATTAAAGTCCACGCGCCCATGCTGGGGGTCGGCAGATTCGGCTAATTCAAATAAATAGTGCCTTTCTGCCCGCGATAAACTTAGCACCGTGGCCAAGCGTGCCCACACACTGGCTGATACCACCACGTCACGCCCCTGCTCTATCCAGGTGTACCAGGTGACGCTGATATCGCAGAGCAAAGCGACTTCCTCGCGTCGCAACCCAGGCGTGCGACGTCTGCCCCCTGCCGCCAAACCTACGTCCTCGGGGGTAACTCGCGCACGGGCGCTACGCAGGAAATCGCCCAGCGTTTTACGACGGACCTGGCTGCCCTGATCGGGCAGCGCAACGGCAACTGGTGTGTGGTCACGCATGCCCATACCCCATCAAAGGACTACCTTAAGGTGCTGGCCAAAGCGCGACGTACATCGTCTTCGTCGCGGCCGCTACGCTGTACGTAGTCCTGCACCTGATCGTTATCAATATTACCCACGTTGAAATACTGTGACATGGGATGACTAAGATAGAACCCGGACACACTGGATGCAGGGAACATGGCAAAACCATCGGTTAACTGCATGTCGATATCTTCGCATTCCATCACCCTGAACATATCCTTTTTGACCTCATGCTCAGGGCAAGCGGGATAGCCAGGAGCCGGGCGTATGCCTTGGTACTTTTCTGCAATCACGGCTTCGTTGCTTAGGCTTTCGTCAGGGACATAGCCCCACAAATCGCGGCGCACGCGGGCATGCAGGGTTTCGGCAAACCCTTCCGCCAGGCGATCAGCGATGGCTTTTAGCATGATGCTGGAGTAGTCGTCGTTATCATCCAAAAAGCGCTGGTCATGTTTTTCTATGCCCAGGCCGCCAGTGACTGCAAACATACCGATGTAGTCCGTAATGCCGGTGGACTTGGGCGCAATGTAGTCAGCCAGGCATTTGTAATCCACGCCCTCGCGCTTTTCCTGCTGCTGACGCAAGTTGCGCCAGGTAAACAGAACTTCAGAACGGCTTTCGTCGCGATAAATTTCTATGTCTTCATCATTGACCGTATT
>JAGOAJ010000009.1 GCA_017983955.1 Burkholderiaceae bacterium
TTTTGCTTAAATACAATTGATTAACTATGCCATACACCAGTAAGGACGCCAATGCAGTCCTGTAAGCCCTGTGAAAGCAAAGCTAACCGTGTATCCGTAAAGCCTAGTATTCTAATACGAAACAACAACTTTGATCAAGCGGCCTTTAAGGCAGCACGACCAAATAACCACGATATGCATGCACACAGCGCCAATAAGCCGGTTAATGGCAATGGCGAAGGCGACTGCCAGACACTGACAGCTAGCCCTGCGCTAGCACCGCACAGCATTTGCAGCGTACCCATTAAAGCAGACGCTACACCTAGGCGGTTGCCTTGTTCACGCAAGGCCAAGGCTGCAGTATTCGGGCTGACAAAGCCCTGACTGGCCATAAAGCCTATCAAGCATACCATTAATAGACTCAGAGTAAGCCAACCCGTCAGGGTCAGTACCAGTCCAGCCAGTGTCATGACAACTAGCATGATCTGGGCTTTTTTCATGACGGTCTCAGGAGCGTGGCGATTCAGCAGGCGGGCGCTGACTTGTGAGGCGAAGATCAGCGCGGCGGCGTTAAGGCCAAATAAAAATCCAAAATAGCGTGGGTCTACATGGAAAATTTCTATAAATATGCGTGGCGAACCAACAATATAGGTAAACATACCCGCCAAGCCAAAGCCGCCGGATAGCGTGTAGAACATAAACCGCTTGTGTTTGAGCAGGCCCATGTAGTTGCGGCCTATGGTGGCAAAACTAAGTGGAATGACGCGCTCAGGGGCCAAGCTTTCCTGCATGGTTTTGACCACGCCTATCAATAACAATCCACCGCAGACTGACATGATGCCGAATATCCAGCGCCAGCTGACAAAGCTTAGTACCTGTCCGCCCAGTATCGGCGCAATGATAGGGGTGGCTCCCATGATCAGCATCAGCAGCGATAACGCTTTGGAGGCGTCGCGGGTGTCGAAGTGATCGCGGATAACGGCGCGTGGGATCACCATGCCAGAGGCACCGCCAAAGGCCTGGGCGATACGCCACCAGATCAGGTGTTCTACATCGCTGGTGTAGGCGCAGCCTATGGAGGCCACAATAAACACCACTAACCCAAAAATCAGGGGTTTACGCCGTCCGTAGCGGTCGGCGAAGGGACCGTAGACAATTTGCGCCAGCGCCAGGCCAAACAGATAGCTGGCCAAAGTGCGCTCTATGGCGCCGGGAGTGGTGCTCAGGCTATTTGCCATGGCCGGGAAGGCGGGCAAATACATGTCTATGGCCAGCGGCCCCAGCGCCGATAACAAACCCATCAATATGAGCCAACGAGGGATGGTGGATAGCGATTGTGGGGCAGGTGGCATGAGGCGCGTGTCGATGTGTGAAAGAGGTGGACAGCTTAATACTTAATATCGACGATACAAACAGTTACTGAATCGTGAGCTGGGCATAAGGCAAATATGGTTTGATAATAGATCCAAGACGTGCTGCTGCTTTGGATGTTAGCACGCACTGCTCCGAGGTTTTGGGGCTGGATTTAACTAAATAACGATAGTTTTCAGTCACGAGGGGGGTCCATGCTGGGTACCGTTTTGTCTGCTGTCGAAGCCAAACTGGCCACGTTGCCACTACCAGTCCAAGTGGTGTTGCCCAACGGGCAGAAAGCCGGGGCGCCAGACGCTCAGGTGTGCCTGGTGGTTCATGAAACGTCTGCTTTAGCCAACTTAGCGGCTGGCCAGGTCGGCAAGCTTGGAGAGGACTACGTCGAGGGTAGGTTCGATGTTGAAGGATCCATGCGCGATCTGATGCATTTGGCATCAGCCATCTTGCCGGGGTCGCCCATAGATGCAGCACGAGGTGGTTGGCTGACCGATCTGGTTCATAGGCTGTTGTCTGTGTGGCGCCACTCTATAGAACGCGATGCCCGCCAGATTGAATTCCATTACGATTTATCCGATGATTTCTACGCCTTGTGGCTGGACCCGCGTAGGGTCTATTCCTGCGCCTATTTCCGTACGCCTGATTTGTCCATAGCTCAGGCCCAAGAGGCCAAGCTGGATCACATTTGTCGCAAGTTGCGTTTATCCAGTGGCGAGCGTTTTCTGGATGTGGGTGCGGGTTGGGGCGGGCTATTGTTATGGGCTGCCGAACATTACGACATAGATGCCACTGGTATTACTTTGTCGCGCAACCAGCATGCTTATGTGAACAGCCTGATCGAGGCCAAAGGCTTGCAGGGTCGGGTACGTATGGAGCTTCTGGATTATCGCCTGCTGGACGAATCTCAGCCGTACGACAAAATAGCCTCCGTAGGTATGTTCGAGCACGTAGGCAGGGCACAGCTGGAAGGCTATTTTTCTAAGCTCAAGCGCTTGCTGCGTCCCGGCGGCCTTATTCTTAATCACGGGATTACGGCTGGCGGCGTGGACAACTCAGAGCTTGGCGCGGGCATGGGCGAATTCATCGAGAAATTCATCTTTCCAGGTGGCGAGCTAACCCATATCAGTCATGTGTTGGCCACGCTGAACGAGGGTGGTCTGGAAGATCTGGATGTGGAAAACCTTAGGCCGCACTATGCGCGTACCTTATGGGCCTGGAGCGATGCCCTAGAGGCCTGCCTGCCCCAAGCCAGGCTAACCTTGAAGGGCGAACACGGTGAGCGTTCGCTACGTGCGTACCGCATGTATTTGGCGGGATGCGCAATGGGGTTTGAGCACGGCTGGATAGCATTGCACCAAGTGTTGGCGCAGCCCCGCACCCAAGGTCGTAGCGACGAACTGGATCATCCTGTAGACCAGGCCTACCCTTGGCGACGTGATTACATTTATACGTGAAAATAGCCGGTAATCCCGTCTAGATCACGGCCACTAAGCCCGCTGCTTAGCCGATTGCGCTGGGCAGCGGGTTTCCATTTGTGCCAAAACCTGCGTAAAATGCTTCAACCTTTATGGTTTAGTTCAATTCTTGCGTATTAAGGGTCATTTGATTCTAATTCGCTGTCATCGGGTGCTTAATTACCCATCACGCTAGTGTCGGTCTGTATTGGCGGTCCTTTGCCCGTCTTCCGCACACCCCCTAAGCCAGATCGCTTTGGCTGCTACGGCAGCATCGCGATTTTGTCACTTAAGGAGGCAGAAAGCCATGTCTTTATCTTTACATCTCCATCCTACATCTCTTGTCGGTGCTCATCAGGCGACCCCGCCGCGCGCATCCGGCCTTTCCCCACGTCTGTCACGCTTTGCCCTGGGCCTAGGTCTGGCTACGGCTATGCTGGGTCTATCTGGGTTGTCCAACGTTGCGGTGGCCGCAGATGGTCCGCAGTGCGAACTGGACAGACCAATCAAGTTCGGCGGCATGAACTGGGAGTCCAATCTGGTCCTGGTTGAGGTCGAGCGCATCATTGCCGACAAGGGCTATGGCTGCGCATCTGAAGTGCTGCCTACTGAAACCTTGCCCGCCCTGGCCGCCCTGGAGCGCGGCGATCTGGATATCAATACTGAAATCTGGTTGAACAGCGTGGCTGAACCCTGGGCCAAGGCGCAAGCCACAGGCAAGGTCAAACGCATAGGCGATATCTATATGGGAGGCGAGTCCTGGTTTATCCCGCGCTATACGGCTGAACGCTTGCCTGGATTGAAGTCTGCCGCCGACTTGCCGAAATTCAAGGATGAATTTACCGATCCAGAAGAACCCTCCAAGGGTCGTTTCTATGGGTGCCCGGCGGGCTGGGGGTGTGAGGTAGTCAGTGGCAATCTGTTCGATGCCCTGAAATTGGGTGACACCTTTACGCTGTTTTCACCAGGTACCGGTGCTACGCAGAAAGCTGCTCTGACTGCGGCTTACAAGCGCCAGGAAAATATGGTGTTTTATTACTGGTACCCAACGCCTCTGGTTGGCTCCATGGATCTGGTTAAGCTGGAACTGCCTGCTTACGACAAGGAAAAGCATGCTTGCCTGACTGATCCTAATTGCGCGAACCCTGAGCCCAGCGCTTATCCGGATAACCCCGTGTTTACAGCAGTGACCACGAAGTTCACACAGGATGCACCCAAGCTGACGGAATTTCTGTCCAAAGTCGCCGTGCCATTGCCTGTTATGGACAAGGTGATGGCTCACATGGAGGAAACCGAAGGCGAGCCCGAGGATGTCGCGGTTTGGTTCCTGAAAAATCAGGGTGAGGTTTGGACGCAGTGGTTACCTGCCGATACGGCAGCACGTGTAAAGGCCGCTCTTTAGCACTTGTGGTACGGAAGGCCTGCGGGCTTTCCGTACTGTTGACAAGCGTGGGTTGATTTAGCCCGCTCTTGTCTTGACAGCGCTTCCCTTGGAAGCCTGGATTATCGAGTTCTGCGGAGTTGTCTTTATGTTTCCTGAGTTTATTACGCCAAGGGCGCTGCGCGCGCCCATAGACGACACGGTGGGCTACATCGTGTCGCAGTATTCAGACCTGTTGCGTCTGTTAACCCAGCCCTTGCTGGATGTCCTGATTTGGATGGACAACGTCTTGCGGCAGTCGCCGTGGTGGTGCGTGTTGCTGGCCATCATGGCCTTAGCGTGGTTGGCAAGCCGGCGCGCTGGTTTTACCGTCATCATAGGTGTCTTGGTATGTACCATAGGCTTTCTTGGCCTGTGGGACGCTGCCATGCAGACCCTGTCGTTAATGATAGTCGCGGTGGTGTTGTCGGTTGCTATAGGCATACCCACCGGCATACTGATGGCAAGCTTTAACCGGCTACGTAGCGTGATGCTGCCCGTACTGGATGTCATGCAGACCATGCCCAGTTTTGTTTATCTGATACCTGTGGTGATGTTGTTCAATCTTGGCAAGATCGCCGCTATTATCGCGACCATCATTTATGCCGTGCCGCCAGTAATACGTCTGACTGACCTGGGGATCAGGCTGGTGGATGCCGAGGTTCTTGAGGCGTCGCGCGCGTTTGGGGCTAATCGTGTCAAACAACTGTTTGGCGTGCAACTGCCTTTGGCTATGCCCAACATTATGGCTGGTATTAACCAAACCACCATGATGGCCTTGGCCATGGTGGTGATAGCCTCCATGATAGGGGTGCGCGGTTTAGGGTACGAGGTCTTACAGGGCATTAATCGCTTGCAAGTCGGGCGTGGTCTGCTGGCGGGCTTGGCAATCGTCATACTGGCGATTATTTTCGATCGCATTACGCAAGCGTTTGGCGAACGTCAGCGCAAAGGTGCCTGACATGAGCAAGATCGAAGTAAAGAATATTTTCAAGATTTTTGGACCGCAGCCACAGCAATGGATGGGCGCGGTGCGCGAGGGCATCAGCAAAGATGATTTACTTGGCCGTAGCGGCCATGTGCTGGGTTTGCGGGATATTAGTCTGTCGATAGAAGAGGGCAGTATCTACGTCATCATGGGTTTGTCCGGGTCTGGGAAATCCACCTTGATACGTCATTTCAATCGTTTAATAGAGCCGACCTCTGGGCAGATCATGGTGGATGGCATCGATGTCATGAGCCTGGGCAAGACCGAACTGGAAAAGTTTCGCCAGCAAAAAATGAGCATGGTGTTTCAGCGTTTTGGTCTATTTCCGCACCGTACGGTGTTGGAAAATGTAGGCTATGGCTTGAAAGTCAGTGGCGTGGCCAGGGCTGAATGCCGTGAGCGATCCTTGCACTGGCTAGAGCAGGTTGGTTTAACCGGCCTGGAAAACCAATACCCGCATCAACTGTCTGGTGGAATGCAGCAGCGCGTGGGTCTGGCCCGGGCCTTGGCCACCGATGCGGAAATTTTGTTAATGGATGAAGCCTTTTCAGCTTTGGATCCCTTGATACGCCGTGAAATGCAGGACCAGTTATTGGATCTGCAAGCCAGGCTAAATAAAACCATAGTCTTTATTACGCATGACTTGGACGAGGCCTTGCGCCTGGGTAATCGCATCGCTATTTTAAAAGGCGGTGAATTAATACAGGAAGGTACGCCCGAAGACATACTGTTGTCGCCCGCCGACGATTATGTGCAGTCTTTCTTGCAAGATGTGAATCGTGGCAAGGTGCTCAATGCCACACATGCGTGTAATGAGCCTACGCTAACCCTGACTATGCGCAGCCGTCCCGTTCATGCCGTAGAGCGCATGGCCACGCGTGATTTTGACTATACGGCTGTGTTGGATGGCAAACGCTTGGCGGGCGTACTGACTAAACAGGCGGCCTTGCAGGCAGTAAAGGATGGGGCGCGCGATATTGCGTCCTATGTCGCGGAAATGGCTACGGTGCCAGCCACAGCAGGGCTGGATCAGGTGCTGGGTCGTATGTTGCGCAGCACCGAACCCTTGGCGGTAACTGGCAAGGATGATGAGTTCCTGGGTATGTTGTCGCGCAGCAAAGTGGTTGAGCTGGTTACGCCTGCGCTGGCAGAGGTCGTGGACGAACACGCCTCGCCAGCGGTATCGACACAACGTTCGGCGGCTTAAGTAAGCGTGTGGGCTGTGGTGTTGGTTAGCGGGTGTAGCGACGCGCGTAGTCCAGCACCACATGCCTATACCAGCTTAGCAATAGCGCTGCCGACAGGCACAGGCCAGATAGCGACATTATCCACATGCTGGCTGCGCCTACTGGGGCACCCGGCATAACGCGCTGGATTAACGGCTGGAGCAGGCCTGCGGCCGGGCCGAAGCTGACCCACCAGCCGCCTACCAGCCCTAGGCCGGTCAGGGCCAGGATCTGCAGTAGTAAGGGCACGATAGCGACCTTGTAGGCACGTAGCAGATAGGAACTAATGCATTGCATAGCGTCAAAAAAATGAAACCAGGGCAGAATTTGTAGCAGGGCGGTCGCGATAATAATGACCTGTATGTCGTCGGTGTAGGCACGCACGATATAAGGGCGGCCCAGTATTAGTATGCTGGCGGTCAGCAAGGCGCCAGTGACGACTATCACTATGCCGGCCCGTCCGGTTTGACGAGCTTTGCGCATATCACGCGCGCCTATAGCCTGGGCGGTCAACGAGGCGGTGGCCACCCCTACGGCCATGGGCATCATATAGCTTAAGGCGGCCAGGTTGGCCATGATCTGATGTCCGCCAGTGACATACATGCCTTCGCGGGCAATCAGCAAAGCCATAAAGCTGAAGGCGGCAATTTCTATCAAGTACGAACCGCCCATGGGGATACCCAGGCGTAGCAGTTCTTTTTGCTCATTCCAGCGCGGGCGGCCCAGATGCAGTCGGAAACGACGGAAATAGGGGTCGTGGTATACAGCCCACAAGCCGGCCATCAGGGATAGCCAGGCGGTGATCGCGGTGGCCAGGCCTGCTCCGGCAGCGCCCAGGGCGGGCATGCCTAGTTTGCCAAAAATAAACAGCCAGTTGAAAAAAAACTTGATGCCCACGGCTAGCAGGTTAATGGCCATTACCACTTTGGGTCGTGAAACCGCCGTGCCTAGTGCGTAGATGGTGCGAAAGATCAGGCTGGCCGGTAAGGCCAAAATCAGGGCGCGTAAATACCAGGTGATGCTGCTGCGGACTGCCGGATCAACCTCTCCGGACAGGGACAGCCAGGCATCAGGAAACAGCATGACTACCGTGCCCACCAAAGACAGGCACAGGGCCAGCCAGACACCCTGGCCCCAGGCGCGACCGACTTCCAGCAGGCGTTGGCCACCGTAGTGCTGGGCGATGATGGGTATCAAGGCGTGGATGGCGCCCATCAGGCCTATGTAGACGGTAATGTAGATGGATACGGCCAATGCCATGGCTTGGAGGTCGGCAGCGCTGGCATGGCCTGACATGGCGGTGTCCATAACACCAAAAATAATGCTTGCCCAGGCACTGATCAGGACGGGCCAGGCCTGGCGTATGATTTCCCTGACATAACTTAGCAACGTCGGGGCTGCTGCTGCAGGCAAGGTCATGGGGTCAGGCGTAATAAGCGGAATAATTCATTGCGATCAGCGGTGCGTTTACCTTGCCATAACACGGTGGCGCCGGTGTTGTAGCCGGCCAGGCCGTCCTTGACCGCCTGTACCGAGGTTTGTTGCAGCACTAGAGTGCAGCGCGGTTGATAGCTTAGGCTGATGCGGTTGAACACCAAGAATGAAGCACGCTGGCCTGTGCCCAGATCTTGGGCCCGCACGCATTCGTCATCGCGTTGCTGGCTTTGCAGAGCGCTGGCCAATTGGGCGGAAACGTCACGGTAGCTGCGTACATAATCCAGTACTGGCATCCACAGGGTTACCAGCAGCAGCCAGGTGGTAATTAGCCCGCCTGCTGATAATACGGTGCCGCGCCATAGGGCTTGTGGGCGGGTGTGCAGGCGCCAGCGCACCAGGCCTATCCAAGCTAGTGTGCCCATGATGGCAATGATGACGGCAGGCCAGGACACAAAGGCTTCGTATCCGGCGGTCTGACGGGCAATGTTGTGGGCAATTTTGGGCGGCCAGCCAGTTTGCTGTGCGATCCAGCCCAGCCACACGGTGGCCGATGTCAGCGAAAAACACATGACGGCGAACCAGTCCAGTGAATTGACCACGCCACGGCGCAAGGTAGGCAGAGCGAATGCGCCTAGTACGGCGGCGGGTACGGCCATCAGACTGTATTCAGGTTCAAAGACATCGGCAAGAAACAGCATGGTCAATAAAGGCCACACCAAAAACATCAAGGGTATCCAGACGTGGGGTGCTGTCGTCCACGAGCGCCAGCGCCAGATGGCTAGCAGGGCAAAGGGCCAGGTCGGCCACAGAAACCAGGGTAGATCGCGCAGTATGCTAATCAGATTGTAGTGGTTGGGCCAGCCAAAGGAGTCACGGTTCCACAGCCACCAGTGCTCGGTCCAGTAGGCGCTGGCCTGACGGGCGGGCAGCCACCACGCTAAACATAGCGCCAGTGCTAGTGCCAAGGCCAAGGCTAGCCATTTTTTTTGTGGCCATAAGGCGGTGTTGGGACGAAACGCGAACAGGGCAGCCAGGATGATGGGTAGAGCGCCTATCCAGCCGCGGGTCAGGAAGGCCGCAGCCAAGGCAACAGCCAGTGTAATTGCGCCTGATAAGGGATGATCCAGGGTGCGCGCCACGGCATAAAAAGCCAAGGCCTGGAAAGCAATCAAGGCAGGTACACCCGAGGTTTCGTGCATGCGCCAGACTATGCCTACGGTAGCTACTATTAGTAGCAGAGCGGCGTCGGCCATCATGCGACCATAGTCACGTACCGTAGGTTCGCCGCCAAAAGGCAGTGCCAGGGGCTGGGCTTCGGGGCGGCGACCCAGCAAATAGGTGCCGTACCAGACTGACCAGGTTAGCAGACCGAACCACAGAAAATTAGGTAGCCGCGAGGCAATGATGGCTGCATCCAGCGGCGTAGTAAACCACAGCAATAATGGGCTGAATAGCCAAATACTAAAGGCCCCTACCCATGTGATCAAGGGGCCGGCTTGGGCGTAGGCCAGTTCGCCGATTTGCGGCAGCAACATAGCTTGATCCGGCCCATACAGCGCGGTCAGCATGGTGGCCAGTCCGGCCACGTCGTCCGTTTTCCAGGGGTCCCGGAAGAACAAGCCAGCCAGAATATAGACTACCCCCACCACGAGCAGGACGGTCCGCGGCAGCTTCAGGGTTGCCGCTGCCATCAGGCGAGCGGGGGTGGAGCGGGGGTCTGTAGACACAGCTTATTGCCTAGTAGGAAGGTTGCAAGCCTATCTTAAATTAAAAAGGCAGCCGTGAGGCTGCCTTGAGCAAACGCAGATGGCTTGCCGATGCCGTATGGTTATGCCTTGCGGGCAGTACCAGTAGTGCGTGCAAACCGAGCGCGGAATTTCTCGACGCGGCCAGTTTCCACAATGCGCGTTTGGGCGCCAGTGTAGAACGGGTGCGATTCTGAAGTTACTTCACATTTGAACAGAGGGTAAGTTGTACCATCAAGTTCTATAGAGTCGCGACTGTGCAGCGTAGAACGCGATTTAAATGTATTGCCTGTCTGCTGATCCAGAAACACCACGTCGCGGTATTCGGGGTGGATGCCTTCTTTCATGATGGATTCCTGTTATTCGGTAAAGGGCGGGTCGCCAGTCAGCCATTGCCAACCACGTATCCAATATAGCCCGTGATTCTAGCATGGGAAATAGCCATAAACCAAGCAATATTGGGCAAAAGAATTATAACTCGCCTCGTTCTGCTAATGAAATGGCGCTGCCGCCTGTAATGATCAGATGGTCCAGCAGGCGTATGTCTACCAGTGCCAGGGCTTGTTTTAGGTGGCGGGTCAAGCTTAGGTCGGCCTGGCTGGGTTCCGCCACCCCTGAAGGATGGTTGTGCGCCAGTATCAGGGCGGCTGCATGGTGGCGCAGCCCCGCCTTGACGATTTCACGAGGGTAGACTGAAGCCTGGGTTAGGGTGCCCCTGGACACTTCCTCGCTGGTAATCAAGCGAAACTGGCTATCCAGATACAAGACCAGGCAGTGCTCTATAGATAGATGGCCCAGGCGGGCGGCGCAATAGTGTTTGACGTGGGTGGGCTGGTTAAGTGCCAGGCCAGACTTCAGGTCTTCCTCCAGGGCGCGGCGGTTTAATTCATTGATCGCCAATAACTCACAAGTTTTGGCGGCGCCCAGGCCGTGGACCCCCAGCAATGTCTCAGCGTCGGCCGATAGTAGGCCGCGCAGTCCGTTGAACCGGGTGATCAAACGGTGGCCCAGGCCCACCGCATCGCAACCTTTTACGCCGGTGCGCAAAATGATGGCCAATAGTTCTGCAGAGGTAAGCACATGGGCGCCATGGGCAAGTAAACGCTCGCGCGGACGCTCTGATTTCGAGGTGGAAATGTGCGGTGACATAAGAGGCTCGGTAGGTTGACGCTGATGAGCCTCTAGGTTGACAGGTTTTGACTTCCGCATTCGCTACAGTGAATGCTTTTGTCCATCCTGATTTTACTTTATTGCGCCCGCGTGTTCAGCCATTTTCGTGCCGCCAAATAGCCGTATGGCGAGGAAAAATCAAAATAGAAATCGAAACTTGCAGTCATAGCTTGGCGGCCGAATGTAAGTATGATGAGTGGGCGGCGTTATGGATGAAGTGACTATACTGGAATTAGCCCTAAAATAGGGGAACAGTAATGAACCTCTACGGTGAAAGATTTTGACTTCCGCATCCGCTCCAGTGAACGTTTTTGTTCGTCCTGATTCTTACCTAACCTTGCACTACCGCATAGAGTTATTAACCGGCCCTGCCGCTGGCTCGGTGTTTGCCAATACCTTTGATGGCAGGCCTGCTACCTTGCAACTGGGGGTGGGTCAATGGGCTCCAGGTATGGAAGCAGCCTTGCTGGATAAGCCCGAAGGGGCGCGTTTTACCTATGAGCTACCAGCCGCCCAGGCTTATGGCGATCGTAATCCGGATTTATTGCAGCGCGTTACGCGCGAACTTATGATCAGCAATGCCGATCCAGAATCGCAGTTCACCCCGGGAGATATGGTGGAGTTTTCCGCTCCTGGCGGTGGTCGCTATTCGGGTGTGCTGAAGCAGCTGGATGCCGAATCCGCCTTGTTTGATTTCAATCACCCGCTGGCGGGGGCTGACTTGCGTATAGAAGTTGATTTATTAGGAATTCTTTAATGACTGAACATATTGTGCCTGCTGATGGCGTTGAAGTAGTGTTGGCTCAGCCCAGGGGCTTTTGCGCCGGCGTGGACCGGGCTATTGATATCGTAGAGCGGGCGCTGGAATTGCATGGCGCGCCTATTTATGTGCGCCATGAGATTGTCCATAATCGTTATGTGGTGCAGGATTTGCGCGACAAGGGCGCCATTTTTATCGACGAGCTACACGAGGCCCCGGCTGGCGCTATCGTGGTGTTTTCGGCACATGGGGTATCGCGTGCTGTGCAACAAGAGGCACGGGATATGGGTCTGAAGGTATTTGATGCCACCTGCCCGCTGGTCACTAAAGTGCATATCGAAGTCGCCAAGATGCGTGCCGCCGGGCGCGAGATCGTCATGATAGGTCACCCAGGACACCCTGAAGTTGAAGGCACACTGGGCCAGGCAGATGGCGGTATGTATTTGGTTGAAAGCGCGGCCGACGTGGCCGCCTTGCAGGTGCAAAATTCAGATAACTTGGCTTTTGTTACTCAGACCACGCTGTCGGTGGATGATGCCGAGATCGTTGCCCAGGCGTTGCGTACCCGCTTTCCTTCAATAGTAGAGCCCAAGAAAAGCGATATTTGCTATGCAACGCAAAACCGTCAGGATGCGGTCAAAATCATGGCTCCCGCCTGCGATCTGGTACTGGTCGTGGGTAGCACTAATAGTTCCAACTCTAACCGTTTGCGCGAAGTGGCCGAACGCAAGGGGGCGACAGCCTATCTGATCGACGACCCCAGCATGATAGATCCGGCCTGGATGGATAAGGCACAACGGGTAGGGGTTACCGCGGGGGCATCTGCCCCTGAAGTACTGGTACAACAAGTGATTGCGCGTCTTAAAGAACTGGGGGCTGTATCAGTACGTACCTTGGACGGGACTCCGGAAAACGTTAGTTTTCCTTTGCCCAAGGAATTGTCACGCAAGCTGCCTGTGGCACAGGTCACAGATCAAAAATAGCCGATACAGGAACTATCATGAAACTCTATAGTTATTTTCGCAGCTCGGCGGCTTACCGAGTACGCATTGCCTTGAATATCAAGGGCATAGACTACGAAACAGTGCCTGTGCATTTACTTAAGGACGGTGGCCAGCAATTATCTGAAAGCTATCGTGCCTTGAATCCAACGGCCTTGGTGCCCACGTTGCAGGAAGGTGATTGGTCAGTCGGCCAGTCTCTGGCCATATTGGAATATCTAGAGGAGACTCACCCAACTCCAGCCTTATTGCCGACAGATCACAGGGGCCGCGCCCGTGTACGTGCTATTGCGCAAACCATAGCCTGCGACATTCATCCGCTAAACAACCTTAGGGTACTTAAATACCTTAAGCACCAGATAGGCGTCGATGAAAAAACAAAAAATGAATGGTATGCCCATTGGACCGAAGAAGGCCTGGCCTCGGTCGAGGCGCTGTTGTCGCGTAGTACGGAAACAGGGCGTTATTGCCACGGCGACCAAATCACCTTTGCCGATATCTGCTTGATTCCTCAGGTGGTCAATGCGCGACGCTTCGAGTGCAATCTTGATGGCATGCCGACAATACAGCGTATTTATAAAGCCTGTGTGGACCAGGATGCCTTTCAGAAGGCCGCGCCCCTGAATCAACCTGATAATCAGACTTAGGGTGTAGTTCATGAAAATAGGATTCTGTGGCTTAGGGCTGATGGGCGCGCCCATGGTGCGGCGCCTACTGGCTGCCGGGCACCAGGTCACGGTGTGGAACCGTACCCCTGACAAGGCCGCGTCTTTGTTTGGTCCCGATGCGCTAGTGGCGCAAACCCCAGCACAGCTGGCCCAGGGCTGCGACGTGGTTTTGTTATGTCTATTTGATGCCCAGGCGGTAGAGCAGGTGGTGTTCGGAGCAGATGGCTTGGTCAAAGGCAAGGCCATGCGTTATCTAGTGGATCATTCCTCGATACCGCCGGAAAAAACTATACAACTGGCTCAGCGACTAGCTGCCGATCAGGGCGCGGTCTGGGTGGATGCGCCGGTTTCCGGTGGCGTGGGTGGGGCCCAGCAAGGGACCTTGGCCATTATGGCGGGCGGTCCTGAGGATGCTATCCAGCAGTTAACGCCGCTGATGTTGTCTTATGGGCAACGCGTTACTCGTATGGGCGATGTCGGTACAGGCCAGGTCAGCAAGTTATGTAATCAAACCATAGTGACTTCAACCATCGCCGCCATCGGCGAAGCGGTAGCGTTGGCTCAGGCCAGCGGTGTAGATGCCGCCCAGCTTAGCAACGCCTTGGCCGGTGGCTGGGCCGATTCGGTCTTGCTGCAAATTTTTGTACCGCGCATGACAGCACCACCGCCCTCTAAAACCATGGCAACCATCAATACCATGCTGAAAGACCTGGATACGGTGGCTGCGTTAGCGCAGCAACATCGTGTGCCCATGCCAGTTAGCAGTGCTACCCAGCAGGCCTATCGTCAGGCCGGGGCCTTGGCCTTGGGGGAAAACGACGTGTCGCAGCTGATACGCTTGTATCGCGGACAACCATAATTCAAAAAAACTAGGAAAAACATGAACAAAGGTGCAGTAGTTGCGGGCGTCGTCGTCCTTGCCGGTGTGGCTTATGTGGGCAGCAGCTGGTATGTTGGCCAGCAGGCCGAAGCCAAAATACGCGCAAGTATTGAACAGACTAACCGGGAGTTCACGATACTGGGCAGTGAGCTGACCAGCAAAGGCGTGGTGCTTAGCGTCAAGGAATACAAGCGCGGTATTTTTTCAGCCGATGCTGTTTATGTTCTTACTTTGAATAATCTTGAAGACGGACCGGTGGAGCTATCGATAGCCGACCACTTGCAACACGGCCCCTTTCCACTAGATGCGCTGAAAGAGGGCGATTTCACCCCCATGTTGGCGTACAGTCAAGCTCATTTATTGCCTGCGCCCGTAATACAACCCTGGTTTGACAGCCAGAACGCGAAATCACCCTTATTGGCTAAAACCCGAATAGGCATGGACGGCAAAGGCAGGTCGGTGTGGACGCTGTCGCCCGCAGAGTACGCTAAAAACGGCACTCAGGTCAGCTTCAGCGGTGGGCTGGTGCAGGTTGATTTCAGCAATGATTTTAAAGACAGCGTGTCCACAGGGCAGTTCGACAGCTTACGGATACAAGATAGCAGCGATGCAAGCACGCTGGTGTTGAATGGTATGAAACTGGATGGCACTGCCAAGCGCGATGGCGATAAAGCCACTCTGAACAGCCGCTTGACGATGGATAAGTTGGCCTTGGCTGGCAGCGATGAACTGACCATAGACAACGTTGCCATCACCATAGACAGCCTGCAAACAGGCAAATTGCTGGACGGCTCCATACATTATCAGCTGGGTCATCTGACCTCAGGTAAGGCCGACCTGGGCGGAGTAGATTTTACCTTTGGTGCGCAGAAGCTAGACATGGCTGCTTTGTCTGATCTGGCCAATACCTACGAGCAAATGTATTCTGCACAGGCCGCGCAAGACGACACCATGCCGCAATTGGACGACCAGCAGCAGGCCTTGTTACAGGAAAAATTGTTTACCCTGTTGGCATCCCAGCCTTCGTTGTCTGCTAATCCTATCGTTTGGAAGAACTCCGCAGGGGAATCTAAAGCCAGTTTGTTGCTGGATCTGGCTGCGCCTACGGACGCTGCGGCAGCTCTGCAAGACCCTATGGCGGCACTGACTCAAATACTGAAAAAACTACAGCTGGATGTCAGTGTGTCACGCGCTATGTTTATTCAGGCCTTCAGCCAATTGCAAAAAGGGGCAGATGCCTCTGCTGACCTAGACCAAGCAAAGGCCCTGGCCGCTGCTTTCTATGATCAATATGTGACCGGATTCCAAGAGATTGGACTGCTGAAGGCAACCGACGAAGGCGCTACGCTGGCCCTGGTTTATCAGAATGGCAATATCCTGATGAATGGTACCGAAATGTCAGTTCAAGAGTTCGTGATGCTGATGATGGTATTGGCGATGTAAAGCCGTAAAGATAAAACTTCTGGTGTCGTTAAGTCTGCACCTGTACGGGTTCTCTGTACAGGACGACATCAGGAGTCCACATGAGTGCAGAATACAAAACCAACCAGCCTCTGCGCGTTAGCGCCAGTTGGCTAGGGCGGCGTTCCCTGGCTGGCCGGTTGTTTTTGCTGACCACGGTGGTCACTGTTATTGTCATGACGGTTATTGCCGTTACCATGGCTTGGCAAAGTCGCAACGCTGCCACTCAGGCAGTGCAGCGTGAAATGCAGGCGGCGCTGGATAGCGCACAGCAAACTTTACAACTGGTGTTCAACACGGCCAGCAGCCGTGGTCAGGAAATATTGCCTGTGCTTGAACGTGCCTTGGGCGGTATCCCTATTTCAGATGGCAGTACACAGACAACGGCCAGTGGCGATCGCGTCTTATCTTTGTTCGTAGGCGGGGACTTGGTGAACGGTGATATCAGTGCCTTGCAAGATGTCAATGCCAATACGGGTGCTGATCCAGCGGTGATTGCCAAGGCAGGCGGAAAATGGGTGCGCATATCCACCTTGCTCCAAGATTCCCAAGGCAGAGCAAGTCTGGATAGCGTTATCGATCCCAATGACCTTCTGGCACGTACCTTGGACAACGGCGAGCCCTTTAATGGCTTGGTTCAGCGTAACGGCATTTGGTATGCCATGAGCATCAAGCCTCTTAAAGATCCCACCGGGGCAGTATATGGCGGCTTAACTGTACGTATCAACGTTAACACCCAGGTGCAGCAGCTTTTAAGCCGTCTGGCTAGCATCACAGTGGCTGACCACGGCTCTTTTGGCGTGTTGCAGCAGTCAGCCGATAATAGCTGGACGCTGGTTGCCGGCGATCAACTATCCGGTGGTTTAAACGCATCGGAACGTAGTAACGCACTGAACATCATGAGCACACAGGAGACTGGCTTTCAGTCTGTGGAGGCCATGGGCGGCGGGCATGATAAGTATCTTGCCTGGTCCAAGGTTCCGGGCTGGAATTGGATACTGTATGGGGCTGGCGATCAGCAGGCTTTTTTAGAGGAAGCCGAGCAGGCGCTATACATACAATTGGCCCTGATGCTGACCGGCACCTTGCTTATTTCCTTGTTGGTATGGCTAGTTGCCAGACTAACCTTGCGTCCCGTGCGTGACGTGGTACGCGGCTTGGAACGACTAGAGCGCGGCGACCTGAGCGCGCAGGTCATTGCGATGCCGGACAATAGTAATAACGAGGTTCACGCCTTGTTGGAACATTTGGGTAAAACCCAACTGGGACTAGAGCGCACTATTGCTACCGTACGCGCCGGCATAGAAGAAATCAACCTGGCTGCGACCGAAATCGCTGCCGGTAATACTGACTTGTCTAGTCGCACTGAACAGCAGGCCGCATCTTTGCAGGAAACCGCGGCCAGCATGGAAGAGCTGGCCGCGACGGTCAAGCAAAATACCGACCATGCACGACAAGGTCATCATGTGGCAGGTCAGGTCCAGTCAGTAGCCGAACGCGGCGGCGTGGCAGTCAATGAAGTCGTGCAAACTATGCATCGTATTTCCAGCAGTTCGGGGAAGATTTCGGAAATAGTTGGCGTGATAGACAGCATTGCCTTTCAGACTAATATCCTGGCGTTGAATGCTGCAGTTGAAGCGGCCAGAGCCGGCGAGGAAGGTCGAGGCTTTGCCGTAGTTGCGTCCGAAGTTCGGTCGTTGGCCCAACGTAGCGCTCAGGCTGCGGGTGAAATCAAGCACTTAATCAATGCCTCAGTGAACGAAGTGGATTCAGGCGCTCGCCAAGTCGAGGCCGCCGGGACGACCATGAATGAGCTTCTGGAGTCAGTGCACCAAGTCACTAATATCATGAAGGAAATTGCGTCAGCTTCCGAGGAGCAGTTTTCCGGCATTAGCCAGGTCAATGTGGCAGTTTCGCAAATGGATGAAGTCACTCAGCAAAATGCGGCCTTGGTTGAGCAGGCTGCTGCGGCCGCCGATTCCTTGCAGTCCCAGGCTGCCCAGTTAACCGCTGCCGTAGCGGTGTTTGTTACTCGTAGCGTGTCTGGTGCACAACCAATAGGTAGGCTATCAGCGCCACAACACATACCGCGACAGCATGCTCCAAAACGCCTGATGTAAAGCAGATAAGGACGTGTCATGCTGGCACGTTTTTTTACATCTGGCACAGCATTTGCTTAGTCCTGTTTGCGCTTATTGGATAGTGCAAGCTGCCTTAGGGCAGCGTACCCTTACAGGAGAAGCAGATGCAAAATACCAATGTATTATCGGACACCTATACGGTGACTCCTGGTATTGATGATGTCACGCAGGCGAACGCCTCTGGCATTTCATGGGCTGCGGTATTTGCGGGTGCTGCGGCAGCCGCAGCGTTATCGCTAATATTGCTCATCCTTGGTTCTGGACTGGGGTTTGCGGCAATCTCGCCGTGGTCATCAGAGGGAGCGACCGCGGCAACCTTAGGGATATCGGCCATAGTATGGCTGGCGGTCACCCAAATCATTGCTTCCGGACTTGGTGGTTACTTGGCGGGGCGTTTACGTGTAAGGTGGTCGCGGCTCCACGCCGATGAAGTGTACTTTCGAGATACAGCGCATGGGATGCTAAGTTGGGCTGTCGCTACCTTGGTCACTGCAGCGTTTCTTGGCTCGGCACTAACGGGGCTGGTCGGAGGCAGTGCACGTATGGCTGCTAACGTGGCAACGCCTGTGCTGACGGCAGTAGCCGCCGGAGGGGCTAGTGCTGCCGCAAACTCGTCGGACTCTTCCAGTGCTGGTCCGCTGGGCTATTTTGTCGATACCTTGTTTCGTTCGGATCAGGCGTCTACTGGTGGGGACACACAGCAGACCTACCGTCAAGCCATTACTGTGTTGGGTCACGCTATGACGCAGGGCAGTTTGTCTGATCAGGATAGTCGCTATTTAGCTACGTTGGTTGCACAGCGGACGGGGATGGATCAAGCTCAGGCCCAACAGCGGGTGACCCAGGTCTATGGTGAACTGAAGCAAACAGTGCAAGATGCTGAAAATGCTGCCAAATCCGCTGCCGATACAGCGCGTAAAACGGCTGCAGCAACGGCATTATGGATGTTTGTCGCGCTATTATGTGGTGCATTTTTTGCCAGCTTGATGGGTATTTATGGTGGTCGCCGTCGTGACGCTGACGACATCACACTTAGCTAGGAGCCAGATATGCGATCTATATTGTTGTTCTTTTTGGGCATACCCATACCCATTATTATTCTGATAGCCTTATTCGTTAAGTAGCGCTGGCGAAATACGCCATCAGTTAAAAACCTCCGGGGCAGCTATGTCCCGGAGGTTTTTTCCTTGCGGATAAAGTTAACGTTTTCTGGCGACTAAGCCGTAAATAAACAGCACGACAATGGCGCCGACGATGGATCCTATCCAGCCAGCACCTTCACCGGCTACGTACCAGCCGGTGGCATTGCCCAGATAGCCTGCGACCAACGAACCCACGATACCTAGCAGGACCGTGAGAATAAACCCCAGCTTTTGGTCTCCAGGCATGATGGCGCGAGCAATCAGACCTACAATGAAACCGACTATGATCATGCTGATAATGCCCATGGCGACTCTATCCTTCAAAAAATAAAAAACTTCATTCGCAAATGAAGAGCGTTGGGGTTACATCTTATCGCTTGTAACTAGCTCTAACCCTGTTCTTTTTGAATATTTAACAATTCCACCACTCTTTTTCTTAAGGAAACATTATGACAATTAGCTTATACGCAACATCAGTGCCGGTTTTCAAGCAAATGCTTGGTAGCGTCGCAGCCCTGCTGACCAAAGCCGAAGAGCACGCTGTCACCAAGAAAATTCAGCCCGACGCCTTGCTACAGGCTCGTTTATTTCCTGACATGTTTCCCTTTGCTCGCCAAGTACAGGTAGCTACTGACTTTGCCCGAGGTGTTTCAGCGCGTTTGGCCGGCTTGGATGTACCCAGCTATGAAGATGCTGGTCAGACCTTTGCTGATTTACAACAATTGATCCAGCAAACTCTGGGTTTTCTCGACAGCATCACGCCTGAACAGATCAACGGCAAGGAAAACCGTGAAATTATTACGCGTCAAGGCACACCAAAGGAAAAAAGGTTTACAGGCCAGGCCTATCTATTAAGCTATGGCCTGCCACAGTTCTTTTTTCACGTCACCACGACTTACGCCATCTTGCGTCATAACGGCCTAGAGGTTGGTAAGCGCGATTACATGGGCCAATACTAAGTCTGCCCTTTGGCTGGCACATGCTAGCCTCGACGCTTAGGAATTCAGGCTGCGTATCGCAGTTTTTAGACTAGCAAAGTCAAACTGTTTACGGGCAGGAATACATAGCAGCATAATGGCTGATACGGCCACTGGCACCAGGGCTGCCAACAAAAAGGACTCCAACAGGTAGTCCAGCTTGGCCCCTGGCGCTGGAAATAGGGCAATCCCAGCAGCTAGACCGCATAGGGTGCTGACAATAGCAATTAGCCCGTTATAACGGCGACTGAATAATCCAAAAAACACCGGAAATGTGGCAGCCGAACAAAATAGGTCGGCCAGCAGAAACAGATACAACACACTGTAGCCTTGGGCAGCAACGATCAAGGCCGGTATAGCCAGTACGAAAATCAGGATGCGGGACCATGCCATGACGCGCCCCTGTCCCATATGCGGATACCTGCGGCGTATATCAACGGCAACCAGGCTAGATACGGCATTGATGGCGGTGTCGGCACTGCTCATGACCAGCGACAAGCCCAGTGGAATCAAGGCAATACAGAACCAGACCGGAAGGCCCGGCATGACGACGGTAAACAGCGCGACCGAGCTGTCGCCGCTATAGCCCAGTCCTACAAAGGCTAAACCAAACGCCCCCATAATGAAAATAATCGGCCCAGCTAATAAACCGGCTAACGAAAACCCGGTGCGCATGGCCGGTGTGTCGCGTGCGGAATAAATACGCTGCCAATTGCCCTGGTGGAATAGCCCGGTCAGTAAGATAGCGACAAAAAAGGTGAGGCCAGCCTTGATGCCAATAGGGTCAGACAGCTGCAGCAATTGGGGCGCGCGCTCTTGTAATCCATTCAGTACAGGGCTTAGACCGCCCACCGCTTGCCAGCCCAGATACAACAAGATCAACAGCAACGGCACAATAATCACCATTTGTACTTTATCCGTGAATATTGTCGCGCGTAATCCACCAAAAGAGGTGTAGAGTAGGGTGGAGCCCATGACAATAGTGGCTGTCGTCCATAGGGGAATGGGGGCGATCAAAGCCACCAGTTTGGAAATGGCGGTAATTTCGGCGGTCAGCGTGATGAACATATAGAACATCATGATCAGCAGGATCAGGCTGTACATGGGCCGTCCGTAGCGATGCATGATGAATTCGGTCAGCGTGTGACCCTGGGGCATGACTTCGCGCATGCGTTTGCCCAGAGGGATCATGGCCAGACGCGGGGCGATGGCTCCTAGGGCGTAACCTATGACCGCGCCCAAGCCCCCCCATGTGGCAGCCTGGGCAGGTGCAAATAATATCCAGGCGCCTAGTGACGTTGCCAGCAGCGTCAACACAGTGGCCGAGGCGGACTGGCTATTGCGGGCCACTAGGTAGTCTTCAAGATTGTCGCGGGAGCTGCGGGAATACCACATGCCCGCCAGGGTAAAACCGCTGGCGAATACCAGCAAATAGATAAGCGTAATTGTGCTGTCTAGCATTTTATCCTTTCCTTCGCCGGCATTATCCGGATCAGGTTCTAAGGGTTACGGCGTCGGATGCGCAGAATCTCAGCCCAGTACAGGGCTCCCCCAGGAACAGGTGGCAAGCTTAAGGGAGATGTGCTTGGCTTGTCAATGCGTGGTGATGCGCTGTCGGTCTTGTAGGTACCTTGGTCGTTGTTTGTAGTGTTGTTGGTTCTTTATGTCGCTTCGCCCTTTCGTGGCAGGCTCCTTACTCGGTCGCCCGCTACGCGAAGCGACTGACGTAAGGACCTACCACTACGGGCTAGGCGTGGATTCAGAATAGCTTGCTAACGACGGTTGGATTGAAACTGACGCATCGCCTGTGACATCTTGCCGCTGCCCGCTAGGCAGGCAAACGTTGCGCTCACGGCAGCACCCTTTGCGCAGCGGGGGTGCAGAGTGAGTGCGACGGTTGGCGGCCGATTCTACTTAGGAAACAAAAGTCCGCAGCGGTTGACTACCACCCCTACAGATTTCCCCATGAGTATGCTATGGTTAAAAAAGAGTGACACGGGGTGCCTAGATTTGCTTAGTGCAGACATGGCTGAGAAAACACCCGTCGAACCTGATCCAGTTAATACTGGCGAAGGGATGTCAGCCGTTCTGGCACGCGGGTATGTCCCGCTTATCCGTACCTTCGCCTTTTTACAAGGCATGGCATGACACAAGCACTGAAAATTAACGAACAAGTCGTTCTGGTCACTGGTGGTGGCCGTGGTCTGGGGCAGCATGTTGTCCAGGCTTTTCTGCGCGAAGGCGCGCGGGTCGTGATTAATTATCTGAATAGTGCAGCATCTGCCCATGCCCTGGCGGCTACAGCACCCGGACGGGCTATTGCTTTGCAGGCGGATGTGATTGATGCCCAGGCGGTGCAACGCATGCTGGATCAGGCGGCTACCCATTTTGGCGCTCCAGTGACTACGGTAATCAACAATGCACTGCCTGCATTTTCCTTTAATGGCGAGGCTCGCGATCACGCTGATGTCTTGCGTTGGGAAAGTCTGGACCAGCAGTTCCAGGGCATAGTCAGGGGGGCATTGAACACCACCCAGGCGGCGTTGGCCGGCATGAAAGAATTAGGCTTTGGACGTATAGTCAATGTAGGTACAAATCTGTTTCAAAACCCGGTGGTTCCTTACCACGACTATACGGCCGCCAAGGCAGCGTTGCTTTCGCTGACACGAACCTTGTCTCATGACTTGGGCCCTCAGGGGATTACCGTCAATATGGTATCGGGGGGCTTGTTGCGTACCACCGACGCATCGGCCGCTACACCGGAAGCAGTTTTTGATCTGATCGCCGCCAGCACGCCTTTGCGACGTGTGACCACGCCTGCTGAATTTGCGGATGCCGTCTTGTTTTTTGCCTCGCCCTGGTCGCGCTCGGTGACAGGCCAGAATTTGGTGGTTGATGGCGGGCTGGTGAAAAACTAATGTCTAAACATGCCGGTAGTCAGCGCCAGTTGCACATTAATTTATTTATCCACGGCTGTGGCCATCACCGCGCCGCTTGGCGACATCCAGACTCAGCCGTAGAACGTCTAGGCGATATTAGCTATCTTGAAGAGCTGGCATTAACCGCCGAACGCGGCAAGCTGGATGCGGTGTTTTTTGCCGATGGCCAGACTGCTGATAACGTCGCTGATGGCCCACGCTGGTTTCTGGAACCCTTGACTGCCATGGCGGCTATGAGCCGTGCTACCCAACATATAGGGTTGATCAGCACAGTATCCAGCACGTTTTTTACCCCATTTCATGCGGCTCGCATGGTGGGGTCGTTAGACCATATTTCGGGTGGGCGTATCGGTTGGAATGTGGTCACATCCATGTTCGATGCCGAAGCTCGTAACCATGGGTATACCGCCATGCCCAGCCATGCCCAGCGCTATGCGCGTGCCGAAGAGTTCATAAGCGCCGTCCTGGGCTTATGGGATAGCTGGGCCGCCGATGCACTGACTTTGGATAGGCAGGGGAATTATGCTGATCCGGCCAAGGTTCAGCCCTTGCATCATCAAGGCGAGTATTTCCTGGTCGACGGGCCCTTGAACATGCCAAGGCCACCTCAGGGGCATCCAGTGTTATTCCAGGCCGGCGCGTCCGAGCAGGGGCGTGAGTTGGCGGCACGCTATGCCGAGGCTATTTACGCCGTCGCTTACGATCTGGGCGCGGCCCAAGAATACTATCGTGATGTCAAATGCCGGGTAAAGGCAGCAGGTCGTCGTGTGGATGTGCCAATTATGCCTGGCCTGGTCACCTATATAGGCTCTACTCAGGCCGAAGCCCTGGCCAAGCAGCGTGAATTGGACTTGCTGTTGCCGACGGACGCATCGCTGCGCCAACTGGCTGGTTTTATTGGTCAGGACTGCATGGATTGGGAGCTGGATGCACCTGTGCCTGCGTTGCCTGCATTACAGGACTTCACTGGGCCTAAAGGTCGTTACGCGACGATATTACGCATTATTCAAACCGAGCAACCTACAGTGCGCCAGTTGCTGGGCCGTTTGGCCGCTGGCGGTGGTCACTGCACCATGGTGGGTACGCCGGAAAAAATAGCTGATCAGATGGAGCACTGGTTGATGAATGAAGGTGCGGATGGTTTCAACCTGATGCCCCCATCCCTGCCGGGAGGCATAGATGATTTCGTCGATCACGTTATACCGGTGTTGCAAAAGCGCGGATTGTTTCGCCATGAGTACAGCGCAAGCACACTACGAGGCCATTTGGGTTTGCCTGTGCCGTGATGCCGATAGCCAGCATTTGTTAGCAGATTACAGCAACCACTCTATGGGCAAAATAGCAATCACTTCTATGACGGCTCGTTGCAAAAAGCTGGTGCCGGGTTCCGTGTCATAGCGTATGGTTTTCCCATCAAGCTGCTCTAGCCAATAGAGTTGCCCGCTATCTGATAAACGTACTTCGTAGGTGTTGGCTGGAATGCTAATTTTAAAGGCCGCATCAATTTGGTCAGCGATGGTTGCGCTTTCAATAATTAGACCGGATTCAGTGTTCAACTTGACCGACCTGGGATCAAAATTGAACGAGCCTATGAACACGCGCGAGCTGTCCACTGAAAATGTTTTTGCATGCAGGCTGGACGCCGAGCTGCCAAAGCGACTAGCCATCCAGCCTTTTTTGGAGACAGGCGCCATACGGCGTGTTTCGTAGAGCTTAATGCCTGCTTGCAGCAGCGCTTTACGCCGTTTGGCATAGCCCGCATGCACAGCGGCAACGTCGGTGGCCTCCAGGGAATTGGTCAGAACTTGAATTTCTACGCCATTTTTGCTCATGGCGGAAAATGCGTTAACACCCGCTGCGGTAGGTACAAAGTAGGGGGATATCAGGCTAACACTGCTGCGGGGCTTGCCGATAATACGGGCAAACTCATCGGTCAACAGCCCTTTAGGCCCGGCCTTGCCCAGGCCTTTGGCGGGGTCGTCACTGACTAATTGTGCCGACGCCCACACTAGTGGCAGGCTGGCATCCATCAATTGACGCACCAAGCTAGAGCGGCGCAGCGCGTTGGTGTAGGCGGCTGCCGCTGGATTTTGTTCTATGACTGCGGCATCAGTGCCCAGCGTTTCCACGGTGTAGGTATCCGCTGCAGGCAACAGCAGTTGTGCAGGATAAGACGAGTTGCTAGCCCAATAACGGTCAAAGTCCTTGGATATTTCGTCAACCACGGGTCCCAGCGCCAACACATCCAGATCGGCAAACTGTACCCCTTGAGTAGCACCGAAATATTCATCCCCAATATTGCGCCCGCCGATAATGGTCGCCTGGTTATCGGCAGTAAACGACTTGTTATGCATGCGCCGGTTAACCCGCGAGAAGTCCGTCAGATACGTCAACCAGCGTTGATTACGCATCACAAACGGATTGAACAGTCGCACCTCGATATTAGGGTGAGCATCCAGCGCCGCCAGTACCGTGTCCAACCCCGAGGTATTGTTATCGTCCAGCAGCAAACGTACTCGTACGCCACGGTCTGCCGCCGCGTGCAAGGCTTGAAACAGCAGTGTGCCGGTCAGGTCTTTGCGCCAAATATAGTATTGAACATCCAGGCTTTGTTCGGCCATCTGGGCCAGCACTGCCCTGGCGGCAAAGGCATCATAGGGATCATCCAGCATATAGATGCCGGTTTTCCCCGGATGCATGCTGACCTGAGCGGCCACCGCCTTACCCAGCGGTGTCATACGTGTTTGCTGAGTGGGCAGGGTGGTGGACTGGCTGCGGTCTTTCAGGGGCGGTAGGGGGCTGCATGCGACCAGCAGGCCCAATGCAGCCAGCAGGCCTATGCACAATAGGCCCACGTAAAGCATGCGTAGTGCGGCGGTGGCGTTTTTACTGGCCTTCATCGTATTTTGTGTGTGCTTGTTTTCTGGCTTGTATTATTTATTCGGTACACGATGGAATTACTGTTCAGACCACAGTACGCGGTCGGGATACCACTGGTCATGTTGTCTGACCACGCCTTTGTTCGGATCGTAGGCGGGGTCGGTGATTTGCCCCACCAACGTCAACGGAATTTTATTGATGGTCTCTAGCGTGCCGCGTGCCCATAATTGGTTAATAACCGGGTCATTAATTGCCAGCACTAGCGGTCCTCCTTTTAGTCGTAGTTCGTTGATGTAGAAACTATTGACGTCAGGCTGCCAAAGATAAGGAAGTAGCAAATGTAGCTCGAAGGCCAAACGGTGGCGGTCGGGTGACATAGGCAGGGTTTCAATTAGCAATAAGCGTTCCCATAGCAAACGGTTCTCGTTGATCAGGAACTGGGCTCTGCCTTCAGAACTACCCGCCAGTTGCTGCTGACCTTTCAGATCTTGTTTGGTGGTGGATACGGTTTGCGACCAGTAGAACAGCAGAACGACGGCCCCCAGCACGGCCACAATAAAAAGTACGATCATGAAATTCCTTAGTGGTAGCGTTGCCCTATAGTAGCAAGATCGTTTTAATTTAATTCAAGGCCAGTACGTCTATGCTGGCTTCGCCTTTAGCTGCCGATACCCATACCGTGCCATCCTGCACATTGAAGTGCAGTTCCATATTACGCTCGGCCAGGGCGGCTAGGGCCACGGTGGCCTCGGCGGGTAAGGCATAGACTTTCAGGTTGCGCGCTCGTGCCAGTTTGTTTTTGACGCCCGCCCACCAGATGTCCACGTTGCGGCCGTAGGCAAAGACGATAACGTCATCGGCACGCCCACAGGCTTTCAGCAAGCGGCGCTCGTCTGGTAGGCCAACCTCTATCCACTGAATGATGGCACCGGTCAAATCCAGGCGCCATAAGTCGGCTTCGTCCACATCGCTTAAACCACGTGCAAACGCCATGGTGTCGTCATTATCGGTATGCAGTGCATAGGCCAGCAGACGCACCATCATACGTTCGTCGGTTTCCGATGGGTGTCTGGCAACGGTAACGGCGTGGCTGCCGTAATAGCCGCGGTCGTTATCGGCAATATTGATTTCGGCTTTGTAAATAGTTGCGCGTAGGGCCATGGACTGATGTTTGCTTATAGTAAGAGGGTGGGCAAGGGGGCTTAGCTAACGGCGTGATGGTGACGCAGAAAGCCCAGAGCCGCTGCACTATCGCCTTGGAATAGGATTTGCTTGTCAGCATGCTCACGCTGGGCAGTGTACAGGGGGTCGTAGTATTCATTAAGTAATCCAGCTACCCAGTCATGGTGTGCACTTATGTCACCAGTTTTCTGCTGCAGGATCAGAGCCTGATCCATCATTGAGGCCAGACGCTGGTAGCGTTCACCCCCTAAGCGCTTGACGATGTTTTTCAGGCTGGTTTGCAGGCGTAACGCAAAAGCGGCAAAGCCATCGTTAGGGCCTTGCACGATGACGAATTCAGCACATAGCTTAACGACATAGTCTTGCACGATACGTTCTATGCGGCTGTCTAGACTGTCTTCCAGCCAGACCATAGGATAGTGTTGCATGGCGCTATGTAAGGCAAGCGGCAGTGAGCAACTGCCTATCAGGCGGCTTTCGTCCTCAAGTACAAACTGCCGCATGCCGCGTTCACGTTTTTTTAGCAGATCTATGGCCAGTGCGTTTTCAAAGTTGACCTGGCAGGGCTGGGGCGTGGCATGTTTACCAAAGCTGGAGCCGCGATGATGTGCATGGCCTTCCAGGTCGATGGCGTTGTCCAGCTGGACCAGCAGTTCAGTTTTACCGCTGCCGGTCAGCCCGCCCACCAGAACAAAATCGCATTCTGCCACGGCAGCATCCGTGGTGGCGATCAGGAAGTTGCGCATGGCTTTGTAGCCACCCGCAATGCGTGGATAGGCAATGCCAACTTCACTGTATAACCAGTGTTGAACGATTTGCGAGCGCAAGCCCCCATGCAGACAGTAAATATAGCCCAGAGGATGCGCTTGCGCCTGGCTAGCCCAAGCGTCCAACCGCTGTGACTTGCTGGTGCCAGCGACCAGTTGGTGGCCCAGGGCAATGGCTGCATCCTGACCGTGCCGCTTATAGCAAGTGCCCACCTTTTGTCGTTCTTGATCATTCATCAACGGCAGGTTGATTGCCTGCGGGAAGGCTCCCTTGTTGAACTCTATAGGTGCCCGTACATCGATCAGTGGCAGGTCGTTCAGGAAAATATCACGATAATCCGTGCTGTCCTGGCGTATGAAATGATGTTGTGAAATAGCGGACTGGCCTAGGCCGGTTACTGCGGTCATGGTTAAGGGCTTTTTAGGAAGGGTGCGGATAGCTTTAGGATTTACGGCTAAGTTGGTAGCTGACGGAATCCAGGCTGGTCAGGCCACGCTGGGCGAACTTGGGTTCTTTTTCCAGTATGCCGCGCCTATCCAGTATTACCGCTTTGCTATGTGTGCTGAATAGTGATTGCACTTGGGCTTCGTCCACCGAAAACGGCGGGCCAGCCATCAGGTTTTGATCGTACTCCAGGGTTAGCAATAAGCCTTGGTAGTTGTCTGCCAATTGGCTATACACATGCTGAACATAACGAGCCCGCATTTCAGTAGGCAGGGCGATTAAAGCGGCGCGGTCATAGACGCCTACACATGCAGCCAACGTTGTCGCGTCCAGATTGAAAATATCGCCGCAAATGATTTCGATATTACCTGACACATAGTGTTGGCCTAGCGCTGAATCGTGGATGGTCGCTTGTATCTGGTTCTCGTCAAAAAACTGCTGAACCGCCAGTGGCGATAGCTCTATGCCCAGCACGCGATAGCCTTGTTGGGCCAGCCACAGCATATCCAGTGATTTTCCGCACAACGGCACCAGCACCTGGCTGTCGGCGGGCACGTCTAATGCCGGCCAGAACTTCTGCAGCAAGGGAGTTACCCGTTGTTGATGAAAAAAAGTTTGTCCTTCGCGCCAGCGCTCCAGCCAGAAATCGCCTTCCATAATGCTTGTCTACCTTGTGTTTATACTGCCGCCTTTGCGCAGTTTATGCTGCAATTATCCCATGAGATACGGCCTGGCTCCCAGCGTGATGGTCTAGTCCGTACCGGTAAAGGGTTTATTCTTTCCAGCCTGGACAGGGCGCTCTATGATGTTAGTGTCACCCTAATAGGACAAAGTCATGACTACTGATGTGCAAATTAGGCGAGCATACGAAGCCCAGCAGAGCGACGAAGGGTATAGGGTTTTGGTGGATCGCCTATGGCCGCGTGGTATAGCCAAAGCTGATCTGACCTATGACTTGTGGTGCAAAGATTTAGCGCCTAGCGCCGGCTTACGTCAGTGGTTTGATCATCAGGTGGAAAAGTGGCCAGAGTTTTCTAAACGCTATCGCGCCGAACTACAGGCGTCTGAACAGCAGGTCCGCATACAGGAAATAGTAAAAGCGGCTAAAGGTCAACGCATTACCTTGATTTATGGTGCCAAAGACCGCGAGCACAATCAGGCTGTCGTCTTGGCCGCTGAAATTAAAGGTACTTAATGGGGGCGGTCAGCACGATGAAAATCCGTCTTGCGGGGCATGACGACCTGTCAATACTGGCTGCCGTCGAGCGTGATGCGGCTGTGCTATTTCGTCAGGTGGGCTTGGACAGCGTGGCCGATGGCGATACCCTGGATGTCGGGTATTTGGTCATGTTGGTGGATCAGGAAACGCTTTGGGTCGCCGTCGATAATAATGATCAATCCGTCGGTTTCTTAGCCGCCCAGCCTCTGGATGGCTTATTGCATATCGTTGAACTGTCGGTGGCGTCGGGCTATCAGCGTCGGGGCCTGGGTTCTTTACTGATTGAGCAGGCGATACAACATGGACGTCAGCACGGCTTTCCATCCCTGACCCTGACGACCTATCGTCATTTGGCCTGGAATGCGCCGCTCTACAGCAAACGGGGTTTTATCGAGGCACAGGCCAGTCAATTAGGGCCAAAACACCTGACGGTATGGAATAACGATGCCTTAGCTGGCCATGGTTCTGATGCGCGCTGCATGATGATCAAGTCAATGGTACCGGGCAGAAGTTTGATTTTGGATCAGAACAATGACAACCAACTGCTTCATTATCAGACTTACGGTCGGCCTGACAAGCCTGCCCTAGTGCTGGTTTTTGGCTTGAACAGGTCATGCGCCGATTGGCATCAACTGGGCTATATAGAACAGCTTAAAAAGGATTTTTACATCATCAGCCTGGATCTGCGTGGCCACGGTAACAGTGCAAAACTGTGTTTTTCAGATGACTATAGCTTGCCAGCGATGGTGGCCGATATTGAACGCGTTATTGCTTACCTGAATCTGCACCAGCCCCTGCTTTGGGGGTACTCCCTAGGTGCCAAGGTCGTATTGGCTACGGCGGCCAAATGCCCACCAGCCTATGCCGGCTTGGTGCTGGGTGGTTTTGATTTGCAAGCACAGGCGACCTGGCCACCTGTGCTTGGTGATCCGTCCACGCTGCACATCCCGATATTGCTGTATGCGGGGGAGCATTGTTTTTTCCGAGACAGTACGAAAGCCCTGGAGGCAGTATTCCCCGCCAGCTCTTATATAGAACTTGCGGGGAATAACCATTTTCAGGTGATGGCGCAAAGCAAATGGATCACGGAAGAAGTGATCGCTTTGTTTGCCTGATGGGTTGATTAGTATTATTAAAATGCAGGCTGAGTTTCCCCAAGCCTTCGATTTCCGCGGTGACGTCCTCTTCTGGCAGGGCAAATAGCATGGGCATACATGAACCTGTGATAATTACCTGTCCTTTACGCAAACCACCGTGTCGCTGGGCAGCATGATTGGCTAGCCAGGGCAAAAGGCGTAACACATCGCCTGCGGCATTCTGACTGATAGCGGCTACCTTACTGATAGTACTTAGGCTCAAGCTGGCCTGGGTGGCTGGGCTTAGGTCAACGGATTGCGTGTCAGGGCCGCCAGTTTGATAGACCAGTCCACCATGACTGGCCATATCTGCCAGGGTGGATAAATAATCAACTTGATGACGATCAAGGAAACGCGATTCGACGATTTCTATCGCAGCGCAAACATAGCCGACAGCAGTCAATACATCGCTTAATGTGTATGGGCGTGTTGTAAGCGGCAAGTCGGCATTAAGCACAAAGCCGACCTCTATCTCCAGGCCCCGTAAGGGAAAGCATTTCGAGTCTAGGGTGGCTGGGGTTTTGAAGATGGTTGCTTGAGGCAGGGGCGCGCAGGTGGGTTCGCCATGATGGGTCTTTGCTCCTACCTTCCATCCACCGACGGGACCTAAGGCCCGTATGACTTCGTCTTGGATAGCATAGGCCTGTTCGGCTGTGGTCGGGCGGCACAGCTCAGGTAGTTGCGATAATGGGATTCCTGTTGCCCTAGAGGACAGGATCAACTTAGCGGCCAATGCGGCACGGTTTTCTATGGCGGCAGGCATGGGCTTATTTCTTACCAGCCTAGCAAGGCTCGTCCCATGGCGTACGCAACTGTAGCTTGTGTGGGTTCTACAACGGGGATGTCCAAGAGCTGTTGCAACTCAATGCGCATGCCTGCCATCCCAGCGCATCCTAGAACCACCACATCGGCACCGTGATTGTCACGTAATGTGCGTCCAACTTGCACTAGCTTGTCCATGGTTTTCGCGTGGTCAGTTAATTCACTGACACCCATACCTATGGCTAAATCTGCGGCCAGGCGGCTATCAACACCCATAGCGGCAAAATAACGCAGGTGCCTGGGAATAGAGCCAGGAAGTATCGATAGCACACCGAATTTTTGCCCTAGAGTTAAAGCGGTATGCACGCCGCTTTCAGCAATACCAAAAACAGGCACTGAAAGGGTCTCTCGCAGCGAATAGAGGCCTGGGTCGCTAAAACACGCAATGACGAAGGCAGCGGCATCGGGTTCCAGTGTCTGGGCTTGCTTGCGTAGTGGATTGATCAAGTTGTCGATGTCACGCTGGCTTTGGATGCCTGCCGGGCCATCAGTCAGTGTGGTGCATACAATGCCTGGCCCGCCTGTTATACGAAGTGGCGCTAACGCCTTATCTATCCCGTCCGTTACGATTTGACTGGAGTTGGGATTCAGTACATAGATGTTTTTTTTCACGATGTAGCCTTTTGCCTAATCTGTCAGTTGTTGATCCAGGTCCAGAATTGTTTGGTAAAGCACCTGAGTGCCAGCCAGTAGCTGATCGGGTGTAATGGATTCTTCGGGGCAGTGGCTACGGCCGTTCAGGCAGGGAATAAATATCATTCCTATAGGACCTAAATTGGCCATGTAAACGCTATCATGACCGGCACCGCTAGGCATGCGCATGGATGTGTGGCCGCGTTTTGAAGAAGCCGTTTCTATGGCTTGCATGACGACATCGTCACAATCGGTGGGCGCGGCATGGCTGACTTTAGTGTGGCGCATGTGTAGCCCTAGAGCCTCAATGTCAGCCCGCAAGTCCTGTAGCACAGCATCGGTGAACTCACCCATGATCGCAGGGTTATCGCTGCGCACCTCAACCATCATTTCGACCAATCCGGGAACTGCATTGGAGGCATTGGGGGTTAGGGTTAAGTTGCCTATCGTCGCAACCACGTAGTCCGGACCGTTAAGGTAATGACGTGCGCGGCGATCAACTGCAGTGATGATCTTAGATGCGCCGACCAAAGCATCGCGGCGTATATCCATAGGTGTAGTACCCGCGTGATCAGGACGACCTTCAACCGTAATTCGGTGCCGACAAATCCCGACAATATTAGTGACTACGCCTATAGGCAAGTTGCGAGTCTCTAGTACCGGTCCCTGCTCAATGTGCAACTCAACAAATGCGGCCACACTGTTTGCTGGGCGTAGCGGGGCCCCTAGTGCTTCTGGATTGCCGCCCACGCGGCGTATGCCTGCTGCTAGGGTTTCACCTTGAGGGTTAGTCTCGGCAAGCATGCTCGCATTCAGAACCCCAGCCAGCGCACGGCTACCGACGCATGACACGCCATAATCACTGGGCTCCTCGGAAAGGAAATCCACGACTTCAAAGGGATGTTGCAGTGTTATGCCTTGCTCCTGCAAGGCATGGGCTACTTCTATGCCAGCCAATACGCCGATAATGCCATCGTAGCGGCCACCCATCATGACGGTATCGCAATGCGAGCCCGTCATGATGGGCTTGGCGTTCGGGTGCAGTCCTTCACGGCGTCCTATAAGGTTGCCGGCGGCGTCTAGAGATACTTCCAGGCCTGCAGCTTCGAACTGTGCTTTAAGCCATATACGGCTTTGAAAAAACAGGTCTGAAAATGCTCGCCGTGTCCACGGCTGATCCGGTTGAGTCATGGACGACAGCTCTTCTGTCAGTTGCCACAGCCGGGATTGATTGATTGCGGGTAAAGAGTCTTTCATGATGCGGTGGTCGCCTGATGAGGGCGCACAAACTGCCCGCTGCCTGCGGTGTTACGTATGCTGCTGCCATCCCACGCTAGCTGGCCGCGAACGTAAGTGGCTGCGACACGCACTTGGAATTCGCGACCTTCGAACGAGCTCCACTTCACGGCAGACAGGCTATTGGCAGGGTCAAACTTATAGGTTTCTGGTTTCAGGATGGCAATGTCGGCGTCGGCTCCGACATTTAATGTGCCCTTACGATGCTCAAGCAGAAAATGCTTTGCGGGACCATAGCAAAGTTGCTGGACAACCATGCTGGGAGAAATACCGTGCTCGGCACATCCTGTCCAGAAGGCTGGCAGCAGAGTTTCCAAGCCAGGACCGCCCGATGTGTTCTTGAAAATGTTTTCGTTTTGCTTACGTTCCAGGCCCCAACTGACGTGATCTGAAGATACGAAAGTGCAGTCACCGTTAGCGATGTGTGTCCACAATAGTTCAGTTTCGGCTTTGGGGCGGATAGGGGGGTAGTGTTTGGTTTTGGCGCCAAAGCGCTTGGAGTGCTCCTCATGATTGAGCATGAGGTACTGCACGCAGGTTTCGATCGAAGCCTGATGACCGGCACGCCGGTACATATTGCATATTTCAAAGCCACGCGACAGGGATACGTGTACTACGTGTGCTCGTGCACGTACTTCGGCACCAATTTCATAGATGTTTGCTGTTGCCAGGTTTTCAATTAACGGGGTATGGGCGCGTAAAAATGCGTCCCAACCCGTGTCGTTGGCTTCTGTCATGCGCTGTATGTTTTTACGGGTCAGCTCTTGGTTTTGGTTATGGACACCACACGCAAGCCCAGACGGTGCAATTAGACGAAATGCTTCCAGCAGCACGTCCTCTTCGACCCTAGGAAACCGGCCAGGTGCGGCTTCAAAGGTTGAGAATTTGAATCCGCAGACACCGCCTTCTATAAGTCCTGCAGCCGCTTCAAGGCCATGTTGGTCATTCAGCGTGCCGTAGCAAGCGACATCGACGTGGCAACTGCGCTCTATGTCTGCAATTTTTGCATCCAGCTGGGGGCGTGAGGCAACCGGCTCTGGATCGTCGTAGGGCATTTCGACCATGGTGGTGACACCGCCCGCTGCCGCTGCACGTGATGCCCAGCCTAAGCCTTCTTGATTGGCTTGGCTGCCGGAGTGCACTTGGCCGTCCACTGCGCCAGGCATAACCCACATGCCGCGAGCATCTACCGATTCTTTAGCCTGTGGCGCTACGCCAGTGCCTCGGGCTGCTACCTTTCCTGCACTAACCGCTACCCAACCATCGGAAATTATGCCGGTATGTTCTACGATATTGCCGCGTATCACTACATCGAAATCACTCATTTTGCTCCTCCCGAGCGAAGTACCTGCCACCTTAGAAAGGCGCTACGGTATTTCATCTAATAAATTCGATCATGCTGTGCACAGACATGTGTTGCAGATATTTAAACAAGCCTAGATCAAAATGTCTTATGCTTAATTGGTCATGAAACATAACATTGGATTAACCATGCTACTCAATCTGCGCCAGATAGAAGTGTTCCGGGCAATCATGCTGACGGGCTCCATTACCAAGGCCGCACAGTTGCTCCATGTGTCTCAACCGGCCATCAGTCGTTTGCTTTCTTACACCGAATCGCGCATTGGGCTCAAGCTATTCGAGCGTATTAAAGGGCGGCTGTATCCGACACCAGAAGCTCAGCGTTTGTTTTTAGAGGTCGAGCAGGTGCATCACGGTGTACAGCGGGTTAACGAAGTCGCCAATGACTTGATAGAAAAGCGTCAAGGTAGTCTGCATATTGCGGTTAGCCCCAGTCTTGGTCAAACCTTGATTCCCATGGCGGTGACTCGATTTCGTGCTGTCTTTCCTGACGTCAAAGTCCATGTGCGCACATTGATTTCTACCGATCTGGTGCAGGCCTTGGTGACGCGTCAAGCGGAAGTGGGTGTTGCGATTGTTCCGTTAACGCACCCTAGCTTGCATGCTGAAGCCATCTACGAAAATCGTTTGGTTGCCGTCTTGCCTATTAGTCATCCACTGGCTGATCAGGAAGAGCTGGATGTCAGTGACTTAGAGGGGATGGCGCTAATTGGTTATGGGGCGGAGACACCATACGGTCAGATGGTCAAACAGCTTTTTGGCAATAGGCCGGGCTTGCCGCGGATTGCTGTCGAGGTTCGACTAACTCACATTGCGTGTGCGATGGTGCAGGCAGGCGCAGGCATTGCAATAGTGGATGAACTCGCTGTTTCTGGTCGCGTGTGGCCAGACATCGTTGTGCGGCCGATCAAGCCCCTGACCAAAATGTCCTTGCATATGCTGCATTCAAATGTGACGCCAGTGTCGCTGCTGGCTAAGGATTTTATGAATATCTTGGTCACCACGCCGTTCCGAGGAACTCGAACGGAATTCTAAGGCGCTGATGATTAATTTAACGTGGTGTTATATAAGAATGATAAAAAAGTATGTGACATTAATGATTTGCAAAGCCTAGAATCGAAAAACTAATCATAATTATGGAGACAACATGAGACACATGATTCCGGCCGTTATAAGGCCATTAGGAAAGACTTCTAGCATCGGCGCTGCAACTGATACGTCTGCCGTAACTACAAACTGTTTGAAACAGCGTAAGGCACGGCTGGGCTTAATGGGGCTATTGCTGGTTGGGACACTTTCTGTAGCGGCGATATCGGCTGTGGCACCAGTCCATGCGCAAGGCAAGAACTTTAAAGTTGCTGCAGATGTGGGCCTTGTTCCCTTCTTCATGCAATCGGCATCCGGTCAGATGGAAGGTTTTTCCTTTGACTTTGCACAGTCGCTGGCTAAACGGATGGGATATGACGATATAGATGTCATTGATACGCCATTTTCTGCCATATTTGCGGGTTTGTTTTCTGGCCGCTATGAAACGGTTGCCGGTCCAGTCAATATCACTCAAGAGCGTGCCCAGCAAATGCTGTACACAGAGCCTTATATGGCAGGGGGCTTAAGCTTTCTGACCAAAAAGGGTAGCGTGGTTGCTACGCTAGATGACTTGAAAGGTAAAACCATTGCAGTCAATAACGGTAGCTTTTCAGATAAATGGCTGCAAGACAACCAAGCCAAGTATGGCTACGAGATTCAACGCTTTAACAAAAACAACGACGCAGTTCAAGCTGTAGCGATTGGTCGCGCATTTGCCAATTTGTCCGAGACCCCGCTAGCGCGCTGGATCGCCAAACAAACACCTACCTTGGTGACGGCTTACGACCATAAAACCGGCAGTAATTATGGCTTGGTCTTTCGTAAAGAGGATACCGAACTACGCAACAAAGTAGAGCGTCAGATCGAGTGTATGAAAACAGATGGGTCATTGGCGAAGTTACACGTCAAATGGTTTGGATCTGAGCCCGATGCCGGCTCGTCCATGACCCACGTCTATCCTGGGTATGGGGTGCCTGATATGCCAGGTTATGACCCTACCGAACATGCGCTGGATTGCGCTAAACCCTAACGTTCGTTGGCCTGCAGTTTAATCAGGTGGCTTTTGGAAAGCTGCAGGCTGTGCGTGCGCGTCTGTGCGTCAGACTCTGGCGTAGCAGGGTAAACAAGAGAGAGCTATGAGTGATATTGTTTGTATCAGCGAATTGCGGAAGTCGTTTGGTAGCACGGAAATTTTGAAGGGCATCAACTTAAATGTTAAGTCCGGAGAAGTCGTTGTAATGATAGGCGGCTCAGGGTCTGGGAAAAGTACCTGTCTGCGCTGCATTAATCGTCTGGAAGTACCAACCAGCGGCAGTATTACCGTCGCAGGAACAGAAATTACTGATCCTAAGACCAACTTGAATCATGTACGTCAAAACATCGGTATGGTGTTTCAGGGGATATACCTTTATCCCCACATGACGGCGCTGGAAAATGTCACCTTGGCATTGCGCAAGGTAAAGAAAATGTCTAAGGCCGAGGCCAACGAGCATGGGCGCATGCATCTAGAGCAGGTCGGCTTAATAGAGCGCATGGATCACTATCCCAGTCAGTTGTCAGGCGGCCAACAGCAGCGTGTGGGCATTGCCCGCTCTTTGGCGCTGGACCCTAAAGTGATGTTGTTTGACGAGCCGACTTCCGGCCTGGACCCAGAGCTGGTCGGTGAGGTTTTGAGTGTCATGGCCAAAACCAGGGATGCTGGGATGACCATGATCGTCGTTACCCACGAAATGCAGTTTGCACGTGAAGTTGGTGACCGTGTGGTGTTCATGGACCAGGGTGTCATCTTGGATCAAGGTACACCCGATGAAATCATAGGTAACCCTAGGCATAAACGGATCCAAGAGTTCCTGAGCAGGCTCAACTAAGGCGCCCGCTATGGAAAAACTCATCTATTATTTTTTCAACTGGCCGCTGATCAGTCCGCACCTGCCCGCCATTATGGAAGGCTTCTTCGTCACCTTACGCATGGCGGTGATGACGGTTATTTGCGGTACGGCCCTTGGCTTATTACTGGCGATTATACGAACCTACGGCATACGACCTATCAATTGGTTGATGATGGTGTATGTCGATGTGTTTCGTGCCTTGCCGCAACTTGTATTGATTGTTTTGGCCTTTTTTGCTTTGCCGGCATTTGGCATAGTGATTGATCCATTACCTGCTACGGTGATTGCATTAAGTCTGGTGCTATCCGCCTTCGGAGAGGAGATATTCTGGGCAGGAATAGCCGCTGTTCCTAAAGGCCAGTGGGAGGCTGGTAGATCAAGTGGTCTGACCTTCAATCAAACGCTGTTTTTTATTATTTTGCCTCAGGCCGTCAGGATCTCTATTCCGCCGCTAACCAATAGGGCCATTGGTATAACCAAAGGCACAACCTTGGGATCGGTGATTGCGGTGCCAGAGCTTCTTAGTGTCTCCACCAATATTCAATCCAATATTGCCAACCCCACCGCGCTAACAGCTGGTGCTATCTTGTTTTGCGTAATTTTCTTTCCATTTGTTCACTTCACGCGAACGTTGGAGAAACGTTATGCCGTCAAGAAGTAGGGAAATACTCTGATGAACTTAATAGATACCTTCTTTAATGGGGCTGTGCTGTCTCTGATTTGGCCGTTGTTGCTACAAGGTCTTTGGTTGACGGTAAAGCTGGCGATTGTGATTGTTCCTCTGTCAGCAGTGTTTGGTTTATTGATTGCCTGCTTACATTATCAAAAGCACAAAATTCTTAATGTGTTCTTGTTGTTATACGTTGATTTTTTCAGGGCCTTTCCGCCCTTGGTACTACTGATTTTTATTTATTATGGCTTTCCATTCTTAGGCTTGCACTTCAACGAGTTTTCAGCGACCGTTTTAGCGTTGGTGCTAAATGGCAGTAGTTATTTTGCTGAAATTTTTCGTGCCGGACTGGAGTCTGTCGATTCAGGACAAAACGAAGCGGCTCGATCAACGGGCCTTAAAGCTAGCCAGGCCTTGGCCTATGTCATAGTGCCCCAAGGAACTAGGAATGTTATTCCTGATTTGGCCAGCAACACACTAGAGGCGATTAAGCAAACGTCCATTGCGTCGGCAGTCGCATTGCCCGAGCTGTTGCGTGTGGCGCAGATTGCGCAGGGACAGACCTATAGTCAAACTCCGCTGATCGCGGCAGCGCTTATTTATCTGGTACTTCTGTGGCCCTTGGTACGTGCAATATCTCGTATGCAGAAACCCGTCATGATTCCTCATTAAGTAGATAACGCATGAATAAAGTGAAAGGTATATTTTCAGTTTGCCCGACTCCGTTTGCGCAGGATGGCGAGCTTGATTTGTCTAGCTTGACGCGCCTGGTGGATTTTTATCTGAAGGCGGGTGTTCATGGTTTAGCAATTTTGGGGGTAATGGGTGAGCTGCATAAGCTCACATCGTTCGAACGTAGACGCGTGATCGAGACGGTGGTGGCTCGCGCTGAAGGAGCGATACCTATTTGGGTTGGTGTTCGCGCCTTCGGTACGGCCATGGCCATGGAGCAGGCCAAAAGCGCCGAAGACCTGGGTGCGGATGCGGTATTTGTCGCCCCGTTATTCGGTGCTAATGATGACACGCTAGTGAGCTATTACCAGCAGGTGGCTGATGCCATTCGTATACCTGTTGTAATCCACGACTTTCCAGAGCTATTCGGCGCCAAGGTCAGCGCCCAGTTGGCGGTGCGGCTAAGTCAGGAAGCCGGTGTGCGGATACTGAATACCGAAGACCCGCCAGCGGGGCCAAAAATCAGTGATGTCAAGGCGTTGGCAGGCGACTCAATCAAGATACTTAGTGGGTTAGGCGGTATTCACTTTGTCGAAGAGTTGGGACGCGGCGCAGACGGTATCGTTACCGGATTTTCCTTCCCAGAGGTTTTGCTACGCATCTATGCCTTGTTCAGCAGTGGCGATACCACAGCGGCTGCTGACGTGTTCGACCGTTATTGTTCATTGATACGCTACGAATTCCAGCCCATGATTGCTTTGGCACTACGCAAGTATTCCTATATGCAGCGCGGCATTATTTCTAGCGACACCATGCGCTCCCCAGCCACCCCGATAGATGCTGTAACCCGACAGGAGTTTGAGTCGGTGGTGCGACGTGTAGGTTTGCGTCCGACAGCAAAGGGCGTTCAGGCCATCCTATAAATATACAGACAAAAAGGAAGTCGTTATGCTGATACTTCGTGCCAAATATGCGCTGATAGACGCGCGTCAGAAGCAAGAGGGCGTTTTGGATGATGTTGCTATCGTGATTGAGGACGGTCGAGTCAAGGAAATCCTTGCCTATAGTCCTGAGCTCTTGCATCGCTACCCACAGGCGGAAGTCTTGGGTAATGGAAAGCAGCTGTTGATACCGGGCCTGATTGATGCCCATAGTCATGGGCGTGGTCTGTCACCGATACAAAAGGGCGTGAATAACGACTTTCTGGAGAATGCGCTGTTCGACTGGGCGCAGATGATAGTGCTGCCGCCCGAGCTTACCGCTGCTATGTGTGCTTACCGACACTTGCGTAGCGGCTGCACAACTTTGCATCACAATGGCTTCGATGATGATGTGTCCGGCGTGGCAGCGGCGGGCATAGCGATAGACCGTTACCTTAGCACTGGAATCCGGCTGGCTTTTTCCCCGGGGCTACGCAATGAGTCCAAGTTGGCTTTGGATGAATTCGCGTTTTTTGACACATTGCCGGCAGACTTACAAGAGTGGGCAAGGCCACGTGTTTACTACGACAAGCAGGCCTTAGAAGATAATTATTTTCAACTATTTAATGACCTATATCGTCGATATGACAACGACGATACGCACATTCTATTGTCGCCCTCTTGGGCGCATGGTGCCAGTTCATCACTATTGCAGCGCAGCCGAGCTGAATCCGACCGTTTAGGCGGCGTCAAGATACATATCCATACCTTGCAAACGCCTGTTCAAAAAGCGTACAGCTACAGACGTTATGGTGTGTCCGCTGTGCAATGGTTGGATGATATTGGGTTTCTGGGTAATAACGTTGTGTTTGGCCACGCTATCCATATTACCGAGGCCGACATCGCGTTGATGGCGCAGCGTCAGGTGGCCATGACACATCATCCCAGTTGCAATTTCATTATGCGTAATGGCTTGGCCCCTTTGCCTCAGTTGCTAGAGGCTGGGGTCTTGGTGGCCATGGGGATGGATGATAAAACCATCAACGACGATGAGGATGCCATCATGGAGACGCGAATGATCCACAAGATGCATCGCTCGGCAAGCTATGACTTGACTCAGCCGGCCATGGACGCGTACACCGCTATAGAGCTGGCAACGGTGAATGGAGCTGCCGTATGTGGCTTTGGCGATGGCTTAGGTACATTGTCTGTGGGCATGAAAGCGGATGCCGTATTGGTCGATTTGGACCGTATTTGCGATGATCCTTGGCTGGATCCCAGGGCTGATATTATCGAAGCATTTTTACAGCGAGGCTTAGGGCAAGACGTGGCCAGCGTCGTGGTTGGCGGCGACGTAGTGGTGCGTGATAGGAAGTTCACGCACTTGGACACTGACGCCTTATTTCGCGAAGTCCGGGATTTTTGTGCCCGTGGGGTTGACGATGCTCAGCTTGAGCGAGTTGCCACACTTCAACGGGTCAAGCCCTATATGCAAGCCTGGTACAAGGGTTGGCACGAGACCATGTTGGATGATCCCTACTACCGGTTTAATAGCCGTACCTAAGATGCGACGCGGGCCGGTGGTGGATGCGAATAGCGGCGGGCACCCGCCACGCATAACACCACGGCCATGGTAGTGGCCAGCATAGGCCAGCCTACCGACTCGTGCAGTAAGACGGCGGCCAGCATCAAGCCCATAAACGGTTGCAGTAGCTGTAGTTGACCCACGGCGGCAATGCCTCCCTGAGCCAGGCCGCGATACCAGAAAACAAAGCCTATCAGCATGCTGAATAGTGATATATACGCCAGTGATATCCAGGCCGGAATCCCTATCTGATGCCAGGTAGGCGGTTGGGTAAATAGACTTAGGGCTGCCATTAGGGGCAGGGACAGCACTAACGCCCAACAAATTACCTGCCAACCGCCAAGCCGCCTGGATAAGCGTCCGCCTTCTGCGTAACCATAGCCGCAGGCGACGATGGCCACCAGCATAAGCAGGTCGCCCCGCAGCGAGGCTGCGGCATCTTGAGTCAGGGCGAAACCCGCTACGCAAGCGCTACCCAATAGCGCAAATAACCAAAAAGGCGCTGACGGACGTTCCCCGCCACGAAGTACGCCAAATAATGCGGTGGACAGGGGCAGCAGACCAATAAAAACCAACGAACGCCCGGCGGTGATGTCTTGCAGAGCCAGCGCCGAGAACAATGGGAATCCCACTACGACGCCCAGAGCCATGACGGCCAGTGCGGCCAGATCGCTACGTGCAGGACGTGGCGCGCGCAGTAGCAGCAACAGCAGCAACGCTAGAGCGCCTGCAATGGTGGCTCGTGCCGATGTCAAAAAGATCGGGTCAAAATCAGCCACTGCGACACGGGTAGCAGGTAGTGAGCCACTGAATATCAGGACGCCAATCAAGCCATTAAACCAGCCGTTCGTTATGTGTTTCATCAAGGTGCTGCCGTAGGTTCAGGACCCACTATTATGTCTTTTTGAGGTGGACGATGATAGGGATGCATGGGTACAATTTAATCAAACTGTATTGGTATGCTTTGGAGTACAGATGGACTTGAACTTATCATCTACTGTAGATGTTGATGACACATTGACCGAAGGTGTGATGCGTGCGATACGTCAGCGTATTGCCGGACGGGAATTACCCACGGGTAGCCGCTTACCCTCATTGCGTGCCCTGGCGACAACCATGGGGGTATCTAAATCGACAGTTGTTGAGGCATATGATCGCCTGACCGCTGAAGGTGTCATACAGTCCAGGCGCGGTTCAGGTTTCTACGTGTCGGCAGGCCTGCCGCCATTGTCTTTGGTGGATATAGGCCCCAGCCTGGATAGGGAAGTGGACCCCTTATGGGTAGGGCGCCAGGCCTTAGGTGCGGGCAACACCATGCTAAGACCAGGCTGTGGATGGCTACCTGCTTCGTGGTTGCCACAGGATATTATGCGTCGTGGCCTGCGTACTTTGGCGCGTGCCCAGGATAGCGCTTTGGCCGACTATGCCACGCCCCAGGGCTTGCCCTTATTACGCTTATTACTGGCCCGACGTTTGGCAGAGCACACCATAGATGTTGCCCCTGAACAGATACTGTTAACTGATTCTGGTTCGCAGGCGCTGGATTTACTATGCCGTTTTCTGATCGAACCTGGCGATACTGTATTACTTGATGATCCTTGCTACTTCAATTTCCAGGCCTTGATGCGAGCTCATAGGGCCAATGTGGTCAGCGTGCCGTATACGCCTGATGGGCCGGACTTGGCACGTTTCGAACAGGTGTTGATGCAGCATAAGCCGCGCCTGTACTTGACCAACTCGGTATTGCATAACCCGACGGGCGCTATGTTGTCGCCCGTCGTTGCACATCGTGTTTTGAAACTTGCCGATCAACATGGGCTGACCATAGTCGAGGACGATATCTTCGCCGACTTCGTTGATCAGCCATCCCCACGTCTGGCGGCGTTCGACGGTCTGGAACGCGTAGTGCATGTGGGCAGTTTTTCCAAGACGTTGTCGGGGTCGGTGCGTTGTGGCTATATTGCGGCCAAACCGGAATGGATAGATGGATTGACTGATTTGAAGATGGCTACGACCTTTAGCGGCGGGGGGCTGGCGGCCGAACTGGTGTATCAGGTGTTGAAAGACAGCGGCTACCGCCGGCATATACAGGGGCTGTGCTTGCAGTTGGCACAGCATATGGGACCAGTGTCCAAGCGCTTGGCCAATTTAGGCATTACCCCGTGGCTGCAACCACGGGCCGGAATGTTTTTGTGGTGCCAATTGCCCGATGGCGTCGATGCCGTAGACCTGGCACGTCGGGCGCTAGCTCAGGACATAGTGCTGGCGCCTGGCAATGTCTTTAGTCACTCGCAATCGGCCAGCGGCTTCATGAGGTTTAACGTGGCACAGTCAGACGATGAACGGCTGTTCCAGGTGTTGGCTAACTTGTTGGCGCAGCGGACCGTCCTCTGATATCAACGGCGTCGACCTTTACCGGCGGGCGCTGGTGTGGGGCTACCTACATGAGTGGTCAGCCAATGTTCGGTTTTTGCGTCCTTGTGGGTCGCCCAGTCCGGGCCGACTTCCGTAATAAGAAAGCCACGAAGGTCTTCAAGACCGATTTTTATGTCAACGTTTAAGGCTTTCTTTTGAATTTCCCAGGCGACAAGGCTAGTGTTGACCAAAATGCCTATGCCTTTGGAGTCAACCCAAAGCGGTGCAGCCTTTTTGTCGACATCGGCTTGGATGTTCGTGTGAATCTTCTGTATCAACGCCAAGTTATCTTTCGAGGCTGAAATTAATATCAAGTAGCTTCTAGCGCCAACCGGAATTGGGTCCGGGTCACCAAATGGATTGGTCATGCTTACTCCTATAGGAAAAATTTGGGCATTAAGGTATCTGAGCTTACCCTATCGGGTGAAAAAACCCATGCTGTCAGTGCTGAAATACGTTAGACTTTCAGAAAAGCGGGCGAATCGCAGTAGTACAGAGGGCAAAAGCATGACACAAGAGCATCTGGCATCCTTATCTGTCTCAAACCCAACCCGGCGCAGACTATTGGGTAGCCTGCTTACCGCCTATACCGCCACCTTGGTACCCTGGGCGTTGGCACAGCCTATCAAGGACGACCAGCATGGCGCATTTGTGGCGCTATCAGCCATACTAGTGGGACGCCAGTCGCTGGACAGCGACCACGCACAGCGTCTTTATAGTGCATTCGTCGAAAAATTCCCCAATTTTCCTGCCACGGTAAGTGCGCTACTTAAACTCATCAATACCAAGCAGATTAGCCCTATGGTGCTACAGAAGACGCTTGACGCCGGCCACCCTGAACTTGCAGCTTTGCCACGTAGCATCGCGACAGCGTGGATAGTTGGTGTGGTGGGCGACGGGAATGATGCCCTTTGCCTGGCATACGAAACTGCCCTCATGAGCGACATTGTCAAAGACAAGCTCAATCCGCCTTCCTATGCCTATGGTGCCTACGGAAGCTGGGAATCAAATCCAAACTAAGTAACATCCAGAGGTACATATGGCCGAAGCACTGTCAGCTGACTACGTCGTTATCGGGTCCGGAATCTGTGGGGCATTGTTCGCCCGCCGCCTTGCCTTGCAAGGCGCTTCGGTATTGATTCTTGAGGCTGGCCCACGAGTTACGCGTGCCGAGATCGTGGCACGCTTTCGTAATGCCACTCGCAAAACTGATTGGATGGCGCCGTATCCCCCCGCGCCCTGGGCTCCGCACCCTATCTACAAGCCCGAGAGCAACAACTACCTTGTCCAGGCGGGCGCATACCCCTACGAAGCTGAATATATCCGTATCGTGGGGGGCACAGCTTGGCATTGGGCCGCTCAGGCATGGCGGCTAGTGCCTAGCGACATGCGCATGCAAAGCCTGTACGGCGTGGCCGTCGATTGGCCCATTACCTACGATGAACTCGATCCTTTCTATCAGGAAGCCGAAGAAATCATGGGCGTATCTGGCCTGCCTAATACGGGTTCGCCTCGCAGCATGCCTTTTCCACTTGAGCCTGTCGCTGAAGTGTGGGCGATGCAACGCTATCGGGAACGGTTGGCTGCAGGCGGCTACGAGGTTGTAGGGAACACTACCGCGCGTAATAGCCGCGGTTATCACGGGCGTCCTGCCTGTGTTGGCAACAACAGCTGTCAACCCATCTGTCCAGTTGCCGCGCAGTTCGATGGTGGTGTCGCCATAGACGCTGCAGAAGCGGCAGGCGCGCGCCTAGTCGAAAATGCGGTGGCCTATAAGCTGGAGCACGATGAGAAAGGCCGCATAGTAGCCGTCCATTATTTCGACCCCGACAAGGGGACACATCGGGTTACTGGACTAACCTTCGTTCTGGCCGCAAACGCAATAGAAACACCCAAGCTGTTGTTTCTATCGGCCACTGACAAATACCCCAACGGGTTGGCGAACAGTTCCGACATGCTAGGCCGCAACCTGATGGACCACCCCAGCACCTCTATTGACTTTGACGCCGACGAAGACTTGTGGCTGGGACGCGGCCCGCAAAGCCCAAGCTCCATCAACACATTTCGGGACGGATCATTTCGAAGCGAACATTCTGCTTACCGGATTGACTTCACCAATATTTCGCGGGTATATGGTGCGGCGTCAGCCTTGATTTCCGAAGGCGTCTACGGTGTCGAGTTCGAGCGTCAACTTCGCGTACGTGCGGCGCGCCAGGCCAGTTTCAAGAACGTCCTAGAGGTCTTGCCCAACCGTGATAACCGCATTACGCTGGCGTCCGAAAAAGACGCGATGGGCATCCCCAAACCGGCAGCGCACTACGCTATTGACGCATACACCCGTCAGGGTGCTGAAGTCTCTAAAAAAGATTTCGCGCGTATCGCGGAATTAATGGGGGGAACTAACCTGCGCTATAGCAAAGAAGGGGCATTTGCTAACAACCAGCATATCTGCGGAACGTTGTCTATGGGCAAGGATCCGGCCAACTCGGTGACCGACGACTTTGGACGTGCGCATGACCATGAAAATCTGTACATGGTGGGCACGGGCATCATGCCGACCTGCGGCACTTGTAACTCGACGCAAACGGCCATTGCGCTGGCTTTGCGTACGGCGCATCACCTGCTGCCCATGAAAGAACCGCTGGACCCTATGGCGCCTAATGCTGTGGTGTCAAAATCTTGATTCAAAGGTGAAACCATGACTTGGTTAAGAAAAATCGGTTTCTACCTGGCGCTGGCTGCAAGTCTACTTGCTACGCAGGCCGCACAGGCGGCAGATACGACGATGACAGATTCCTTGATCAAGAAGGGCGAATATCTTGCCACCGCGGGCGACTGTATCGCCTGTCATACAGCACCTCGTGGCAAACCGTTTGCAGGCGGCTTGCTGTTGTCCACTCCGGTGGGCAACATCGTGGCGACCAACATTACGCCCTCGAAAACGCACGGCATTGGCGACTACACACTGGAAGATTTCACACGCGCCATGCGTAAAGGCGTGGCAAAGGATGGCCACTATCTTTATCCGGCAATGCCTTACACAGCGTATGCTCAGGTAAGCGATGAAGACATTGCAGCCATCTATGCCTATTTTATGAAGGCGGTCGAACCGGTCGACGAATCTGCGCCTGCCACCCAATTACCGTTTCCGTTCAATGTTCGCCAGTCCATGGCACTGTGGAATTTCATGTTCCTGGACAACTCGCGTTACCAAGCTGACGACAGCAAGGATGATCTTTGGAACCGCGGTGCCTACTTGGCGCGTGGTCTAGCCCATTGCTCGACCTGCCATACACCGCGCAGCGTCACCATGGCCGAGGACTTATCCAGACGACTAGGTGGCGAAGTGGTTGGCGGCTGGTTCGCGCCCAACATTACTTCTGACCCGGTCAGTGGGATAGGCGGGTGGACCCAAGAAGAAATTGTGACCTATATGAAGACAGGCCGCGTGGAAGGTAAAAGCCAGGCGGCAGGCCCCATGGCCGAGGCCATTGATCACAGCTTGCGCCACTTGACCGACGAAGACCTGAAGGCCATGGCCGTATACCTAAAAACAGTTCCACCGGTATCTAACAAAAACGTGAGTAAAGCGGCCTACTCCTTTGGCGGCCCTACTCACGAACTTCCTACCATACGGGGTGTGGATTTGCCTGCCAATCAGGAGCAATGGACTGGCGCACAGCTGTATGACGCACATTGCGCTACCTGCCATCTGGCGCAGGGGCAGGGCAGTCGTGGTTTACCGTCCTTGTTCCACAACACTGCCCTGGGATGGGACAATTCGAACAACCTTGTTATGGCCGTTTTGCAGGGCATAGAGCGCCAGGGCCATGGCGATGCAATGGAGGTCGTGATGCCCGCGTTCGCGCGTGATCTTAGCGATAAGCAAGTCGCTATGCTAAGCACTTATGTGTTGGCTCACTACGGCAATCCCGATGCAGTAGTTACGCTGGATCAAGTTAAAAGCCTTCGTTCGGGCGTTGCTGAAGGGCCAGATTTAATCAAAATCGCTCGTATCGCCATGGGGGTCGGCGTGCTTCTGGCGCTGATTGTGCTGGCAGGGGTTGTTGTGTGGTGGCGAAGGCGGCGCCATCGGTAGGTTCTACCTTTGGTTGCGGCAACAAACGGTCCGGTTAATAACTAGCTATTCCTGAATATAGAATAATATAGCTGTAAATTATCAAGGAATAGCCCGTGGATCAGTTGCTTGCGATACAAGTTTTCGGGCGCGTAGCAGATTAAGGCGGCTTTGCGGCGGCAGGCCGCGCTTTGGACGCGTGCGCGGCTACGTAATGCTGTTAACGCACCTAGCCCTACTCGCGAGTCAGATCAAACACATGATCGTCGGCACGCTAAGCGACCGACTTTCGTAGTGTGATCATGTGGACTCCTTAGGCCTCGATGTGGGCGGGTATCAGGCCCATGTTAATGGCTTTAGTTAGTTCGGCTTTGACGTGTTCGCGTGTCACGTTGGACGTGGCGTGTTGCGCAGCATAACGCTGAGGAAATGTCTCATTCAACCGTGCGCTGCTTTCACCCAAGACGATGTTGCCGGTGTTGATAGCCTGGGCCAGTTCGGCCTTAACCTGTTCGCGAGTAACGCTGGATGTCGCCTGTTGTGCCAAATAGCGCTGGGGGAACATCTCGTTCAATCTCGCGCTGCTTTCGCCAGTGACGATGTTGCCTGTACGGATTGCCTGGGACAACTCGGCCTTGACTTGGTCACGGGTAACCGATGTATCGGCGTTGGCTGCCATGGCTTGTCCAGCAAACATAGTGGCGAAAGCAAAGGCAATAGTAGAAATGTGAGTGCGTGTCATGGTGTTGATTCCTTTAGTGCTGTAGTTAATCGAGAACTGCCAACTGTAGTAAGTATGAGTGGCAGTTTCGGTGAGCTTTTACTTGGTGAGCTCGTCGATGTGTTAACTTTAATACAGCCAGGTAAAGGAATAAATAGGGAAATACAACATGCACTATTTCTAAAACAGAAATAGTATGCGTTAGGGGGGCGCCATCTGTATGGACGAAGACGATGTTGTCGTGCGCTTGCCAATGCCCTGCTAGGCTCTTAGTTTGCGATACATCTTGGATGTCAGCCTGGAGGGGTAAGGCCGTAACGGGCCATGACGTCAAGCAGTTTTGTTTTGTCTGGCGGACCGCCTGCGTTCACAATGGCACCAATATCGCGAAAGTATTGCGGGCCGATGTCGGGAGTTTGCACTACCAGTGCTCGGGCGGTAATGCCGTGCGGGTTACTGAAAGCGTGCACCCCGCCGCGCGGTGTAAACATCGAGTCTCCCGGACCCAAATCACGCGTCACGTCATCGACCGAATAGCGCAGTACCCCGTCAAGCACATACACGTACTCATCGTTGTTTGCGTGGCGGTGCGGCGGTGGAACGTTAGCGTTGGGGGGTACGGTCAGCTCGAATGAGCCCAGGCTGCTTGCGTCAGCCTCTGTGCTAAGTAGATAGCGAATCTCCAACTTACCCAGCCGAATGATTTCCGGCTCCCTAGTATTGCTTGTCATAACGAGCTCCTTTGCGGGCTTGATTCGGCTTTGAAATGGGCGTAACGCGAACGCCATCATTCTGAGTAAACTCAAAAGAACCGTTAAGTTTCAGTCTGTTTTTTAGTTCTGTTCGTTCTGAACGACGTCGATCAAATATTACTTAAAGGTATTTTTTTTAATCTAAGGAAACTTTTGAAAATGTAGTGTTCTTTAACTTAATTTCGAATGTAGTGATTTTAAAATAATATAAATAGTATGGCGATTCTATAAACCGCTAGGCGGTTCGGCTTACCAGGGGGTGCAGGGTGAGGAGCGTAGCGACGAGCACTATAAAACGTTGTTTGCAGGCTGTAGATCAGTTTGTGTGCGACTAGCAGGTGCAGAATAATGGGATTGTTACACAGTCAACCTAAACGACTGTAGACCCTGTGGATGCTTTGTAGGTCGTGCTGATATAAAACAGGAAGGGGTGAGGCGGATCCCAAGACCTCCTGGATAGTCGCGGAGAATGTACTTGCGACGATTAATCGCTATTTTTCGCCGTGTTGGATAGGGTAGACCCGAAGGGGTTGCTGCTGCTCCATGGGGTTAAATGTCAGGTCCTTTTCGATCGTACATTATGAATAAGAATCACCAGGATGGCGATGAAACCAAGCATTAGCGTGGAGACCGCAGCAAGCGCAGGACTTGCCACCATGAGCATCTCTGACCAAAGCTGTTTGGGTAAAGTTGCGCTAAGGCCCCCTGTAATGAACATAGCTATTGTCAGCTCCTCGAACGAGGTAATAAACGCTATCAAAAAACCAGCCAGCAAACCGGGCTTGATCAGAGGGATAGTGATTCTTGATAGTCGCTGAAAACTTCCGGCACCTAAAGTGTTGGCTGCCAAATCCAAATTGCGATCATAGTTTTTAAGGGTTGCCATCAGTGCCACTAAGGTATAAGGCAGGCAGATCATGGCGTGCCCCATTACCAATGCCGCGTCATTTCCGACCAAGCCCAAAGGGGATAACACCAGTAAAAGCGCTATCGCGATAAGGATATGAGGAACGATCATTGGCGCCAACATCAGGCCCATGACCAGGCGTTTACCATAAAAATTTTGGCCAGATAGTGCAAGGGCAGCAGGCAACGTCAGTAAAACAGCAATGGCAGCAGCGAGTATCCCCACATACATGGATCGTGAAGCTGCCCGGATCCAGGTGTCAGAGGTAAATACTGCTTCATACCAGCGGAAAGACAAGCCTTGTGGCGGCCACTCCAGGAACTCTCCTCCGGTGAAGGAAACGGGTACCAAGAACAGTGCGGGCGCCATTAGAAAAAGCAAAATCAATAAGGCGCCGCCCTTTAAGAAACCGGATGGTCTATTGTGAGCCTTCATCCTTCGTGCGGAACCAAAGCTGAAAACACGGAGAACCTGGTCTGTCCAGTGGCCGAGCTTATCGAGCAGCCATAAGTACGCTGGGGCTAGCCTGCTGGGTTTTTGGTTGGAAGACGGATGGTTCGCCCGCCCCGATAAGGCCTGAATGCCGAACGCTTTTGTCACAATAAATAGCAGTAGCAGCGTAGAGGCCAGTATCAGTATGCCGATTGCTCCGGCAAAGCCCCAGTTAAGCAGTTGTTCGACTTGCTCGATCATGACCTGAGCAATCATAACGTCGCTGCCGGATCCCAGTAATCCTGGAGTAATAAATGTGCCCAAGCTGACGATGAAAATGATCAGCAACGACGAAAGGACGCCGGGTAGGGACAAGGGAAAATACACACGCCAAAAGGATTGCCCCTCTCCTGAACCCAAGCTGGACGCGGCCTGTAACAGCCTTTGATCTATGGACTGCATGGTTGCAACCATCAGAATCACGGCGAGCGGCGTGAAGGCATTAACCATGCCTAACATCACACCTGAATAGTTATAAATTAGCTGCAAGGGCTGATCAATGGCGCCCATCGATTGAAGTATCTTGTTCGCCGGCCCATTGCGGCTCAGTATGACTACCCACGCAAAGGTCCTGACAAGTACCCCCGCCCAGTAGGGGAGCAATACACACAGCAGTAATGTCGTTGCGGTCGACTGTCGGCTATTGGCGATAAGGTAAGCTAAAGGATAGCCAATCAATACACAAAGCAATGCCGTAAGGCCGGCGATCTTGACTGTGAGCCAAAGACTCTTTACATACGAGGCACTTTCTATTAGTCGATAGAAGTTGACGCTCGTAAAATCCCCACCAGGGGAAATAAAGCTTCTTGATAAAAGCAATAGAAGTGGAACAATAAATACCAGTGCCAGAAAGATAAGTGCCGGACTTAATGCCAGTCCACTACGAAATATGTCCTTTGCTTTTACGGGGCTAAAAAAGTGCTGCAATGCTTTCATGCCGCAGCCTCTTGTTTGCGCGGTGCGTTTTGTGGGTCGATAACTATTGCAGCGTTTTTATTGAATCCTAATCTGATCGAGTCGCCATTCTTTATCGTTGTCCCTTCAAATTGACTCGGTAGCGAACTGACTATGGCTTGATCATTTGCGAGTTTTGCATGGATGCGGATCATGGCACCGGTCAAAATCACAAATTCGACTGTGGCTTGTAATTCGTTATCTGCCGATTGTCCATCTTTTAAGGGCAATAAGTTTTCTGGCCGTACCATTACCTGCACTTGTTGCGCTTGTGGTGATAAATTCCCCCGGTAATTCAGGACTCTTCCACCAGGCATATAAACCGTTCCGTTGGTTTGGATGGCGTCCACTATGCAGGACTCGCCAATAAACTGCGCTGCAAATAATGTGGAGGGTTCGTAGTAGAGCTGATGTGGCGTACCAATCTGTTCTATGCGCCCCTCGTTTACCAAACAAATACGGTCACTCATGACCAGAGCTTCTTCTTGATCATGAGTGACGTAAATGACGCTGGCATTTCTTTCCTGAGATAAGCGCCGTATTTCGATCTGCATGTGATCCCGTAAACGCTTATCAAGTGCGCCCAGGGGTTCGTCCATTAAAATAATAGAGGGCTTATAGACAAAGCACCGAGCTAGGGCGACACGTTGCTGTTGCCCACCAGATAGCTGAGCGGGGAGGCGCTCCGCCAAATGGGACAGACGTACTATTTCCAGAACCTCAGCGACTTGAGTTTTAATCTGTGATTCAGCTATCCGTCTCATTCTCAAGGGGAAGGCAATATTTTCATAGATAGTCAAATGAGGAAATAATGCATAGTTTTGGAAAACTAAGCCCAGACCTCTTTTTTTGCTGGGCAGATCGGTAGCATTTTTCCCGTCTATCCAGACCTCTCCGGAATCAGGATGGATCAGGCCAGCAATTAAACTTAATAGTGTGGTTTTACCTGAACCAGACGGCCCGAGCAGCGTTAGGAACTCGCCATCCTGCATAGCCAGGCTGGCGGAGTCTAACGATATGGTTTTCCCATACTTTTTCGTTAATTGACGAACCTCTAATTTATACGCGGCTCCTGGTTTGGATACACTTTCATGGGTAGCCAAGCCGTTCGAGTCGTTGTCAATTATCGAAGCTTCCATGTGTTGAATCTCTCCATAGCGATATCTTTATTTTCTGCCCAGTAATCGTTATTTATGTTCAGTGCGACACGGCGATACTCTGGATGCGTGCTTAGCTGGACTGCTCTTTTTTCTTCAATGTAATCGAAGGCTTTTGGATTGGCGGGACCGTAGGCCATGTGTTTGGCCAATATGGCTTGCTGTTTGGGGTCCATCGTAAAGGCCACGAACTCGCGTGCGACTTCAGCCTTTGGAGTACCGCCCAGAATTACCCATCCTTCTACGTTAGCAATATTCTGATTCCATTGGATTGCCACAGGGGCGCCGGCGTCAACGACCCGTTGAGCAGCGCCGTTCCACATGGCAATCATGTCCACTTCGCCAGACTGTATTAGCTGGGTCGATTGCGCTCCCTGTCCCCACCAGATGTTTACGTTGGGGGCTAATTTCTCCAGGCTTTTGAAAGCACGATCCATATCGCAGGGGTAGACCTGATCGGTTGGGACCCCGTCGGCCATCAACGCGACTTCTATCGTGTCGAAGGGATGGTTCCTTAATGAGCGTCGTCCGGGAAAGTTTTCGATATCCCAAAGATCGGCCCATGAGCTGGGGCTGCGTTTCAGCGTGTCGGTGCGATAGGCGAGCACCGCGGCGTAGATGTCTACTCCGGCAAAGTGTTCGGTACGATAGGTATCAGGCAAGTCGTCAAAAGCGGAGCCCTGTACGTTTAAGGGTTCCAGCAGCTTGTCCCCGCCCAACATCTGTGCGGCAGATCGTGCGACCAAGGCGACGTCCCAAGTGTGGGACCTTGCCTCAACCATAGCTTTAATTTGTGCGGTGGGGTCATGGCCTGCGACAGCGGACACGATCTTAATACCCGTCTTCTTCTCGAAAGGTAGGTAAAACGCTTCTTTAAACGCTTCTACATACGAGCCGCCGGGATCCCGTACCGTCAAACTGGTCGGGCGTCGTTGAGCGTGGGCTGTGGCGGGCAAGCAGATGCTTGCGGCAGCGGCACCAAACGTGGTGATGAATTGTCTGCGAGTGAATAAAGACATGCGTAAGGCCTCTTTTCGTGTGTAAGACTTGTTAATGGGTATATCGCTAGCTGACCTAGCGATGGCTGTTAACCTGGCTTCAGGCGATCTTCGTAGATGGTGCCGTAATCCAAATAGAACTCTGCAACGACAAAGTCGGCCCCGATAACTTCTTCGATGTCTAAAGCGAACAAGGGATCCATTTGGGGATTGCCTCCTAGGTTCAAACTTGCCTTGCCCTTGGTTTGTTGGTGTATTTTTGGCTCGCGTAGATCATTGCGAATAATCTGATCTACGTCATATCCGCGACCATCAGCGCGTGGAATACGTTTAACTTGAATCCGGGGGTGTAAGGCAGGCTTAGTAAAGTTGGCATTCTCGTCCGGATGAAAATGTGCATCAATTAATGTGCGTCCCAAACGGCTTACCGAAGCGCGGATGGACCCGTCCCCAGACTCGACAAAATTGACTTCGCCCAGTTTTTTTGGATAGCCCCAGACCTCACGGCCCCCGGACAGTGAATCGTCGGTATCGACATACTCATAAAGTACATGGCCACCTTCGAGTTCACCGTACCTGACTGGTACAACCACACCACCTTCCATGTAGTTACGTGGACCCATGACTGGGTTTGCAACATCGTAAACTTCAGGGCAGTGCATCACGAATATTTCGATGATCTCGCCATTGCATGTCATGCCCGGAGGCAGGGCACTTTGTATCGCCGCTGCCGATGACTTGCAGAAGATACTTAATTTTCTGTAGCCTTTGTAGAATCGGGGCATAGGTTTGAACAGAGGACTGCTTTCAGGAATGGTAAAGTGGTTTTCTTTGAAAAATGGCATTGGTTTTTCCATGGCTGTGAAAATTAACTGCTATATATTCATGAAATTATTACAGGTATAGTTCATGTGATGTATCGGTGTAAACCCGCGTTATAGGATGCTGTAAAAATGAAAAAAGACGAAGAAAAAACAATTAGTCCCTTAGAGGAAGCGCTGGCATCCAATCATGTTTTTGATCAAGTAGGGCAAGAAGTTAGGCGGTTACGTCGATCTCGAGGGATATCTATCGCAGAATTAGCCAAGACTATCGGGAGGTCAGTGGGCTTTGTAAGCCAGATCGAAAGAGGGCTCTCCAGGCCTACGGTGAAAGACCTGTACGCCATTAGTATTGGATTACGTGTACAGGTAAGTTGGTTCTTGGTGAATAAAAAGCTTCCCCCCAAGCGTGAGGAAGGGGTAATTGTTCGGGCAGCAAATAGGCGAGGATACGAAAGCGCAGGAATATTTACGGAAGCCTTGTCTCCGTATTTGGGTGAAGAGCTGGAAATGATGGTGTCCACCATGCAACCGAATACCAGCTTTGAAGAGCGAGTCGCAACGCATCAGGGCCGCGAAACCGGTGTAATTTTGAAGGGTAAGCTAGAGATGTGGATAGATGGCGAGTGTTTTATTCTTCATAAAGGCGATAGCTATACCTTCATGACTAATACTCCCCACTGGTCTCGTAATCCCGGGAAAACAGAGACGGTGTTGTTATGGGCTGTAACCTTGCTATAAGCGTGTTGGTCGCAAGGCTTTGCTTGGGTATGACGCTTGCGTGAACTGGTCTGGCGCAGCAAAATGCCTATACCGCTGAAGTCAAGGCCTACGCAGAACTTATGCACCGACCATGAGAGGATGGGCGCTCAATTGAAAAGTCGGGCGGATGAGGAAAGGGTGGACCAATATGTTGGTACGACCCCATGTTCTGATCCTACATCATGAGATTCGGTAGCCACAACGAGATGGCCGGCACGAAAGTAAATAGGAGCAGCATGCCAATAAGCGCAGCTAAAAAGGGTAGTACCTCTACAAACAGTTGACGAGGAGGGACTTTGGAGATTGAGCTGGCGACAAAACCCAAAATACCTATCGGAGGGGTCTGCTGTCCAATCGTTAGGTTAACTAGGAGAATAATACCGAAATGGATCATGTTGACACCGTAACCCTCCAGGACAGGCGCAAGTATCGGAACCAGGATGATTAAGAGCGCCAGTGTCTCCATGACAAGACCCATTAGCAGCAAGACGCCGTTCAGCAGTAGCAAAACCATCCAGGGATTGGATGTCGCCGCCTGCAATGAATCCGAGATGATTTGCGGTGCGCCTTCTATTCCAAGGATCCATGCAAGTGGTGCTGCGCCTCCAACAAGCATAAGCAGTGCAGCAGTGTCTTTTGCCGTCGAAAGTAAACCCCGTTTTGTTGCGTCTATGCCTAAGGTCCTGTAGATTAATATTCCGATACCAAATGCGTAGGCACAAATAATGCCAGCAATTTCCGTTGCGGTGAATACACCCATACGGAATCCAACCAGAATCAGCACCGGCATAACAAGTGCCCATATGGCGGTCTTGAAAGATGCCCACACCCGGGCGCCTGGAGTCGTATTGAAAGCGACACACGCAAGTATGTGATGCGTGCCACGGGCGACGTCTATATTTTCACCGGCCCCGTCTATGGGGCCAGGCCGAAAACAATAGGGAAAGGGTAGGTTGCCGTTCCCAGTCACTTATACAAAGTCGTATATGACGCCACGAGCGGACGATCGTGGGTGCATTGGCATGCGCACAGCGCCGACACGACAGCCCGGCCGCCGATTAGCTACAATGAGTTTGTTCGGCGTACCGGGCTGCAGTTACTGCCCAGGACGAGCTTCTAGTCTCGTCCCGGCTTTTGGCTCTATGACGAAAACGTCATACTAGCGTTTCTTCGACCTTTGCCCAGCCCCATTCATCGTTCATGTCGTAGTCCGCAGTTTGGAAGGCGGCGCCCAGTACTTCTATTGGGCCAAGATCTTTTAGTGGATGCTGACGGATACTGTCGAACGTAATCGACGCTTTGAAAAACTTTTGCGATTTAACGTGGAAACCCGGTGAGGTGTCTCGTGAAATCACTCGTTGCGAGAATATACCTGGGCCTTCTGCCTTCGGAATGGTGTAAAGATTGAACACCGGTGAAACAGAAAGCGTCGGTACTGATTCCAGTGGGGAATTAAGATCACACTCCATACGGACGATTTCCCGTCCCGCTTTAACGACGGTACCAGTTATTCGGTCAGCGTCCTCTTGCAGCGACACATCGCCATAAGTTTTGGGATAACCCCACATTTCGCGTCCGGCAAAGATTGAGTAATCTTGGTCTTCGTATTCAAAGAGGATATATCCACCCGGGCGGCCTTTGTACTTCGTCTGCACATAGATCGTGCAATCCATGAATCCCCATGTTTCTCCTGGCGAAGCGGGGTAGGTGCGATTGGAGTAATCGGCAAACTCAATAAGGAATAGATCGCTCACGTACTCAAAAGGGGTCGCTCCCAAGAATTTGCGAATTGCGGCTTCGTTGCCACGGCAGATGGCATATATCCGCTTCACATCTTTGGTAAGGCTAGGCGCGTGAGGGTGCACATAGGTTTCGATATGTGCAGGAATATTCGGCCAGCCTTTGGTGTTACTCGTCATGGTTACTCCGTAGATTTAGAAAATGTGACGGTTTGGGGGTGTGGTGAGAAAAGGGGTAGGTCAAACAGACAGCGACGGCTCAAGTGTGTGCCCGGCTGCTGAACTCAAAAGGGTGCGCGTGTAGTCGTGTATTGGTGCATCGAAAATCTGCCGGGCAGAGCCTTGTTCGCAAATCTGGCCGCGATACATAATGGCAACCTCGTCAGCCAGGTAGTTCACAACATGCATATCGTGTGAAATAAACAGATATGCCGTCCCATGCTCTTGTTGTAGTCGCTTTAGCATCTCGAGCACAGCGAATTGCACGGTAAGGTCCAAAGATGACGTAGCTTCATCCAGGACAATGAGTCGGGGATTCGAGGCAAATGCACGGGCAATGGCTACTCGCTGTTTTTGACCACCGCTAAGCTCACGAGGCAGCCTTCCCGCCAGTGCTGGATCAAGCTGTACAGACTTCAGCAGGCGCTCCACTTCATGGGCAGTACGTTTCTCGGGTGGCAACGCACGCTGGATAATCCGTCTAACGGTATGGCTGGGGTTAAGGCTTGCATTTGGGTTTTGAAATACGATTGCCATATCACGTCGTTGTTCGCGTGATCGTCCGGTACTCAACCCTGCCAGGGGGCTGCCATCAAGCATGATGGCTCCACTTGTCGGAGTCAGCATTCCCATAATGGTGGCTCCAACGGTGCTTTTCCCCGATCCGCTTTCACCGACCAATGCCGTTGTTTTTCCGGCATGTACAGCAAAACTGACATCAGCGACCGCCTTGACAGTCCGGTGCTGCCCCATCAAGCTTCCCGTGTGGAAATGCCTTTCAAGATTCCGGATTTCCAGCAACGGAGCGTGCTCAGGCCCCGCCACGATATGTGAGCGTTCTGTCTTATCATCTTGCGTTATTTCATAAGCGGCAGACACCAACGCCTGGGTGAAAGGATGACGAGGGGAGTTCAGTATCGTATCGGCCGGACCGCTTTCGACCATTTCGCCCTGGTCCATGACGCCAATATGCTGGCACACCGAACTCACTACCCGCAGATCGTGAGTGATATACAGCAGCGCGACCTGGAGTCGGTCCCTGATATCGCAAATGGTCTCAAGAATAGAGGCCTGGGTTGTCACATCCAGTGCGGTCGTGGGTTCATCAAGCACTAGCATTTCGGGCTCAATGGCCAATGCCCGGGCGATACAGACACGTTGCTTCATCCCGCCACTGAGTTGATGCGGATAACTGTCTATGACCCTATCCGGATCGTGCAAACGCACTAGCTCCAGCAGGGCACGTACCTTCTCGCGCACTGCTGGACCAGAAATGGTGCTGTGGGCCTGCACGACATCAGCGATCTGTTTGCCAATCCGTCGAGACGGGTTAAGGGCCGCATGAGGGTCCTGGGGGATCAAAGAAACTCGCTTCCCCCAAAACATACACATTGCACTGCGGGGCAGGCCAGTAATGTTGTCCCCACAAAATAGCACTTGCCCCTCAGTTACGACCGCGTTATCGGGAAGGTATCCCAGGCAAGCCAGTGCTACGGTACTTTTGCCTGCTCCTGAGCCACCTAGCAAGGCATAACCTTCGCCTCGTCGTAAGGTCAGGCTAATGTTCTTGACGGCGGCAACCCGCTCACGCCGCACCATATAGTCGATCGACAGATTGCGCAATTCCAGCACTACACTTTTATTCTGAGTGGTGTCCATCATGATTCCCCCGCCCATACACGTCGGTATGCTTCGCTCAAAATGTTGACCCCTACGACTAATGTTGCGATTGCAATCGCGGGGAACAGGGAAACCCAGGGCGACATTTCAATGAAGTCGCGGCCTTCGTTAACCATTAGTCCCCAGTCGGGTGTGGGTGGCTGCACGCCGAGTCCAAGAAAGCCCAGCGATGCACTGAGGAACAATGCGTGGGCGAAACGCACGCCGGCCTCAACTCCCAGGGGGCCAAGCATATTTGGCAGCATTTCAACCAGCATGATGTTCCAGACGCTGTCGCCGCGTACTTGTGCGGCCTGGACATATTCCTTCACACGGAGTTCCATCACGACGCTACGGGCTACCCGCGCTATTCGAGGTGCGAATACCACACCTATCACGAGAACGACATTGAGTTCCCCAGGGCCCAACACGCCAACCACGAGCAACGCAAGCAGCAGGCTGGGGAAGGCCATGATGATATCCATGGAGCGCATGATCACCTCATCGTATAAATGACCGAAAAAGCCAGATGTAATGCCTATAAAAAGACCAAGAGCTATCGCTAAGAGGGTGCCGCCGGTAGAGATAAGTATGACTTCACGCGACCCCGTCATGATTCTGCTTAAGGTGTCTCGACCGTACTTATCCGTACCCAGTAGAAAATCCGCGGATGGCGGCTGTAACTTGTCACCGAAATGAAACTCGAAGGGATCGTAAGGCGTCCATACCAGCGATACGATAAAAACAATAAGCCAAAAGGCAACAAGAGCCAGCCCCCACTTTCCGCCCTTGGCACGTGCTAAACGGGCCAGCATGGATGCGGGCGGGGAAGCGGCAATAGTCTTCTGCACACTAGGAGGCGCGCTGATTTCATTCATTAGTACCTGTCCTATGAAGAGCGCAACTGTGGGTTGAGCATCACGGAAAGGATGTCAGCAGTAAGATTCATGAGCAAATATGCAGCCACTGAACACAGCGCAACTCCTTGAATCAACTGAACATCCCGTTGCATAACGGCGTGCAGCAGCAATGTGCCAAGACCGGGAAATGCAAATATGGTCTCGACCACTATCAGTCCACCTATCAACCACCCCATATTCATCGCAATGATGGTGATGGCGGGCACCAGTGAATTGCGTAGTACATAGTGGATCAGCACGCTTGAACGAGGTACGCCTGCGAGCGTTGCGGCCTTGACCTGCTCGGACCCGGCAACAGTAATTACGCTGGCTCGCACCATACGCAATATGTAGCCCGTTGAAATCAATGAAAGCGCCAATGCCGGCAGTATAAACATACGCCACTGCGTCATTAGGTCCGTGCGGACGTCTATGACGCTCATGGACGGTAAGATCGGTATGAGCTTGCTGAACAGTATGATCAGGAAGATTGCCGAAGCGAACTCTGGAAGCGATATGGTCACCATACTTGTTACCGAGACCACGCGATCAAAGGGGCTATGAGGCCTTAGACCGCATAGCGTCCCCAAGACGATGGCAATCGGAACGATCATCAATGTGGCAATTCCAGCCAGCAACAAGGAATTGGGCAGACGACTCAGGATCAAGCTGGAAACAGAGAACCCCGGGATGCTGAGAGACATACCGAAGTCACCATGCATCACTCCAGTTATCCATGCAGCATAACGATAAACCAGAGGCTCATTCAGACCGAGCTGCTCCCGCATAGCCGCAAGATTTGCCGGGGTGGCGTCTTGTCCAAGTATCATTTGCGCAACATCACCGGGCAGGACTTGAACGATCAGAAACACCATGATCGACGCAACGAATAGTGAAAGTAGAATCACCAGGAAACGTTGCGCCACCACCCTGAAAATGTATATAAACCTTGCCTGCATGGGTCAGGTCCTGGCCACGTGGCGGTAATCATTGATCCAGTTCTCGGTAAGCTGAAATCCGGCCACGTCCTTGCGTGTCGCTGCGAAAACATTGTGGAAAAATGGGATAATCGCTGCTCCGTCTTCAGATAGAATTTCTTGAATACGACCCATGATTTCTTGGCGCTTACCAAGTTCCCCTTCAGCGGACGCCTGTGTTATTAGCTTATCCACTTCGGCGTTGCTGTAGCGGCTCTCGTTCCAGACGGCATCTGTCTGCACCGATACCGATAGCAAGTCTAACGCTTCCCGATGCCCCCACGATGCGCATACGACGGTTGCTTTCATGAAGTGCTTGGCGTAAAAAATGTCAGTGCTGACCGCCTGGATATTGACGCGTATATTCGCGGCCCTAGCCATTTGCTGATAAAGCAGCACGACGTCCATGACCGGTGGGCGGTTCGCCTCACAAACAATTTCTACATCGATACCATCGGGGTAGCCAGCTTCAGCGAGCAAACGCTTGGCGCCTTCAATATCCTGTTCTTTGGCCGGACGCTTCTTGTAGTATCGGAATCCGGGCCATACGTAGTCGTCGTCCGCGATTTCGCCATAGCCAAACGCCGCATTATCTAGCATCTGCTGCCGATTAACGACCAGCTTCATCGCCAGCCTTACCCGCGGATCATCAAATGGCTTGCGATCGGTACGCATGGAAATTGGCGTGAAATAGGCGGATGGAAGGCTTTTTAGATCCAGGTCACTATGTGACTCATAGCGCTTTAGCTGGTCGAATGGGACCGTGCGGATAATATCCCCCTGGCCTGACTCGAGTGAAAGCAGCTGAGTTTGTTGATCAGCGATAAACATGATCTCGAGCGTATCCGCCTTCGGTAGGCCGGGGATGAAGTAATTCGCCTTTTTACGTAGCCGCATGTATTGACTGGGAACATACTCTTCGACATCGAAAGGACCTGTTCCGCAGGGCTTGCTGTTGCCGTTGGCCGCATAATCGTAATCATGTGCGAGTAGCGCTGCGTTCTTATCCAGAAACTTGAGCAAAAAATCCGGATCCGGCCTAGATAGAGTAAACGTAACAGTCTGGGCATCGGTTTCCGTGATGTCTGAAACATGCTGAAAAATATCTTTCAGTGGGGAGCCAATTTTGTCATCTTGATGGCGAGCCATTGTGAACACCAAGTCTCGCGCGGTAGCCTCGGTGCCATTACTGAACTTCACCCCTTTTCTCAACGTGATGTCCCAAGTTTTGAAGTCGTCACTATGCTGAGTCTTTTCGGCCAATGAGTTTGTGAAAGTCTGACCCTCACCTTCCAGCCTGAACAGCCAATCGTAAAGGCAGCTTGCCACATTGGTACTACCCCCGCCTCGTAGCTGCCCGGGCACGATATTCGCGTCGGGCGCCAGCAGAACCCTGATTGGCTTGGCGCTCTGGGCATGAGCGTAAATGGGAAGTGCTGCAGTGATTAGTCCCAATGCTGACAGCTTCAGCATGCCTCGGCGAGAAATTGGGGTGAGTAGATGGCTTTCTTTCTTTTCGTTATGCATGTGGTTGTCTCCGTCAAAACAGAAATGAATTTTTAATTCCTTTAGGGATAGTAAAATAGCCTAAAGGAAACATCAACTCATATTTGATTCGTATAAACCCTATTGACGGTATAATTTGAAAAATTCGACCTAATACAGACCAAACGGGAAAAAATGAAAGTAATAAATGACACTATGCGTATTGATCCCCCATCCCCAGGGGGAGATAGCTTCAATCTTGGTCAAAGGCTTAAGTCCATGCGCAAGACAAACAACCTGACGGTAGCGGCATTGAGTGAGCTCGCTGGCGTAGCGCGGTCAACGATTTCCAAGGTTGAGAATGGTCAGATGTCGCCAACCTTCGACGTGATCCAAAAGTTGTGCAACGGCCTTAATGAAAACATCGTGGCGTTCTTCTCGGATGATGGAAGTGAGCCACCCACAGGACGGCGTTCCATCACGCGCATAGGGGCGGGAAGGAAATACAGCAACAAATGCTACGACCATGAAGTGCTCTGCACTGACTTATCGAACAAAAAAATGTTCGCCGCGCTCTCGACAATCAAAGCGCGCAGCGTTCAAGATTTCGATGAGTGGGTCAGTCACGACGGTGAAGAGTTTTTCTATGTTGTATCCGGCGAGGTAATCGTTCATTCTGAACTGTACGAGCCTCTCAGCCTGAAGGCCGGGGATTCCATGTACTTCGATTGCACCATGGGGCACGCGACGGTATCTGCCAGCGATGAAGATGCAAAAGTCTTATGGGTGTTTTCGCCATTGCCCTGAGTCGGCAATTATTCCGTCTGTGGCGAGCCTACAGAGAAAGTTTCCCTGAGCCCACACAAAGAAAATGCGGCCGTGCTAAAAACCCGCAGAGCCGCATGAATATTGGTGCCGATGAGAGGAGTCGAACCCCCGACCTTCGCATTACGAATGCGCTGCTCTACCAACTGAGCTACATCGGCATCTTTTGGCTGACCTTGCTGCCAACCGCTACGGCGCACAGCACTATTACACTGCACCCTGCTAAGCCAATTATTATACATAATCTGACCACGCTCTATTGGGTACTATAGGGCGGTCCAACACAAATGAAGGGTCTTTATGAACAAAATTACCTGGCTGATGTTGATTGCCGCTTGCCTGCCTTTCGTGGCCACAATTTGTGCCAAGGCGATGGGCAAGGGGTTTGATAATAGCAACCCAAGACCTTGGCTGGCTGGCCTTGAGGGATGGCGTGGGCGTGCCAATGCGGCGCAGGCCAATCTATTTGAAGGCCTGCCGTTTTTCTATGCGGCGGTGTTGTTTGCGCTATATAAGCAGGCCGACATCGCTCTAATAACTAACTTGATGTTGGCCTGGGTAGTGATACGCATTGCATTTGTGGCGACCTATATTGCGGGTTATGGCGCTGTGCGCAGTCTGTTGTGGTTCAGCGCCCTGGTTGTCAACATCGTTATACTTTTTGCGTAAAGCCGGCGTTGCAGATGACCGTGGGGCAGCAGGTCATCCGTCTGCCAGTATCAATTTTCTTGATACTGCTTGATGGCCGATGGAAACAAGTCCCAGCAGGCAATAAACAGGGCGGCAATCAAGGGTCCGATAACGAAGCCGTTAAGTCCGAATACCGCCAGGCCACCCAGGGTGGAGATCAGGATAAGGTAGTCAGGAATTTTGGTGTCTTTGCCAACCAGCACCGGCCTTAGCAGGTTGTCGATCAGACCTATGACCAGCACCCCGAACAAGATCAGGACCACGCCTTGCCAGATGGCCCCGGACACCAGGAAGTACACGGCAACAGGGATCCAGATCAGTGATGCGCCTATCGCTGGCAATAGTGACAAAAAGGCCATCATGACGCCCCACAATAGGGCTCCTTGTATGCCTAGGATGGCAAACATGATCCCACCCAAGGCTCCTTGGGTGATGGCGATAACAATATTGCCCTTGACGGTAGCGCGTATGACGGTGGCAAATTTACGCGACAGGTGATGCTGGTGCTGGTCGCTTAGGGGTATTGATTGGCGCATGCGGTGGGCTAGAAGGGGGCCATCGCGCAATAGAAAGAATAATATATACAACATAACACCCATGCCGACCAGGAACTCAAAGGTGTTTTGACCGACGTTGACGGCCTGGGTGGCCAGAAATTTACTGCCTTGCAATGCACCTTCCGACAGTTTTTCTTGCAGGCTGAAGCTGTCGCCTATACCAAATCGTGTCAGTACGGCATGCACCGAGGCAGGCATGGCATTCACAATCTGTTCAAAGTAGGCACCCAAATCCAGCTCGCCGGTGCTAAGCCGCTTGTAGACTGCCGCGCCTTCTTGCAGCAGGGCACCCGTTATCAAGATCAAGGGAATGATAACCATCAGTATGATCAGAATGACAGTGAGCAGCGCGGATAGGGTACGTCTGCCATGCACTTTTGGGAGTATGCGCCTGTGTACGGGTGAAAAAATAATTGCTAGCGTGGTCGCCCAGAAAATGGCGCCATAGTAGGGTAGTAGTACCCAGACAAAGGCAATGCTGACGCAAGCCAGCAGCAGCAGGAAGGTGCGAAAATAAAGGCTGGAATGATTCATGAGGTCGGGCCGGTGGGGGGTTGCGTGCATAGTACCCGAGTTCCTGGCTAGCTCTGGGTAACCGAGGTTTGGGATATGGCTTTCATGGCTATTGCGTAGCATTCATCAATATGTGACCGCCCCACCTTTCTAAGAATGTAGTAACTGATGGTGGCCGATACGGCGCTACCCGCAAAGGGGACATACTTGGCCAAGGCCTTGGTAGCCAGGCGTTTGGCGCCAAAGCGCTGCAGCATGCCTATGATGCGTTGCGTGGTTAGTGTTTTTCCGATCAGTCCCAGGCTCATGCTGGCCCCACCAACTACTACGATCTTTTTTACTTCAGGACTTAGCTGTTCGATTTGATCGGGCGACAGGCCAAATTTTTCATTGATGGTCGGGATTAGCTTCAGCAATATTGCAACATCTGTGCCAAAATCGACACCTGGTATAGGTATAACGGCTGCACCGGCCGACAGCAGAGAGCGGCGGGTGACCAGAGATTGGCACTGGGCGCGTATCTTGTCCAGTTCCTGCTGGGTTTTTGCTAGCATTATGTTTCCAGACGAGTAAGCATAGAATTGCTTAGTATACGTTTAGTAGAGACAAGCAGACCGCCCTAGGGCGGTCTATATCTAACAAAATGCAAGCGATATCAACCGGTTGTGCCGCCTCTATGCCTGGGCTTTTGTTTGTAGTACGCAGCGGTAAATTACACCGCCTATTATTGCCCCAACAATAGGGGCTAGCCAGAATAGCCATAATTGCTCGATTGCCCAGCTCCCTTGGAACAAGGCAACGGCGGTAGACCGTGCCGGATTCACTGACGTATTGGTGACTGGGATGCTGATCAAGTGGATAAGGGTAAGTGACAGGCCGATGGCAATACCACCAAATCCGGCAGGGGCAAGCCTGTCGGTAGCACCCATAATGATGAAGATGAAAAATCCAGTCAGCACTACTTCACAAACCAGGGCGGCGTACAGACTATAGCCACCGGGCGAATGTTCACCGTAGCCGTTGGAGGCAAAGCCGCTGGCGCTGACATCAAAGCCGGCTTTACCCGTAGCAATAATGTATAAAACGGCACCTGCCAAAATTCCGCCTAATAACTGAGCAAGAACGTAGGGCACCAGCTCACGTGCTGGAAAGCGGCCACCAGCTACTAGACCAAAGGTGACCGCCGGGTTGATGTGGCAGCCTGAGATATGACCGATGGCATAGCACATAGTCAGCAACGTTAAACCAAAGGCTAGCGCCACTCCCGCAAAGCCTATGCCTAGTTCTGGAAAGCCAGCAGCTAGCACGGCGCTACCGCAACCGCCCAGCACTAGCCAGAAAGTGCCGAATGATTCGGCCACACAACGTTTACTTAAGTTCATGGGCATACCTCTTTCTTAGGATTTCTAGATTGTATGGAGGCTAATGAGTTTCGACTGTCAAGTATTGAAAATAGGTATAAGGCATTATCATGAATAAGACTCAAGAGTGGTATTGATTAGCGGTAGCAAATGAGAGGCCACGAACTTGCTACTCCAAGCCCATAAGACAATACTATTACTGTTTAGCAGCAAGGCTGTCAGAGTGCCATAAGTTATTATCGTGTTCCTAAGACAGGTGAATATGTGAAATTCTTCGACTTTAGTTCGTGGCACGGTGTGCTGACCACAATTCTGAGCCTGGCCGTATTCACCCTGATGGGCGTGGGTATTCGCGTGCTGATCATGCAGACCATGCAACAACGCCGCGAGCGCATGAATCGCCAGATCAATGAACGATTGAAAACCTTAATCGCCGCCTATCGGACCTTAGGTGGCTCATTTACTGGGCAACTGATAGTGCACCCTACACATCTGCGCGACCTACGCGTTACAGCGCAAGAGTCAGATGAAGAAGGGGCCGATCAAGATGAAAACAAAAGTTCCGATCGGTCGCGTCGCACCCGTGATGCTGTTGAGGCCGCCTTATCTGACATTATTCTTCTTGGTACCGTAGAACATGTGCGCTTGGCCGGTGAGGCCGCGAGCGATATGGCCGCAGGTCGTCCTATACACACGGCAGCCTTGGTGGTTTCCTTACGCAACTTCATTCGCACTGCCCTTGACCTGGGGCCGATACCTGATGACATCAGCATCCCGTTTCAGGGGCCGACTAGGGCGCAAAGCAGTGGTGGTCGCGGCAAGGGCGATGGTGAAAAGGCAGGCAACAGAGGTGCTGGTGGGGGAGGAGGTGCTGGAGGCGGTGGCGGCGGTGCGGGCCTGGGTATCGGGCTTGGAATGGGCCGTAGCGATAATAATCACGGTGGTTAAAGAACTATTACGCCGCGGTTAACGTTCCCTAATACCCGTGTTCTTGGCTTGGAAAGGACTGGTCCTTCACTGCCTTGATATAGGCGCTGATTGCACCCTCAATGCTAGCCTGTCCTTCCATGAAGTTACGCACGAAACGTGCCTTTTTGCCGGGGGGCACGTTCAACATGTCGTGCATCACCAGCACTTGCCCCGAGCAGTCAGGACCGGCGCCTATGCCTATCGTGGGAATGGCCAGCATATCCGTTACTTCCTTGCCTAGTGCGGCCGGAATGGCTTCAATCAAAAGTAGCGATGCACCCGCCGCCTGAAGCGCTAAGGCATCGGCTTTTAGTTGCTCGGCGCTTTCAGGCGTTTTGCCCTGCACCTTGAATCCGCCAAGTTGATGCACGGATTGTGGCGTCAGCCCAAGGTGCGCGAATACGGGTATGCCACGCTCGGTCAGAAACTTCACGGTATCGACCAGCCAGGCACCGCCTTCAAGTTTGACTATCTGGGCGCCAGCCTGCATCAATGTCACGGCATTGTCATAGGCGGATTGTGCAGTGCCATAGCTACCGAATGGCAGGTCTGCGACCAGTAAAGCCGTTTGGTTGCCGCGTGCGACACAGGCTGTGTGGTACGCGATATCCGCGACAGTGACCGGCAGTGGCGTGCTGTGTCCCTGCAGTACATTGCCCAGGGAATCTCCCACAAGTAGTATGTCAACGCCACACTGGTCCATCAAGGAAGAAAAGCTAGCGTCGTAGCAGGTGAGCATTGCGATCTTTTCGCCCGCGCTGCGCATGGCGTGTAGTGAAGGCAAAGTAACGGCTTTACTGCGTCTGGTGCTTTGGTTGTCTTGTAAATATCCCGACATATTTATTCTCTACTGGTGGAAGATTTTTACTTGCCGCTGGAAGCTGGCGCCGACGTGACCTTAGGCCGAAATCGTCAACTTGTCGATGGCGTTAGGTGCGATATCGTGTTTTAGCGGCTGGCTACTATGAAAAGCCGTGGAAATGGCAGCAACACCGTGCCATTAGCAAGCGAGGGATAGGCCTTGGTTATAGCAGCTAGATAGCGCTTAAGGAATTCCGCTTTTTCAGCATCATCCAGCAGTTCCATGTAGGGGCGCAGGGCTGAGCCTTTGAACCATTCGACGACGGCAGTTGCGCCGCCGGCCAGAGGGTGAAAGTAGGTCGTACGCCAGACATCGACACTGCTGCAATGTGGCTGTAGCAGCTCGTAGTAGAAGCTGGCGTTGTGTCGTTCAGGTAGCTGGAAGCTGCCAGTTTTTCCGGCCCAGGGGCCACTAGCCGCGATTTCGCGTGCCAGCTTATGGGCGGGCTCTTCCAGGTTGTCGGGGGTCTGTACGGCCAGGCATCCGCCAGGGGTCAGCGTCTTGATTAGTCGTGGGTAGAGCGCAGCGTGGTCCGGCAGCCATTGCAGCGACGCATTGGCCAAAATCACATCGACGGGCTGGTCAGGGTTCCATGTGGCTATGTCCGACAGTTCAAAGTCTATGTGAGGCAGGCGTTTGCGTGCCGAAGCCAGCATGTCGTCGGAATTATCCGTGCCGGTCATGGTGGCGTTGGGAAAGCGCTGGGCCAGGACTTCTGTAGAGTTTCCTGGGCCACAGCCCAAGTCGAACGCGATACGCACGTCGCGTGCTGGTATCGCTGCCACCAGATCACGCACGGGGCGGGTCCGTTCTTGTTCAAACGTCGAGTACTGCTGGGCTGACCACGTCATCACATTTCCTTTCGGTTTTTATTGTGTCGCGCCCAACAGTTTACGCTTAGAAACTTCCGAACATCGTTCCCAAGGTAATGACGGTGACCAGGGCAATAAAAGGTACGACCATGGTGACTGCGGCAATGCCTAGATAAGACTGGCGGTGGGTTAGTTTGCAGATAGACAGCAAGGTAATAATTGCGCCGCAATGGGGCAGGGTATCAAAGCCGCCTGCCGACATGACCGCCACACGGTGCAGCAAGTCCGGGCTGATGCCAGCCGCTTCTGCCATGCGTAAGTAGTCCGCCCCCAGGGTTTGCAGGGCTATGCTTAATCCGCCCGATGACGATCCTGTAATACCTGCCAGCACGTTCATGGCGATGGCTTCGGAGATCAAGGGGTTGTGTGGGGTCACGTTCAGTACGGCATCGCGGATGATCGCGAAACCGGCCAGCCCGGCGATGACGGATCCATAACCCACTTCAGACGCCGTATTAAACAGCGGCAGCATAAAGCCAAATACGCCTTTGTTGATGGAATCGCGCAGTCCTTCCCAGCGCCCTAAGCGGCTAATGATCAATACCAGGCAGGCAACGACCAGCGCAATAATCAAGGCCCATAGCCCTGTCATCTTGGCGGGACTGACGCTGGGGAAACGTTCGGTGATGCTGCTTAGATCCGTATTAGGGAAAATAAAATAGGTAAATAGGGCATTCACGCCAATCACCAGAAATAGCGGCAGTAACGCCAACCATATGGGCATGGTGGAACGTGGCCCTTTTAATGGGGCAGGCTCATTTGCTGCGAAGGTGTCCGTATCGTCCGTGTCGTCGTGGACGCCATAGCCTTCGCCACGATTTTTAGCCTTGGCAACACGCGATTGCAGCCACCATAAACCGCCGGTCAGCATCATGATGGATGCAATGATGCCCAGTCCAGGCGCGGCAAATACCGTTGTGCCGTAATAAGGAATGGGGATGGCGTTTTGTATCGCAGGAGTTCCCGGCATTGCCGTCATCGTGAAGGTGAATGAACCTAACGCGATGGCTGCAGGTATCAGTCGTTTGGGGATGCCCGCCGTTCTGAACAAATCCTTGGCAATAGGATAGATGGCGAAGGCCACTACAAATAGCGACACGCCGCCATAAGTTAGCAACGAGCAGGCAATAACCACCGTGGCTACTGCTTGCTTATGGCCCAGGCGCTTTACAGTCCACTGTGCAATGGTATGGGCCGCTCCAGAATCCGCCATTAACTGCCCAAACAGTGCCCCTAATAGAAATATGGGTAGGAACTGCAGCACATAACCGCTAAGTGCCGTCATGAAGGTGTCGGTGTAGATGGGCAGGAAGTAAGCAATATCCCCAGACAGGAAAACCGCTAAGGCGGCCATCAAGGGGGCAAGTAAAAGTACAGTTACTCCCCTATAGGCAAAATACATTAGTAATAATAGGGAAATTACAATTGCAAAAGTACTTGTCATTAACTGCCACCACAAAAAAGCCCGCCTGGTGGGCGGGCTGAAGCTACTTGTAAAAGCGCGGGATATATCAGCCAGGGGCTCTTAACACGACAGAGCCAACATAGATACTAGGTCTAGCCCTATATTGTCTCATATCTTGATACACGTGCTGCCGTGGCAGTCAATTAGGCATTTCTTAGGTCTAGTCGTGCAATGCTGGGGCTAGCGCGTATAGTGCCTCTAGTGCTTCGTCACTTACTTCATGTTCGTCATAGCCTTGTACTGCCTTGCTATGCCAGGTGTGTTCTGCCTTATAAAGTTTGGCGGCAATGCCCTGGGCCAATCGCTGCGCTCCAACGCTGATGCCAGGTATGTCGCCGCAGATCTTGCCCAAGCTAAGCAATGCCTGGCTGGTGAAGCAGTGTGTACGAGATAGCAAGCTTGAACCGTCTTCGGTTTTGGCGCAGAAAGAAAAATCCTCTTCTAGCATGGGGATGATCCCACCTTGCTCGGGCTTGCGGCCATCAAGCGCGCCAGCATCGAAGAAGCGAAGGTGGGGTAACAGGGGTCGCAGTTCGGGGCGTTGTTGCAGATCGGTTTGATAACCAGTGGCCAGAATCAGGAAGTCGGCAGTATGCGTGGTCGTAGCGTCTGTGCTAAAGCGTAGTTCGCCCTGGTGAGCTGTAATTTCTTCCACGTGCTGGTTAAAGTGGAGACTCAGGTTAGAGGCTGTGCTTAAGCGCTGAATAGTGCCGCGCGATGGAGGGGTCGGTTGATTAAGCAGAAAGCCGAGCATAGTGGCGCGTTGTGCTTGATTCAGTAGCTGATAGCCGTAACGGTGACCAGAATGGGCGAAGGCTTTCCAGTAGTTGATTTGCGAGAACTCAGCGGTGCGAATATAAATGTCTACTTGGGTAGCCTGAGCTTCCAGAGCAGTAGCCGCCGCATCCAGCGCCGAGTCGCCGCCACCAATAATGGCAACTCGTTTAGATCGCAAGGATGAAAAGTCTATTATTTCGCTGCTGTGCCGCCAGACGCTTCGGTCCAAATTTTGGAATGTAGCTGGAATATTTGCGCCGCCAAGTCCATCCATGCCAGTAGCAAGTACAAGGTGACGGGCATAGCGGATCTGCGGTGCGGCAACCCCGCTGTCTGTGCTGAACTCCAGCCGAATGATAGGGGTGTTTATGTCGTCGGCCTGAACGGTCTGTATCGACGTCAGGCTATGCTGGTTGTGCACAGGCAGAGCCAGGGCCTGTTTGTACCACTGCAAATAGTCGTGCCAGACCAAGCGAGGGATACGATCCAGTGTTTTCCAGGCCGACTTTCCGTACACGCTTGTGTACCAAGCACGAAACGTCAGGGAAGGGATACCTAGGGCGGGGCCAGTTAGCTCTTTAGGAGACCGCAGCGTTTGCATACGTGCATGGGTCGCCCAGGGGCCCTCTTGGTTGGCTGGGGCAGCATCATAGAGCCCGATGTTGGCAATGCCGATAAACTTCAGGGCCGCCGCCGCAGTCAGTCCCGCCATACCGGCGCCAATAATGGCGACATCCATAATGTTCTCACCATGGTAGGTACATTGCGGCATCCATGGTGCTTCAGGCAGGCAAAGCAGCTCCAGCTCGTGGTTTAGTTGCTGTTCCAGGGAAGTCGGGGTGGGCTGGGAAGTAGACAGACTCATGATTTTTTAGGCGGCCAGAGCAGGCGCGTGATTCCAGTTAGGAATGGCGTCAATCAGTTGGCGGGTATAAGCGTGCTTGGGTGAATGCCACAGTACATCGTGGCGGCTATTTTCAAGAATTCTGCCTTCATTCATCACCATAATGCGATCTGCTAAATAGCGCACCACAGAAAGATCGTGTGAAATGAACAGATAAGACAGGTCAAATTCATCGCGCAGATCAACAAGCAGGTTCAGTACCTGCGCCTGCACGGAAACGTCCAGGGCGGATACCGCTTCATCGCAGATAATGACCGAAGGCTTCAGAATCAGGGCCCGGGCAATGGCAATACGCTGGCGCTGCCCCCCTGAAAACTCATGTGGGTAACGTTGCAAGGTATTGGCAGGCAGGCCGACGGCGTCCAGTATCTTGATGGCTGCTTGGTGCCGTTGTCGCGCGTCCAAAGGCAGATGCAGTCGCTGCAGTTGATCCAGCATTGTGCCAATTTTTTTACGTGGATTCAGTGAACCGTAAGGGTCCTGAAAAATCATCTGAATTTTTGACCGTAGACCTCGCAACTGTTTGTGCGAGGCAGTGTGCAGGTTTTGTCCGTCCAGGGTCACATGGCCTTGATCAGGCTCGATCAGCCGTAACAGTAGCTTGCTAAGCGTGGACTTACCGCAGCCTGATTGACCCACCAGACCCAGGGTTTCACCACGGAACAGATCAAAGCTGACCTGGTCGACAGCCTGCACAGGGTGTGGGCTTGCTTTAAAGCTTTTACTTAATTGCTGCACACGCAGTATAGGTTCAGACGATGATTCGACATCATCCCTGATGGTGGCGTGCGGAGTATGCAAGATGTAGTCCAGCTTACCGTTATGCGTGGGCTGAATGCGTATTTCAGGCAAGCGCTGCTGCCGATAGTGCAGCGGCTGATCTTTGCGCAGCGATGCGCCCAGTAGCCCTTTGCTATAGTCATGTTGCGGATTGCTGAACAGGGTCTTGGTATTGGCGTGTTCCAGTATCTGCCCATTGTGCATGACCGCGATCCGGTCGGCGCGTTCGCTGACTACACCCAAGTCGTGTGTAATAAGCAGCAGTCCCATTTGCAGCTCATCTCGCAGCTCATTTAGCAAAGAAAGTATCTGTGCCTGGGTGGTGACATCCAGCGCTGTGGTGGGTTCGTCGGCAATCAAGAGCTGCGGTTGGCAGGCTATTGCCATGGCAATCATGATGCGTTGGCGTTGGCCACCTGATAGTTCATGGGGATAGCGGCGTATCAGACGTGCCGCATCCGACAATTGCACCAGGTCAATCAGCTCTAGCAGGCGGTGCAAGCGCTGTGTGCGATCCATGGACGTATGGGTTAGCAGCATTTCTTCAATTTGCTCGCCCACGCTAAGCACTGGATTCAGGCTGCTTAGGGGCTCCTGGAAAATCATGGCCAGCGCATTACCTTGTTTTTGGCGCAGTGCTTTTTTATGCAATGCCAGCAAGTTTTCGCCGTGCAGCATGATTTCACCGGTAGCTTGTCCTTTGGCAGGCAGTAGCCCGGCAATCGCTAGTGCCGTGGTGGACTTGCCGCAACCTGACTCGCCAACCAAGGCCAGGGTTTCGCCTGCCTGCAGGTGTAGGTTCAATCCATGTATGAGTGCTTTGTCGCCAATGCTGACACGCAAATTATTGACACGTAACAGTTCGCTCATGAAGACTCTCGTAAACGGGGGTTAAGGGCATCGTTCAGGCCATCGCCCAGTACGTTCAGTGCCAGTACGGTTAACGCAATGGCAGCGCCGGGTAAGGCGGTAAGAAACCATTCGGAGCTTAGTTGGTCGCGACCTGTTCCTATCATGCCTCCCCAACTGGCAACATTGGGATCGCCCATGCCTAGAAAGGCCAGTCCAGATTCCATGAGAATAGCGCTGGCAATCAGAATGGACGTGGTGACGACGATAGCGGGTAGCGCATTGGGCAGGATTTCCCTGACGATGATGTGGGCGTTGGAATAACCTGCGCTACGGGCAGCCTGAACAAAGTCATGTTGACGCAGGCGACGGAATTCGGCTCGGGTCAGCCGTGCAATTTCAGGCCATGATGCCAAGCCGATAGCCAGCTGGATAATACCCAATGTCGGGCTGTAAATCGCGACCAGCACAATAACTAGCAAAAAAGCAGGAATGGTCTGGAAGAGTTCGGTAATACGCATCAGGCAACGGTCGACAAGGCCGCCATAATAGCCACTTAGTACGCCGATGCTGATGCCAATCAGCAGGCTGATGGCCGCCGCGCTAAAGCCGATGGCCAGCGAGGCACGTGCGCCGTGCGCCAGCCCGGCCCAGACATCCCGCCCAAGCGAGTCTGTGCCAAGTGGGTGTGCTGCGTCAGCGCCTGGCCATAGCAAGGGCATGCCGGCCATATCCAGCGGGTCACCGGGAGCAAGCAGTTCCGCGAACGCAGCAAGCAGCAAAATAGCCAGCAGGATCAATACTCCAGCAGCGGTTAGCGGAACGCGCATTTGCTGCAAGATAGCCTGCCAATGGGAGGAGGGGGCTGCAACGCTGGCAGTGGCAGGATGCATCAGGATGGGTTTCGTCATTGGCGAACTCGAATGCGTGGATCCTGCCATTGCTGGAATAGGTCAGTCAGAATGTTGATGACCACAACCAGTAGCGACGAGAACAGTAGGATGCCAAGTAAAAGGTTGAAGTCGCGGGTCATGACGGCATCCAGGGTCAGGCGTCCTAGCCCTGGCCAGCCAAAAACAGTTTCAGTGACTGCAGCCCCTCCAAACAAGGCGGCAAAATGTACGCCGAACATGGTGCTTACAGGGATCAAGGCATTGCGCAAACTATGACGCAAGGTGATGCGGATAGGGTGTAGGCCTTTGCCTTGCGCGGTGCGAATGAAATCCAGATCCTTGACTTCCAGCATAGCTGCCCGGGTCAGTCGGGCATAAACAGCGATGAAGAAGGTGGCGACAGTAATAATAGGCAGGGCGGCGTGCTGTAGCCGATCTTTCAGCCAGTCCAGTCCATGCAGCTCAATGCCAATGGTGGCGTGCCCATTGGCAGGTAGCCAGCCCAGGTGTACGGAGAACAGCATGATAAGTAGTAGCCCTATCCAGAAGCCCGGTGTGGAGTACAGCAGTAAATTCACCAGGGACAGAATACGGTCAGGCAGACGGCCAGCAAAACTAGCCATCAACGTACCGATGACGATACCGCTGAAAACGGCTAGCAACAGGCCGGATAAGACCAGGAACAGGCTGTTGGGCAGGCGTTCCAGGATTAGCGTCAGCACCGGGGCATTGAATCGCGGTGAAACACCCAGGTTTCCCTGCACCAAGTTGCCCAGGTACAAGTAAAGACGCTCTAACAGAGAACCCTCTAACCCATAGGCCTGGCGCATTGCAGCCATGCTTTCAGCCGTTGCTCCCCCAGCTTCACCCGCCATGATATCTACCGCATCGCCGGGAACCAGTTGCAGCAGCAAGAAGTTCAGGATCAGAATACCGGCAATGGTGGGCAGCGCATGTACAAGATTGCGTTTCAAAGCAACTGCAAACTCAGGCATTGCTGGCTTCCAGCAAAGCAAGGTTGGAGCGTGTGCCAGCGGCCGCTGTATCAAAGCCGCTTAAACGGCGATTGAATACGGTGACATCATTCACTTGTACGAGCGCAATGGTGGGAATCTCCCGTATCACGATTTCCTGAAAAGCCTTGAAGTATTCAGCGCGCTTGTTGTCATCGGTTTCGATGGCAGCCGCTTCCAGCAGCCGGTCAACCTCAGGGTTGTGATAGCGGTTGGCATTGGAGAAGGGGATGGCTGGATTGAAGCTTTTCGAATAATAAATGCGTTGTAAGCCGACGGTTGGGTCGAACATCGTGCTGACGCCGCTGACCGTCAGGTCGAACTCGCGGTTGGTATAAACACTGCGTATATAGTTGCCTGGATCTTGTTCGTGCAGGGTGGCCTGGATACCGACCCGAGCCAGCGCCGAGCGAACATAGGCAGCGGTGCGGGTGAAGCCCGTATTAAAAGGGTTGGAATGCAAGCTGACCGTAAAACGGTTACCACCTGCCTGCCGTGGGTAACCAGCCTCGTCCAGCAGTGTATTGGCACGGGCGACATCGAAGGGGTAGGGATCCTGGGCATCCAAGTGGTATTTAGGGAAGCTGCGTTTGGACACAGGTGCCACAGTGGTGTCGGCATAGCCGTAGAATGCGATTTTTTTGATTTGCTCGCGACTTAGTGCATGAGCAATGGCTTGACGTACCAATGGGTTGGCCAGGTATTCACGCTCCAGGTTGAATTCCAAGGCCGTGATGGTGGCGTTGTCTTCATACCCCGACATGGAGGTGTTCAGATGTGGAAACTCACCAAGGCGGGCGACTTCGCTGAGCGCAATAGGGCTGTGTGTGCCAATATCAATAGAACGGTTTTTGAGGCCGTTTAGGCGTGCTGCGCTGTCGGGCATAATGCGGAAAATCAGCGTATTGACCTTGGGGCGGCCGGCCAACCAGTAGTCTGGATTGCGTTCGTAGATGATGTGGCTACCGCGGCTCCATTCTTTGAAGCGGTAGGGTCCAGTACCGATGGGCGCGCTATTCAGTGGGTTTTGTAAGGCGTTTTCAAGCGTATAGCGATGCGCCGGTAAGATGGGGGTTTCGCCAGCGGCCAGGGCCAGCAGCAGATAGGGGGCAGGCTGGCTTAGATTCAGACGTACTGTCAGATCATCTACCGCCTCGATATTCTGCAGCTTGGAGAAAGTTGCAGCGCCCCGTGGATGGTAGGCTTTTGAGGCTAGCAGGGAAAATACAACATCAGCGGCAGTAAAGCGCTCACCATCATGCCAGCGCACATCAGGACGTAGTTGAAACGTGTAGGTCAGGCCATCTGGGCTGACTTCCCAGGCTGTTGCCAGTTGAGCCTTAGGGGTCAACTGATGGTCGTACTCCAACAGGCCTTCCACGACTTTGCTGCTAACGGTCACCGAGGTGCCACTGGTGTTGGCAAAGCAAATCAGAACAGGGGGTTCGGGTGTAAGTGCAAAATTGATAATGCTGTTTTGCGTATCGTGATTGCTGCCCTCTAGTGTCTGCTGGGCTTGGGCTCGTGCCCAAACGGGGACGCCTGCAAGTAGTGTGGCGGCGGAGATATGGTTCAGAAAAGATCTTCGTGAAAGTTTCATGCGTACAACCCTGTTGCAAATGTGGTGCGCTAGTGTGCGCACACAATCAATAGGGTCTATGATGACTTTTATTTATAAAGATCGCCAATATCATATCTAAATAAGTATATAGAAAAATACTATTAGAACTAGGTCTGGCCTTATATAATTAGTACAGGCAAAAAAAAGCCCCAACGCTTTCACGTAAGGGCTTGATTTCGTTTCTTTCTAGTGGCTCCCCGAACTGGATTCGAACCAGTGACCTGCGGATTAACAGTCCGTCGCTCTACCGACTGAGCTATCGGGGAACTGAAAGAAGCAAGACTATAGCACATGAATATAACCATGTGCAAATCGCCCTGATTCTTACAGTGCCAATAGGTCGGCCATGTCGTCAGCGTGCTCTTCTTCGACCGCCATTATGGAGACCAGCAGGTTGCGAGTGGTGGGGTCGGTGTCGCCTATGCGCTCTATCATTTGTCGATAGGACTCTATGGCGATACGTTCGGCAATCAGGTTGGCACGTATCATGCCCTTGATGTCGTTAGCGTCGTCATATTCGGCGTGGCTGCGGCTAGTCAGGGTGGCTGGGTTGAAGTCGGGCTCGCCATTCAATTGCACGATACGTTCGGCAAGCTGGGTGGCGTGTTGCTCTTCTTGGACGGCATGCTCCAGGAATTCTGCCCTGATGGGTTCATTCACCAGGCCGCTGGCCATGTGGTAGTGGCGGCGATAGCGCAAGACACAGACCAGCTCGGTCGCCAGGGCGTCATTCAGCATCTCAAGGATTTCTACCCTATCGCCTTGGTAGCCAGAAGGGACGGCGCCATCTTCTACGTTTTGGGCGGCTTTGCGTCGTATGGCGGCGACGTCCATGGGCTCACGCCGCGTGTCTGCAGGGTTTTTCGAGGTCATAACTATCCTTTGCAAGGTTGCGCTGTAGCAGGGAGGCCTGATGGGTATCCCGATAAACGCGTAAGCCAGCAAGTGATGTACCTGAGGATGGCCGTTCTGTATTTAGTGTGCAGTTGGGGCGCTGGCTTCGCTTTTGGATCCTTTGTGTGTGGGTCTGGCTATCCATACCAATGCAATCAGCCCTAGGAACAAAATGGCCGAGGCATAAAAAATATCTGTGGCTGATAGGGTGTAGGCCTGCTGGTTGATTAGGCCGTTAATTAGCCCGGCGGATTGTTCCTGGCTGAAGCCGTGTTGCTGTAAGCCCGTCATGGCGGCATCAAAGGGGGGGCGGCCCGCCTGTGTGGCTTCGGTCAGTTGGGCGTGGTGGAAGGTGGCGCGGTTTTCCCATAGGGTGGTGGTAATGGACGTGCCAAAAGCGCCAAATAGCAGCCTGACAAAGTTGGATAGTCCGGCGGCGGCGGGTATGCGGCTGGGTTCCAGGCCGGATAAGGTAATGGTGGTCAGCGGTATAAAGAACATCGCCATGGCGGCGCCCTGGATAAATGTGGGCAACATGACAACGTACAGATCAACATTGGTGTTGAACTGGGCGCGCATATAGCTGATCAGGGCGAAAATCAGAAACGCCACAGTGACAATTTTGCGCGCGTCCTGTTTAGTCAATAGCTTGCCTATGATGGGTGACAGCATAATGGCCAATATGCCCACCGGCGCGGCGGCGATACCCGCGTAGGTGGCGGTATAGGCCATGGTGTTTTGCAGCCATAGTGGCAACAGCACGACAGTACCAAAGAACACCCCGTAGGCGACTGACAGCGTGATCACGCCAGAGCTGAAGTTGCGGCCTTTGAACAGGGTCAGGTCTACAACGGGAAATTTACTGTTCAGTTCCCAGATCACAAAATACACAAAGGTAATCACCGAGATCACGGCCAGGAAGATGATCATGGGGCTGGCAGACCATTCCAGCTCCTTGCCTTTGTCCAACATGATCTGCAGGGATCCTACCCACAAAATCAGCAAGGCCAGGCCGGTGGTGTCTATGGGCAGACTAGTGCGCGGCGATTCACGCAGTTTATAGAGTTGCCATGAGGCCCAGGCCGCCAATAAGCCTACTGGGACATTAATATAAAAAATCCACGGCCAGCTATAGTTGTCGGAAATCCAGCCGCCTAGCAGCGGTCCAGCGATGGGGCCTATCAGCACCGTGATGGACCACATGGCCAAAGCCATCCCGGCTTTTTCCTTGGGGTAGCTGCCCAGCATCAAGGCCTGGGATAGCGGGATCATGGGGCCGGCAACTGCGCCTTGCAACACCCTGAAGGCCACCAATGATTCCAGCGACCAGGCAAAGCCACACAGCCAGGACGAGATCACAAACAGTAGCACTGACATGACAAACAGGCGTACTTGTCCGAAGCGTTGGGTCAACCAGCCGGTCAATGGCACGGTAATCGCGTTGGCCACCGCAAACGAGGTAATCACCCATGTGCCTTGGGTGGAGCTGACACCAAGGTCGCCGGCTATCGTGGGAATGGAGACATTAGCAATCGACGAGTCCAGGACATTCATGAAAACCGCTGCAGACAAGGCCAGGGTGCCCAGGGTGCGTGCTCGGCCTTCCAGAGGCGGGAGAGCGCCTGTTGGTGATGCGGGCGGGGCAGGCGGCGTTCTGGCGTCGTCAGCGATGGTGGTGGTGCTCATGAGCCGGAGTTTGCCTGGATAATGGTGGCTATCAAGGTATCTACAGCCTTGCCGTTGTCGTTGTCGGTGAAAACGGCCGTTTGCAGGCGCGATCCGTCAGGGATATAGGTAGCCATGTCTTGACCATCGGATAAATCGACTTTCGCGTTCATGGACAAGCCCACACGCAAAGGATGTTCAGCAAATTGTTCGGGGTCCAGGGCGATGCGTACAGGCACGCGCTGAATGATTTTGATCCAGTTGCCGCTGGCATTTTGCGCAGGTAGCAAAGCAAAGGCGCTGCCGGTTCCGGCAGCTATGCCTTCGACTTTGCCGCGAAAGACCACGTCGCCGCCGTACAGGTCAGAGGTCAGCGTGACATTTTGTCCCGGTAGCATGTGCCGTACTTGGTTTTCTTTGAAGTTGGCCTCTACCCATAGTTGGTGCAGGGGCACCAGAGTAACCAGCGGCGTGCCCGCGGCGACATGTTGGCCCACCTGCACAGAGCGTTGGGCAACCATGCCATCCACCGGGGCAGGCAGTTGGGTGCGAGAGCTGGCCAGCCAGGCCTTGCGCAACTGGTCGGCGGCTTGCAGGACATCGGGATGTGTAGCGATTGTGGTGTTAGATGTCAGCGCTTGATTGGTTTCTAGTTTGGCAACCGAGGCGGCCAAGGCGGCTTGGGCCTGGAGCAATGCGGATTGGCTGGCCTTGACAGCGGTTTGAGCATGCAGGATTTCTTCGCCGCTGACACCGCCCGAGCGTGCCAAGGCTTGGCGGCGTTGTAAATCATTTTGCGCTTTAGCCAAGTCTACATTCACGCTTTGTATGTCCGCTTTACGCATGGCGATATCTGCCTGTAAGGCTTGGTTCTGGACAAATACGGTGCGCGTATGTCGCACCGCCTGAGCCAGAGCCGATTTCGACTGAGACAAGGCAATATCGGTGTCGCTAGGGTCCAGTTGTATCAGCAGACTGCCTTTTTCTACCTGGCTGGTGTCGTCCGCGTGTATTGCAATGACGGTCCCGGGAATTTGGGATGTGATTTGTACCAAGTTGCCGTGTACATAGGCGTCGTCGGTGGATTCACTGTGGGCGACGAAAATTGCCCACCAGGCAAACCAGAGCAGGCCTATGACAATAAATATCAGAGTGGCGATCAGTAGCAGGCGCTTGCGTTTTGAGGGGGAGGCGGCGGTGGCGGTGGTCATGGGTGTCTCTGGTATGTCAGTGTGTGGTGTTGTTTTCAGCGACCGGGGTGGCCTGATAGCCGCCACCTAGTGCCGTTGCCAGTTGGGCGTCCAGCTGATAGGCGCGGGCGGCAATATCCGTGGCCAGCATGGATTGTTTTTGGACTTCGTTCTGCGCCAGCAAGACCTGGACAAAGTTACCCAGCCCGGCCTTGTAGCGCTGGACGGCTATGTCATAGGCGGTACGTATGGCTTGCAGACTAATGGCCTGTTGGTCTGATTGCTGCTGCAAGCCGCGCAACGATGTGGTGGCATCAGACACTTCACGCACGGCATTCAATAGAGTCTGGTTATAGTCGGCGATAGCCAGGTCGCGTTCGGCGCGTTTTCCCTGTAGCTGGGCATTTAGGGCGCCGCCGTGAAAAATCGGCAAGCTTATTGCGGGGCCTGCGCCAAAGACCAAGCTAGTGCTTTGCAGCAGAGTGGCCACTCCGAGCGACGAAAACCCCACAAAGGCAGATAGGTTGATATTCGGATAAAAGTCGGCTTTGGCGGCGGAGATTTGTTGGCTGCCAGCAAGTACGCGATACTTCGCGGCGACGATATCGGCTCGTCTGCCCAGTAGGTTCATCGCCAGTTGATCTGGCACCGCTGTGACCAGAGGGCTCATTTCTATCTGATGTATTGGTGCCAGTTGTTTCGGGCTTAGGCCTTGCAGGGTAGCAAGTTGATTATGCAGAAGCTCACTATTGGTGCGTGCTTGGCTTAGTTGGACCTTGGCCGATGCCAGCGCCGATCTGGCTTGGTTGATTTCTACCTCGGTGTCTAGTCCTGCCGCCACGCGTTGCTGGGTGATGTCCAGGACATCCTCCAATTGTTTGACGATTTGGCTGGTGACGCTTTCCTGGGCCAGGGCATTTTGCAGGCTGAAGTAGCTTTGCACGACGGCGCTGGTCAGGACGCTGCGGGCCATAGCCAAGTCGGCTTGTGCCGCCAGTTGCTGCGATGTGGCAGCGGCAAACAGTGCGCGTTTTTTGCCCCATAGGTCCAGATCCAGGCTCAGGTTCAGATTTAGCGCGTTATCGGTTTGCATCGAGCCCGCGTAAGGAGGTGGGTAAATATAATTTTCAGAGAAGCGCTCGCGTGTCATGGTGTACGCGGCGTTTAACTGAGGAAGCTGCACCGCACGCGCGCCTTTGCTGGCGGCTTGCGCCATGACCAACCGTGCTTGCGCTGCGTCCAGCCTTGGACTGCCAGCCAGGGCCTGGGTAACCAAGGTTTTTAATTGGGGATCGTTATAACTGTCCCACCAGTGCTCGCTGGGCCAGGCAATGTCGCCAGCCTGCAGTCCCAACTGTTCGGCTTGCAGGGGCTGCACGGTAGAAACGCCCGGCGAGATGGCGGCGCAAGCGGCCAAAGAGCCTGCAGTCAGTATGACTAGTGCCAGTTTGATGCGTGGTTGATAAGATAGGGGCAGAGTCATGTGTTGGCCTCCTGACCATTTGCCAGCATCCGATGCAGCATACTGATCAGCATTTGGACCTCTTGATTGCTAAAGCCGGTCAGGTGGGTATTCAACGCGTTAGCTGCTACAGGCAAGATTCGTTCCGCGACCTGATTCCCCTGGGGGGTCAGTGTCAGGCGCACGACGCGGCGGTCATCTGCGCAACGTTGGCGCAGGATGAACCCCTTGGCTTCCAGCCTGTCCAGGGTGCGTGTCATGGCCCCAGTGTCGGTATGGGTTAGCTTAGCCAGTCCCACAGCGGTATCCACACCGCGATAACGTATCAGCACCAATGGCCGCCATTGCGTAGCGGTCAGATCCAGTGGCAACACCAGCATATCTATCTGGCGATTCAGCGAGGTTTGCGTTTGGCGCATCAAGTGGCCGATATTGTTTTCTGCGGCCAACGATAAGGGGGTCGCTTCGTAGTAGGTCGATGCAGCTAGGCTATTTTCTTTCATGGAAAAATTCTACTGCGATGTAATTGCCTAGGCAACTATTGCCTAGGCATGTTTTTGCGCTATTGCATATACACAGGCAAAATAGAGGCTGGCCGCGCAGCAAGTCAGGCAATACTGCCGATAGCACTGGCGTCTTCGTCTATCTTCAAGGCATACGGATATTCCATGAGCTCAACAGGCGGCATTGCTGCAAGCACCAACACGAATGAATTTTGGGTGGGTTTTTTATTGGCTGGTTTAGGGGCCATCCTGTTTTCCGCCAAGGCCATAGTTGTTAAGTTTATGTATCGCTATGGGGTTGATGCCCTGACGGTCATAGGCTTTCGCATGATGATGGCACTACCGTTTTTTGCGGTGGTGGGCTGGATGCAAGCGCGTCGTGCTCGTCTAGGCTTGATTCCCCGGCTTAGCCTGAAAGAATCCTTGCAACTGGCGTTTCTGGGGTTTTTGGGTTATTACCTGTCCAGCTATCTGGATTTCGTGGGCTTGCAATACATTTCGGCCGGGCTGGAACGTTTGATTTTGTTCCTGTCCCCGACCTTTGTTTTGTTGATTTCTGCGTTCTATTTGAAAAGGCCGGTATCCAGTGGGCAATGGTTTGCGCTGGCTATTTCCTATCTTGGAGTGGTGTTTGTTTTTCTTCAAGACTTGTCGTTTGGCGGTAGTGCCGTGTTGTTGGGCTCAGCCTTTGTGCTGGCTTCCGCAATCACATATTCATGTTATTTGATCTCTTCTGGCGAACTGATCAAGCGCGTAGGGGCGACCCGTCTGGTCGCCTACGCCATGTCGGTGTCATCCGTGATCAGCATGATCCATTTCTTTGGCGTGCATGGCTTGCAGGGACTGGATCAGCCGCATCAGGTGTATTCGCTGTCCTTGTTCCATGCCGTCATAAATACCGTCTTCCCCACCTTTATGGTGATGTGGGCAGTGGGGCGTATTGGGGCACCCATGGCATCGCAACTGGGTTTGGTGGGGCCAGTATCAGTACTATTTCTAGCAGGCTGGTTGTTGGGTGAACCGATTACCACCTTACAAATTCTAGGCACTCTGGTGTCTCTGGTTGGCGTAATTGTCCTGACGCGCAGCCGTAAAGCGTAAGTTTTGGCGTGCTTGGTGCGTTAGTTCTGGGGCAATAACAAGCTGTCTATAAACGCACTGACCAAAGCGCCACGGTAGCGCGAGGTATGCAGCACCAGCGACAAGCGTCTTTGTAGGTCCAGAAAAGGCGTATCCAGGACCTTAAGCCGACCTGCAGCTACTGAGTCAGTGGTTGCCGTCAGTGGCAAGCAGGCTATACCCAGACCGGCAATCACCGCCTGTTTAATGGCTTCTACCTGACCCAATTCCAGCAGTATGCGCCCTGATGGCAGGGCCGTTAAAGCGTGCTCCGTCAGGGTGCGCATGGCCGATCCAGGTTCCCGCAATATCCATTTGGCATCCTGAAAGTGACTGGGTGCCAGCACTGGCAGCAAGGCTAGCGGGTGATCTGGGGCGGCGCAAACTACCAAAGCGTCGTCCCGCCAGGGCAGCAGTTCCAGCTGGGCATGGTGAACCGGGCCTTCGATACAGCCTATGTCCAGCCTGTGTTCCAGCAAGGCATCAGCAATTTCCTGGGTGTTGGCCACAGTAACGCTAAGCGACACCTGGGGGTGATTGGCGATAAAGGGACCCAGCATATCGCCCACCAGATAATTACCTATGGTGTTGCTGGCGCCTACGCGCAATTCGCCACTTAGGTGTTGCGCAGAGTTGCCTGCCTGATGTTGGAATTCCTGTAGGCGTTCGACAATTTCCTGAGCCATGGGTAGCAGCTCTTTGCCGCGCGGGCTAAGGTGCAGCCGGCCACGTTCGCGGTCAAACAAGACGACGCCCAGTTGCCGTTCCAGTTCGGCCAGCGCCATGCTGGCGGCTGGCTGCGTAACAAACAGGCGTTCAGCCGCCAGCCTTACGGCGCCAGTGGCGGCTATGGTGACGAAAACTTCTAGTTGGCGGGTGCTAATTCCTATCATCAATAAATTTTATACTATCAATAAGAATTAGTGAATTTATTTATACGTGCTGTTTGCTTAGAATCTGCATCAAAGTTTATAAGTAAAAGTGATATAGATTATGACCCATGCCCATCTTGGTATTTCATCAGTACCTACGACCGTAGCGTCTACGCTGTCGCGTCAGGCTGCGCAAGCGCGCAACGATGGCAGGCGCCGCATCCCTTCGCGCGTGTATGGCTTGTTATTGGCCGCAGCCGTGGCAGTGTGCGCCATCGTGTTGGGGCGCTGGGTGCCCATCATAGGCGGACCGGTGTTTGGCATCGTTATCGGTTTGCTGATACGTAACTGCATAGGGGTAAGTCAGGTCTTTCAGCCTGGCTTGCGGTTTGGCTCGCAGCAAATACTGAAATGGTCGATTATTGCACTGGGGTTTGGTTTAAGTTTTGGCAAAGTCATGGAAACCGGGCTGGAATCTCTGCCGGTAACGTTGGTGACTCTGTCAGCCGCTTTTATTTCAGCCTATTTTTTGGGTAAATGGCTGGGCATACCTGGCAAGCTGAAAATACTGATAGGGGTAGGAACTGCCATTTGCGGCGGTTCCGCCATCGCTGCTGTGACGCCCATCATCAAGCCGGAAGATCACGAAACCGCTTTTGCAATTACCACCATCTTTATTTTTAATATCATTGCCGTACTGATATTTCCTGTGTTGGGGCATATGCTGGGCATGTCTGACCAGGGTTTTGGCATGTGGGCGGGTACCGCCATCAACGATACATCGTCGGTAGTAGCGGCAGGTTATAGCTATAGCCAGGCGGCAGGGGACTACGCCACCATCGTCAAGCTGACTCGCGCCACGTTGATTATTCCGATTTGCGTGGTGTTGGCCTGCTGGCAGGCGTATCGCATGCGTCGTAGCGGCGCCACTGACTTTAGCCTGATGGCTATTTTCCCGTGGTTTATTCTTTGGTTTGTGGCGGCGTCAGCCTTGCGTTCCAGCGGTTTGATCCCCGAGGCCATGAATATTCCGTTGCGTTTACTGGCTGACTTCTTGATTGTGCTGGCCCTGTCGGCGATAGGCTTGTCGTCAGATCTGCGGCGTATGTTGACCGCCGGCGCCAAGCCCGTATTGCTGGGCTTGGGGGTATGGGCGGCAGTGGTGTTCAGCAGTTTGCTGGTTCAGTACTTTACAGGGTCTTGGTAGCCAACCAGGACAAGGGGTTGTGCGCCAGCGCGACCCCAACAATATAAAAGAAAATAGCCACGGCTACGATAGCCGCAAAACCCCGGCTACGTGGCGTTTTGCCACGTTTGATGGCGATGGTGCCCACGCCGATATAAGCGATCAGGGCGATAACTTTTGCCAATATCCAAGGTTGATTGGGCCCTATCATGGCAGCCAATATCACACCACAGACCAGTAAGACGGTGTCAATTACATGAGGCAGTATTTTGACGACACGTCGCTGCAACAAGACAGATCCGCTAACGGACCAATAGGCTCTTAGGACGAAGAAGAGAATGCTTAGGACGGCGGCGGTAACGTGCAGGTGCTTGATCGCGAAGTAAGGCATGGGTGCTTAGTATGCAAAAGTGAAGGTGCACCCAGTATAGCGGTTACGTATGGTAGGGCCTGTTAACACTGCTCAAGGAGATCGCGTTGGGGCCTGAACGGGCTGAATGCAAGGCGCGCGCCGCAAGCAAGGCCAATGCCTTGCGAGGACGGGCAACACCGCAGGCGGCTTGTTCAGGCCCCAACCCTGCGGGAAGGAATGGAAAATCCGCCCGCTCTGCGTTGTCTGTCTTGCGCGTATTGACATACGCGCTGCGCCAGGCGCCTTGATCGAACAGATTTTTCATACCTTCGCGGCTCCTTGAGTAGCGTTAACAGGCCCTAGCTATCCCAGGTGGGATGCCGAGGGCTGTATCTCTTCGGTGGGCATGGCGTTCAGCCCTTGAATAATGCCGCAATCCTGAATAGGCTGGGCGCACGCGCATTGCTGACGCAAGTCCAGTAGTTGCTGGCGTAGGCGCTGCAATTCGTCCAGACGGCTGTCCACATGGCCTATGTGTTCGTCCAGCAAATCGTTAACTGGTGCGCAATCATTTTGGGGGCCATGCATGAGTCCCAGCAGGGCACGGATTTCATCGTGCGCCATATCCAGGCTGCGACAGTTACGTATAAACCGTAGTTGCTCTACATGCTGGTCGCGATAGCTACGGTAGTTGTTGTCTTTGCGTGTCGGTTCTTGCAGCAAGCCTTCTTTTTCGTAATAACGTATGGTTTCCGTGCTGCAGTTGGCGATTCGGGCAAGTTCGCCGATTTTCATGGCTGTCCTTTCATAGGTGTTGACCTTGTAGTTACTTTAAGGTGTTTACTGATGGTATGCAAGAAAATTCTGTCCAAGGACACGTCATGTCATATCAGCCTACGCAGCATCCGCATAACCATGCCAGTCAGGGCGACTGTGGTCATAATCACGACCATGCCCATGAGCAAACTCATGCACAGAATGGCGAGCAGTGCTGCGACCATGACCATGGTTTAGAGCAGACCGAATTAGGCAGCTTGGCTCAGGCCCAGACAATAGCTTCAGGGGTGCGCACGCCCATGCGCATCATGCAAATGGATTGCCCTACTGAAGAAGCCTTAATACGTAAGAAGCTTGCTGGCATGCCTGGCGTGCAGCAGGTGCAGTTCAATCTGATGCAGCGTGTATTGACGGTGGATCATGCGCCTGCGGCACTGGACGGCATAGTCCAGGCTATAGCCAGTCTGGGCTTCACGCCCGAGCTGCCTGAGTCTGGAGCAGACTGGGATCAGGCAGTGGAGTCGCCCACTAAATCATGGTGGCCCTTGGCTATTGGTGGCGTGGCGGCACTAAGCGCCGAAGCGCTGTCCTGGATGGGCGGCGCGGAATGGATAGTCATAACGCTGGCCTTGTTGGCCGTCTTGATCAGTGGCCTGACCACCTATAAAAAGGGTTGGGTTGCCATTATGAATGGCAACTTGAATATCAATGCCTTGATGAGCATAGCCGTCACGGGCGCACTGGCTTTGCAGCACTGGCCAGAAGCGGCCATGGTCATGGTTTTGTTCGCCATTGCTGAATTCATCGAGGCCCGTTCTTTGGATCATGCACGCCGTTCGGTAGAGCGGCTGATGGACGTGGCGCCCGCTACCGTTATGGTGCGGGGCGATGATGACGCCTGGCATATGCGGGCCGCGGCCAAGGTACAGGTGGGCGAACTGATACGGGCCAGACCTGGCGAGCGCATAGGGCTGGATGGGGTGGTGGAAAAAGGCTATACCGCCATTGATCAGTCGCCTATTACTGGCGAAAGCGCGCCTGTCGATAAAGCGCCTGGCGATATGCTGTACGCTGGGTCCATTAACGGCATGGCTGAAGTCGAGTACCGGGTACAAGCGGCGTTTAACAACACCATGCTGGCTCGTATTATTCATGCCGTCCATGATGCTCAGGCCAGCAAAGCACCTACGCAGCGTTTTGTGGACCGTTTCGCCCGTATTTATACCCCCATAGTGTGCGTGCTTGCGGCACTGATTGCTGTGGTGCCGCCGCTGGCTGGCATGGGTGCCTGGACAGACTGGATATACAAAGCGTTGGTGCTGCTGGTTATTGCCTGCCCTTGCGCACTGGTCATATCCACGCCGGTTGCCGTGGTAAGCGGTTTGGCCGCGGCAGCCAAGCACGGTATCTTGATCAAAGGCGGTGCCTATCTGGAACAGGGACGCAAGCTGGTCTGGCTGGCCTTGGATAAAACCGGCACCTTGACTACCGGCAAGCCTGTCTTGCATAGCGTAGAGCTGGGGAGCGCGCAGCAATCTCTGGAGCATTGCCAACGCTTGGCAGCCAGCATGGCTGTGCGTTCGGATCACCCCGTGTCGCAAGCAATTGCCCACGCCTGGCAGCAGCAACAAGCCAGTTCGTCCAGTGCGTCTGCTTATTATCAACTTGAGGACTTTCAGGCGATAGCCGGGGCCGGCAGTTCAGCCCGCATAGACGGGGTTGACTATCGTCTGGGCAGTCCGCGCTGGCTGGCCGACTTACTAAGCCAGGATGCCAGGCTGTCGGCAGCGGTGAGCTTGGCCCAAAGCCAGGGTCAAACGGTCAGCTTGTTAGCCAGTCCCGACCACGTCCTGGCGGCTTTTGTGGTGGCGGACACCATCAGGCCATCCAGCGCTGCAGCGATTGCGCAATTGCATCAGTTGGGCATACGCACCGTGATGTTGTCAGGCGACAATCAGGCGACTGCACAGCATATGGCCAAGCAGTCCGGCATAGACGATGTCAGGGCGGAACTGTTGCCCCAGGACAAACTGGACGCCATTGCCGAATATACCGCTCATGGGGCGGTGGGCATGGTGGGTGATGGGATTAACGATGCACCCGCACTGGCACGAGCCGATATTGGTTTTGCGATGGGCGCAGTGGGTACGGATACTGCAATAGAAACGGCGGATGTAGCTTTGATGGACGACGATCTACGCAAAATACCGCGTTTCATCCACTTGTCGCGGGCGACGCACGCCGTGTTGGTCCAGAACATTAGCCTGGCCTTGGGCATCAAAGCTGTGTTTTTGGTGGTTACCTTGCTGGGCCTGGCAACCATGTGGATGGCAGTGTTTGCCGATGTGGGGGCCAGTTTGATCGTCATACTAAATAGTTTGCGCTTGCTGCGTAAGTAGGGGGTAGCTGCTTATTAAAGAGGCAAGGCCTATACTTTACGGCAAGTTTCCTTTACTGCGTGTTTCAATTTTTGGGATCAAGATGTTTGCTTTGCGCGAGGCTTATAGGGCAGGATTGTTGGGACGCAAGCATTGGATGGCCAATATTTTTGCCGGCGTTATTGTCGGCATTGTGGCCTTGCCACTGGCCATGGCCTTTGCGATTGCGTCCGGGGTCAAACCCGAACAAGGGCTGTATACCGCGATTATTGCCGGTCTTATCGTTTCCGTGCTGGGCGGCAGTCGGGTACAGATCGCCGGGCCTACTGGCGCTTTCATTGTCATCCTGGCGAGCATAGTCGCCCAGCACGGCGTCGAAGGTCTGCAAATTGCCACCTTGATGGCGGGCGTGATATTGCTGGTTTTTGGCATTGCGCGTATGGGCGCAGTCATCAAATTTATTCCAGCCCCTGTGATCGTTGGCTTTACGGCGGGTATAGGCGTCATTATCTGGGTAGGTCAATGGAGGGACTTTTTTGGCTTACCTGCCCTTAGTGGTCAGCATTTTCATGAAAAGCTGTGGCAATTGTTGCATCTGTTGCCGCAGTTTCATGTGGCTACTACCGCGCTGGCCTTGCTGTCGTTGGCGTTGGTTATTTACACTTCGCGCATCCCTTACTTGTCGCGCGTGCCCGGGCCCCTGGCGGCTTTGGTGGTGGTCACCCTGATACAGGCAGTATTTCATTTTGATCAGGTTGCCACCATAGGGAGCACCTTTGGCGAGATACCGCGCGGCTTGCCAGGCTGGCAGTGGCCGGAAATTACCCTTACCCGTGTGGTTGAGCTAACTGGACCAGCCTTTGCTATTGCCATGCTGGGGGCTATTGAGTCCCTGTTGTCTGCTGTGGTGGCCGATGGCATGACGGGCGCGCGCCATGACTCCAATCAGGAACTGGTGGGGCAGGGCTTGGCCAATATCGTGGCGCCATTGTTTGGCGGTATTGCCGCAACAGGCGCCATTGCCCGTACAGCGACCAATATACGAAATGGTGGCAATAGTCCGTTGGCCGGCATCGTACACGCAGGGGTGCTACTGCTGGTGCTGTTGCTACTGGCGCCCTTGGCGGCCAATATTCCCCTGGCTACCTTGGCCGCCATATTGTTCGTGGTGGCCTGGAACATGAGCGACGTCCGCCATGTGGTCAAAATAGTACGCGGTGCGCCACGCGCCGATGTCTTGATTCTGCTGGTAACCTTTGTACTGACTGTGTTCGCCGATTTGGTGGTGGCAGTCAATATAGGCGTGGTTCTGGCCATGTTGCATTTTTTGCGTCGTATGGCGGCCAGTGTGGTGGTCAGGCCCCAAAGCGAACGTTCCTTGCTACGCGAACTGGCCGACCAGGGGCTGGACAGGCTGCCGTCGGGCGTGGCGGTCTACTCTATGGAAGGGCCGTTTTTCTTTGCCGCTGTCGAGGCACTTGAACAGGCGCTGGCACAAGGGCGCGCCGACACCAAGGTGGTGGTTATACGTATGCTGTGGGTACCCTTTATTGATGTCACTGGCCTGGAAGCTCTGGAAAATACCGTGCTTAGATTGCAGGCACATGGCATCAGGGTAGTGTTTACTGAAGCCAATCCCAGGGTTTACCGTAAGCTGCGCAACATTGGCCTGATCGGCCATCTGGGCGCCGATAACTTTGCGGCGCAATTGTCGGAAGTGATGCTAGAATTGCTTAGGCGGGAAGGCCCGCCACATGATCAGCCAGATGCGCCATCAGACGTGTTGTAAAGTCTGGGCCTGCCATGCCATGGTCACTGCATAGGTGCAAGCTGGCGGCGCTATCGTCCAGATATCGTCTGTCATTGCCCAAGGCCAGTTCCAACCGATTGGCGTGATGGGTGATGGCGCCAATATCGGCATGGGCCAGTATCACGGCATGCACTAGCGCTACTTGAAACGCCTTGCCGCCGTCTATACCAGGCTGACGTCGCCATACCTGGGCCGTGCCCACGACTTTGCGTGGCTGATCTTGCGGCCCTGTGGCCAGGTTATAGCGTCCATCGCAAAACGATCCGGCTACCGCCTGCGCCCGGGTATCTATACCAAAACCATGCAATACCTGGCCAATGATGTCGCAGATCAGTTGATAGCCTGCATCAGAATGGTCTAGTGGCTTGCCGTGAACGGCATAGGCCAGGCTAAGGTTAATGATGCCTGGCCCTTGCGGTACCACGCCGCCGCCTGACTGGCGTACGCCTATGGGCCAGCCTGCGTGGGCAAACTGCAGGCTGGTCTGCTCAAACAGAGGTGAACGTAAATAGCTGCGCGGTACCACCAGGCCTTGCCCGGTGCGCCAGATACTGGCCGAGGGGCTACCGTTGGCTGCTTGCGTGATCAGGGCTTCGTCGGCGCGCGCATCATCGCCCAGATCTGAGTCAGCAGTCATTACAGTAAATTTCATACAGCTAGCTAGCTTTGTGCGTTATCGTTGCTGGAATTCTTCGTTGCTTCTGAACAGATAGCGTACGGCGTCGATCAGGGCGAATACCACGGCAACAGGCGGCACCACGTAAAACAGTATCAGAAATACGATGCCCCAGCCGATTTGCCCTTGGTAAAACCGGTGCGCGCCCAACCAGCCCAGGAAAATGGCCAGGACAATGGCGATTTTGCGTTGACTGGCGGGTTTGTTCAGATCGTCGCCTTTGCTTTTAATAACCCATAGGCTAATGGGCACGGTCAGAACCAGCGCAATCAGAATTTTGGTGGCGTGCTCGCCCGCCCAGCCACGCAGGACGTTATAAATATCGGCAAAGTTGTGTATGACCAGGCCGGTTAGATAGGATATCCAGGCGTAGACGTGTGTGGCGAAGGCTTCGCCAAAGGTCAGGGCGACCAGGATAATCAGAAAAATGCCAATAGTCAGTATGGTTTTTTGCAACATGGTGCGGTCAGCCCTTTAGTAAAATGGCAGCTTAACAGTGATCCGTTGGCGCTGTCGCCAGCCCCAGTCGCCACAAACTTGTGATCTCTGCACGGCGTGCTGCGTGCAGGGGATCATTCTCATCCCATACCTTCGGATGGCGCGGCCAGGCGTCTAGCTTACCCAACACCTGTAGCCCAGCAGTTGCAAAGGCGTCAGTCAGGAAGTTTTTACTGCGTAGACCCAGGTGTTCAGCTAAGTCGGACATAATCAACCAGGCTTCGCCAGTGGGCTGCAAGTGTGCGGCTACGCCATTAAGAAATCCCAGCAGCATCTGGCTGTCCGGGTCGTAAATCGCCCCTTCCAGTGTTGTGGTGGGCCGCGCTGGCAGCCAGGGTGGGTTACAGACGATTAGCGGACTTTTGCCTTCCGGGAATAAACTGGTTTTTTCTAAGGTGATGGACGAAGCCAGGCCCAGCTGAGCAATGTTTTCGGCGGCGCAGCTTAAGGCTCTGTCGTCTATGTCGGTGGCAATGACTTTGCGCACACCACGTAGTGCTAGCAAGGCTGCCAACACGCCGCTACCCGTGCCGATATCAAAGGCCAGCTCGTTCGAGGGCAGGGGGGCTGCCGCCAGTAAATCCAGGTATTCGCCCCGATTCGGTGAAAACACTCCGTAATGTACATACAGGGGGGCAGGTAGACCTTGAATAGTTACTCCCTTTTTACGCCACTCGTGGGCGCCCACCAGCCCTTGCAATGCTCGTAAAGATAGCAGTATGGGTTGATCCATAGGGCCTAGCGCGGTCAGGCAGGCCGCCTGTACATCAGGGGCGCGTCGCAAAGCGATGACGTAATTCGTGTCCAGTTCTATTAGCAGGCGATTAAGCATGGCCGCTCGTTGCGATTGTTGCAGGCGGTAGCGGTTAAACAGTTCGCCGGGCAGCTCTGTTGCGGTATCTGATGCACTAACCGCGTGCTTGTGGGCTTTTTTAGCGGTGGCCGTTTTTTTGGCGATGCGACGCGCCACCGCCTGCAACAGTTGCTTGGCGTTCTGGAAGTCGCCGCGCCACAACAGGGACGTGCCCTGGCTGATCAGCCGGTAGGCGGCATCAGCGCTTAGGCTGTCGTCCGCTGTCACGATACGTTTGGGGGGCGCGCCTGTATTTCCCGGGCTCCATAGCGCGGTATGCTGGACATCATTGACGATCCAGTGCACTTGGGCATCTGGGGCATCAACTGGGTTTAAGGTGACCATGGGGCTAGCCTAGAGTTTAATGCCTGCATTGTAAGCGGCTGGGAACGGTGATGGGTGGGCGCAGCTATGCTGTGCAGGTCTGGCGCACGGCATGTTCCCAGCGCTCCATCAGGGCGCGTGATTCTGCCATCGGGTGTTGTGGGGTAAAGCGCTTTTCGAGTTGCCACAGGCTTTCCAGTTCCTGGGTGTCGGCATATATGCCGCAGGCCAGGCCGGCTAACCAGGCGGCACCTAAGGCCGTGGTTTCTACGATGGCGGGGCGCACTACGGGTATGCCTAGCAGGTCGGCTTGGAATTGCATCAACAAATCATTGACGCAGGCTCCGCCATCTACTCTAAGCTCGGTCAGTGGCGCGGCCCCGGCAGCCTGGGCATCGCGACTCATGGCCATCAGCACGGCGGCGCTTTGGTAGGCTATGCTCTCTAGCGCCGCCCGGGCAATGTGGGCCATCGTAATGCCGTGCGTCAGGCCGGTAATCGTGCCACGCGCTTCGGGGTTCCAGTAAGGGGCGCCCAGTCCGGTAAATGCCGGTACCAGGGTGACGCCAGCCGAGTCAGGCACGCTTAGTGCCAGTGCCTCGACTTCGCTGCTTTTGGTGAAAGCATGTAGGCCGTCACGCAGCCATTGCACGACGGCGCCGCCCACAAACACGCTGCCTTCCAGCGCGAATTGGATTTGGCCCGAGGGCTGTGCGGTGCTGGTGGTTAGCAGTCCATTATTTGAAATTTGAAAGTTAGACCCGGTATTCATCAACATAAAGCACCCAGTACCATAGGTGTTCTTGGCCATGCCCGGATGAAAGCAAGCTTGGCCGAATAGGGCGCTTTGTTGATCGCCCGCCACGCCCATAATAGGTATGGCATGGCCCAGTAGGGTGGGGGCTACAGCGCCAAAGTTGGCCGCTGATGGCAAGACCTCGGGCATTAGCGTTGGTTCTATGTCCAAGGCTTGCATCAGGTCATCATCCCAGGTATTGCTGTGCACATTGAACAACATGGTGCGCGAGGCATTGCTGACATCGGTGACATGTCGCTGCCCTTGGGTCAGTTGCCAGATCAGCCAGCTGTCTATGGTGCCAAAGGCCAGCTCGCCACGGCGAGCCTGGTCCCTGGCGCCGGGCACATGGTCCAACAGCCATTGCAGCTTGGTGGCGGAAAAGTAGGCGTCTATGCGCAGACCGGTTTTCTGCTGTATAGCTGCTTCCATGCCCTGGGCACGCAACTGGGCGCAGGCGGGTTCAGCGCGCCTGTCTTGCCAGACAATGGCATTATGTATGGGCCGGCCTGTTTTGCGGTTCCAGACGACCGTGGTTTCGCGCTGGTTGGTTAGGCCTAACGCACGTATGTCGCGTGCTTCCAGTCCTGCATGGGTAATCGCTTCGCGCGCCGTTTGTAATTGCGTTTGCCAGATTTCCATGGGGTCGTGCTCTACCCAGCCAGGCTTAGGGTGGATCTGGGTAAGTTCGCGCTGGGCCAGGCCCACAATACGACCGTCTTTGTGGAAAACGATGCTGCGGGTACTGGATGTTCCCTGGTCTAGGGCAAGCAGATAGGTCATGGTTACAATAACAAAAAACCGGATTCCAAAGAGTGTACCGGTGCGCAGGGGACAGCGACAAGCATTCACATCAAACCCATAGGCCCATCATGATCACGCCAGCTCCTCCTTTACCCACTAACCGCGCCAGCATCTTGGCTAAGCTGGCCAGCAACGATCCGGTTGATTTGATCGTTATTGGTGGCGGAGCCAGTGGGCTGGGCGTGGCGCTGGATGCTGTACTGCGCGGCTTGAAGGTAGTCTTGCTAGAGTCCCACGACTTTGCCAAAGGTACTTCTTCACGCGCTACCAAGTTGGTGCATGGCGGCGTGCGTTACTTGGCTCAGGGCAATATCCCATTGGTGCGTGAAGCCCTGCACGAACGGTCTACCTTATTGCAGAATGCCCCACATTTGGTCAGTCCGCTGGCCTTTGTGATGCCTAGTTTTTCCTGCTGGGAAACGCCGTTCTATGGGATAGGCCTGAAGATGTATGACGCCCTGGCGGGCAAGGCTGGGCTGGGGCCCACCCAATTCATGAGTGCTAGGGCAACCCATTCTTGTCTGCCTGGCGTAAAAATGGCTGGTCTTAAGGGCGGTGTTAAATACTGGGATGCTCAGTTTGATGATGCGCGTCTGGCGTTGGCGCTGGCACGTAGCGTCGCAGCTCAGGGTGGATTGGTTGTGAACTATTGCCCCATGACCGAGCTGTTGCACGAAGATGGTCGTGTCGTTGGCGTGCGTTGCACCGATCTTGAAACCGACACCGACTACACGGTACGTGCCAAATGCGTGGTAAATGCCACTGGCGTCTGGGTGGATGAAATACGCCATAAAGACGATCTTGCTGCAGGCCGCGTCACTGTCCCTATGGTCAGTCCTAGTCAGGGCGTGCATTTGGTCGTGGACGCCAGTTTCCTGCCCGGTCAGCATGCTTTACTGGTACCTAAAACCCGTGACGGCAGGGTCTTGTTTGCCGTGCCCTGGCTGGGTAAGGTCATTCTGGGCACCACAGACACACCGCGCCATGACCTGGCCCGCGAACCCTTGCCCTTTGCCGACGAAGTCGCCTTCATACTCCAAGAGGCGGCCAAATACTTGGCGCGGCCACCATCGCGGGCCGATGTACGCAGCGTCTGGGTGGGGTTGCGTCCCTTGGTTAGCGCACCTGCCACAGATAACGGCCATACCAAACGCATTAGCCGGGAACACACAGTAGTGGTCAGTCAATCTGGCCTGGTCACGGTCACTGGTGGTAAATGGACTACGTACCGGGCTATGGCCGAAGATGTGCTGAATAAATGCGTGGAGAGTGGGTTGCTGGACCAACTGCCAGCTTCCAGGACCGCCAGTTTTGCTTTGGTAGGGGCGCCTGTTGTTTCTGGCAGTACTGTTTCAGCAACGGATGCTGTTACTTGCATTGCCAATGCCCCAGGCCTGGCCGCTTATGGTGCTGAAGCTAGTTATGTGCAGGCGCTAGATGGACAAGACCATGAATTAGCCTATGGATTGACTGCCGCCATGGTCCGCTATGCCGTCAGGTATGAATATGCACGTACCACTGAGGACGTGCTGGCGCGTCGTTCACGTTTGCTGTTCCTTGATGCGGCGCTGGCCGGCCGTATCGCTGGCCAGGTAGCTGACCTGGTACAGCAGGAAACCGGACATGATCCACAATTGGAAAGTTTTCTTATTTTGGCCAAGCAGTACCATACCTTGCCATAACCATGGTTTTGTTACAAATAGGCCGTTACCGAAATAAACTACGCGCTGAAGTGTAACGGCTGGCAAACCACGGGTTGTGCAGGGAATCGATGCGTACACGCCCGCCTGACGATGGCGCGTTAATGAACTGGCCATCGCCCAGATAAATACCCATATGAGAATTAGGGCGATTCAGCGTGTTGAAGAACACCAAGTCACCGGCCCTCAGTTGGCTTTTTGACACTGGGCGGCTGATGCTGGCGATCTGGGCAGTGTTATGCGGCAGCTTATGTGCAGTGGCGGCATCAAACACATAGGCGACCAGGCCGCTACAGTCAAAGCCTAGGCTAGGGTGGGCGCCACCATAGCTATATTCAACATCCAACAAGCCTAGCGCCGTCATAATCACTTCCTGACGCTGCTGCGGGTCTATGGCGACAGGCTGTCGCAGATTGGTTGATGCTTGAGCACCACGATCGGGTTTTTTTTGCGGCCCAGAACACCCTGCCAGCACCAGAGTTAGTGCTAGTAGCACGATACCTACCAGGGTAATTTTTCTTAAAGTAGGTTCCATTCTGGCTGGATTTGTCCCCGTAGTTATATTCTTGTGTCGACTTAACAACACCAACAAGAAATAAAGCAGGATTATATGTTTTATATCAACTTTAGTCATGTTTTCAGCACTTTACTGTAACAGCGCGCTTGGTTTAATGTAAATGTGTATGTTTATTTGATACTATTGCCGCAGCAGTTTTCTTTTATTTACAAAGTTCGATGTTGCTTACATTGAGCTTACAAATGTCGCTTACCTGATTTTAGTCTTCGCTCTTAATGGCCAAGTTCCTTGTTAATTGGGAATTAACCATATAGGAATTGTGGTTATGGACTTTATTAGTAGCGGCGGTTCCTTGGAGGGCAAATGCCTGTAACAGATAATTCGCTTTTAGGTGATATTCAGGAAGTTAATCTTTCTTACCTGATGCTGGCTCAACGCTTGTTGCGTGAAAACTTGTCTGCAGCCATGTTCAGGTTGGGATTCGATTCGGATGTCGCTGAAATAGTCATGCGTCTGTCGCCATCTCAATTAGTTAAGCTAGCCAGCTCCAGCTCATTGATTTGTGGATTTCGTCTTAACGATTACAGTCTGCTTTCGGCCTTGACCCAAGATGTCCTAGGTGGTGTGTTACAGCAAGCCCACTCTACAATTTTGCTGTCCCAACAAGAGCCCGAAAGGACTATGTAGGCCGGATAGCGGAATTATTTTATGGCAACCAAAAGTGTGGCTCGCGAAGCCAAAAGTGTGGCCCGCGAGGCCGAGGAAATTCTGTTAGCCAGTGAAATGGTCGTGCTAGGTGCGCGTCTACAGGTCTTGCAGGCAGAAACCACCCTAAGCTACGACCGTCTGGCACGGTTATACCGTGAAGTCAAAGGCTGTTCGCCACCCAAGGGCATGCTGCCTTTTTCGGTCGACTGGTTCATGACTTGGCTGCCCAATATTCATGCCAGCATGTTTTATGGTGTGTATCAGTATCTGGATACCCATACCCCCGCCAAGAAATCCCGCGCCCTGGTTGAAGCCTATCGGCTATATCTAGAGCAATCGTCGGCCGGACGTGTCCATGACGCCGACGCTGAACCGGTACTAAGCTTTACCCGGGCCTGGATGCTGATACGGTTTTTCGATAGCAATATGGTGCAGTCGTCGTCTTGCATCCGATGCAATGGCAAGTTCGTGGCGCATGCCCACGATCCGCAAACTGATTTTGTCTGCGCCATATGCCGTCCGCCACCCCGAGCCGGGAAAACACGTGCACATGCTGCTGCCGTCACGGCATTGGCGGCAAAAAATAAGGCCAGAGCCCGGATTTAGGCTGGAAACCCCCCGTTGATGATCGCTTTTATCAAGGCCGAAAAAGGCGATCATAGGTTGTAAGTGTTCACTGAAGGCGCGTATCTGTGTTTATCCTGATTGGGTTTCTGATTGTTTTCTTTTCGGTTTTCGGAAGCTTTGTTGCCCTGGGCGGGCATCTGGGCGCCTTGTACCAGCCGTTTGAATTTACCCTGATCGGCGGGGCGGCGCTAGGCGCCTACATTGCCGCCAACAGCGGCAAGACAGCGATGCAGATGCTAAGCATACTGCCCCAGGTGTTCAAAAAAACGCCCTATGATAAAGAACTCTATATGGAGTTGATGGCCCTGCTGTACGTGCTGCTGAATAAGGCACGTCGCGATGGTCTGATGTCTGTCGAGGCCGACATCGAAGATGCCGCCAACAGCCCTATCTTTGCTGAATACCCCCGAATTACCCGTGACGCAGACGTGATGGAGTTCCTGACCGACTATTTGCGCATCATGATCAGCGGCAACATGAGTCCCTTCGAAATCGAAACCCTGATGGATCAGGAAATTGACACCATCGTTCAGGAACGCAGTGTGCCTGCCAATGCCTTGCACGTAGTGGCCGATGCCTTGCCTGCTTTTGGGATTGTTGCCGCGGTCCTGGGGGTTATCAAGGCGTTGGCCTCTGTGGATCAGCCGCCAGCCATTCTGGCTGACCTGATTTCCAAGGCCATGGTAGGTACCTTTCTGGGTATTTTGTTGGCTTATGGTTTTGTCTCGCCGCTGGCGGCCTCTACGGAGCGTCATGTTTTTGCCTCCATCAAGGTGTTTGAGTGCATCAAGGTCACCTTGTTGGCCAGTATGAATGGCTACCCGCCGCCATTAGCGGTGGAGTTCGGGCGCAAGATCTTGTTTGTCGCGGTACGTCCTTCCTTCCTGGAGCTTGAAGAGCATGTGCGGCAAACACGGTCGGCCGCCCGTAGTGCATAAGCAGGTAACGCTATGAGTACTTCCCAGCCGCGTATCGTCATACGGCGTAAAAGCTCGCGTCATCCTGCTACCCGTCATGGCGGCAGCTGGAAGATCGCCTATGCGGACTTCGTCACAGCCATGATGGCGTTTTTTTTGGTGATGTGGCTGCTTAGCTTGGTCCCTCAACAAGACCTCAAGGCGATTGCCGAATACTTTCGCATGCCGCTAATGGAGGCCATCGCCGGCCGCGGGCCAGCCGAGGCGAACGAGCCGCATATTATTCCCGGCGGCCAGCCCAGCATTATCCCGAATATCTTTCCCACGCCTTCGCGCAACGACATGGATGGCGATAGGCGAGATCGACGCCGTCTGGAAGACCTGAAAAGTCAGCTGGATAATCTGATCAGGCACGATCCCATACTGAAAGAATTCCGTCCGCAAATGCTGCTGGATATGACGCCCGATGGCTTGCGGGTGCAAATTATCGATAATCAGAACCGGCCCATGTTTGCCACAGGTAGCGCACAAATACAGCCCTATATGCGCGATATCATGCGTCAATTGGGGCCTATATTCAATGAGTTGCCCAACAGTATTTCGGTATCCGGGCATACTGACGCCATTCAATACGCCACTGGCGAACGCGAATACAGCAACTGGGAGCTATCAGCCGACCGGGCCAATGCCGCCCGCAAAGAGCTGGTGGTTGGCGGCATGGCAGAACCCAAGATCAAGCAAATCCTTGGCTTGTCGTCTTCGGTCAGCCTGATTAAAGATAATCCTATTGCTGCCGTTAACCGTCGCATCAGTATCGTTGTGTTGAATCGCCAGGCCGAGCGCCGTATCGATGAACAGAACCAGGCAACTGATGTCGTCGGGCCCACCCTAGAGGAACTGACACAGCAACTGCCGGATGCGGTCACTAGCGATCCCGTCCAGGTTCCTGACATTAATATTCCAGCGGTTCAGGTAACGACGCCGGCAGCGCTACTTGCGCCGTAAGCCAGCCAGTGGACGGCTGATTGATTTAGTTACAGTTCGGGCGGCTTGCTAGCTGAAAATAACAGCCTTAGCCAGTAAGTATAGGCAATGCTGATAGGCATTTCTGTATATATTAATTACAATTGGGCTAACCGTACGATGTTACATGTCGTAATGGCTTACAGCAAAAGGAATGAATTATGAGTGCAGGCGTTGACCTGAGTCAGTTTTTCGAAACGTTTTTTGATGAAGCGGACGAGCTATTGGCTGATATGGAGCAACTCCTGCTGGGGCTCGATATCGACAATCCCGATGCTGATCAGTTAAATGGCATTTTTCGTGCGGCGCACTCCATCAAAGGAGGCGCAGGCACCTTTGGGTGCTTTGTCGAGTTGGCTGAAACTACCCATTTGCTCGAGAATTTGCTCGACTTTCTGCGGCGCGATGAAATGACGCTACGCAAGACCATGATCGATCTTTTTTTGGAAACCAAAGACGTGCTTACAGACCAGGTATCTGCTTATCGTAACTCCCAAGAGCCAGATGCCGTCGCGTATGACAGGATTTGCGCACAACTGCGCGAACTGGCCCTAGAAAAACAAGACCATCAGCCCACCGCCGTTGTGCCTCAGGTAGCTGTTGCCGCTGTCGCAGCTACAGCGGCTGCTGGTACCGCGGGGGCTTTGCGCCTGGATCTAAGCCGTCTTAGTCCCAAGGACTCTGAAGCGCTGCTGGCTGAAATGGGCCTAATGGGCACCATATTGCACCAGGAAACGCAAGGTGACACCTTAAGTTTATGGCTGGATACCACGGCATCAGCCGACGATATCGAAGCCGTATGTTGTTTCGTGGTTGATGCCAGCCAGATTAAAGTTCAGTCTAGCAGTGTGCCGGATACCGCTGTGGCGCCGCTAGCTCTTGAAGTGCCTGCAGCATCTGTAGCGACTAGTCCGGCAGCGCCTGAGACGGCAGTTTCGGCTGTCCCGCAGGCTAATACGTCCACAAGCAGCCCAGCCGCTATCAGTGCAACCACCACCAGCAAACCCGATGTGGCCGCCAAGCCCAAGCCTGCCGCTGCAGCATCCAGCAGCACCATACGCGTAGGGGTGGAAAAGGTTGACCAAATTATCAACCTGGTTGGCGAGCTGGTCATCACTCAGGCCATGTTGGTGCAAACTGCATCTACGCTGGACCCAGTTATCCATGACCGCCTGCTTAGTGGCATAGAACAGTTCGAACGTAACGCACGCGATCTTCAGGAGGCTGTCATGTCCATACGCATGATGCCTATGGATTACGTGTTCAGCCGCTTCCCCCGAGTGGTGCGCGAAGCCGCCACCCGCATGTCGAAACAAATCAAGCTACACACGCATGGCCAGGCTACCGAATTGGACAAAAGCCTGATAGAACGGATTATTGATCCTTTGACCCATCTGGTGCGCAACAGCATAGATCACGGTATAGAAATGCCTGATGATCGCATTGCTGCGGGTAAAACCCCCGAAGGCAACATGACCTTATCCGCCCAGCATAACGGCGGGCAAATTGTTATTGAGGTCTCTGACGATGGCGCCGGTTTGAATCGCGAGCGCATTCTCAAGAAGGCCATAGCATCGGGCTTCCCCGTCAACGACAACACATCCGATGACGAACTCTGGCAACTGATATTCGCGCCGGGTTTTTCCACCGCCGACAAGGTCACCGAGATCTCGGGTCGTGGTGTGGGTATGGATGTGGTCAGACGAAATATTCAAGGCATGGGTGGGCACATCCAGTTGTCATCCCGGGCAGGCAAGGGCACAACCACCAAAATTATTCTGCCTTTGACGCTGGCTATCCTGGACGGCATGTCCGTGCGGGTAGGTGAAGAAACCTTTATCTTGCCGCTTAGTCATGTCATGGAATCCATGCAGCCCACGGATGAACAGATACGGCGCATCTCCGAGACCGAGCATGTGCTGCATGTACGTGGCGAATATCTGCCCATGGTGGCCTTGCACGATATTTTCTCGGTTGAAGGCGCAGAAACTGATATCAAGCAATCTATCGCCGTCATCCTTAAAGCCGAGGACGTGCGCTTTGCCTTGCTGGTGGATCATCTTATAGGCCAGCACCAGGTAGTGGTTAAAAACCTGGAATCAAATTACCGAAAAATCCCCGGCGTATCAGCGGCCACCATATTAGGGGACGGAAGTGTTGCCCTGATTGTTGACGTTTTTGCCTTGTTGCGCGTAACGCGCGACCGAACCGTTTAACGCCTTATCAAGATCCGGAGTAAGCAATGTCTGATAATTTTCATTCCGACGGCCAGCAGTATGACACCGCAGGTCAGGAATACCTGATTTTCACCCTGGCTGCCCAGGAATATGGCATAGATATCCTGAAGGTTCAGGAAATCCGTGGCTATGACAGCCAGACGGTAACGCGCATCGCCAATGTGCCGTCCTTCATCAAGGGCGTCACCAATTTGCGCGGCATTATCGTTCCCATCGTTGATATGCGCATCAAGTTCAACCTGGAAAGCGTTGAATACGATCACCAGACCGTGGTCGTCATTCTTAATCTGAAATCACGCGTGGTCGGTATTGTGGTCGATGGCGTGTCGGATGTGCTGATCTTGCAAGCCGGGCAAACCAGCGCCGCGCCGCAGTTTGGTACCGCATTTTCTACCGAATACCTGACAGGCATAGGCACCATAGGCGAGCGTATGTTGATCCTGGTTGATATCGAGAAGCTCATGACCAGCGACGAGATGGCACTGGTTGAGGACGCCACCGCTAGCTAATCTGCCACGTAGCCCCATGTTGACCAGCCCGTAGATCAGGCTGCCTGTTTTGTTTGTGTAACCGAGGCGATTCCGGATGTCTAGTATCAAGTCTTTGTTCATTAATATGAAAATCAGCAGCAGCCTAATCTTGGTACTGCTGCTGTTTTTTCTGATGCTGATTGCAGGTGCTGGCGTGGGTGTGGGTTCACTGCATTTAAATAATCAGGCATTGGATCAGGTCGTCACTAATCAGCATGCACGGGCCAGCTTGCTGGCTGCTAGGGATCGCTACAAAGATGTGCAAATCACCTTGGGCCGTGCATTGGCTAGCTATGTGGTGAATAGTGACCTGCAAAATTACGCCATAGGCAATGAATGGGGCAGTCAAGCATCCACAGATACCTTGCTTAGCGACGAAAGCCGTCGCTTGCTGGAGCTGGCACGTAAGCAGCATGCTCAGGCGAAGGCATTGTTTACTGAGTTTCGTGAAGACGCCCAGAACATTCCTGACCCTGATGGGCATTATGCACGTGTTTATGCCTCATTTCAGACCTTGATCGAAGATGGCGTCCAACCGCTAATCGACATGGTGGCCACAGGTCAAATGGCCGAATATCATAACTTTTTGGGCGGGTCTACCCATTATCTTGAAGAAGATCTAAATAGCGCCGTAGGGCAGTTGGTTGCCGGTCAGCAAAGCCTGATAGACAGCGTTTATCAGAACGAAGCTGAAAATTTCCAACTGGTGGTCACACTGGTATCGGTGGCGATTGCGTCTGCCTTCGTCATTGTTATCCTGTCTTATTTGTTTTTGCGCATGCTGATGCTGCGCCCCTTGCGTGAAGCCGGTATACATTTTGATCGTATCGCCAGTGGTGATCTTACCCAGCGTATACAGATGCAGTCGCGCAACGAAATTGGTCTCTTGTTTGCTGCGTTGCGCCGCATGCAGGAAAGTTTGGCTCGTACAGTGACTGAAGTTCGTTCTGGCGTGCATGAAATCAATGTGGGCGCCCATCAGATCTTTGTTGGCAACACCGACCTAAGCAGTCGTACTGAACAGCAAGCAGCATCGCTGCAAGAAACCGCGGCCAGCATGGAAGAGTTGGCCAGCACGGTCAGACAAAATACCGATAACGCCATACAGGCCAATACATTGGCACTGGGCGCTTCAGATGTTGCCCAGCGCGGTGGCGATGCCGTGGGCACGGTAGTCCAGACCATGAATGACATTTCTACCAGTTCGGGAAAAATGTCTGAAATTGTCGGCGTCATTGATGGAATAGCTTTTCAGACCAATATTTTGGCCTTGAACGCGGCCGTCGAGGCAGCTAGGGCAGGCGAGCAGGGCAAGGGCTTTGCGGTGGTCGCGGGCGAAGTGCGTTCGCTGGCCCAGCGTAGCGCCCAAGCGGCTCGCGAAATCAAGGTCTTGATCGATGGCTCGCTGCTTAAGGTCAAAGCAGGTGCCACTCAGGCTGGCCAAGCGGGAACCATCATGGCCGAAGTCGTAAGCGCCGTGCAAGGTGTTACCACCATCATGGCCGAAATTTCTTCTGCATCGCATGAACAATCTGACGGTATAGAACAGGTAAATTTGGCGGTAACTCAGATGGACATCGTGGTGCAGCAAAACGCTGCCCTGGTTGAACAAGCGGCTGCGGCTGCCGGGTCCCTAGAGCAACAGGCTAATCGCCTGACCGATGCCGTCGCTATTTTTAAAATCAACCCCAACGAAGTCATTGATGTCAGTGCTAAGTCTTTGTCGACGTCATCAAATACCATGGAGCCTACTTACGGAACGCTCGCGCATTCTTAGTGATTGATTAATGTATATTGCGCAACAGCCTTTTTCCCTGCCCGCTCTGTCTGTCGTTGAACCCAACGACTTTCCCAGGGCGGCGCGTGTCTTGCATGCGCGCGCCGGGATATTGCTGGGCACCCATAAGCGGGATATGGCTGAACGTACGCTGGGTTTACGCGCTAAAAACGTTGATTTGGCGACAGTTCGTGAATATCTTGATCTGCTAGAGCAAAACCCCCATTCGCCAGAATGGGAAACCTTTGTGAATGCCTTTACGATCAATCATACGGCTTTTTTTCGCGAGCAGCACCACTTTGAAATTCTTGGCGACTTTGTAAAAACACGTACTAAGCCCCTGTCTATCTGGTGTGCCGCATCCTCTACTGGCGAAGAACCCTACTCTATCGCCATGACCTTGCAAGAGTCATGTCCGCAGCCAGCGTATGGCGTCAGCATTATTGCGACTGACATAGACACCAAGGCCATAGAGCGCGCCAAGGCGGGGGTGTACTCGATGGAGCGTGTCAAACCTGTCCCCGAGGATCACTTAAAAAAGTACTTCCAACGGGGTACTGGCCCGCGCGAAGGCATGGTGCGTGTCAAATCCGTAGTACGCGACATGGTTCAGTTCGACATATTGAATCTGCAAGCGCCCAATTGGCACGCAGGCGAAAAGTTTGACGCCATCTTCTGTCGCAACACCATGATTTATTTCGACAAAGACACGCAAACTCGCATACTTGAACGATTTGCCCAAGTTCTGAAGCCCGGAGGCCTATTGTTTGCGGGGCATTCCGAGAACTTTACGTATTTGACGAAAGCGTTTCGCCTGCAAGGCCAGACGGTGTACATCGTCTCCGAAACATAATGGCCCTTGTTAGCCATTATTTTTATGTGAATGTATAAGCTATGAAGAAAATTCGTGTTTTGTGTGTGGATGACTCGGCCTTGGTTCGGGGGTTAATGTGTGAAATCATCAATGGACAACCTGACATGGAGGTTGTCGCTGTCGCACCCGATCCATTGGTGGCTCGTGATCTGATCAAGCAGCACAATCCGGATGTACTGACGCTGGACGTTGAAATGCCGCGCATGGATGGCCTGGATTTTCTAGAGCGCCTGATGCGCTTGCGTCCTATGCCGGTGGTCATGGTGTCGTCGCTGACCGAACGCAATTCCGAAGTGACTTTGCGTGCCCTGGAGCTGGGTGCTGTTGATTTTGTCACTAAACCCAAATTGGGTTTACGCGATGGGCTATTGGAATACAGCGAACTAATCGCTGAGAAAATACGGGCTGCAGCCAGTTCCAGGCCACGCCAGGCGCCGGGTGCCGGTGTTGCGCCACGTAAGAGGCTGGTTCAGCCGTTTTCAACCACTGAAAAACTGGTCATGATAGGTGCCTCTACCGGAGGCACGGAAGCAATACGCCAAGTGCTGGAGCCTTTGCCAGCCAATAGCCCAGCCATCATGATTACTCAACATATGCCAGCCGGATTTACGCGTTCCTTCGTCCAGCGTCTGGATAATCTGTGCGCGGTCCAGGTTCACGAGGCCGAAGATGGCCAGCGTGTCTTGCCCGGCAATGTGTATTTGGCGCCTGGTGGCGTAGCGCACATGAAGCTGGCCCGCTCTGGTGCCAATTACGTGGTTAAGCTGGAATACACCGACCCCGTGAATCGCCATCGCCCTTCGGTTGATGTCTTGTTTCATTCAGCCGCCGAGGTCGCAGGGAAAAATGCCGTGGGGGTGATACTTACCGGCATGGGCAAAGACGGCGCCCAGGGCATGTTGGCCATGCGGCAAGCGGGCGCCATTACCTTTGCCCAGGACGAAGCCAGTTGCATAGTATTTGGCATGCCGCGCGAAGCATTACACATTGGGGCCACTGATAGTGCAGTCCCTTTATCCGAGATCAGCGAGCGCATATTAGCCAGTGCTGGTTCTTATGGTCATCGGGTCTGAACAGGCCATTATTTATTTTTTTGGGAGCATTCCGTGGTACAGAAAACCATAAAAATTCTGGTAGTTGATGACTTTCCGACTATGCGTCGCATCATCAAGAACCTCCTCAAAGATCTGGGGTATGAAAACGTAGATGAAGCCGAAGACGGTGTCATGGGGCTGGAAAAGCTACGTAACGGTAACTTCGAGTTTGTCGTGTCCGATTGGAATATGCCCAATATGGACGGCTTGGTCATGCTTAAGGAAATCCGCGCCGATCCAGCCTTGTCCAAGTTGCCGGTATTGATGGTGACGGCTGAAGCGAAAAAGGAAAATATTATTGCAGCCGCTCAGGCCGGTGCTAACGGTTATGTCGTTAAGCCATTTACCGCCGCTGTGCTCGAAGAAAAGCTCAATTTGATTTTTGACAAAATTAAGTCCTAACAGAGGAAATAGTATGACTACACCAGACTATCCTCTGGCTGACGAAACCCAAGAACAACCCGAGGACCTGATTCTTCGCATCGCCCAGCTGACGCGTATGTTGCGCGAAAGCATGCGCGAACTGGGTCTGGATCAGGCCATCAAAGACGCGGCGCATGCCATTCCTGACGCACGCGATCGTCTGCATTATGTGGCGCGCATGACCGAGCAGGCCGCCAATCGGGTGCTGAATGCTGCCGAACAGATGCAGCCATGGCAGGAAAGCATGCAAAGCACCGCCAAGGCGTTGGATCAACGCTGGGATCAGTGGTTTGATCAGCCGGTGGCGCTGGACGATGCGCGTGAGCTGGTTGATGCGACCCGCAGTTTCATTAAAGACATACCGGAAAAAACCCAGGCATCCCAGGATACCTTGATGGAAATCATCATGGCCCAGGATTTCCAGGATCTGACCGGCCAAGTCATTATGAAGATGTTAGGCGTGGTGACGGCAATAGAAACCGAGTTGGTCCAGGTGCTTATTGATAACGTGCCCAAAGAACGGCGCGAAGAAACGGATTCTTTGCTCAATGGTCCGCAGATCAGCCCGCAGGGCAAGACCGAAGTTGTGACCAGTCAAGATCAGGTGGATGACTTGTTATCCAGCCTGGGGTTTTAAATAGGATTTAAAGACGACATTAAACGCAGTATCACTTCAGTTGCTATTAACACGATAAGCCCTGTCAGACACTGACATAAAGGGACAAAGGGGACGAAGCAGTGAAGCATAAAAATACACGAGTAGTCGGGCTTGGGCGTTTGTTGTTGCGCTTAAGAAAGGGGCAGCTCACCTTGTCGGATGGGGCTTGGACAGTAAGCCCACTGGCTTGGCCGCTGAAGAAATTCTTAGCTGGTTTACGGGGTCGCATCATTACGATGCGGGCCGCAAGTATTGATATTTCATTAAATACCGCACGCCTGCATGCGCGGGCCCAGGCCTGTCGTGGCATTGCCCAGGAACAGGCCACCGTAGCCGAAGGTCTGGCTACCCGGGGTAGTCAGATAGCCACCATGTCGGAGCAGACCTCGCAGTCGGTCAATGACATTGCCGCCACTTGTCATGCACAGAAAAAAATGGCTCATGACACCCTGAGCCAACTGACTGAGCTGCATCAGCGCGTTAGCCGCGTAACCAGCCAAATGGAAGTGTTCTCGGAGGTGGTCAATGAACTTAGTCAGCGAGCCCAGTCGGTCACCGAGACTAGCCGCCTGATCAAAGATATCGCCTTACAAACTCATTTGCTGGCCTTGAATGCCGGGGTCGAAGCAGCACGCGCTGGCGAAGCGGGGCGAGGCTTTGCGGTGGTGGCCAGCGAAGTCGGTAAACTGGCCGAGCGGGTTAACGCGGCCACGGGTGAAATCGTCCTGCATACTACCGAAATACTGGCGCTAGTCAGTGACACCCGTGAAAAAACGGATCAAATCAATCTGGATATGCGGTCTTCAGACCGGGTGGTCACGCAGTTCACGTCCAGTTTTGATCAGTTCGTCAAGGATTTCGATCGCCTAGATGCTCAGGTTGATGACGTTGTCGATACGGTAGGGCAGGTCAACACGACCAATCAGGAAATGAATCAAGCCGTATCGCGCATTGCCACGCTAAGCACTCAGGTACAAGATCACATGGTGGCCATGAATGATCAGGTGGTCGCCGTCAAGGGCAAGTCCGAACACTTGCAGGAAATGCTAGCGGCCTTGCGTACCGGCAATACGGATTTTGACGCGCTAGTCAATCTGCTGGGCGCGATGGCTGATGCTTGCCGTAAGTTACTGGCTCAAGCCATATCCCAAGGGCAGGACATTTTTGACACTGGGTATCAGCCTATACGTGGCAGTAATCCCGTGCGCTATCACACGTCTTACGACCAGGCCATAGACCAGCAGCTGACCCAAATACTGGATTATGTGCTAGAGCAGTTGCCAGGCGGCTTCTACACCTTGCTGATCGACAAAAATGGCTATTGCCCCACACACAACACCATTTACTCACGTCAGCCCACCGGCGAGCTGGATCATGACATTCGTTATGTGCGCAATAAACGTATCTTTGACGATGCGGTCAGCCTGGCCGCCGCCAACAACAAGCGTGGCGTGCTGTGTCAGACGTATATGCGCGATACGGGGGAAATCATTACCGACCTGTCCATCCCGTTTGATATCGGTGGTCAACGCTGGGGTGCCTTGCGGTTAGGGGTGGATTTCGGCCATTACGAAAATACGCTGACCGTGGCTTGAATTAAGCAGGTTTATAGGGCTTCTTTAAGACTTAGCAACCCGTCGTGTGCGGCTAGAATCATGGCCTAGGCACACGGCGCGGCCGTGTCCGATTCACACCTGTTTGTTATCACTGAATGGCAGAGGACAGCGACCTCGAGAAAACCGAACCGGCCTCGCCCCGGCGCCTGGAAAAGGCGCGCGAGGAGGGCCAGGTTGCGCGTTCGCGCGAGCTCAATACCTTTATGCTGCTTAGTGCCGGGGTGGCCGCCATTTGGTTTAGCGGCGAACGCCTCTACGATAACCTTAGCAACATACTGCGATCCAGCCTGTGGTTTGATTTACGGGTAACTCAGGATACCAATGTCATGCTGGCGCTGGCAGCCGATTCGGTCTTCCAGGCCTTGCTGATGTTGCTGCCGATTTTCGCAGTGCTGATGGTGGTGGCCGTGTTGTCTTCGGTGTCGTTGGGGGGCTTGTTGTTTTCACCCAAAGCGCTGGAACCTAAATTCGAGCGGCTGAACTTGATCAAGGGCATAGGCCGTTTGTTTTCCGCCCAGACATGGGTGGAATTGGTAAAAACACTGGCTAAGGCAGCGGTGATCGGGACAGTGGCGGTATTGGTGATTACTAATTACCGCGACCAAATGATCGCGCTTACCTATAGTTCGCCCACCGAAGCCCTAATCAAAGGCATGAGCCTGGTTGCCTTGTGTTGCGCCCTAATTGTTGCTGGCCTGTTTATTATTGTTTTGATCGACGCGCCGTGGCAAATATATAGCCATCACAAGAAAATGCGCATGTCGTTGCAGGACGTCAAGCAGGAACACAAAGAAAGCGATGGCGATCCGCATACCAAGGGCAGGATACGGCAACAGCAACGCGCCATGTCGCGACAGCGCATGATGTCTCAGGTGCCGCAAGCGGATGTTGTTATTACCAACCCCACCCATTATGCGGTGGCTTTGGCTTATGAAGAAGGCGGCGGCGGGGCGCCGCGCCTGGTGGCTAAAGGCTCGGGCGTGATGGCGGCGCGGGTGCGCGCCCTGGCCGCTGAACATAAAGTACCGGAACTAAGTGCCCCGCCTTTGGCGCGGGCTTTGTATCACCACGTAGAGCTTGACCAGGAAATCCCCGCTGAATTGTATGCGGCGGTAGCGGAAGTCCTGGCTTGGGTATTTCAATTGCGCCACTGGAATTTGGGCATAGGGCTGGAACCTCAGCTACCGTCCAGTCTGGTGGTTCCGTCCGGGCTAGATCCCTTGGGCGAAGATAAGGCGACAACTAGCGCATCATGAATATTTTTCTGGCATTTATCAAAGACAGCGGCTATCAGTACAGCCGCTTAATGGCTGGGCCCATACTTATCCTCATGGTCTTGGCCATGATGATATTGCCCCTGCCGCCCTTCATACTGGACTTGCTGTTTACCTTCAATATCTCGCTGGCCGTGATGATATTGCTGGTGGCCATGTTTACGAAAAAGCCCCTGGACTTTGCTGCCTTTCCTGCGGTATTGCTGTTTGCCACCCTGTTGCGCTTGGCCCTGAACGTGGCATCGACACGTGTCGTGTTGATGCACGGACACAAGGGGCCGGATGCTGCTGGTCAGGTCATTGAAGCCTTTGGACACTTTCTGGTGGGCGGCAACTTTGCCGTGGGTATCGTGGTGTTCGTTATCCTGGTCATCATCAACTTTGTGGTGATTACCAAGGGGGCAGGGCGTATTGCTGAAGTGGGCGCGCGTTTTACCCTGGACGCCATGCCAGGCAAGCAAATGGCCATAGATGCCGATTTGAATGCCGGTTTGGTGGGCGAGGATGAAGCCAGGCGGCGTCGGGCCGAAGTCGGTCAGGAAGCCGAGTTCTACGGCTCCATGGATGGTGCCAGTAAGTTTGTACGGGGCGACGCGGTGGCGGGCCTGTTGATTATGGTCATCAATATCGTGGGCGGCCTGATTATCGGCGTAGCCCAGCATGATCTGTCGTTTAGCGAGGCAGGTCGCGTATATACCTTGCTGACCATAGGCGATGGCTTGGTCGCGCAAATTCCTGCCTTGGTCATTTCCACCGCTGCCGGTGTGGTGGTGTCACGCGTGGCTACCGATCAGGACGTCGGTCAGCAAATGGTCAGCCAGCTTTTTGCCAATCCCAATGTCTTATTTATTACCGCGGCTATCATGGCCGGCATGGGCTTGATACCCGGTATGCCGCACGTGGCCTTTTTGCTGCTGGCGGCAGCGATGGGCGGTGGTGGTTACTTGGTGCTCAAGCGCCAGCAGGCAGAACGGGTTGTGCAGGCTGAAGAGCCGGTCAAGGCACAGCAAGCGGCCCAGGCGGCGGCTGCCGAAGCTAGTTGGGACGATGTGTCGCTGGTCGACCCTTTGGGGCTAGAGGTCGGTTACCGTTTAATTCCCTTGGTGGATCACGCCCAGAATGGCGAGCTACTGCATCGCATACGCAGCTTGCGTAAAAAGTTTGCTCAGGATGTGGGCTTTTTACCCACAGTGGTTCATATACGCGACAACCTTGAGCTGAAACCCAACGACTATCGGATTTTGCTGTCCGGCGTCGAAGTAGGGCGTGGTGTGGCCACGCCGGGACAGTGGCTGGCCATAGATCCGGGTGGCGTCACCATGCAGTTACCCGGCACGGTGACTACCGATCCAGCCTTTGGTTTGCCCGCGGTGTGGATAGATGTGGCCTTGCGTGAGCAGGCCCAGATTGCTGGCTATACCGTTGTGGATACCAGCACCGTCATTGCTACCCATCTGAACCACTTAATGCATCGCTATGGCGCGCAGTTGTTGGGTCGTCAGGAAGTGCAGCAACTGCTGGATCACGTGGGCCGTGAGGCGCCCAAGCTGGTCGAAGACCTGGTGCCTAAAACCGTTAGCCTGACCCTGCTGCAAAAACTGTTGCGTGGTCTGCTGAATGAAGAAGTTCCTATACGCGATGTGCGTACCATCGTCGAAACCCTGGCTGAACACGCGCCGCGCTTGGCGGCCTTGAATCCAGCAGGAACCGGTCCTGACGCTGGCGAGTTACTGACCCTGTTGCGGGCGGCTTTGGGCCGGGCGATTACGCAGCAGTGGTTCCCTGGTGATAGCGAACTACGTGTCATAGGATTGGATGCCCGTCTAGAGCGTGTGCTTACCCAGGCCTTGACCACCAGCGGTGCGTTGGAGCCTGGTCTGGCCGAAAGCGTGCTTATGGATACTAAGCGAGCCATCGACATTCAGGACGCTAATGGGGACGCCACGGTACTGGTGGTTCCCGGCGTCTTGCGGGCATCGTTGGCGCGTTTCCTGCGGCACCACTTTCCGCAGTTGGGCGTACTTTCTAATATAGAAATCCCCGAAGAGCGTCTTCTTAGGGTGACAGCAGTGATAGGCGGGACTACAGAGTGAATATAAGTCGCTTTTTTGGCAGCACGAATCGGGAGGCCCTGCGTCAGGTGCGTTTGGCCCTGGGGCCCGAAGCCTTGATCGTATCCAATCGCCGGGTCAATGGCGGGGTGGAAATCCTGGCCACGGACCCGACCTCAGCGTCGGCCGTCGCTGCTACGCCCACGGGTGCGGTGCCCTCGCCGTCTCGCGCTGGTGCGGTTCAGGCTGCGGGTGCGCCCCATATGGCAGCGCCTTCTTTGGACGCCGATGAAGACGTTATGGGTGCCATAGGCGAGATGCGTGGTGCGCTGGAAAACCGCATTGACGATTTGTTGTGGGGTAATCAGCTTAAGGGCGCACCCCAGGCTGCGGCCTTGTTTCAGACCTTGCTGGGTTATGGTTTTAGTACCGCCTTGTTGCGTGCCATGCTTAAGCGCCTGCCCAGCCAGTTAGCGGGCAAGGCCGCCTTCCAGTGGGCGCGTAACGAACTGGTCAGGCATTTGCCCGTGCTGGCTTCCGAGGACGACTTATGGCAGCCGGGACTAGCCCTAGCGCTGGTCGGGCCTACAGGGGTAGGAAAGACCACTACCATCGCCAAGCTGGCAGCGCGCTGTGTAAAGCGCTGGGGTGCCGAAAACCTAGTCTTGGTCACCACAGATACCTACCGGATAGGGGCCCACGAGCAGCTGAAAATCTATGGGCAAATTCTGCGTGTGCCTGTGCATGTGGTGCAGGATGCCACTGAATTACAGCAGGTCATGCAGGCCATACGCCCCGATCAAACCATATTGATAGATAACGTGGGTATTAGCCAGCGTGATCGCTATATTACAGAGCAGGCGGCCATGCTGGCCAGCAGTGGCCGCTCGGTGCAGCGTCTGCTGGTGTTGAACGCGTCCAGTCATGGCGATACCTTGGATGAAGTGGCGCGTACTTACGCCAACGATGGTGGGGTGGCCTTGAAGGGCTGCATCGTTACCAAGATAGACGAAGCCAGCCGTCTGGGCGCTGTGCTGGATACGGCCATACGCTATCAATTACCGATACATTACGTGTCCAATGGCCAGAAGGTTCCAGAAAATCTAGTGTGGCTATCGGCCACTGACTTGGTTGACCAGGCCTTGGTGCAGAATAAACAAAGCCGCGCTTTGTACGCGCCTTCCGAGGCCGACTTTGCCGCCCTTATGTCATTTACCCGGCCGCCCGAAAATACGGCCAGCGTGCAAGCCGCTGAAAACCGTCGCAAGCGCTTATTGCCCGGTTTGTTGTCCATGACTTCGGTGGCTGGTCGTGACTTGTCCATGGACGACTTGCAGGGTGCGTGTAAATACATAGACGATGCCGTTGCGGTATCCGAGGCCTATGATTTGTGGCGGGGCCTGAATGCCAGTCCGCCCGACACGGCTGCCTTGTCCACCTATCTGGAGCAAATGATACGCTCCGCCCAGTATGATCTGGCGGATCAGGGCTACGACCATGTGTTGGCCATGCACGATCAGCTACGCATAGGCTTGGCATCGGGCGGGCGCGGATCATTGCGCGTTAGCTTGCTGATGGATGATAGGGGCGGGGCCTTGACTACGCCTATGCAGCAATTGGCGTTGGACTATGGTTGGCAGTCTACTTGCGGGGCCGCGGCACCGGTTGCGCCTACGTCAGCCCAGGCTTTGTTGGGGCAGGTGGAACATATGCATCAGTATCAGCCACGTCTGCCGTTAGTGCATTTGTTTGATGCTGCCAGCGCGGCCGTGTTGCGTCAAGTGACTGATCTGGGCGCGGCCTGGTTGATGCAAAGCTCGTCGGTAGCGCGGGTGCAGCACGAGTCCTGCGGGACTACCGTCGCGGCTGTGGCCAAAACGCTGTCACATCGGCCTATTAGCGATACCGCCACGCTGCCTTTGCTTAGTGAAATTGCGGGCTTAGCGGCTAATGACGTGGTGTTGTGGCTGGGTCATCAAGTCGTGCATTTGGCTGCCCGGCAGCAGGCCGATCTGCCTGTGCAACTGGTGTCGCTGCGAGTACTTAATCGTCATACCGGCGTACTGGTGAAAGCCTTTTACGGCCTAAGCAATGTATTCCAAGACCAGGTCGCGCCGGATAAGCTGGCTGTCTGGTTGTTGTTGCGTGCCGAAGCTAAAAACGGTTTGCGCTATACCGCCAAGGCCTGGCAGCATCTGAGCGATAGGGATGCTGACTATGGGGCACAGAAAATGGCATTAATTGCCGCCCAGTTAGGTTTGGCGGCCTGGCAGCTTAGGCAGGATGTTAGTGCCCAGCAGGCCAGACTGGTGGCCGCCAGTATTATTGGCAAGCCCACATTGGGTCAGCAGGCGACCGTGCCTGCCATGCTCAAGCTGTTTGCCTTGAAAGAAATGACCGAGGCTTAATGATCCGTTCGGGTGGAAACGATTAGCCCGCTTTGATATTGGTCTTGGGCTTTTTACTGCCGGGACGCGAGCGACCGCTGGCATCGTATAGGTGGCCTGGGTCAGCCAGTCGCGCCAGTGTGTCTAGCGCCTGCTGGTTATGTGCCATGAAGGTACTGATTAGCTGGCCATTGCTGTCGTTCAATTGGCGCGCATTATCGGCCAGTTGATATAGGGTCTGGCAGGTGGCGTCAAGTTCAGAGTGCTGTGCAGCCGCTGCATTCAGGCCGTCTTTATCGGGGCTATAGCCCAATTCAGTCAGCAAGGTTAAGCGCTGTTCGTCCCATGCGGCGATTTGATCAGCTAGTCGATTTTTTTCTGCGGTGTTATTGGTCAGCGCCTCGGTAGGCGCTGCATCTATTAACAGTTGCGCTTCTTGTTCAAGCAGTTGGCTAAATTCCTTAACCAGACTTATTTCCTGATTAAGACAGGCGTGTAGTTGCTGCAGGGTGTCGGTCATAAATTACTTCAAGAGATCGCGCACACTAGCCAGCAGACCATCGGCAATACGATTCGGGTCAATTTTCAGTTCGCCTGAAGCCAGCGCGTCACGGATTTCTTTAACACGGGCGATATTGATATCGTTTTCGCTATTTTGCAGGCTGGACAGATGGCGTGCCGCCGAACTGAGGTCAACCGAGGACTTGCCGCCAGCGCCAGCCAAGGACGAACCTGCCGATGCCGTGCTGTCAGTGCGCGTGGCGGCTGTAACGCCAGCAAGCGGACTTTTAACAGGGGTAGAGGTGATTTTCACAGCAGTCTCCGGGTAGGGCAGGCAAGTAAGTTTGATGTTCTGTGGTTAATGTAACGGTAGGGTTGGCGGAATCTTTAGTGCTGGTCCAGGCTTTTACCATAACTTACGAAGCTGTATGCAAATGGTACGGGGAAAGTAGGCCAAGTTAATGTTATTTACATCACTAATACCGTGGTGGCGTTCAGTACCGTGCCGGTAATTACTTGTCCTGAACTGGATTTTATCTGTATTTGGGTGCCGGGTGATCCGCTTTGCATAGCCTGGCCTTCGCCGTTGGCAATAAACCCGGGGCCGCGCACTTCGGTACGTATCATTTGACCACGCTGTATAGAGTCCGGGTCGCGCATGGCACTGGCTTTTATTGGCGTGCCTGTATTAATGCGCTGCGTGGCCAGATGACCTATCAACTGACTGGGGTCGGTGACTATGCCTGGCGACAATTTCAGCAAGTCGCCCTCGCGTGCGCTAAGGTCATCCAGGCTAATAACATCGCCGGGCTGTATGGCGCGGTTGGCGACGTAATAAAAGCCCTGGATGCTTAAGTTAGCCTGCACATAGCCATTCCAGGCCGTAGGCGCCATACAGCGCACACCCACACTAAGGCGGGAACGCAGACGCTGACCACTGGTCAGGTAGGGTTGCAACTGGCTGCAGGCAGGCTGGCGTGCTATGCGGGATGCATCTACTGTAATTAGCACCGAGCCGGGATAGCTGCTGGCGGCTGATTGCAGGAATTCCCGCACGACGGTAGCCACATGTTCGGCTTCTTGAGTCGGTAAGACTGGCGTGGCGGCAGCTGTCGCCAAGGCTGGCGTGGCCAGCAATGCGCTAACCAGCCACTGGCGTACCAGGCGATGACCGGTATGACGCCGCTTGGCGTCGCCCTGACGAGCAGGAGGCGTCAGCACATTAGCAGTGTTCGATGCTGAAGTATTAAGCATGCCCATATTGTAGGGAAAACCAGGCAGGCAAGCATACTTGGAACTGACGGACAAATAGTGGCTTGTTTCAGGGTTTATGTGCGCTGCGCCAAGGCTACGATAGTACTGTCACCTATTGTAATGACGGATAACGCACATGATAGATCGTATAGGCCAGGAGTTTGGCTTCCATCAGCAGGCGATTAGTCTGCGCCAGCACAGGCAGGAAGTCTTGGCGGCAAACATTGCCAATGCCGACACGCCCAACTACAAGGCGCGTGACTTTGATTTTAACGCGGCTTTGGAAAGCGCTATGGGCGAGCGTATGCGCTTGCCTGACACCAATCTGAAGTTGACCTCTGCACGTCATATACCCGCTGCCGCGCTTAGCCCCGGACCGGCCGAACTTTTATACCGCCAGCCGCTGCAGCCGCGTCTGGACGGCAATACCGTTGATATGGATGTAGAGCGTGTTCAGTTTGCTGATAACACCCAGCGCTATCAGACCGATTTGACGCTGATTTCCAGTCGTGTCAAAGCCATGATGGCTGCCATGCAGCAATAAACATCAGTCATTAACGGAAAACCTTATGTCCACACTCAGTATTTTTCAGATTGCCGGATCGGCGCTAACCGCGCAGTCGCAGCGCATGAACGTCACCGCCAGCAACCTGGCTAACGCCGATAGCGTGGCAGGGCCAGATGGCCAGCCATACCGCGCGCGCCAGGTCGTCTTCCAGATGATGCCTGCACCCGGCGCCGCCCGTACACAGTCGGTAGGTGGTGTCAGGGTGGCAGGCGTCGTCGAAAGCGACGCAGCGCCACGCCTGCAATACGATCCCAAAAATCCCCTGGCCGATGCCGATGGTTATGTCGCCATGCCCAATGTGGATGTCGTGGCTGAAACCGTCAACATGATTTCCGCCTCGCGTTCTTATCAGGCCAACGTCGAAGTCATCAATACCGCCAAAAGCCTGATGATGCGGACCCTGACCATAGGTCAGTAAAAAGGAATTCCATGACTGCAGTCAATAACGTTAATAACACCAACAACCCAGCAGGGCTGGCAGCCTATCAGCAAAACCGCGATCTTATGGGCGACACCCAAGATCGCTTTCTGACTTTGCTGGTTACCCAGTTGCAAAACCAGGACCCTCTTAACCCTATGGATAACGCCCAGGTTACGTCGCAAATGGCGCAGCTATCCACAGTGAACGGCATTAATCAACTGAACAATACTTTGCTGGCTTTATCCGGCCAAATGGACGTTTCCCAGTCCATGCAGGCGGCTGCGCTAATCGGCAAGGGCGTTTTGGTGCCGGGCAACAAAGTGTCCCTGGGCGTGAATGACGATGTGGCTACAGCCACTCCGTTTGGGGTCGATGTCGTATCGCCCGCCGCCAAGGTCGTGGTCAGCATCATGGGCCCCGATGGGCAGCTAGTGCGCAAAATTGATCTGGGTAGTAAAGAGGCCGGCGTGTACTCCGTCGAGTGGGACGGACTGGGTGAAGGCGGGACTAAGCTGGTTGAAGGCAAGTACACCGTGGACGTGGCTGCTTTGGATGCGAACGGCCAGCCCGTAGCTGCCGAAGCGCTTACCCACGGCACCGTGTCCAGCGTGGCTTATACGTCTCAGGGCTTACGTATCGACATGGGTCTGGCAGGAAGCTATTCGTTGCTGGATATCCGCAAAATCATGTAGCACACACGTAGCAGCACATATTTCTGATGGATGGTGCAGGGCACCGTTCACTCAACATATTCTTAAGATTACACGAGGTTTATCATGGGTTTCGGACAAGGTTTAAGCGGCTTGAATGCTGCAGCGCAGAATCTGGACGTTATTGGCAACAACATCGCCAACTCGGGCACAGTAGGCTTTAAAGCTGGCACTGCCACATTCGCTGACGTTTACGCGAATTCACGCGTGGGTATAGGTACTTCCGTTGCCAGCATCAACCAGCGCTTTACTGTGGGCACGGTCGCCAGTACCGGTAACCAATTTGACATGGCGATCGACGGGGCCAAGGGGCTGTTCCGCGTGGTGGACCCCAGCGGTAACGTGCTGTATACCCGTAACGGCCAGTTCTTTGCCGACAAAGATAACAACATCGTCAACGCCCAGGGCCAGCGTCTGACAGGTTATGCGCCAGGTGGCACGAACATGGTGCCTGTGCAAGTGCCGGTGGGTAATATTCCACCGCTGGCCAGCAGTAACTTGACGACTAAGGCTAACTTGGATGCGAATAGCCCAGTGATCGGGTTTACGCCTGCTGTGGATGGGAAGATTACATTAACCGCTACGGCTGCTGCTGGTAATACTGCTGTAACGGGCACCTATACCTTTACCAGGCTTGATCCTGCTGATCCTGACAGTGCTATTGTCTGGAATGGAACACCTCCGCCAGATGGTTTTTACTCTACCGGGCCTGGTCCTACTCTTATTGAGGTAACAGGAGGAAACGGTACTACTGACGTTGATCTAGATGATGCTGCTTTAGCAGCCGTAGGTGCGGCAAACTATGCCCCCGAGAAGTATGTTCCTATCGCTTTTGATCCAGCCAACCCTGACAGCTATAACCCTTCGCACTCTTTGCGTATTAACGTATACGACTCTCTGGGTAACTCGCACGAGCTGACCCAGTATTACGTAAAGCTTCGAGGTGATGCAGCAACCAAAGAAAGCGTTTGGGAAGTTCACTATCGTTTGGATGGCAAGCCATTGGATGCTCCTGCTGGTTCCATGCAGGAAATGCGTTTCGATGCTGCTGGTCGTTTGGAGTCACCAGAGGTACCTGTTGATTTGGTTTTTGGCAATCCCGGTGGCGCTGCTTCACCCGCTGGTCCGCTAAACATCAGCTTGAACTACAGCGGCACTACCCAGTTTGGCGGCCCGTTTGCGACCAACTTTACACAGAACGGTTTTCCCACCGGCGAATACGCCAGCATGTCCATAGGCACTGATGGCTCCATACAGGCCCGCTATACCAACGGTGAAACCCGCTCCATGGGCACTTTGGTTCTGGCTGACTTCAACAACTTGCAAGGCTTGCAACCTGTGGGCGGTAACGCCTGGATAGAAACTTCGGCATCTGGCCAGCCTACCTATGGTCGTCCCGGTGAGAACGGCATGGCGACCATACGCGGCCAAGCCGTTGAAGAGTCCAACGTCGACATGAGCGTGGAGCTGGTCAATATGATCATTGCTCAGCGCACTTATCAGGCCAACGCCCAAACCATCAAGACCCAGGATCAGATACTGCAAACCCTGATCACCATGCGCTAAGGCTATTCATGGACCACATGATCTATACCGCTGCCACCGGGGCTGCTCGCACCCTGGAGCAGCAGGCCATCATCAGCAACAACATGGCCAACGTCAGCACCACCGGCTTTCGCGAGCAAATGGCTGTCTATCGTTCCGTACCCGTGGTGGGCGTTACCGAATTGCCCACACGGGTCAGCACGGTAACCGCCACGCCGGGCAGCAACTTTGAGCAAGGCGTGATGGCTGAAACCGGCCATGCGCTGGATCTGGCCATTACCGGCGATGGCTGGTTTGCGGTGCAAACACCTCAGGGCGAAGCCTATACGCGTAATGGTGAGCTAGCGATTAATTCGGAAAACATTCTGGTTAACCATGCTGGTCTGCCTGTTTTGTCTGATGATGGCGGTCCTGTGGAATTACCGGAACGTGGCAGCGTCACTTTTTCTGGCGACGGCACGATTACTGCATTGGGCGCAGGCGATAACCCCGCTGATATCCAGGTCATGGGTCAGCTAAAACTGGTTAATCCGCCCGCCGGCGACTTGATCCGTGGCGATGATGGCCTATATCGACTGGCTGGTGGCCAGGCAGCGCCTGCGAATCAAGAAGTGCGCATGATTTCTGGCTTTGTTGAAAAAAGCAACGTCAGTGCGGCCGAAGCCATGGTGGCCATGATCACCAATGCACGTCGATTCGAAATGCAGATGAAAATCATCCAGGACGCCAGCAGCAATGCTGAACGTGCTAATTCAATCTTGTCGTCCAACGGGTAAACCAGATCAAGTGGTCGCAGCCGGTCTGTGACACATTAAGGATAAAAAATGATACGTTCATTATGGATAGCTAAAACGGGTCTGGAATCGCAACAGACCAATATGGATGTCATATCCAATAACTTGGCCAACGTAAATACTACGGGCTTTAAGCGCAGCCGCGCTGTGTTTGAAGACCTGATGTACCAAACTGTGCGTCAGCCTGGCGCTCAGGTAGGTGCAGCCAACCAACTGCCTTCAGGTTTGCAGATTGGTACTGGCGTACGCACGGTGGCTACTGAGCGCATACATACCCAGGGTAATTTGCGTGATACAGGTAATTCTTTGGATATTGCGATTCAGGGTCGTGGGTTCTTGCAGGTTGAAATGCCTGACGGCACGTTTAGCTACACCCGTGATGGCAGCCTGCAGGTTGATCAGGACGGTCAACTGGTTACCGCTGGCGGCTACCCCATACAGCCACCCATTAATATCCCTGACAATGCCTTGACCATCACCATAGCCCGTGATGGCACGGTGTCGGTAACTCAGCCGGGCGCTGTTGGTACCAACGTGCAGTTGGGTCAGCTGCAACTGACTACCTTTGTTAACCCTACAGGTTTGCAAAGCATGGGTGAAAACCTGTATGCGGAAACTGATGCCTCTGGGGCGGCTAACTTTGCCCAGCCAGGTCTGGATGGCGCGGGTTTGATTCTGCAGGACTACGTTGAAACGTCCAACGTCAACGTTGCTGAAGAACTGGTCAATATGATCACCACCCAGCGCGCCTATGAAATGAACAGTAAAGCAATACAGACATCTGACCAGATGCTGGCTCGCCTGACTCAGTTATAAGATAGAACAGACTGTACATGCTAAAACGCCTTTCTCGCTTTGGAATCCTGTTTGCGGTAGTGCTGATGTCCGGTTGTGCTCTGATACCCCCAGAGCCCATAGTTACCGGGCCGCTGACGGCTGCGCCGCCCTTGCCGCCGCTACCTACAGCGGTGGCCAATGGGTCTATTTATCAGCCTGGCTCTTACGGTAATTATCCCTTGTTCGAGGACAGGCGTCCGCGCAACGTGGGCGATATCGTTACTGTGGTCATACAGGAAAAAACCAATGCCGCTAAGAACGTACAAACCTCTACTGACCGTACAGGTAGTGCGTCCATGGGCATAGGGCTGTCGCCCGATATCTTACCCAGCTCTCTGGGACCCAAGCAAAACTTCGATGCTGAAGGCGGGAATCAGGCACAAGGCAAGGGCTCCAGCCGTGCCGACAATATGTTCCAGGGCACCCTGACGACTACTGTGGTGGGTGTGTTGCCCAACGGTAATTTGCAAATTGCCGGTGACAAACAAATGGCAATCAACCGGGGTAGCGAACACATACGGTTTTCCGGTGTGGTTGACCCCCGTTCCATTACAGGGTCTAACACCGTGTTGTCTACCCAGGTGGCTGATGCGCGTATTGAATTTCGCAGCAAGGGCACCATGGATGAAGTCCAGAACATGGGCTGGCTACAGCGATTTTTCCTGAATGTTTCACCGTTTTAACAAGGTCTAGCTAGTGACTTCTACTTTTATCAGCGTACTTATCCGCTATAGCAGGCGTTGCTTGCCCGCTGCGCTGATCCTGTTAATGGCGGCCGGTAGCGCTAACGCTGAACGTATTAAAGACTTGGCGTCTATACAGGGTGTACGCGCTAACCAACTAATTGGTTATGGCTTGGTAGTGGGGCTGGACGGTAGTGGTGACCAAGTGCGTCAGACCCCGTTTACCCAGCAAAGCCTGACCAATATGCTCTCGCAATTGGGAGTCACCGTCCCCCAGGGCACGAATATGCAGGTGAAAAACGTCGCTGCCGTCATCGTCACGACGCGTTTGCCTGCCTTCGCACAGCCCGGCCAGATGGTGGATGTGGTGGTGTCGTCCATGGGTAATGCCAAAAGCCTACGTGGCGGTACGTTGTTGATGACGCCCATGAAGGGCGCTGACGGCCAGGTTTACGCTATAGCGCAAGGCAATATGCTGGTGGGTGGGGCGGGCGCTCAGGCTGGTGGTTCCAGCGTGCAGGTTAACCAGTTAAACGGCGGCATTATCAGTAATGGCGCCATCATAGAACGCAGCGTGCCTACCACCTTCGCCAATGGCGGCGTTATCAATCTGGAATTGAACAGCACCGACTTCGGCACTGCCCAGAGCATGGTCACTGCGTTGAATAAACATTTCGGCGCGCAAACTGCCTTGGCTTTGGATGGCCGGGTAATACAGCTGCGCAGCCCCCAAGACCCGGCCGCTCAGGCGGCGTTTTTGTCACAGGTGGAAAACCTGCAAGTTAGGTTGCCGCCTGCACGCGCCAAAGTCATCATTAATGCCCGTACAGGCTCGGTGGTAATGAACCGCACTGTGACTATCGAAGAAGCGGCTATTGCACACGGTAACCTGTCTATTATTATCAGCCGTGAATCGGAAGTCAGTCAGCCCGATACCCCCTTTGGTGGTGGTCAAACCGTGGTTACAGACAATACCCAGATTGAAATGCGTTCTGACGCAGGTAGCGTACAACGTGTCAGTACCAGTACCAATCTGGCCGATGTGGTCAAGGCTTTGAATTCCTTGGGCGCTACTCCTCAAGATCTGTTGTCTATTTTGCAGAACCTGAAAAGCGCTGGCGCTTTGCGTGCCGATCTGGAAATTATTTAAGGGCAGGCCATGTCATTTCATTACATTCCCAGGCCCCAGGGCGACACTACGTCCAACTTTGATTTCAGCCATCTGAATAGTCTGAAAAAAGGCGTTCGTGCCGGTGCTGATGCACCCCAGGATAAGAATCGGGAAGTGGCCCATCAGTTTGAAGCGTTAATGATTCAGCAGCTGATGAAGCAGGCCAGGCAAACGGCCCTGGAATCCGGCCCTTTTGATAGCCAGCAAACCCGTTTGGCTCAAAGCCTGGGCGACGAGCAAATGGCCTTGCAGCTGTCTAATCCTGGCCTGGGCTTGGCGCAAAACATACTGGATCAGATACAAGCCAGCCAGGGCGGCCCACGTACTATGGCCAAGCGTGGTGAACTGACGCCGGAACTGGGAGCGTCGCGCTTGCGGGGCTTGCGTTCCAGTATAGGAGA